>NZ_JAJSAO010000004.1:0-510671 GCF_021729055.1 Microbulbifer zhoushanensis
CGCAGGAACAATCGGCCACTTCGTGGCCTGGACCTCCAAACCGCTACGCGGTTTTCCGGCCTGTGCTGCGAGCGTTAGGCAAAAGTAGCCATGAATTTATCATCAATAAATCAGAAAAATGAAATACGCCTAGAACTTAAAATGTGTGGTTATGCGGACGACGAGGACTGGTTCAAAGAAGTCCGAGTGTCAGTAGACATGAAAGGCCAACACAATAGCGTGCAATCAGATTTTCTTGCATATTTGCGTGATGGAAAAGACGATGAAGTTACTGATTTTATCAAAGGGCTCCATGAGCTATTTGGGTCTAGGCAGGGAAAAGTTGAATTTCACTTAGAATAATTGGGGTCAGATCAACATTTTGGCACTGGATTACTCAGAATAAGAGCGTGCCTTAAGCCTGATCTGGCCACACTTATGTGACTAACCCTGGGGCTCTTAAATACATACAAAAGAATCACAGGCAACCAGAATCCGATCCTGAGCCCACCGGTACTGGGCACTGCTCCGTACCGCCGGCCCACCAAGACGTTAGGCAAGAAAAAAGGAACTTCCATGATAATTTTCATCTATACCCTACTGATAGTTGCACTGGGGATTGGCAATAAACTTATCTTAGGACTGTCGGGGGCCTATCAACCAGTTGATTTTATAAAAGATCTTCCTTTAATTGTTCTGACATACTTTGGTCTATATGCGATCTGGGGCCGAGCAAGAGGAAAAAGGTACATATCACAGAGGTTCTGGCAGATCTATTTTGTGTTGCTTGTCATTAGTGTGCTGGCTATGCCGCTTTTAGACAAAGATATTGCATCTGCAGCGCAAGAGGTAAGCGTAGTGCAAGCCCTGGTCGGATATTTGGTGGTATCTGCTCTGATGATTCCCTATTTCTGGGGCTTATATAAGTATGCTTATTCTGCCAGTAGCATCTGGAGATCTTCCTGACGAGGCCAAGCAAGGGCACACCAGCGAGCTGGTGTTGGCGGCGTACTGGGAATGTCGTCCCTCGCGGCTGTGTTCCTCGCCCACCAGGGTTGGAGAAGTCCCAAAACACCTTTCTACAATCCCTGGGGCAAGGTATAACTTCAGACATGACAGGCAACCAAATACAACCCGTGGCTCCCGTGCAACCGTTTAATACCCAATTTACGCTATCCCGCGAATACCTTGCCGAGTGTTTCGACCAGTCTTTGCCCCACGGTAAAGGTGCCAAACCCAACTACCTGTTCCCGCTATTACTGTTTGCTGCCGGTGCTGGCATACTGTCGTTCACAGAGCAGCCCAAGGTCGCCGGTTACATATTGATCGCTTTAGCGATTCTGGAGCTGCTGCATATTCGATTCCGGCGCGCCTGGTGGTTGACACGGCAGATGTGGGGCAAGGGTGCGGGCGCCGAAGTGCAATTAACTGTAGATGATCACGGTATCCAGACCCAGACAGCCCATACGCAAACAGCGCTATTGTGGCCTGATATAGAGCGCGTCATTGAAACCGATTTGGGACTGATTCTGGTGGCCAAATCCGGCGGCCGGCAGTACTTGTCCAAATCGCTGTTTCCTGCTGATTTGGTGCCCGAGATCATTGCCAGGGCCAATGGAGAAGCTTGAATCAACTCCAGGCACGGCCAGGAGAATTCGTGCACAGCTCCGCCAAACTCGATACACCCATGGATTCAAAGTAGAAAAATAATTGGGGTCAGAGTTGGATTTTGGCAGGTAAGGAATCATTAACCAACCCCTACTGATTGAGCGCCCGGAATAACAGGAGCAAGGAAGGCAATGAAAGACCTCGATGACCACAAGAAAATCGCTGTTTTGATCGATGCGGACAATGCCCAGTATTCCAAGGTCAAGGCGATCCTGGACGAGATTTCGGCACACGGCCATATCGTCATCAAGCGCGCTTATGGAGACTGGTCCAGCGACAACCTGAAGAACTGGAAGAAATCCCTCAACGAGCTGGCCATCCAGCCGGTGCAGCAATTCGCCTACACCACCGGCAAGAACTCCACGGATGCCTCGATGATCATCGATGCCATGGACCTGCTCTACTCCAAGCGCTTTGATGCCTTCGCCCTGGTCTCCAGTGACAGCGACTTCACCAAACTGGCCGCCCGCCTGCGCGAGGACGAGATGTTCGTGTTCGGCGTCGGCGAACGCAAGACGCCTATTTCCTTCCGCAACTCCTGTGATGACTTTATATTCACCGAAAACCTGGGTGGCGATGACGAGCCCGCAGAGTCGAAGGCAGCGGACAAGCCGAAAGCACCGGCAGCCAGGAAGGGCCAGAGTGATCCGGAAGAGCTGATCCCGCTACTCACCAAGGCCTGGGAGCAGTTCCAGGACGATAGCGGCTGGGCCAACGCCTCTGCGGCAGGGAGCTTCCTGAAGCGCTCGATGCCGGATTTCGACCCGCGCTCCTACGGGGCCGCCAAGTTCTCGCAGCTATTGGAGAATTTGAAAGGAAAGCTGGAAATCACGAAAAAGGAAGGCAATGGCAACCAGATCGCCTATCGAGTGAAGCGCACCAAACCCAAAGCCAAGCGCCGAACGAGCACATCCAAGGTAGAAGAACATGCGTGACTTTACAGTAGAGTTTGCCGATCCAGGCCAGCATTCTGGCTCTGGGCGATAAGACTATTTATCGGACATGTTTATATACAGCCGATATCAAAACTGTTGTACGATAATGAATAATTAAGAATAAAAAGCTAAACAGGCAATGGAAATGGATAGCTGTCCTGATTTCAAAAAATATAACTTCCAGCAGCTACAGGAAGCCTACTCCGGTGTGAACAAGGATATCTACCCGGAACGGGCCCGGGAGATACTGCACAGGATCGAACAGAGAAAGCGCTCCCACCCGGAAGAAGTGCCGGTCCCGAAAGTAGGCACTGCCGGCCGGACCGAGCGTTTGCTGGCTGCCTTTCTTGACGGACTTGTCATTATGGTCGCCTTCATACCGGTGGCCATCCTTGTTGGCACGAAATACGCGGAGAATAACCCGGTGATGTATCCGCTGTTCCTGCTCACATATGGCTACCTCGCCTTTCTATTGATCAATAGTTCACTGCTGCTAGAAAGGGGACAAACAGTAGGCAAGAAAATACTCGGCATCTCCATTCGAGATATGGAGGGCAAGATCCCCGATTTTGATACGCTCATTTTCTACCGGCCTTTGCTCAAGACGGCTTTTGCGGTCTTCTCCCCTTTAGACGTTATCAACAAATTGTTCATTTTTCGGGCGGACAAGCGCTGCATTCATGACCACATTGTGCAAACCAGAGTAGAGTACTTCCAGGACGGTATGAATGGGCATTACAAAGGTATCCGGAGGTGATAGTCCTCGGCAAAAGATGGTCCATGCACTATAAAATCGTATGCCCAAAATCCCGCATGGCCGAAACGGAAGACATGGCTTAAACATGACTGAAGCAATAATCAGCATGGGAAAAGACGACACAAAATCTTTAGCGTATCGCACCTCTTCTTAAATTTTACCTGACAGGATCTTTAGCGCAGCCGTTATAGACGGCCTGCTCGACCACTGCACCACAATGGACATCAAAGAGAAGTTAAGATCACTTAACCGTGGCGATTACGCGTTTTTAACAATAATCATTGTCCTGATGGTAGCACCTGCATCCTTTGCACTATATGTTTTTTATATAGAACTACTCCAGGCCTCATCACCTTTGGAAATCATTTTAATTAGCCTTGCAGTGAGTATTCCATTCATTTTCTTTAATGGCATCATCGCTCTTACCATCAGACTTACACACAACAAAGAAATTAATGAATTGGCGATTAATTCATCACTAATATACGGTATGACTGTCTCGCTCCTGGTTTTATGCCTTGGCGCAGTATTCGCAGAGATTCTAGAGGGAGAATTAACTTCTGGGATTCAAACCGCTGTGGTTATCAATGTAGTATTTTCACTGTTAACAATACCGTTTTACTATGGCTACTCAAGCGAGCCTGATAACGTAGCAACCAACCCCCCCTGATTAAAAGTGGGGCACCACGCTATCCAATAGTGTTCCCCGTATCATCAGAGTAGAAGCTCCGTCATTAAGGACGAAATGAAATGAATATAAAGGATTTGCTTCAACCGAAAAACGCACGGCTACTTATCCTCTGTGTAGCCCTGATAATACTGGGACGATCGGTCTATTATCTAGTGTTCGACACCCCGCTCGCCTTATTTGATGAAAGTCAAAGCCAGGTGCCAATTGATCGATTATTCGATATACAAGTACCCATGGCGCTGATGACGATATTTTGGCCCGTAGTTTTCGCAATCTGCAACTCCTTGCATAAAAACCTGAGGATAAATAGGGAAGCATTTTTCTTTGTCCTCATCGTCCATGCTACTTCCTGCACTCTAGCGGCATTCATCATACTAGCTCAGCCCCACACGTCGATTCCAGGCGGCCTTTATCCTCAGGGTGAGATACCCAAAATAGGGGTTGTAATTTCTGTCCTGGCATTAACGCTTGTATCGACACTGATTTCTAGCATCTTGTATTTGAGAGGAAGATCACTTTTCGAAGCCGAGGCTAACTAGAGGAAGGCGATATAAAGAACTGTTGAGGCCAGGTTAAGATATTGTCCACCAGTCCCGGTTAGTAGAGTGCTGGGAGCAATAATACCAGGGAGGTCAGTGAAGGATCTGGAGGATCCATAAGTAAATCGTCGAATCAATGTTACGCCCGGAACCGGATGCCCGGGCTGGGCTTCGCAGTTTTTATGGCCAAGCGCCCAGGTTATCCAGGATAACGGCCTACTTACTGAAGTTAGTAGCACCCACACGCAGCAGCCCAGCACAATCTGATCGTGCCAGATTTCTTCCTGCCACAGGCAGGATGTGAAACACCGAAACGGAGAACCAGTGTGAGAGCCAATTTCTACAGCTTGCTCAGCACTTTCCTGCTATTCGCGCCCCCGGGGTGTGCGGTTGCAATGCCCGCACCGGTAGTCATCCGCGATGTTACCGTGGTCAATGTTGAAAGAGGTATCGTGGAGCCGGGTAAGGATGTAGTTATTCAGGGTGACAAGATCGCGTCGGTGGAGAAATCCAGCCAAGCCACTCCCCGCGGGGCGCAGATAATAGATGGGAGCGGAAAGTACCTGATCCCCGGGCTGTGGGACATGCACACCCATACAGCCTCGGATACCATCAGCAGAGAGTCGATCCTGCCCGTATTTATCGCCCACGGTGTCACCGGGATTCGCATCATGCTCGGTGACTGCCCCGAACCCTGCGCCCGATACGATGCCCCTATCTCGACCATTCGGCAGTGGCAGGCGGATATTCTGGCCAACCGCCAGGTGGGCCCGCGGCTGTCGTCGGCAAGCTTTACCGTCGGTGCCTCGGCGCCTGACCAGGAAGAGCACGATCCATGGAGGCCCGCCACGGCCGAGGAAGCCCGGTCATTCGTGGCAATGGGGGGCGGGCGCGGTGTGGATATGATCAAGGTCCACAACCTTGTCCCGCGGCCGGTATACTTCGCCCTGGCGGAGGCCGCCCGCGAGCACCAACTGGACCTGGTCGGCCACGTGCCCCGCTCGATCACGGCGTCCGAGGCGGCCCGGGCCGGCCAGAAGTCGATCGAGCACCTCTTTGGCATACTGGAGGAGTGCGCCGGCCAATCGCCGGCAATCCGCGATCGCCTGCGGCAACAGCTGAATGGAGATACCGCTTACAGCGCATTGAAGGAGATGGCCCGGCGCTATGATTCCTCACAGTGCCGTAAGCTCTTCAAAACCTTTGTCGAGCAAGGGACCTGGCATGTGCCGACCCTGGTGCTGTACAGGCATGAGCGGGTCCACTCCTGGCCCGCCAACCCTGATAACCGCTATATCGCCGCTCCCCTCCTGGAGGAATGGAAAGACTGGCAGGCGTGGGAACTGGCTTTCTTCGGTGAATCGCCGGACTCCGCATGGCTCCAGGCGGCACTGGCAAGAGTTACTGACGAGATGCAGGCGGCAGGTGTGGGCATACTGGCCGGGACCGATGCCAACTGGTGGGGGATATACCCCGGGTCCAGCTTGCACGAAGAGCTGGCACTGTTGGCAGATGCGGGACTGTCGCCGGCGGAAGCACTGCGCGCGGCCACCCTCAACCCGGCCGCCTACTTCGGCCGTTCCAGTGAATTGGGTACTGTAGAGGCAGGCAAATACGCAGACCTGGTGCTGCTCGAGGCAAACCCGCTGGAGAGCATTACCAACACCCGCCACATCCATACCGTCCTGTTCAACGGCGAAATTTACGGGTCCTCGGCAATAGGGCAACTGCTCAGCGAGGCGGAGCGCTTCGCCTCCCGTACAAAACAACAACCGGAAATCTGAGCGCGGGGTAAATCACGCTTGCGTTACGCGACTCAATTTGTTCAGCGGCTTGCCGCGCCATCACATGATTGCAGCCAGGGTCGATAACGGTCTGGCTCACACCGCCATGGGGCCAAACGACCGGTGAAATTGCCCGACCCTGCTGGCTGGAGGGCGGGGGCCGGCGTCACCCACGCCATGCAGGAAATTCCGGGATAGGCAGTCCCGCCGGCGCAAATATAGACCCCTCAGCCTGGAATTTTGCGACCTTTTCCAGATCTCCCGTCTATAAGGCTGCATCGCAGAGGATGCATTGCTATCTTCAATTTTGACAGGATCAGGAAATGAAGCGTTTTCACGTGCACATCGCGGTCAATAATCTCGCCGGAAATATTACTTTCTACAGCAAGTTATTTGGACAGGCCCCGGACAAAGAGAAACCGGATTACGCCAAGTGGATGCTGGAGGACCCGCCACTTAGCTTCGCTTTGTCTTCCCGAGGCCATGCCATTGGTATCAACCACTTCGGTATACAGGCCGACTCCACCGAGGAACTGTCGGAACTCAGGGCCCTCGCCGATTCCGCTTCTGGCTTTTCGGCTGTCGATCAGGGCGACACGGCCTGCTGCTATGCACGGAGCGAGAAACATTGGACGTTTGACCCCCAGGGGATTGCCTGGGAGCACTTCTACACCATGGCTGATCTCGAGACTTTTACTGAAAGCACCGCCCCCCAGAAGGAAGCCTGCTGTATCCCGTTAAGCGCCACGGGAGATAGTGCAGACGGCCACGTTGACTGCTGCCTTCCCAATGAGGCGGGCACAGGCGAGGCAGAGTGCTGTAGGCGAGGTTTACCTTGATGCCGCAACAGCCCATGGAAACTGCAGACGTGGCCTCTTCAGGGCTGCGTCACAGCCTGAGTCGCTATCTTCGCCGGCGCCTGCCCGATCATGCGCCGGTGGAGGACCTGCTTCAAGACCTGCTTGTCAAGGCCCTGGCCGCAGACCGGGATGGCAGGGAGATAAACAACCTGGTGGGCTGGCTCTACGCCGCTGCCCGCTCTGCGGTGGCGGATTACTACCGCAGTCGGGGCGAGAACATGCAGGAGCTCAAGGAGGGTTATCCCGACCTGGAACAGGAGGATATCAGCCTGCACGCGGAGCTGTCAGAGTGCATGATGTCATTCGTTGCCCAGCTCCCCCCCTTATACCGGGAGACTATTCTGGCAAGCGATATAGAAGGTGAGACGATGCCTGCGATCGCCGCGAGAATGCAGGTCTCAGTCTCCGCAATCAAAAGCCGGGCCAGCCGTGCGCGTGGCATGCTCAAGAGAAGACTGTCGGCCTGCTGCCATATAGAAACGACTGGCGGCCTGGTCAGTGACTACCACGCCAAATCAGAAAGTTGCTGCGGGAGTGAGAAGCCTGTATCGAGGATCAATCCAGGGATGGCGACATTACGGAACCCGCATCAACCAACGAAGAATACTGGATGACCCTGCTATTGGTAGATAAAAGTCCTGACGCTGAAGCAACCAGGCAATCCCACACGAGTATTCTTCAGTTCCATCGCCTCTTGCATATTACGCGGTCGTTTTCTTTGCCAGAAAAATGGTATGCCGCGCCCCCTTCCCGGGGCGCTCGCGCACGGTCTTGACCTCGACCCTGAAGCCGGCCTTCTTCAACCGGTTGACATACATGCTGTCAGGCCCCGCCGACCATACTGCCAGCATGCCGCCCGCAGTCAGGCTCTCGTAGATACAGCTGGTGCCCTCAAGGGAGTACAGCCAGTTGTTGTCGCTCTGGGTCAGCCCCTCGGGGCCGTTGTCCACATCCAGCAACACCGCATCGTATTCACTGTCATCCCTCTCCAGCAGCTCTCGCACATCGCCGATATGCACCCTGGTGCGGCTGTCATCCAGGGGCCGGCCGGCACAGTCGCCCAGGGGGCCGCGGTTCCACTCCACCACCTCGGGGATCAGGTCGGCGACGATCACCTCGGCGCTGGGCGGCAGTACCTCCAGGGCGGCGGCCAGGGTGTAGCCCATGCCCATGCCGCCCACCACCACCCGGGCATTCTCGCTGGTCTTCAGGTGGGCGCAGCTCAGCAGCGAAAGCTCCCGCTCACTGTTGAAGCGACGACTGTTCATTAATTCGCCACGGGGACCGGACGGAGAACTCCTGGTCGTCAAAGAGCCAAACCGCAGAGTGCTGTAACAAGTACGACTAACGCCAACAGCACGCCGAAATGGACGAATAGGTATCCGCATGCCAGGATGCTCCGGTCGAGAGCGGCAATGGCTATGAATGGGATACAGTTGCCTCACTGCACGCAGCCTGAGGAGGGCTCCCGGACCAGTAGGGGCGTAACCTGCACCAGCGAAAGAAGTCAGCTACAGAACCATTGGCAACACCCGGCGCCAAAACGAGCTTCAGGTGGTTTCGTGCGGATTAAGTGACCGCGACTGTCTCCATCTGTTTATAGCCCCATTGTTGGTTGCCAACATGTCTATCTCCCAATTTCGACAACCGTATCCGAAGGATACGACCCGGCAGAGGCTATATAGCCTGAAAAGAGCTCCCCCCGTGAAGTACCTGCACCCGCACTGGAAGCCCATAAAAAAAGCCGCAGCGAATCCATCCGCTGCGGCCCCATTTTTGACCGGTTATTCGACCGGGTGTCGTTACTGATTCAGCGACTCGTAGTAAGCAGAGCGATCAATCAGCAAGTCACACACGGGCTTATGCAGGTCAATATGGATAATATTACCCTCCTTGTTCGCACCCGGGGCACCAGTTTCAGTGAGCAGCTGCTCTTCCGGTGTCATTGCACAGTACATCTGGAAGCCGTCGTTATTGGCCGTCCAGCCGCCGGTTGGCTCACCATAGGGACCAGCGCACCACTGACACGCATCCAGCGGCGTCTCGCCATTGCCCCACTCCAGGCCGGAGAGCTGCCAGGCGTGCATACCGCCAATGGAATCCTTGTTTTCCTCGGCCCTCGCATACCAGTCAACAAACTTCTGGTAACGGGTCTGCAAGTCTTCCGCAACGCTCGCCTCAGATGCGACAGGCCAGCTGAACTCGCCGATGTAGGTCGGCTTGTTAAGTACGCGCCCTACTTCCGCAAGCTGGTCGATATTGGCCAGGGTTTCTGCATCTGACATATTCCACCAGGTCGGGTACAGGTGCGCGCTGATCGCATCGATGGTGGGCAAGTCATTGACGTACTGGATAAATTTGAAGTCATCCCCGGTACCATTGTGGCCGAACGAAGACTCCGCGCCGATGGACACCAGGTGATTAGGTGCTAGCGTCTTCAGCAGGCTGGAAACATCACTCGCCCATGCCTTGAAGATCTCGGCATCACAGCCACTGGAACAGCGCGGCTCATTCGCCAGCTCCCACATCATGATCGCAGGATCTTCAGCGTATGTGTAACCAGTGAGCGGGTTGTGATGCTGCAACAGCTCAGTAATAAAGGCCTTGAACTTCTCCACCGATGACGGCGTGGAGTAATGCGGGGCACCATAGGAGTCCAGGTTGCCGAAGTAGTCCCAGTGATCCGCCAGAGAGAGCACCAGCTTGATGTCGTATTGATGCGCCAGAGCGACATAGTTGTCGAACAGCTCAAAACTGCGATCGACGATAGTCTGCTCTTCTGCGGTACGGTTCGCTTTGGTCAGCAGGAACTCACCACCGGATTCCATGTTGATACAAACACCATCATGGGTTTTGGTGTCGTTGCAGAACATCCAGGTCCGGACCGAGGTCATACCCAGGAAGTTGGCGCGCTTGAAAAAGTCCTCCGCCATGGGTTCCGGCTTGTACATCAGGTAGTACTGGTTGGAGCCATTGAAATAGAACGGCTTGTTGCCCAGCACAAACTGTGAACCCAGGGTATCGACATAGAATGGACCGGGCGCTTCACCCACCTGTACTCGCATAGTTTCCGTGAGACTGGTTCCGGCGACACCGAACTTCAGGTCATAAATGCCATCACCCGTGGTGGGAATTACCAGCGGGCTTGCGCCGCTATAGGCTTGGGTGCTGCCACCATTAACTGAATAGGTCAGGTCCCCACTGGCATCCTTGCTAAAGTCCACAACGATATCAGAACCACTGGTCAAGCTATCAAACGACTGCGGGCTTGTAATGTCGAGGCTGCCACGGAAGTTAACACACAGGTTGTGCAGGCTCGCCCAACCCCAGTCGCCGTCGCGGTTGATCATGCCGATACGATGCACGCCAGCGTCCAGGTTGTGGATGAACTCCATATCCTGAGGACTAGTTGGCGAGACATCCGGCCACACCATGTTCGACCTGCCACCATCATTCAACATATAGGAGACGATCTTGTCACCGCCTTCTGTGCTGTACGTGAGCAGAACCTGGTATTCCCCTGCTTTATCCAAGCTGACGGTCCAGTAACCTGCACTACCGACGTTACCGACAATTTTAGCTCGTCCTTGTTCGATCTTGGCGCCACCCTCAAGGGTAATGGTACTGAGATCGAAGCAATCACCGGTGAGCGCGTCCATCGCGGTTACCGAGAATTGGGCACTGGTATCGCCGTGTACACTGCTGGTGAACAGTGCCGAATAGCTAACGGTCTGGCCGCCAGTCAGAGTGGCAACGTAGGGTTCATTCAGGGTAAGTACATCCGCGCTATAGCTGTAGTCGCCGGTTTGCAGCGCGACACCATCTGCTTCAACACCCGCGAACTCAAAAGATCCCGCAGTCAGGTCAAAACTCAATGCGGTGGGCGCAGAAACATTCACAGTCTGGCTGTCAGGAGAAATAGACGGCATCACCATTGGTGGAGTGTCTACCCGCAGCTCGAAGGGTACAGACTCACTGCCCAGATCTGCGTCATTAAAGCCGGCTGTCAACGCATAAGTGCCTACCGCAAGGGTGCTGATGTATCCAGCCTCCAGCGTCAGGGTTGTACCACTCAGGGTGTAATCCGACCCCTGAACCAGAACCGTGCCGCCATTATTCACACTGGAGAAGCTGTAAGAGCCACTATCAATGCTATAGCTGGCGCTGGCACCAGAGCCCGCTTCCACACTGACGCTGGAAGGAGAAACCGATGGCATAACAACCGGAACACTGTCTATGCGCAACTGGACAGACAGAGACTCACTACCCAGCTCGGCATCGTCAAATGCGGCGGTTAGGGTATAGCTGCCCACTGCCAGGGTGCTGACATAGGCCGCGTCAAGAACCAGGCTTGTGGCGGTGACGGAATAATCCGTACCCTGCTGCAATACGGTTCCACCATTATTCAAGCTGGAGAAACTGTAAGAGCCGGCGTCCATGCTGTAGCTAACACTGTTACCAGAGTCGACCTGAACACTAATGCTCGAGGGAGAAAGCGAAGGCATGACCACCGGCTCGCTTTCTACCAGCAGCTCAGCGGATACCGCGCTAGTGCCAAGCTCGGCGTCTTCAAAGTTGGCTGTGACCGTATAGCTGCCAGCGGCAAGCGTACTGACATAGGCTGCTTCCAGAGTCACGTTCGCCGCGCCTACTGTGTAGTCGGTGCCCTGCTGCAGGGTGGCACCATCAACGCTCAGACTCGAGAAACTGTAGGACCCTGAATCCAGGCTATAGCTCACGCTGCTGCCGGAACCCGCCTGTACCGTCTGGCTGGCCGGGCTGATCGTGGGGTCAACCGGGGGGTCGGTTGGATCATCCGGTGTAATTTCTGACGAGTACACCCGGACATTATCGAGAAAGATATACCCCCAGTTACCTTCACTACCGTCTACACCAATCACCTGATCACCGGCGCTCATATTGGCCGTGATGGAAACGGTTTGAATGGTGTCGGTTTGCGGCGTCATCACCGACTGGGTATTGCCACCGACGTAGAAGGTATTGGTTTTTTCACCATAGGGAGCGGTGTAGTCAAACTCGACCACATATTCCCCAGAGACAGGCGCATAATAGAGCCACTGGGCCTCGCCCTTTTTGAGCTCGATCTGGCCATTGGTAAGCACGGAATCATACGTGAGCACCGCATCTTCCGGAGTCAACGTGGTCACTTGATGCGTTACATCCACCACGTCGATGTCGACCATCAACGGCGCAGCAGCGGCGAAATTGAGCTGGAAACTATAGTTGCCTACGCCCAGTGCACTCAGGTAAGTCGCCGCAAAGGTGAGATCGTAGCCATTGAGACTATACGCACTTTGATCAAGCGTGTTCGCCTGTGTGATGTTGTCTACTGACAGGAGTGTGTCGCCATCCGTGTTCAGTGTGAATACAACGTCACTACCACCATTGATATTGAAAGAACGCGATAGCGGCGAAGCTACTGGTATAGGATCAGAGGGCTCCCCGTTGTCACATTCCTCGAGGAACTCCCAAGGTCCCCATTGATCCGTCCGGTCCGGGGGCGTTCCCTTTACCCACCACTTAGACTTGAAGTGGGCACTCTCATAGGTCACAGATTCATGTCCCGTGTACTGGAGTTCCGGATCCCAATCCGGCTCTGTACACGCTGCGGCATGAGCACCAACAGGTGTGGCCAACATCGTCGCAATCAGCAACGAAAGGCCATTTCTTACTTTTATCATTTCACTCACCATCATTTTTATTGGCATTTCAAGAGAGTGAGTTGACTGTTAACTGCGACCACTGTCGATTGAACGCACAACGGCGGCACAAGCGAAAACTGACTGCCCAGCAACTCTGCGACTCGCACAATGCAAATCGCGGATCGCGACGGTGCTACCGTCGCGCAATGTGACGGGGGAACGGTTATTGCCCCACCCGACCATTGTTTTCAGGCATCGGCCACCCGCCCTCTGCACAGGAATGCGCACAAGAAAAGAAATCGGTGACACGAAAATTTATTTGATACGAAATTAAACGCTGCTGTATTACAGGCCCTATTTCTTATTCATAGAACAGAGCGTCAAAGAGGTCCGGCTTCCTAAACCTGAAAACCTATAGCCCTGAAATTATTATTAGAATAATTCTTCAAAAATGCCTCCGGATAACCGGAGGCCAATAACGAGAGTCCAACGACTTCGAAAGGGAGAGACAGGGCCACACCAGGTGTGGCCCTGAGGACTGCCCACGCCGCTCAAACGCAGCCAGCCCTAGCACATCGATCAGAACTTGGCGCGAACACCCAGTGTATACCGCGGCTCATAGGCATTGCTCCAAGCCTTCTGATCTTCCCACTGGAGGTAATATTCCTCCGTTTCTCCTGTGAGATTGGAGCCATTTAGATAAACAGTGACATCGTCATTGATATCGTAACTGACGGAGGCATCCACATAAGCAGTGGGGGCTTGCATCAGTGTCAGGCCTTCAGTACCCCACACCTGATTGAATGCCACCACTCGCTCGCTGCGATAGTTGTATGCCAAGCGAGCTTGCAGACGTTCCCCCTCGTACCAGCCCACGAAGTTAGCCAGTCGCTCGGAATTGTCGGCGAATGGAAGATCTTCACCGTCAATATCCTTATTGCCTGAATCACTCGGCGAGTAGGTGTAGTTCGCATCCACACCAAAGTTACTCCAGACACCGGGCAGGAAGTGGAATGCCTGCTTGAAGGAAAGCTCAAGACCCGAGAGTTCACCACCATCACCCTGCACATTGGTCTGAACATCGGTACTGCGGCGCACTACGCCATCCTGATCGGGAAGGTCCATGGACACAGAGCCACGCTCGATGAAACTCTCAATGTCGACAAGGAATAAACCGGCACTAACCATTCCAGAGCCGATGTAGTACTCGAGCGAAAGGTCGAAGTTATCCGCACGCCACGGATCCAGATCCGGGTTGCCGTTAGAGCTGGCAGAAATAACCTCAAATACACCAGTATCCGAATTGATGGCGTAGGTCGGGGAAAGACCACCGCCCCACTGCTCCAGATTCAACGGGGACATGGTTTTGGCGTAGGCGGCGCGCAGTTTGACATCTTCACGCAGATCGAACGCAAGATTTAGAGAGGGCAATACATCCGTGTAGGAACGACTGGTAACAAACTCACCATCATCCACTTCCGGGGCACCGTAGCCCCGCGAATTGCCCACAATACGCTGACCAACTTCCAAGTCGGTTTCTACTACACGCAGACCAAAGTTACCGGTTACCGGCACGCCTACTTCTGCGGCAAAATTTGCCTGAACATATGCGGAGGTTTCCTGCAGGTTCACAGCGTAGGACTGTCCCGGGATGATGCCACGCTCATTGTTCGGATATAGCGAGTTATGGAAAGCCACTACATTTTCCATGGCTTCCGGACTCAGCGCGTAGACCCCCGGGATACCGGTAGCACCGCCAAAATCGGTCACCCACTGAACATCTCCACCAAAGGAGGAGAGCGGAATCGGCACACCTGCCGTATAGAAAGTACCGTTGCCATCACCGAAGGAGCAGGAGCTGTCACTCATTACCACGTCGGTTGCCTTCCAGCGCACCAGGCAGCCATTATCGCCAATCGGCGCCAACAGGTGATATTGCTCGTTTTCGGCATCCCGATCGGAGTAGCGCACACCACCGTCCACTGACTGGAGGAAACCGGCATCATCAAAGTTGAAGGAACCATCAAACCGCGCAACGGTCATTTCCCCATCGCGCTCGTAGTTATTTTCTGAAGACAGGGCGCCTACCGCGTAGCTATCCAGGTTTCTCACCAGATCTGGCACACCGCTCCAGCGCGGTGCGTCGCCGCGGTAATCCACCACAATGCTCTGGAATGGGTCGGAGTAACCGCCTGGGTTACTGGCCTGAGCCCCACCCGGGTAATTCGGGAACTGCACACCCCACTGACTGCCATCCGCCATGTCAATGTCCATGTAGCTATTGAGGTTGCTCTGCTCTGCTCGCCCATGGACCAGTCGGGCGCCGCCGGTAAAGGCACCACCGTTGTCGTAATTGAGTTCAATGTTGATATTGCTAGACTCGGAAACCGTTCCTTTTACCTCGGAGTAGGACTTAAGGCGGCGCCCATCTGCCTGATAAACCTGTGTGGCCTGGATGCCATCGGCACCTTCTCTGGACTCAAGTGGTGCGGCCCAACCCCACTGCTGCCACTTGTCAGAAATGGCAATACCTGCGCGGCGGTCTTTTTCATCCATATCGGTGAAGAAGAAGTCGGCAGCCAGACCAAAACCATTCCCGAGGTCAGCCTGGAAGGAACCGTTAAGACCAAAACGCTCACGCTCGGCAAACTGGTTGTAGGCGGTGTGCCCCTGATAAGCGACAAAGCGATCATCGATGTCGCCGTCGCCATTCACATCAGTACCTTTATAATTCCAGTTGTCCGTTTCACTGCCCGCTTCGGGAGGCATACCGGACCAGCCCGCATCGGAACCGCCACCGGCCATACCGTTGTAGTAGTTCGCCAGGTTTACATTGGCGACGGATGCGGACAACAGCACCCCAACCTGATCGTTATTCCACGCAAACAGCCCTGACATCGAGCTGTCAGTTTCGCTGGAGTCACGGCCAGTCTGCCCTTCGGCAGAAAAAGATGTGGTGGTTCCACTGTCAAAATCCATCGGGCGATGGGTACGCAGATTCACCATACCGGTGATACCACCGGAGAGTTTTGAGGCGGTCGGCGATTTGTACACATCCGCACCGGCAAATAGCGGCGCTGGGACATCATTGAAATTCGGCTGTACCGTGGTTACCGAGCCGGCTCCGAGGTAGGACTCGCCATTCAGCGTGGTCATTACCTGAGGCATGCCACGCACGTTGATCGCCCCACCCTCACCGGCCGAGCGGCGAACCTGAACACCAGTGATACGCTGCAGCGAGTCGGAGATGGTGACATCCGGCAGCTTGCCGATGTCCTCCGCCACGATTGAATCCATGATGGAAGTGGCGTTGCGCTTGGTATTAATCGCAGTTTCCTGAGACAGTCGAATCCCCTCCACCACCACTTCTTCAATTAAACCGGACCCTTCCTGTGCGAACACAAACTGAGCACCCAACAGCCCATAGGCCGCAACGCTTGTAGCCAGAATCGCTTGAGCAAACGGCAGTTCTTTTGCCAGCATTTTGTTTTCCCTCAATTATTATCGTGTAGTGACTGCGCGCCACGGGGGCGCGGCCAGGGCGAACGACCACTTCGCCTCGCCGTCATTGCGACAGGGACAAGCTCGCAATGTAACCGGTTACACAAAAAACGTGACAATTTGATCATCCAGCTCAAGTTGATGTAACCGGTTCCACTTCAAGATATTACAAGCACCACCCGAGTGCAAACTTTTTCCTCCCTTGCGCCAATAAAAGGCAAAAATTGACGCCAAAAGATGTAACCGGTTACACAGTGTGGTTGAATAGCATGCTGCCCCCCTCTGAAGGCATCAGAAGTGCCGGGGAATAAGTTCCAGATGATACAGACCGAGGTAATCGTGAGCATTCCAGAAACAGCCACTCTAATGCAACAGCTGAGTGCAGAAAAAAAGCGACTCTCAGACACAGCGATGACAACCCTGTTCGAGCTCGACCCTGATCGCGGGCGGGCACTGCAAATACAGGCTGCGGGGCTGTATTTGGACTTCTCAAAAAATAGGATCGATCAGGGCGCAATGGCGGCTCTCTTTGCACTTGCCCGAGCCCACGAGCTGGAAGCGCGTAGAGACGCGCTGTTTCGTGGAGACCCGATCAACACCACCGAGCAGCGCCAGGTGCTGCACCCGCTCCTGCGCGGGGCGATACCGGGGCAGGAATCCCTGCGCGCTCAGGTCGACGAGACCCTCGCGCGCATGCAACAGTTTGTCGATGGCGTGCATAGAGGTAGCATTACCGGCGTCACGGAAAAGCCCTTCCGTACCGTGATAAATATCGGCATTGGTGGTTCACACCTGGGCCCTGCCATGGCCTGTCGCTCACTGAAACCCTATGCGAAGCGAGATCTGGAGGTTCAGTTTGTCTCCAATGTGGACGCCAGCGATATTTCGGAAAAACTGCGCAACGCTGACCCTGAAACTACCCTGTTTATCGTCGCCTCCAAAACCTTCACCACCCAAGAGACGCTTGCCAACGCGTACACAGCGCGCGACTGGCTGATGGAGAAGACCGGGCGTCTCGATGCCATCGGACAGCACTTTGCCGCCATTAGCACCGCCACCGACAGGATTGCGCAATTTGGCATCCTTTCCACACACACTTTCCCGATGTGGGACTGGGTTGGCGGCCGTTATTCTATCTGGTCAGCCATCGGCCTGCCCCTCGCGCTGGCGGTCGGTTACGAGCAGTTCACCGAGTTTCACCGGGGAGCAGCGGCAATGGACCAGCATTTTCAACAGGCTCCGCTGGAAGAGAACATGCCGGTTATTCTGGCGTTGTTAAGCTTCTGGTATCAGCGTTTCTGGGGCGCGGATACCCAGGCACTACTGCCCTACGATCACTATCTGGGGGACTTTCCCGGTTACGTGCAACAGCTGGATATGGAGAGCAATGGAAAATCTACTTCACTGCAGGGTGAGTTTCTACACCAGCCCACGTCTCCCATCATATGGGGAGCCGAAGGCACCAACGGTCAACATTCATTTCACCAACTTCTACACCAGGGCAATCTGCTGATTCCGGTGGATTTCATACTGCCGTTGTGCTCCCACAACCTCCTCGGCAACCACCAGGATCTGCTGGTGGCCAACTGCCTGGGGCAAAGCCGTGCGCTAATGGTGGGCAAATCACTTGAGCAGGCGATCGCCGAACTACTCGAGGCGGGGATGGAAGAGACCGCCGCGTCAGCACTGGCACCGCACAAAACCATGCCCGGTAACCGCCCCAGCAATACCCTCACCATGGATGCGCTGACACCGGCATCCCTGGGTGCACTGATCGCACTGTATGAGCACAAAGTATTTGTACAGAGCGTTCTCCAGAACATCAACGCATTCGACCAGTGGGGAGTAGAGCTGGGGAAGCAGATATGCGCCGCCCTGGTCCCCCACCTTTCCAACGAGAACGCCTGCGACGCTTTTGATAGCAGTACCAACCGCCTTTTGAACCGCTATCGTAGTACGAGAAACATGTCGGTTGACAACAACCCAAAAAACCGATGAGAGAGTTCCATCCGTAGTGAAAACAATAACGACCATTGCACTAGCCGTGGCGACAGCAGTTACCGGCTGCGACCAGCAACAAGCAAAGGCGACCACAGATACTGCTCATGTGCCAACCAATGCGTTTGTACACGTGCAAGACGGACAATTCCAACTGGACGACCGCCCCTACCGTTTTACCGGTGCGAACTACTGGCATGGCGCCTACTTGGCTGCGACGGATCCCGAACGCCTAACCCGCGAACTGGACCTGATGGCGACCCACGGCATTGACAACCTGCGAGTACTGGCACTTTCCGAGCAAAGCAGTCTGTCGCGCAGCGTTAAGCCCGCAGTTGTTACCGCGCCGGAGCAAATGAATGAAACACTGCTTCAGGGGCTAGACCGCCTGCTGGCGGAAATGGAAGCGCGAGATATGAGAGCGGTCCTGTACCTGACCAACTTCTGGCAGTGGTCCGGTGGTATGTCGCAGTATCTGGTATGGCACCAGGAAGCCACTCTGTACGACCCGGATGTAAGCGGCAAGTGGGATAAATATATCGAGAACACCACTGACTTTTATCGCTGCGCTCCATGCCAGAGACAGTATCTGGATAGCGCCGCCGCTCTGAGTCAAAGAATAAATAGCATAACCGGGACCTTGTACCGGGAAGACCCCACGATCATGGCCTGGCAACTGGCCAATGAGCCGCGCTCAGGGGGGGCATCGTTCGATGCATCCCGGGCCAGGGACTATGTACGTTGGGTCCAACAGAGCGCAGCAATCCTGGACCAGCTCGCGCCGTATCAGCTCGTGAGTAGCGGCAGCGAAGGACTCGCCGGCACCCAACAGCAGGCCCAGGTCTACCTGGAAGCCCACGATACCGATGCCATCGACTATCTCACCGTGCATCTGTGGATCAAGAACTGGGGCTGGTTTGACGCCAGTAATCCGGAAGACACCTACCCGGTTGCTGTCAACAAGGCGACAGACTATTTGAGCCGTCACATCGAGTTTGCACAGCAACAGGAAAAACCCCTGGTACTGGAAGAGTTTGGCGTTGAGCGGGACGGTGGCAGCTTTTCACCAAATGCCGACACCAATTACCGGGATCGCTTCCTGGAATTTATTTATCAGAGAATCGAGAAGAGCAGCAGTACCGGTGGCCCATTGGTAGGATCGAACTTCTGGACGTTCAGCGGCTATGGCCGCACCGACAACCCGGAATATCGGTGGCAGCCAGGCAGTGATTTTCTGGGGGACCCTCCCCAGGAACCCCAGGGCCTGAACTCGGTATTCGATACGGACACCAGCACGCTGGCTATCATCCGCCGCCACTCGGACAACCTAAAGCAGTAAGCTATAACTTAGTCTATAGTGCCGGGCCACACTTCATCATCGGTCACCACTTCCCCTAATCCCTATTCCGAAAATAAAAAAGCCGCTGCGAGTTTCCTCAACAGCGGCAACCAATGAGGTTGACGAGGCAATTTACTATAATGCAATGAGACTTTGCGTAATTTAGTGCAGATACAGTTCATTAGTCGGGCGTACAATAGGACTGTGAATTGGATGGCTCCGATTCGCCGGCCCCATTGACCGCTGTCAGCCGATAGAGTTTGCAGCGCACTTTCGCAGCGGAATCCGCCTTAAGCTCTGAGCTTTCCAGGCTCGCCGTTATGGTGTAAAGATCCATGGTTTCCGGATCCCAGCCATTTTCTGCATCGACCAGCTTGTCTGCGAGTAACGTCCAGTCTTCACCATCGTCTTCCGATACATAAAGCCGGTAATAGCGACCGGTGGGAGCACCCATCCAATTGACTTCACCAGTTTCGGAGATAGGGTGTAGCAGTGGTGCCTGGGGTACTGGCCAGGAAGTGGAAAATTTTTTCGCCCGTTCACTGAAAGAGAGCTTCGCCTGTGCCTCACGGATCATTTCGATAACGGCGAGCTCGTTATTGCCATCGTTCACTGTAAATCCTGGCAGGTGATAACTCATATGCCCATCGGACTCGTAGTGCCAGTAAAAACCTCCCGCCTCACGATGTCCGCGATACCCCCACACAAGGGCACCGGCCACAGCGGGCTCATTGACCCAGGCATCCGTAACCGCGCGGATGGTTTCAATAGGCTGTAATCCGTATTCGCCGATAAATAAAGGCTTGTTGAACTTTCGCGCCAGTGCGGCCTGTTTGCGCACTACCTCCGGCGACATATAACCGCCGTAAAAATGGTTGGACTGCAGATCCACGTTAGGGTCGAGTAAGCCGAGAAATTCTCCGCTTTCGATATCCGCAGATCCCGGTGGATGGGTGTAGTCCGCCTGCTGATCGCCATCAACCACCAACTGATTCGGTGCGAGACGCTTGAACAAGGCGGCGGTCTGCGCGAGAAATTCCTTATTGGTGCCGCGTAGTTCATTACCGGTTTCCCAGGCCATAATGGCCTTTTCTTCGCGGTATTCACGCCCGGTGCAGCTATTCTGACGGGTCAGTAGCTCTTCAATAATGGAGGCGTAGGCCGCAAAGGTTTTGCTGTTTACGTCATACAGCGGGCCGTCTTCCTTGGTATCACCATCACTCTCACCAACCATATTGGCCAGTTCATGCTTACCACCCCACCAGCTCCAGTGGTCGATGACGGGCACAATCAGACGCAAGCCGTACTTATCTGCCAAATACACCATGCGGTCATAAACCTGCATTGCGGATTCATCCAGTTCGATAGACCCGGTCTGTGGGTTTTTGACGATATGTGCCGGCATATTTGCACGCACATCCCGTGGCAGTTCGATATCGTCCACCGAGAGGGTGTAGATCCGCGTAATACTGTGGCCGCTGTACACCAGTGCCTTGATCCAGTTGACCTGCTCGCGCGCCGTAGGCCAGCGGAAGTGATCGGACTTGCCGATGGTACTGCCCTTTGAGGCTACATCGTCTTCAATGCGATGCAGTTCGGTGGCGTGCAGGCCGATAAAACGCACCGGCTTGTCGCCATCCAGCAACTGGATTCCATCGCGACGGATAAAATGTTCGAAGCCGGTAAACGCTTCGACCTGTTCGGAACCGCCAGGCAATTCAGGAACCTGACAGTGCTCGGGCAACGGATCGCTGACGGATTTTTCACAGCCACTCACCGTCAAAGCGGTCAGAAGCGTAGCTATGAGACTATGCAACGGTTTCACGAACAGCCTCCTCCTGTATTTTTTCATCGGATTCCTGCTGAACCAAACGTGCGAGGCGCTGACTCACTTCCATCATGGCGCGCCCGTTGTGATAGGGACCTTTCCAGAATCCAAGCTTGTAGCGTTGATCGCCCTTGCTCGCGCGGTACAGCGAGGCGTGGTACAGCCATTCACCATCGTCGTGATCAATCTGGAAGGACTTCACGTACTTCCACACAGCATTAAACGCTCGGGCGTAGTCATCGCTACCGGTAACTTCCCACATGTTCAGGAATCCCACCAGAGCTTCTGCCTGCACCCACCATTCGGAGTCCAACTGGCGTGCGTGGGTTTTGAAATCAAAGTGATCCAGCACCTGGCCTCGCTCGCCAATGCCCTCACGCAAACAGGATTCGCCCAGTGCGCGTACCAGCGGCATGTAACGGGCCTCTAACCCGTGATCACCGAGCACTTCCAGTGCTTCCTCCAGCAGCCAGCTGCCTTCGATATCGTGTCCGTAGGAATAACCACCGGAAACATCTCGCCATTCCATATCCAGAAACAGGCGCAGATGTCCATTTTCTTCGTTGACGATGTATTCACAGAACCACTCGATACTTGCGCGCAGCGCCGTAGCCACCTCTTCTGTGGGTAGCGCGCGATAGAGGCCGGTATAGGCCTCCAGCACGTGCAGGTGGTTGTTCATGGTTTTCGGTGCGTTGAGATCTTTTTCGCTCAGGCGGAAATCGGAAACCGGGCTCCAGTCGTGGGCTACTGCTTCCACATAACCACCGAGCGAGCGATCCACACAGTGGGCTTCGATCTTGCGGAAATACGCCTGCGCCTTGTCCAGTGCCTGCGTATTGCCGGTCAATCGATAAAAGCTGGCAAAACCGTAAATACAAAATGCCTGAGCATAGGTCTGTTTTTTCGCCTCGCGCACTTGGCCGCGATAATCCAGCGACCAGAAGGCACCGCCGTATTCGGCATCATCGAAATACTGAACAAAGTAATCAAAAGCGCGCTGGGCCAGCGCGATTGCTTCCACATCGGATTCACCCTGCGCGCGACGGTGCAAACCCAGTTCGCTGAAGAACCACAGGATGCGCGCATTCAGCACCACACCCTTGTCCGCCTGCGTATGGGGGATGTTGTACACGCTGACTTCGCCGAGAAATCCTCCATGCGCTTCGTCCAGCGAATGGTCCCGCCACCAGCGGGCGATGTCCTTAAGCTGATGGTTGAACTCGGGAATCAGCTTTGTCAGTGCGTCTTGTTGTGTGCGCTGCGCTTCCGGCGCTACTGCTTCCAGGCTTTCCATCCGGGTATCCATCTGGCGTTCCATGATTTACAGATCCCTGAGTACCGCGGCATTGCGTTCGATCAGATCGATACGAGTCTGCACGGAAGTCGCGGAGCGTAATCCGTCTTCCGGGGTATTCACACAGTAATCCACCAGTTGCTCGACAGAACTGGTCGCCACGTGCAGCCGGGTATCGGAGGAGGCGTAGTAGAGGTATACCTTGCCCTGCTCTTCGATCCACCCGTTGCTGAATACCACGTTGGAAACGTCACCAAGGCGCTCACTACCTTCTGGCGCAATCAGGTGGCCGGCGGGACGGTGAGTTACTTCCCACGGGCGGTCGAGGTCGGTCATGAACATGTACAGCACATAGCGCAGACCGGCGGCGGTATTGCGCACACCGTGAGCCAGGTGCAGCCACCCCTTGTCGGTTTTGATCGGCGCCGGGCCCTGACCGTTTTTCACTTCCTTGATGGTGTGATACACCTTGGTGTCCACCAGCGATTCGTTCAGGACCTCGGCATTTTCCATGGACTCGGTAAGACCCCAGCCGATGCCACCGCCGCTGCCGACACTGATGAAGCCATCCTGTGGGCGGGTGTAAAGCGCATACTTGCCACCAACGAATTCTGGATGCAAAACCACGTTGCGCTGCTGACCGCTGTGGGTAATCAGGTCCGGCAGGCGCTGCCAGATTTTCAGATCGCGGGTACGGGCGACACCACATTGGGCAACCGCCGCGCTGGCATCGTTGGGCAGGGAATGATCCTTGCGCTCCGTACAGAAGAGTCCGTAGATCCAGCCATCTTTATGCCGGGTAAGGCGCATATCGTATATATTGGTATCCGGATCTTCGGTTTCCGGCATCACAACCGGCTTTTCCCAAAAACGGAAGTTATCCACGCCATTATCACTTTCCGCCACCGCAAAGAAGGATTTGCGATCCACACCTTCCACACGCACGACGAGCAGGAATTTGTCATCCAGCTTTATGGCACCGGAATTGAGGGTCGCATTCACACCGAGGCGCTCCATCAGGAAAGGATTACTAGCCTCATTCAGGTCATATCGCCAGACAATAGGGGCATGATGTCGGGTGATAATCGGGTTCTGCCAACGCTGATAAATCCCGTTGCCACCTTCCGATGGTAAATTTTTTTTGGTGAGCAGGGCTTCCTGTTGTTCGATCAGCGCACGCACTTTCTCAAGGTGACTAGACATATTTCACTCGGCTAACTCTAATTTTCGGTGATGGTTTGTATTAATAGGTGGCACTTATATGTATGCCATATTTCTTCGAGCCAGCGCATGGAAGCGGATCAACCTGCCGCAGCTACCGGACTCCGCCCTGAGATATGTTCAGGCATCTTAATTTGCTCTCCGAGCTCCGCATCGGGATCATCACGCATCAGTCGGTACCAGTTTCTCCACAGCAGATAACTGGTCAGTGCAATCACGCCCATAGAGATGGAGAACTCGGTCCAGCGCTGTATCACCATGAAAATGGGGGCGGCAGTAAGTGCGGTATGCCAGACAAGACCGACCGCACAGTTGATGAGATCTCGCTTGCACTCGGTATTGCGCTTGAGGTCCGGGTGCTCCACCAGCAGGGCCTGATGCACCGGTTTCCAGAAGCCCCAGGGCCGGGTTCTGAAATAAAATGTCTTCAGGGTTTCGATGTCGTCTGCTTTGGTTAGCAGAGAACCGGCGGTACTCGCGGCCAGACACAAAGCAAACAGTCCGGGGAATGCGTAAAGCGGCGAAATATCGGTAAACATCATGGGGATCGCGGCCAGCAGGCCGGCGAGCATGCCGTAGAAGTAGCCGAAACCGTTCATACGCCACCAGTACCACTTGAGGATATTTGCCGCGGTGTATCCGCCGTACAGTGCGCTTACGATCCAGAGGATGATTGAGTTGAGTGACGGTGCGAACAGGCCGATACCGGTACCCAGGACTACAAATGTGACGGACACCAAGTAACTCATACGCACATAGGTTTTCTCATCGGCATTCTTGTTGAAATAGCGTCTGTAAATATCGTTGACCACATAGGCTGGCGCCGAGTTGGTGGTCGCGGCAAATGTCGACATAAAGGTGGCCAACAGTCCGGCCACCACCAACCCGAGTAAACCCGCTGGGACGTAATTGGCAAGTGCGAATGGCAGAATCTGCTCGAAATCGACACTATCTCCCATCGCCTGCAGGTCGCCGACAAAGAAAACCAGGGCGAGAATTGTCAGGCCTGTGATCATCATGTAGCGCGGGAACAACAGCACCAGATTTACCAGCCAGCTCATCTTCGCCGCCTCTACCGGGGTACGGGCGGACAGAATCCTTTGCATGTCGTAGTTGGGAGCCGGCCCGGCCATGCTCTGTAGAATGCCTTTTAGCAACACCAGCATGAAGAACACCGAGAACAGCGACCAGCCGTCATCGACGATGCGCTGGTTGGCGCTGTCGAGAATACCGTTCCAGTCGAGATCAAGTGTGTGCCCGAAGTTCATGCTGAACCAACCTTCAGGCACCGCGGCGCGCAGCATTTCTGGAGAAACCTGATACATGGCAATCAGCCCGATCGCCACACACGCAACGGTCATGATGACAAACTGCATCACCTCGGTAAGGACAACCCCGAACATGCCGCCTTTCACTACGTACACCGCCGTGATTGTCGTGAGGATCAGGCCATAGTAAATCTCGTTGTTATGTGGATCGGCCGAGAGCTGCCAGGGCATAAACGCAGCGGCGAACTTGCCAATGCCGACGAAGCCGTAGGCCAGGTAGCCGAGTACCACTAGCAGTGCAAACCCGACGACCACCAGGTGGGAGAGCTCAGCACCGCGTCCTTCGCCAAACCGGAAGCGAATCCAGGCAGCACCGGTCATTACACCCGAGCGGCGTAGCCAGATAGACAGAAAAATCATCAGAAAAACTTGGTTAAAGGCGGGCCACAGCCAGGGTATGTAGATACTTTTCAGGCCATAAATAAACAGCAGGTACACCATCCACATGGTGCCGGAAATATCGAACTGACCCGATGCGTTGGACAGCCCGAGGTAGTACCACGGCAACTTGTTGCCGCCTAGAAAGTAGCTCTGGATATTCTTCGATGCCTTGCGGGACACCCAGAACCCGATAAACAGCGACGCAAGTAGATACAGCCCGATTACCGTGAGGTCTATAGGTGCAAGGCTCATAAGGCAGCTCTTCTCTCTATTATCGCGTGGCGCGGTATTAGTCCGCACTCTTCAGTTTATTGGGGGCGACCAGGGGTAATCCCCTCATAACAGCCCGCCAGAAATATTAATGTAACCGGTTACAATCAAATTTGCTAGAGCTTTCTTGCGTTTTCCGGTAACTTTTCAGGCCTCACAAGCCACAAGTGGCGTTCCTGAGGCGGGCCGTACCTACCGGTATGGCGATCCAGCTACCGATGGTCAGAGAATATGTCGAGTATTAGGGAAGTGTCGCGAGTAGCGGGCGTCTCCATCGCTACCGTCTCCCGGGCGCTCAGCACACCGGAAAAAGTCTCCAAGGAAGCACTGCGCAAGGTCCGCGACGCCGTTGATAAGGTGGGTTACCGCCCCAACATGATGGCGCGCAACTTCCGAGCAGTACGCGCCTACTCAATCGTCGTTCTGGTACCGAACCTCTCTAACCTGTTCTTCGCCACGGTAATTCGCGGTATTGAAGATGCCGCCCAGCAAAAAGGCTACAGCGTTCTACTCGGCGACACCCGCGACTCCAGCACCCGCGAAGAGGAGTACACGCGGCTGGTAGAAACCCGCCAGGCCGATGGCATCCTGCAGCTGCGCCCGCATATTCCTGGCAAATCCCTGCAACCCAAGGCTGACATTCCCATCGTTTCTGCCGCCGGCTGCGAAGACACTCCCTACCCTTCCGTGCGTATCGACAATGCCGGCGCTGCCGAGGAGGTGGTCAATTACCTGATCGCCCAGGGGCACCGGCGCATTGGTGTGCTGGCGGGACTGGCGGAAAACCCCCACTCCCGAGACCGACTGCGGGGATACCGAGCGAGTCTGGAGCGCGCAGGCATCCCATTTGAAGAGGACCTGCTGGTAAACGGCGACTTCACTATGGGCTCCGGCCTGATGGCTGCGAACCACTTCGCACGCATGAAGAACCGCCCCTCCGCCATTTTCTCCATGAACGATGAAATGGCTATCGGTTGTATTCAGGGACTGAAAACAGCAGGAATTCGTGTGCCAGAAGAAATGTCCATCACCGGCTTCGACGACATCGAATTTGCCCGCTACAGTGATCCACCCCTCACAACGGTCGCCCAGCCCGCAGAAGAACTGGGACGAGCCAGCTTCAACACCCTGCTGGAATTGATCGAGGGCCAGGAACTCCAGCAGACGGAAACCGTACTGTCCTACGACTTCGTAGTGCGCAAGAGTACACCGCCTCGCTCCCGCTAGCCCGACACCTCCAGCGCAAGCGGGTTTTGATCCCGACCGCTCGTTGGCGCTGGATGCCCTCCCCGCCACAAACTCAGCTACATCGGGCTGAGCGGAACTATTATTGTAACCGGTTACATTACATCGCATAATACAGCTCTAAGGTAGTGAAGCCGGTCTATCTCATGTGATTGTAACCGGTTCCACTCTGAAATGTTTTGCCAGAAAAGGTCAATTCAATGTCTCTGAATATCAATCATTGGACACAAAAGCTGGAGAACTGGATGATCAGCGCCGCCCTCCCCCTTTGGATGGCCCAGGGCTTTGACCGCGCAAGTGGCAGCGCCCATGAGCGCCTCTCCCCCGAAGGGCGCCCCGACAGCGACTGCCCCAAGCGGGTCCGAGTCCAAGCGAGGCAGATGTTCGTGCTGGCGTGCGCAAGCCGGCGTGGCTGGGTGGAAGGTGCCGACGGTATTGTGGCGGACTTGGATCGTTTCGTTACCCGCTACGCACAGCACCCCAGCGCGCCGCAGGTGTATGTACACGTACTAAACAGTGAGAATGGCATTCACGACACGCGCCAGGATGTGTATGACCTGGCCTTCTTTCTCCTAGCCTGTGCCTGGCGATTTCGAGCGTTCAATGACAGCTCTGCATTGCGCAAGGCGGAAGCATTGATTCAGTACCTGGACGTTTACATCAAAGGCCCTCGCGGCGGCTGGCTGGAAGGGAACTACCACACAAAAACTCGCAGGCAGAACCCGCACATGCACCTTCTGGAGGCATTTATCGCCCTCTATGATGCCACCGGTGATGGCCGCTGGCTGGCCCGGGCAGGCGAAATTTTTGCCCTGTTTGAAAATTGTTTTTACGACAGCCAGAATTGCGTCTTACTGGAGTATTTCCATCACGACTGGCGCCCCCTCAGCGATGACGAAGGCCAGGAAGTGGAGCCCGGACATATGCTCGAGTGGGTCTGGCTGTTACATCAATACAGCCAGCGCAGTGGTGCACCTGTGAGGCGCTATACCGAAACCCTGTATCAGCGCGCACTGCAGTTGGGAACGGAACCGGAAACCGGACTGCTATACGACGCCGTCTCCGTCCGCGGCAGGATTCTGAAAGCCAGCAAGCGCTGCTGGCCACTGACGGAAATGATCAAAGCGAGCCTCTGCCAGGCAAGTGCGGGGGACCAGAAAGCGGAAAACCATGCCGCTCTGGGCATTCAGCTGCTCTTCAGGTATTACTTCGACGACAGGATTCCCGGCCTCTATATCGACCAGCTCGATGCAGAAAACCAGATCGCCAACAATCTGGCCCCGGCCAGCACTCTATACCACCTGCTGGTAGCCACCACCGAAGCCGTGGATTACAGCGCTGCGGCCAAACTGAAATTGAGGGCAGGCTATGAAGCAATTTCCAGTTGATGATTTAAGGCCTGAGGCATTCTCGGCCGGGTGCCGAATCAACTCAATAGAACCATGCCCAGGGCATTGGCCTTGATATCAGCCTGGAAAAATGGCGGTTGAATATCCTCCACTTCAATAATGAGCCACAGCTTCGGCTCATCTGGCGGCCGCTGCGTTCGCAACCGGTTTAACTGCCGAATCACGACGGTCAGGGCTAATTAAAGCCTCGGCAACAACAAGCAGAGTCAGCTGGTGGCCAGTGTGAGTCACTTTGCGACTCGGCCTGGGGCACCACCGCGCTTAGTGCTCGCGTGCTCAGCAGCCGCAATGTTAGAAATGTCGGGATTCCCCTCATTACCATGAATGCCTTGTTATAGTTATTTGACTTATTGAGCCCCATTTACCAACTTGGCGTACTCACTTGCTCTCAACATCTGAGTAAGCGACATAAGCATTGTTTTATCAATATAACCCTGAAGACTTGGCTATTTTCGCCCAAAAGAACCGTGTCTGGACATCTTCATGCTTCCAATAACCGCGAAATTTTCAGGTGCTGGAGCAACATGATCGTTTTGGCATCACGAATATCACCACTGCCGATCATGCTGAACGCCTGGTCAAATGGTAACTCCATAACCTCGATATACTCCTGCTCAGCATCCAGCCCCCCTCCCGGGGCAACTTGATCCCCTTCTGAGTACCGGGCGATATAGAAGTAAAGCTTCTCGGTTACCGATCCCGGCGACATATAGACTTCAAACACTTTCTCTACCGCAGAAACCCTGTAACCGGTTTCTTCCCAAGCCTCACGAATAGCACATGCTTCGGGGTCTTCTCCCTCCAGCACGCCCGCACAGGCCTCGACCATCAAGCCGGAGCGATTGCCGTTGACAAAAGTAGGAAGCCTGAATTGCCTGGTAAGCACCACTGACTGCCTCTTCGGGTTGTACAGCAACACCACAGCGCCATCTCCGCGGTCGTACACCTCCCTCTGCTGAGTTTCCCACCGCCCCTCCGGATTCCGGAATTCAAGCGTGTACCTTTCAATTCTTGACCAGTCACTGAACAGCACTTGTCTTTTCAAATTTCTAACAGCATCTGTCATGCTAATCTCCTTACGAACGCCTTTTTACTTCCTTCCCTGCCATCCTTCACCTTACACGGATGCTTTCTTCCCCAGAAAAATCGTATGCCGCGCTCCCTTTCCCGGACGCTCGCGCACGGTCTTGACCTCGACCCTGAAGCCGGCCTTCTTCAACCGGTTGACATACATGCTGTCAGGCCCCGCCGACCATACTGCCAGCATGCCGCCCGCAGTCAGGCTCTCGTAGATACAGCTGGTGCCCTCAAGGGAGTACAGCCAGTTGTTGTCGCTCTGGGTCAGCCCCTCGGGGCCGTTGTCCACATCCAGCAACACCGCATCGTATTCACTGTCATCCCTCTCCAGCAGCTCTCGCACATCGCCGATATGCACCCTGGTGCGGCTGTCATCCAGGGGCCGGCCGGCACAGTCGCCCAGGGGGCCGCGGTTCCACTCCACCACCTCGGGGATCAGGTCGGCGACGATCACCTCGGCGCTGGGCGGCAGTACCTCCAGGGCGGCGGCCAGGGTGTAGCCCATGCCCATGCCGCCCACCACCACCCGGGCATTCTCGCTGGTCTTCAGGTGGGCACAGCCCAGCAGCGACAGCTCCCGCTCACTGTTGAAGCGACGACTGTTCATTAATTCGCCACGGGGGCCGGACAGGGAGATGGAGAACTCCTGATCGCGCTGGCGCAGCTTGAGTGTGCCGCCGTTGTTGGGGATCTGGGCGGTGCCGAGTTCGATCCAGGGTTTCATGGAGGTGCTCGCTATGTGGAGGTGGAGGTGGAGGCGGGGCAAGCAATGTATCATAAAGCGCCGCCCCGTTGGGTAGTGAAGCAACTGGGGGGCGACGCCCAACCTCGTTACAGGAGACGATGCAACACCAGGACTGCCAGTGGCTCGGGCAGACCAGTATCTGGTCATTGGCTTGTGCCGGGTAGATATGTCAGGATTTTCTGGCTTGATAACATTTATTGGTTACCCGCTCAGTCTTGCTTGCTTAACTTCCGGATGCAATATGACACTTCGAATAACTTTGGCCATGATGCTCGCCTTGCTGGTGACGCCAGCGGCTTTCGGCGCCCCTGAATCCAAGTCCGAGACCATCCCCCCCTACAATGCCACCCTGGATGGGTTTGAGTATCCGTTTCCGGTTGATTACTTCACGGTCAAGTCGCAGGGCCAGACATTGAAGATGGCTTACATGGACGTCATGCCAGCCGGGGAACCCCAGGGCGTGGTACTGCTGCTCCATGGAAAGAACTTTTCCGGGTATTACTGGGAACGTGTCGCCAGGGCATTGGTAGGGCAAGGGTATCGTATCGTTATCCCGGACCAGGTCGGCTTTGGCAAATCCAGCCGCCCGGAATACTACCAGTACTCCCTTGCCGGCCTTGCAAACAATACGCGCGCCCTTCTGCAGAGCCTGAATATTGACAAGGCTATTGTGGTCGGTCACTCAATGGGCGGTATGCTGGCGACCAAGTTCAGCAAATATTATTCGCCTGCCACTCAAAAGCTGATACTGATCAACCCCATCGGCCTGGAAGACTACCTCAAGTATGTGGAGTACCAGGACACCAATGTTTTCCTGGCCGCTGAAATGAACAAGACCCCGGAATCCATCCGTCAATACCAGAAGAAGAACTACTATGACGGAAAGTGGAATGACACTTATGAAGCGCTGATTGCCACCCATATTGGCCAGCTAAAGCATGAAGACTACCCGCTGGTTGCGCTGAATAACGCCCTCACTTATAACCCCGTATTCAGTGAACCTATTGTGTATGACCTGCCACAACTGGAAATGCCGGTGGCACTGCTTATCGGCACCAGGGACCGTACCGGCCCGGGCAGGGCCTTTAAAAAGCCCGGGGTTACCTATGCACTGGGGCAATACCAGAAGCTGGGTAAAAAGGTGGCCAGCACCTTACAGGATGGCCAGCTGATAGAGCTGGAAGGCCTGGGCCATATGCCACAGTTCGAGGACTGGGAACGGTTTGCCGACGCCTTCATGCCGTTGTTTAAACAAGAAAATGGGAACTGGAAGAGGAAGCCATGAAAAAACTATTACTGACCCTTGCCGTTTTACTTCTCGCAAGCCCGGCCTTCTCCCGCGAGGATTACCTTCCGAGTGACAACCTGGGCCGCTATATCTATGAAAAACTGGATTTATCCACCTTCCGCAACTCCTTCGGCCCCAGGAGATCAGAGGATGACCGCCTGTTTTCCGACCTGGGATTGAAACCTACAGAGATCAAGGACGACGCCTTTACCATTGAGACTGACTCCTGGCGCTACCAGGTTTCCATTGTGAGGGTTAAGGACATAAACCGAGATGGGATCAAGGATGTGGAGATCTGCTTTAAGGAGCAGTCAAAGACCGGCACTTACAATGCGCAATCGCCCCTGCTCATCACCCAGTTCTCCGAGTCAGGCAACCTGGTTGCCCTCGGCTATAAGGTCTCCGGCTGCGAGAGCTTTGCGCACTGAAATCCACTGGTAGCCACAAGCATCCCCGCCCTCCTCTTATGGTGGAAATACAGTTTCGGCAAGGTGAAAAATCCCCCTAAAGCAACGCTTGTGATCCTGGGGAAGGAACCGGGAAAGTCAGGACCATATTACTAATGGGGCTAGCGACTCATACTTCAGGTAAGTTAACCAGTTCCCGATTACCCGGGTCAGCCCAGGTGGCAACGGCTGTCCTGCCTCTTTCAGGGGCCATGTCCCCGCAAGCCTGGGAATAGCCCTGGCGACGAATTCGGCACCTGCAGTGACTGACGCTCCCGACACCCCAACAGGATGCAAGGGCCTGTTGACATCCATAACCTGACGGAAGTCCCGTGCCCCCTGTACTCCCTTCGCTCTCGCTCGCGTGAGCTCCAGCAAAGAGGTTAAACGTGGTACCAGGCATACAATTGCATATTCGGCGCACTCCCCATATATTCCCCGCTAACACAAATGATGCTTGGCCCTCCTGTTGAGCGACTGTTCAGGGCGAGCACAGACACTGGGGAAACTGCCGGAAATGAGCGCAAACAGCTGGGATGACTATGCCGAGGGATGGGACAGCAACAGTGACGTTGTCACCTATTCAGAGCGTGCATTTCAATCGCTTGCGGACACCATCGACTTCAAGGGTGCCCGCATCCTGGATTTCGGCTGTGGAACCGGGTTACTGACAGAACGGCTGTCTGCACAGGCAGGCAGTATCGTTGCACTCGATCCGTCGGAGAAGATGATCTCCGTACTGAACGCCAAGCAGCTGGATAATGTCATTACCATCCAGTCCGAGTTAACTGAAGAACTGATCAAGCAGAATAAGCACCTCCAGGCAGGATTCGACCTTATTGTCGCATCTTCTGCCCTGGCCTTTGTTCCCGATTACCTGGAGACGCTGCGGCTGTTGACGCAGCTGCTAAACGAGAACGGCCAGCTGGTCCAGTGGGACTGGCTGAAGGAAGCCGGGGACGCCGGCAGCGGGTTTTCCAGGGATGAGATCGCCCATACCTTCAGGGAAGCCGGCCTGTCTGGGATCAGGGTAAGCGTGCCGTTCTCTATGGACGCGGGCGAAGGCAGTATGGACGTCGTTATGGGTGTCGGCAGCCGTTAAGTTCCCCCTCCACGCCGCCCTGCCCTGGCAGGCCTTGCCTGACCGTTCCTTCTCCATAAGGCACTCACCATCCCCCGGTCCCCGACCACTGATCCGGCCTGACACCTTGCCGCTGGTGGACAATGGGCTCGCACGCAACTATTGCTACTCATGTCCCCCTCGCAACCAACAGGCTGGTTCCCGATGAATCCTGCGCATATCCGCTGGCTGCCCGTCCTCGGTATCCTTATGGCTCCCCTCTGTAATGCCAATCCGGTCTTTTTTGTCGACACGCCTGCTCTACTGCGGCAGGCGGAAGAGGCCGTCTACGCCGAACATCCAGACATAGCCGAGTCCGGGCTGGTAGTGGCCCGGGACGCCATCAGTTTTTCCTGCATGCCGGGAAGGAAGCGCCTCCGCCAGAATGAGGCCGCCAGCCAGTGCCTCGAACACCCCTATGTTGCAGTGCCATGCAAAGCATCGGTTCGCCTGATGGTCCGCTCAAGCGTTACCCAACAGGTCTCCGCGCTCAGGAATGGTCGCTGCCGGTTCGACACCACCTATCGCCCGGTCATTGTGGATTTCTTCCAGGATGGTGCCACGGAGGTCCGCCGCCCTGGTTTCGACTTCGATGCCGGCCGGGTCGGCGACTGTGACATTGATGTCAGCCCCGATGAAATCGGCGCGTTGGCCCAACACCATGAAGCCATCCTGGCCCGGGAGTTCTCTGAACAGGAAATCGCCCGGGGCGATGGCACTATTACGCATCCACATGGCTACTTCGAGGTGGATGTGGAGAGACTATTCCGGGTGGCACAGGAGTCCACAGAGTGGGCTGCGGAGAAAGGCGATTTGCGACTGCGTGAATCCGATCTCAGCTTCTACTGTGACGCGGATATTGCCTGGGCGGCGACAAACCCTGTAACCCTGCTGATTCCGTCACAGCAGCAGAGCACGTCGCTGTGCCATACCGAGGTGATTTTCACCGGAGGTGAGCGTACTGTCGAAAAGCTGGCTGGGGATAAGGGATGCAGTGCCAGGAACTCCGGCGGCGGCTTCTTGGTACGCGTGTTCAGCGACGGCGGCACCGAGGTGAGCCCCGTGGCGGCCGGTGGCTACCGGCAGGGTTCCTGTAACTCTGTTGCCGATGCACCGTCAGTAGAGGAGGCTATTGCCCGGTATAGGGAGCAGGCCGCAATACAGTAGGCCTCCACAACTGGCCCGCCCTGCCCGGCTCATTTACGGGGGCTCGCTGTCAGTGTCACACTCCTGGCCCAGGGTGCCAGGCAACCGAGGAGGGAGCCGCACATCAGCTTGCTGCCAACAAAAAGCCACCCCGCCGGCACGGGTGCAGTGCTGGTGGCCCTGGCAGCCCTGTGCTGGGGCCTATCCGGCGGCGTTGCCGGCGTCCTTATCGACGGCGGCTGGGAACCTTCTGTCGTTTCCTTCAGCCGGGGCGCGATCGGCTTCCTGTTTGTGTTCGCCTGGCTGCTGATGCGGCCCCGCGGCAGTGGCCTGGGCAACGCGCGCCTGTGGTCCTGGTCGGTGCTCGCCGGCCTGGGTGTGGCGGGTAACTTTGCGTTTTATTTTGTCAGCATTGCGCAGGGCAGTGTCGCGGTGGCTGCCACCCTGATGTACAGCGCCCCGGTATTCGTCTACCTCGTCTCATTCGCCTGCAGGCTCGAACGGCCGACCCCACTCAAGCTGGCGGCGATTGTCCTGGCGATGGTCGGTATCATCCTGCTGACACAGGTCTACAAGGCCAGCGCGAGCGGCATCAGCCTGCTGGGTGCGGGGGCCGGCCTGTTGGCGGGGGTTTCCTATGCGGTATTCATCTTCGGCTTCAAGTATGCCGCGCCGCACGGCAGCCCACAGGCTGTCCTGTCCGTGGCATTCGCGGTGGTTGCCGTGCTGCTGATCTGGCCTGCCGGTATCGGTCGGGCCACTACCGTCCTGGATACAGCGGATTTACAGCTGTTCGTCACCCTCGGCGTCTTTGGTGCCGGCCTGTCGTTTGCCCTGTATGTGATTGGCCTGCGTCACGTGGCGCCCACCGTGGCCTCGATTGTGGCTATGGTCGAACCGGTCACCGCGGCGCTGTTCGGTGTCGCGGTCCTGGACGAGAGCCTGGCCGGCCCGCAGGTTTTCGGCATGGTACTGATACTGTCCACGGTGACCGCCCTGAGCCTCGGTTCCAGCTTTAAAAGGTCTTGAGCGGGCATCATCACGAGTCAGCTTTACTGCAACCCTACCCCACCGGAGCATCGCCCCCTGGAATACCAGCCGCGCCTGGTGACTTCTCCCCTGGCTTATCCTCCGACTCCTCCGGGGCGATCAGGCTGACAACCTGCCAGTCAGCCTTGAGGGCAAATTCATGGGAGACCGTATTGATATGCACACGCCCCTGCGGGTCTACCACATAGAGTCGCGTGGCGCGGTTGCCGTAGGTTTCCCCGTAGTCGTCAAGGGTAAAGGACTCCGTCAGCCTGGTGGTCCTGATGGTTGCACCCTTCGCCACCAGGCTGGCAAGGCGGCTGTAGGTTGCGTTCTCCGCAAACAGTTCCAGTTTTTTTGCGTATTCCTCCGATACCCGGTGGCTGGCCCGCCCCTCCTCGGTCCCCTGGCCCAGGCCGAGTACCGAGCCTTTGCCCAGGACATGCTCAAAATGATAGGTCACCAGTGGGTTGAGCTGCTTGTAGGGGGACAGCACCAGGACCTTGCCCACGGGGGAAAGATCCATGGTGGTGCTGGCGTGCTCCGAGATCGGGTTACCGTAGTAGGTGGGGATATTTTCCATACGTGCCTCGCGTATGGCGTCCCAGTTGGTATCCGCGATAATGACCGGAATTTCCTTTTCCAGCAGGTCTTTGGCCAGTAACCGCGCGAACTTGCCGCCGCCGAACAGCAGGTAACCATTCGGATAGGGGGCGCGAACATCGAGTAATTTCGCAATAGGCTTGGAAGTCAGGCTCTGCAGCACGACCGTGACGATAATCACCAGGAACACCATGGGTACCAGCAGCTCGGATTTTGGCAGCCCCAGCGTATCCAGTTTCAGGGCAAACAGGGCGGAAACCGCGGCGGCAACAATGCCCCGGGGCGCGATCCAGCTAAGCATCGCAAGTTCGCACCAGTTCAGGCCTGAGCCGGGGGAGGACAGGAACACCGATAGCGGCCGGGCGATAAACATGATCGCCACCAATACCAGCACCGCGCCCCAGCCCAACTGCACCACTGCGCTCAATTCCACCCGCGCGGCCAGGAGGATAAACAGCGCCGAGATCAGCAGGACGCTGAGGGTTTCCTTGAACTCGAGGATGTCATCAACATCCAGTCCCTTCATGTTGGCCATCCAGATACCCATCACGGTAACCGTAAGCAGGCCGGATTCGTGGGTCATCAGGTCGGAAACGGCGTAGGCACCGAGCATCAGGGTGAGTACAGCGGTATTGCGCAGGTAGTGTGGAATCCAGTTCTTCTTGAGCACGGTGCCAAGCAGGTATCCCATCAAAGAGCCAAGCCCGAAGCCGATCGCCACCACTTTCAGGAAGGTGACCAGGGTATGCTCGATCGCACCCTGCGCGGCGACAACGTACTCATACACCAGTACTGCCAGCAGTGCGCCGATGGGATCAATAACAATACCTTCCCAGCGCAGGATATTGGAGATCCGGGCATTGGGCCGCACGGTACGCAACATGGGTACGATGACGGTGGGCCCGGTAACCGTGACAATGGCGCCAAACAGTGCGGCCAGCTGCATGGGCATGCCGAGCACATAGTAGGCGGCGGGTGTGGCGATCAACCAGGTCACCAGGGCACCCAGCGTACACAGGTTGCGCACCATGACACCGTGCCCGGCGAGGTCGGAAAACTTGAGGGTCAGGGCGCCTTCAAACAGGATAATCGCCACTGCCAGTGCAACGAGCGGAAATAACAGGTCGCCAAAGAGGGCATCGGGATCGAGGACACCGGTGAGCGGCCCAAGTGCGATACCGGCCAGCAGCAGGGGCAGGATCGCGGGCAACTTGAGCATAAACGCAAGGTACTGGCACGCAATCGAGACAATTCCCACCATCACCAGCAGCGCCATTGGGTTCGAGGTGATTAGTTCCATAGTGATGACCAGCCGATCGCGAACGGTATTTGGGTGCGAGAATATAATGGCCCGAAATAGATACCCCGGGATATCGACTGGCCGCTCTCCTCCTGGTTACCGGGGTGCTCGATTACACCGATGAACACAGGGAAATTGGAACAGGCCAGTGGGTAACTATCAGTTCCTGGCGTTTATTTGACCATAGCGCCTTATCCGCCATAACCACACCCCGATTCAGGGAATTAACCTATTGAGAGGTAGCACAACAATCCCTGTGGCGCCTCCCCGGCAGGCCTTCCCATTCAGCCTACCATCCAGCCTCCCCACCTTGACACTCCAGCGCGTATTTCCAGCGTGCCTCCTGACCGCGCCCGTGAACAGCAATTCGGTTACACTGTGCGCACAATTCATTCCGCGCCGGAGTCACCATGAGTCAGTCTGATAGCCCTTCCTGGCTGGACGAATTACCCGCAGCCTTCCAGGCCTATCGCAATGGCCGCAGGCTGGATGAGGTGGAATGCATCATCCCCGACCTGAACGGTATGTCCCGGGGCAAGGCGATGCCCCAGAAGAACTTCTCACCGGACAAGCCGATCTTCCTGCCGATCTCCATTTTTTACCAGACCATTACCGGCCAGGATGTGGAGATGGATATCGCTAACCAGTGGGCCGAGAGCGATATGGTGCTGGTGCCCGACATGTCCACCGCAATGGCGGCCCCCTGGGCGAAGCAGCCCACGCTGCAGATCATCCACGACCTGCAGGACTTCGACGGCAAGCCGATCTTCTGTGCACCGCGCAATGTACTCAAGCACATCATCGGTTTGTATGAACAACACGGCTGGAAACCGGTCATCGCGCCGGAGCTGGAGTTTTACCTGACCAAGCCGAATGTCGATCCCAACGAGCCGATCCAGCCCCCCGTGGGGCGCAGCGGCCGCTCCGGAACAGCACTGCAGTCCTATTCGATGAGTGCCGTGGATGAGTACGGCCCGGTGATCGATAACATCTATGACTTTGCCGAGGCCGCCGGCCTGCATATCGACTCGGTGATCCAGGAGGACGGCGCCGGCCAGGTGGAGTTCAACCTCACCCATGGCGACCCGCTGCTGCTCGCGGACCAGGTATTCTACTTCAAGCGCATCATCAAGGAGGCGGCGCTGAAAAACGGCATGTTCGCCACCTTTATGGCCAAGCCCATGCGCGACCAACCCGGCAGTGCCATGCATGTGCACCAGAGCGTGGTGGACATCGCCAGCGGGCAGAATATCTTCTCCGACGAGGAGGGCAATGCGACGGACCTGTTCCGCTATTTCGTTGGCGGCACCCAGAAGCACCTGATCGAGGTAATGCCGTTTATTGCCCCGAATGTGAATTCCTACCGGCGATTCGAGTCGGAAGCCAATTCCAGCGCGCCCACCAATACCGCCTGGGGTTATGACAATCGTGCCACAGGACTGCGGGTACCCCATTCCGGCGCGCAGGACCGTCGGCTGGAGAACCGCGTGATCGGGGTGGATACCAATCCATACCTTGCCATTGCCGCGAGCCTGGCCTGCGGTTACCTGGGCATGGTGAACCGGGTCGAACCGAGCGCACCGGCCGAGGGTGAACTGGACGACGAGCAGCAGGCCCAGTCGTATATCCCCACCACCTTCGATGAGGCACTGCGCATCTTCGAAGATGCGGAGGATATTCACGAGACACTGGGCAGGAACTTCTGCCAGCTGTATGCGGAAGTCAAAATGGAGGAGCTGCGCCAGTTCCACCGGGAGATCTCGCCGTGGGAACGGGAGCACCTGTTGCTGAACGTCTAGCAGGCGTTTTCGTAAGTCTCACCGGGGCCGGGTTGGGTAAAGCACCCGGTGCCCGGGAGCCGAGTTTGCTTTGAGCATTATTTATATTTCATAGTATCCTGGGATATATCCATGCATATTTACTGGCCCTCCTGGAGGGTCAGCCCCGGCCCATGGGAAAAATAACAACAGAGAATAGAAACAACCAAGAAATGGGAAGAAAATACAATGGAAACCAACAATTACAATAACGAGGGTTTCACACTCTTTCTGGGCATGGCATTCGCCCTGCTATTGATCAATCTCGTTGGCTTCGGTCCCACATTCTTCTTTACCCCACTCACGGAACCCAACCCGAAGCTGGATACCACACGTATCATCCACGGCTTCACCTTCTCCGCCTGGTACCTGCTGTTCTGCGCACAGGCCATTGCGGCAAAAAGCCTCAGCTTTCGGGCACACCGCACCATGGGTTTTATCGGCCTGTTCCTGGCCATCGCCATTGTCATCAATGGCAGTATCATGACGGCGCATTTTGCCAATGAGTTCACTCCCACGGACGAGGTCGGCCCACTGATCCTCCAGGCTTCAGGCGTCTGGGCCAATTTTCACCTGGTCCTGAGTTTTGCGGCCTTCATTGTCCTGGGCATGGCCTTTCGCAAACAGTTGCAACTGCACAAGCGATTTGTCCTGCTCGCCACCATCGCCATGATGACCGCGGCCACCAGCCGTATCGCCGCTTTCGATGGCCAGCCAATCCATGAGGGCGCGTTTACTTTCCTGTGCCTGCTGGTACTCCTGTTGACGCCAATCTGTTATGAACTGGTGCAGTACCGCAAGGTGCATCCGGTTTACCTGTGGGGCTCGGCGGCCTATTTCGTATCCCTGATTCTCTTTGCCGCCGTAATCCCAATGACCGCTTTCGGGCAATCGGCAGTATTCTGGTTTCAATAGGAATTTGGCACCATTGGAATCAGGTGGTAGTCCATATGTTGCCTGACGCGAAAAACCTCGCGCAGGGCGGTCCAGGGTAAATACATTCAAGGTCGAATCAGCATGAAAATAACCGTAGAAACCCAGGTGAATTGCCCGGTTACCCGGGCCTGGAAGGCCTACACAACACCGGCGGACATCACCCAGTGGAATGCCGCCTCCGCCGACTGGCACACGACCCGCGCCACCGTGGACCTGCGCGAGGGCGGCAGCTTCTGCTGGCGCATGGAAGCCAAGGACGGCAGCATCGGGTTCGATTTTGCAGGCACCTATACCCGTCTTGTCGAGAACAGCCTGATCGAATACACATTTGGCGATCGCGAGGCGCAGGTGGAGTTTATCGAGAACGGGGACACCGTCACTGTGCGGGTAACCTTCGACAGCGAGGGCAGCCACTCCATCGAGCAGCAGCGGGAGGGCTGGCAGGCTATCCTGGACAACCTCAAGCGGCATGTGGAGGCGGTAACCGCCTGACACCAGCCATGTTGCGTCCACCTATCCCGACGCGGCCGGCAGCACCCTGCAGGACCGGCCCTGCATGCGGTAATCCCGATACCGGTGCCCGCGAACACCGCGCACCCCAGCCCGAGAGACCATGGAATGGCACAAGCCCGGCTGCTGCAACGACCCACCTCTCCCTGGCGATTTCCCGGTGGCCTGTTGGTCCTGGGCAGCTTCGCCCTGCTCTATACCGCCGCCAGTGCCGCCCATATGCTGCTGGTCAAACACACCATCGGCTTCAACGCCTACCTGGGCGACGGGCCCGGCCTGCCCCAGCACCTCCTGCTGACCATGCAGCTCACCAAGGCCGCCCTGCTGCTGGGGGTACTCTGGCTGGCGTTGCGCACCAGGGGCCTGGGCTGGGCCACCCTCGGCTTCCGCCCCACCACCCGGGGCTGGATACTCCTCGCGGTACTGGTCGCCATTGCCGGGCTACTGTTGCGGCTGGGCCTGGCCCGCTGGATGGCGGTGGCGGTGCCGGACTGGGCAGTGTTTATGGCCAACCCCTATGGCACCCCGGATGGCGGCCTGGTGGTTGGCATTGCGCTGGGCCTCTGCACGGTGGTGCTGACCCCGGTAGCCGAGGAGGCATTCTTCCGCGGCTTCCTGTTTACCTGGATGACAGGGCACCGGCCGGTATGGCTGGCGATGCTGGTCAGCTCACTGATCTTCGGGGCCATGCATATCATCCCACCCCAGGCCATCAGCGCCGCGCTGATGGCACTGGCCCTGTGCGCGCTCTACTGGTTCAGCGGCTCCCTGTGGCCGCCCATCGTGGCGCATATGGTGGGTAACGGGTTGGCCTACGCTGCCATGGTAGCAGGCAGCCAATGAGTCTGTGGCCGGGATCAGCGTGCCCGGGTAAGGTGATGGTCGTCATTCGGAAACCAGAAAAACACTCGAAGGGGGCCTCGACGGCCATGCCCGTTCCACTTCTGTTGCTACTCGCACTCCTGGCCTTCGCGCCCCTGGCTTATTCCGCAGGCTACATGGCGGGCTTTGCCGAATCAGAAATCACACCGCAGGTAGGCGATACCCTGGGGTTGGTCGGCGGCGGGACCGGGAAGGTCCAGTCCATTGGCGATCCCCTCTATATCCAGGCTGCCGTGCTGTCGGATGGCAGCCACAGGGTCGCACTGGTTTCGGCGGACCTGCTGGCGCTGGGAGAACCGGATTTCCGTGTGCTGAAACAGCAACTGCAGGAGCGGGGATTCGACCATGTGATGATCGCCGCCACCCACACCCACGGCGGCTACCTGGTGGATGAGTCGATGGCCCGGGTGCGCGACAGCATCCTCACCAGCGTTGCACAAGCGGAAGAACAAATGCAGCCGGTTACCATCGGTGCCACCCGGGTTCAGGTCGATGAAGCCTACAACCGCAGGATTATCCGGGAAGACGGGGTGGAAATGTTATGGACCAACCCAGGCAGGATTCCCAATCGCCCGGTCGATGACACGCTGGGGATTGTCCACCTGCGTGACGGGGACGGGCACCCCTTCCTGACAATTTTCAACTATAGCGCCCACCCGGTGGTGACCATGGACCTGCAGCGCGCACTGGTGTCCGCGGACTATCCGGGTTACCTGCGCAGCGCCTTCAAGCGGGAATTTGGTGGCCACTCCATGTTTTTCCTGGGTGCCGCGGGCGATGTAAACCCCTACCACGCGGATACCAAACCCTTTTCCGCAGCCGGGGCGCAGGCCCGGCGGCTGGGCGAGGTCCTGTCGGGCAACGCTGTGCGGGCACTGCGGAACCTGCAGCAGTTCAAGGGCCGGGGCCATTTCCGGTTTGACACCATCCGCATGCGGGACCCCGAGGCCGAACTGGGATTGCTAATGCTCACGCCGGATATTTCGCTGGTGAGTTTCCCCGGTGAATACTTCGACGCACTCGGCAGGCAGTTGAAGAGCGGCAGCCCGGTGGAAACCACACTCTTCGTTGGTATGAGTAACGGTGACTTGCGCTATGTGCCTACCGCTGCCGATGCGGCACTGGGTGGTTACGGTGCAGAGGAACCGTCGTCTGTGGTCGACGCCAGTACCGGTGAAACACATGTCCGCAAGGCGCTCGAGAGACTGGAGGAACTGTCGAAAGGGAGCCCGGACGGGGACTAGTATCGCCGGAAGGGGCCTCCGTGCCCCTATCAACCCGATTACTTCAGCAGCTTCACCACTGCCTTGCCAAGATCGGCGGCGGATTGCGGGTTCTGGCCAGTCACCAGCCGCTCGTCGACAACCACATGGCTGCTAAACGGCTGTTCCTCGCTGAAGGTCGCGCCCTGCTCTTTCAGCTTGTCTTCCAGCAGGAAGGGCACCACTTCTGTCAGTTCGACGGCCGCTTCTTCCTCGTTGGTAAAGCCGGTCACTTTCTTGCCGGCCACCAGGCTGCTGCCATCCGGCAGTTCCAGGTCCACCAGTGCCGCCGGGCCATGGCAGACTGCGGCCACCACGCCGTCATTGGCGTAAATGGAACCGGCTACCCGGCTTATGTCATCGTTGCCCGGGAAATCCCACACCGTGCCGTGGCCACCCACAAAGACGATAGCGTCGTAACCCGCGGGGTCCACCGAGGACAGCTTGCGGGTATTGGCCACCAGCTTCTGGGCCTCGTCGTCTTTATGGAAACGCTGGTTGACCGCATCGCTCTCCTCCAGGCTGCGCGCATCGATCGGTGCCTCGCCACCTTCAATACTCGCCACGTCCACCTGCAGCCCCGCGTCGCGGAATACGTAATAGGGGTGGGTAAACTCCCCCAGCCAGTAACCGGTTTTCTCGCCGGTGTCGCCCATGGCGCTGTGGCTTGTCAGTACCATCAGTACCCGCGACTGTTCTGCCTGGGCGGTGACGGACAGGAACAGGGCTGCGCATAACAGCGCAAATGTCTTGATCAGTTTCATATACAGCGTCCTCTCTTTATTGCTCAGGTGGATTACTGGTACGCGCCACTGCCGTAGGTCAGTTCATAGCTGTGGCTGTAGATTTCCAGGATATTGCCGAAGGGATCTTCCATATAGATCATGCGGTAGGGCTTTTCCCCCGGGTAGTAATAGCGCGGCTCCTTCATACGGCGCCTGCCACCGGCCGCCTCGATCTTCTCTGCCAGCTCTTCCAGGTTCGGGTCCTGTACGCAGAAGTGGAAGATGCCGGTCTTCCAGTACTCGAAATTGTCCTCCGGGTTCTCCTGGCCGCGGAACTGGAACAGCTCAACGCCGATACGGTCACCAGTGGACAGGTGGGCAATCCGGAATTCGCCCCAGCCCGGGCCGAATACATCGGTGCACATCACGCCAACTGCGCTGTCATCCTCAGTAATCGTGGTGGGCGGCATGATCAGGTACCAGCCCAGCACTTCCGTGTAGAAGCGCACTGCCGCCTCGAGATCGGGGACCGAAATACCAATATGGGAGAAATTCCTGGGATAGGGTGTCTTGCTCACTGCAACTCCTGGGACGGTTACTCAAAGTAGCGCCATGGTAACCGGGATGAGGATGCGCAAAAAATTATGATTTATAATCTCTCACATAACACCAGGTTATACTTTTGGGGACACCGAATTGCTCAACTACCACTGGCTCAGGACCTTCAGCACCCTGGTGGCCACCGGCCAGTTCACCCGCACTGCCGAACAACTACATATGACCCAGCCCGGGGTCAGCCAGCACATCCGCAAGCTGGAAAACCAGCTGGGCCAGAAGCTGCTGGAGCGCAGCGGCAGGAAGTTCGAGCTCACCGAGGCCGGCCGCACCCTGGCGGAATTTGCCGAGCGGGCCGCACGCCAGGAACGGGACCTGCTGGAACATATCGGGCGCGATGATCCCTACAGCGGCCAGTGCCGCATTGCCTGTTCCGGCAGCCTGGCACTATTGCTGTATCCCCGCTTCCTGGAGTACCAGCGCCAGCACCCGGGCCTGCAGGTGCTGCTGGAGGCGACACCCAACCGCCGTATCCGCGAATTGATACGCGCCGACCAGATGGATATCGGTATCACCACCATTGCCGACAAGCACTCGGAGCTGAGCCAGGACCCGATCGGCACCCAGCAGCTGTGCCTGACCCTGCCCGCCAGCGCCAGGCTCGACGCACCGGCCCGCCCCCGGCTGGGGGAACTGCAGGCGCTGGGATTTGTGGAGCATCCGGACGGCATCCAGTATGCGCAGAAAGTCCTGGCCGCCGCGTACGGGGAAGAATTCGAGGGGCTGCAAAGTATTCCGCGCAGTGGCTCGATCAACCAGATCAACCAGATCCTGGTGGCCGTTGCGGCGGGCACCGGCTTTACGGTGCTTCCGGAATCCGCCGTGCGCAGCTTTCCCGAGCGCGAGAAAATCGTCACCGCACGGCTGGCACACGATACCTATGAAGAACTGTTCCTGGTAAAACGCAGGCGCTATACCCTGCCCTCCCGCTACCGGTGGTTTATCGATTGTATCCAGCAGGAACTCGGGGCGCGCAACTTGAGAAAATAACCCGGGCGCATGACCAACCGCAGCCATACCGAGTGATTTTCACGCCATTTAATCGCCACAACTTACTTTACTGACTGTCTCGCAAAGTTTGTGCAAGGGTGCAATTGACCGTCCAGCCCCCGGATCGCTAATTTAAGTGCTCAAATAAAATCTAGTAGAGAGCACAAGATGATCTGGGAACCATTCGATCCCTTCAGCTATTTCATCCACGTGGTGCTTGGTTCTATCGCTTTTACCGCCGGGATAGTGGCGCTTTCCACCAAAAAGGGGACACCCGTTCATGTCACATCGGGAAAGGTTTTTTCTTACCTGATGATCCTGGTGGCAATATCAACCGCCATTTTCATGGCCTATAAATTCCTGCCCCTGGCACTGGTGATGACCGTTGCGGTGCTGTACTGCATCCCCAGTGCCATCAATTCAATCAATAACGATGGCAGGTTTGCCTTTCTCTGGGACCGGCTACTGGTCATCATTCCCCTGCTCCTGTTCCTGTTCACCTCGATTCAATTTGTCCGGTTCCTGTCGATCGATGGGGCACCCAAGGCTGGCCCCATCCTGCTGGCAACCACCTTTGGTTTTATCCTGTTCCAGGACCTGGCCCTGTGGAAAAACCGGGATCGGGAAAGGCCCTTCTGGATTCGCCGGCATATGGTGCGCATGATCCTGGCATTTACCTTTACCGCAATGGCTGTGGTGAGGCTGGGCATCAATATTGGCCTGAACCTCGAACAGACAGTTGTCTTCCCACTGCTGGCTGCCTGGACCTGCATCGGCTACTGCTACTGGAAATATGCACCGGGAAAACTGGAAGCCGTCCAGGCGGGGTAATCCGTCATGGGTACCGGGTTAAATAAGCAGCCCGGCGCTGGCCCCGGGTATTCGGGCCCGGCTGGGCATGGCCCGGTCTGGCGGGAAGCCGATTAGAGCGGCCTGAAAACGGTTAAAAAACAACCAGAAGGTAAGTGGGGAACATTCTGGCGCTCAGGCTTTCATAAGGTAAATCCAATAAGTAGTACTCTGATACCATGTACACGTACCCCGCCTGTCCGGGGCTGTCGCCGCGCACCACCGCCCTGATACTGCCCACCGGCACTATCCGGATGCTGGCGACCGGCGGGCACAATAATCCGGAATAACCGCGAGCGCCCCATGAGCAAGAAGCTGCTGCTGATATCCGTCCTGTTCCTGGCCATCGTCAATACAGGCTGTAGCCTCTCCCCTTACCGTCACTCCCCGGACCAGCCGGCAGTGTCCAGCGCGCGACAGCAGCCCGCGGGGCAGACCGGAAATGTGAAGGACAAGATTTATTCCCAGCACCGGGAGTGGAAAGGCACCCGCTATGCCCTGGGCGGTATGAGCAAGAGGGGCATCGACTGTTCCGGGCTGGTTTATACCACCTTCCGGGACCAACTCGGCCTGCAGCTGCCACGGACCACCAGTACCCAGGCCCGGATTGGGGTACCTATCCGGCGCAGTGACCTGCGCGCCGGGGACCTGGTGTTCTTCAAGACCGGCCGCAAGAGCCGGCATGTGGGCATCTATATCGAGGATGGCAAGTTCTTCCACGCCTCGACTTCCCACGGCGTGAAGATTTCCAGGCTGAGCGATTACTACTGGCGGGACCGCTACTGGCATGCGCGGCGGCTGGACCTGAACAGCTAGGGCCCCGCCTGCCCGGCACTGGCCCCCTCCCTCTTACCGCCCCGGCCCCGGCCAACTCAGGGCAGCTGCTCCAGCAGCTTGTCCAGGGTGATGGGGAAATCCCGCACGCGCACGCCGGTGGCATGGTAGACGGCATTGGCCACCGCCGCGCCGGCACCGCTGATACTGAGTTCACCGATACCCTTGGAGCCCAGTGGGTTGGAGCGCATGTCCGGCTGTTCGCGGAAGTGGATCTCCACTTCGGGGATGTCACGGTTGACCGCCAGGTGGTATTCCGCGAAATCCCGGTTCATAAAGGCACCGTAGCGCTCATCCAGCATCAATTCCTCCAGCAGGGCGTAAGAAACTCCCCACACCATGCCGCCCAGCAACTGCGACCGGGCCGTCTTGCGGTTCAGGATGCGCCCGGCGGAAAACACCCCCAGCAGACGCTGGACCCGCACCTCGCCGGTGTCCCGGTCGACATGCACCTCGGCAAACTGGGCACCGTAGGAATGCTGGGAGTACTTGCCGCGGTCCTCGCCGGGCGCCACCTTGCCGTCGGCCTCCAGGTAATCGGGCCCGCCCTGGCGGACCAGTTCGGTGAGAGATACTTGCTTGCTACCAAGTACCAGCTTGCCGCCCTCGAAGAGGGCGCCGTCGAAATCCGCATCCTTAAGGGATTCCTGCTTGCGCGCAATCTCCACCAGTTTTTCCCGCAAGCGCAGGCAGGCGTCGCGCAGGGCCGATCCCGAGCTGCCCGCGCCAAAGGAGCCCCCGGAGCCACAGCTGGCCGGATAGGCGCTGTCCCCCAGTTCGATCTCGATCCTCTCTGCCGGCAGGCCCAGCAGGTCGGCAGCGACCTGGGTGAGGATGGTGTAGGTGCCGGTGCCGATATCGGTCATGTTGGCCCAGGCGGTGAGGGTGCCGTCGGCGGACAGGCGGATCCTGGTTTTCGACTTCACCAGGATATTCATGCGGATGGTGCTGGCCACCCCATAGCCCACCAGCTGGCGACCGCGGACTTCACCCTGTGGCTGGCGTTTGCCCCAGCCAAATCTGGCCGCCCCCTCCCGCAGGCACTCCGCCAGGTCGTGGCTGGAGAAGGGCTTGCCGCTGCCGGGATCTTTCTCCGGCATATTGGCCAGGCGAAACTCCACCGGGTCCTGGCCACAGCGATAGGCCATCTCGTCGATCGCCGATTCGAAAGCCAGGGAACCGATGGCGTGCCCCGGCGCCCGGCAGGAATCGATCAGTGACATATCGACAGTCTTCACCCGGTGCCGGCTCACCAGCGCATCGGTGCGGTAGGTGGTGCGGGCCGGCGCGCCACTGGGCTCGGCAAAGGCGTAACCCCTGGCGGTAGGCATAAAGCTCTCATGGCTGATGGCCTGCAGTCTGCCGTCGCGGCTCGCCCCCAGGCGAATGCGCTGCACTGAGTTACCGCGGTGCGGCGCATTGTGGAAGACGTGACGCCGGTGCTGGACCACTTTCACCGGTCGCTCCAGGTACATTGCGCCCAGGCAGGCCAGGATGGCCTCATTGTGCAGGCCCAGCTTGGAACCGAAACCGCCGCCGATATAGGGGCTGAGCACGCGGATCCTGTCCGGGTTGAGTTTCAGGGTATTGGCCAGCACCTGCACTGCGGGGCCGATCAGCTGCACCGAGGTATACACCCAGAGCTCATTGCCGTCATACACCGCCATGGTGGCATGGGGCTCCATGGCGGCGGCGGCCTGGTTCGGGGTGCTGTAGGTGACATCCAGGGTGACCTCGGCGCTACTGTAGGCCTGTTCGAAATCACCGCGGGTGATATCCGCCTCCAGGCCTCCGTCGAGTTCGTCGGGTTTCTCGTCCGCCTCCTCCCCGGCGGCGGTCACCGCGTCTGCGGGCTCACAGGTGACTTCCACCAGCCCGGCGGCGTGACGGGCATTCGCCAGTGTGTCGGCGATGACGAGCGCCACGGGGAAACCGTGATAGCGGATATGATCGCTGCCCAGCATGGCGCGGGACTGGGTGAAACGCCCCTCATCATCCGGCTCACCGAAGGGAACCTGGGATGGGCTGTTCCTGTGAGTGAGGACTGCCACCACGCCCGCACTGGCTTCCGCCGCGCTGGTCTCCAGGGCCTTGATACGCCCCGCCGGGATGGTCGCCTCCACGATCCAGCCGACCAGAGGCTGGTGATCGAGCGGGTGCTCTGCCGCATAGGTGGCCGCGCCACTTACCTTGAGGGGACCGTCGACCCGGTCCAATGGCTGGCCGATGGCTGCGGGATTCATCATGCCCTGGCCTCCCCTGTCTTACCCGCGGCGTCCCGCAGGACAGCCACCAGTGTGCGCCGCGCCAGTGGAATCTTGAAGTCGTTGCCGCCGTAGCCTTTCGCATCCGCGAGTTCGGCATCGGCAGCCTTGAGGAACGCCTCCTCCGTGGCCGGCCGTCCCTGTAGCGCTGCCTCGGCCTTGCGCGCGCGCCAGGGCTTGTGGGCCACGCCGCCGAAAGCGATACGCACGCTGGATACCGTGCCGTCCTTCAGCGCCAGAATCACGCCTACCGACACGAGGGCGAAGGCATAGGAACTGCGATCGCGCACCTTGCGGTAGACCTGCCGGCCCGGGGGTGGCGCCGGCAGGTGTACCCCAGTGATCAGCTCACCGGGCGCCAGCACGGTGTCACGCTGCGGCTCGTCACCGGGCAACCGGTGCAGCTCTTCCACCGGCAGCTCCCGCTCGCTGCCGTCGGGCGCGCGCAGCCTGACCCCGGCATCCAGCGCGACCATCGCCACCGCCATATCCGACGGGTGGGTGGCGATACACTGCTCGCTGGCGCCGAGGATGGCGTGGATGCGGTTGTGGCCGGAAAAGGCACCGCAACCCTCACCGGGATTGCGTTTGTTGCAGGGGCGGGCGGTGTCGTAAAAGTAATAGCAGCGGGTACGCTGCAGCAGGTTGCCGCCGGTGGTGGCGCGATTGCGCAACTGGGCGGTGGCGCCGGCCAGCAACGCGGCGGAGAGCAGGGGCCAGCGTTGCCGCACGCGGGCATCGCTGGCGAGCGCCGTGTTGGTTACCAGTGTACCCACCTGCAGGCTGCCGTCCTCGCCGTCCTCAATCCGCGCCAGGTCGAGCCGCGAGATATCCAGCAACTGCTCCGGGGTCTCTATCTCATGCTTCATCAGGTCGACCAGGTTGGTGCCCCCGGCCAGGAAGCTGGCGCGATCACTGGCCTGCGCCCCGATCTCTTCCACCGCGCCGATACGCTGGTAATCGAAAGGTCTCATTGGCCCGCCTCCCCGCGCTGCCCCAGTTCCCCGGCACTGTCGAGGATGGCATCGACGATGTTGGCGTAGGCGCCGCAGCGACAGAGATTGCCACTCATGCGCTCGCGGACCTCCGCCGGGCAAAGGCGGACTTCCCCATCGCCGGTAACGTCGCTGGGTTCGCCATTGGCGACTTCCTCCAGCATGGCGTAGGCAGAACAGACCTGGCCCGGCGTGCAGTAACCACACTGGAAACCATCGTGGCGGATAAAGGCCTGCTGCAATGGATGCAGCTGCTCCCCCTGCCCCAACCCCTCGATCGTGGTCACCTCGCAGCCCTCACACTGCACTGCCAGGACCAGGCAGGCATTCACCCGTCGCCCGTCCAGTAACACCGTACAGGCGCCGCACTGGCCGTGGTCGCAGCCTTTCTTGGTACCGGTCAGCCCGGGCTGCTCCCGCAGGGTATCCAGCAGTGTGGTGCGGGGATCCGCATTGAGTGTCACGTCCTGTCCGTTTACCGAAACTGCTGCCATTGCGGTCCCCTCCCTGGGCTGTGGGCTTCAGCTTATGGTAGTGCAAGGGGAAGGGGCCGATAGTCCCGGCCGACACAAACAAGCATTGCTTTCAGCCGCTGCCGGGAAATACCGGAGGCCGGCAGTACTAGGTACCGGAATGAATTTGATGCATCATGAGCGGCATCTGGCGCAGCTGATCGCGATGTCTCAATGGCGGGCCTTGCTGTCCCGGCAATACAGCGGACCGGTTCTGTGCTATTGAACACTGACAGGCCCGCAAGCGGCCGCCTCTGCAGGAACAATTGGCCGGCGCAACCGAAAAGTCGGCGCAGAATTTTTTTAAACGGAATCGATGCAAAGTATGAACAAAGAAGAGCTGGAGGCCATCCTCGGCCTGGAGACCGAAGACCGCTACGACTACTTCCTGGATGTGGTCGGGGAGGAGCGGGAAGTCTGGATCCTGGTGAACAGTGACGAGCACTTCCTGAAGCTGCACGCCGAGGACCAGGGTGGCTTCGAATACCTGCCGGTGTGGCCCAGTGAGGATTTTGCCGCTGCCTACGCCGACGACGACAGCGACCTTACCCCCCGGGGCATCGCCCTGCCCCAGTTCCTCAAGAAATGGCTACCGGGACTGGACAGGGATGGCATCGAGGTGGGTGTATTCCCGGGTCCGGACAAGGATGTGTGGGTCATGGAAGCCACCGACCTGGAAAAGGACCTGCGCGAGGAACTGTCCCGCTTCTAGAAGAAAAGAATAGGCGCCGGGCCTGGCCGGCGTTTGGCCGTGTACCGGCACAAAGCAGTTCGGGCCCCCTGTGACTGCAGCCAGCGGGGTCAGTGGCTGCGTATCCCGCACACAACACCGGGAAACACTGTCATTCCCCGGAAGTAGCTACCCCCTCTTCCTCCATCTCCAGACTGCTCCCACCTTTATCTTGCGCCAACGTGGTAACGGAAGTCGCCACCATGCCGGCGAGGACAATGGGATAAGTATGTTTGTCTCTGGATCTGCAGCTTGCCCCCTTGGACAAGCGAGCTTCTTTACAGCCGGTACACTCCAACGCAGGTACACCGACTTCATTACAACCGGCGATTCTTCACGACACAACAGGAGCCGGAATCCGGCTCTTGCGCCGACAAGCATTATTAACGCGGCGGTCCAGCACAACCAGCATCACCCTCTTGAATATTTTTTCAAGCTACAGCACCACAGGCTTCTTTTTCCAGCGAGCGACAACAGCCGGTTGGAAAATTTGATGGGAGGATTCTGACCACGGGGCTAAAAAGCGGGGTCGCAACCCGGGCAGGGACGGTGCTCATCCACAATTATGTACCGACCTTTCAGTCACTTTATCAGCGTTTGATTCCGGACTATTCAGTCAAAATGAACAACACGCCACAGTCGTCAGTCCCGCTCTTCGACGGTTCCTCCATATGCAAATATTTTTTGCGCTAGCGCACAAATATCCAACATTTCCTGTGACTGTAACCGGAACAGCCTTTTCGGCAACAGGCGCAGCTGTAGTATGAAATCGGGCTCAGGCGAGATGCCGTGCCCGACTTACCGGGCGGACAGCGGATACCCGAATAATAAAAGCCCGCTGCCGCCGGAATGTGAAAGGAAGCGAACAAGGCAATTCCGTTTCTCCTGCAGCTTCATATTCCACCGCTAAAAATCAATGCAATAAAAAGGTGAATCATCGATGAAGACGAGAAATATTCCATTGCTGGCAGTATTGCTTGCAGTGCTCTGTGCGCCACTTTCTGCGTTCGCAGTGACCGGCGTGGCTCTGGTGCATGGCACCGGCAACCAGTCCGACGCCTATAACGATTACTGGAAATCCGGCATGGTGGAATCGATCCGCCAGGGCCTGCCCAGTAGCGGCAACCTGCTGGTGGTAAACTGTGATTTCGAGGAGTACATGTGGGATGACGCCGCCGCCGGCTGCCTGGCGACGCAACTCCACAATTTTATTACCTCGATGAACATTGACGACCTGGTTGTCATCACCCACTCCAATGGTGGCAACGTGATGCGCTGGATCCTGTCCAACCCCACCTGGGACAGCCGCTACCCGGCCATTATCAACAGTACCCGCTGGGTAAATGTACTGGCAGCCTCCAGTGCCGGCACACCACTGGCCGATGCCGTGATGGCCGGCAATGTATTCGAGGCCTCGGTGGGATGGCTCCTGGGTTACCAGAACGATGCGGTACGCATGCAGCAGACCAGCTGGATGGATTACTACAACGATACCTGGCTGCTGGGCACCGCCGGTCGACCCTCCCTCCCGGTTGGTTTCTGGAATGTGGTCGGCAGCGATGTGGAGAGCGCCGTGTGGGACCCCGACAGTTACTGTGGCGGCTACACGGAAAATGTCGGGCTGGAGATCACCCAGGAGTGGCTGGACAGCTGCTCCGATGGGTTCCTGAATTGCAGTTCGCAGAATGCCGCGGGCAGCCTGTGGTTTTACGACACCTCCGCCACCGCCGGGGGCGAGCCGCTGAGCCACAACCAGAGCCGTCGCAAGTGCTTCAACCTCGACGTAATCCTGAGAAACGATATTTAAGGTGCCGCCATGAAAAACCTACAGACCAAAGCAATTCCACTGTTCTTTGCCATGGCTGCCACCGCGATGGTAGCGACCATGGCAAGTGCCCAGCAGATTCTCAATGACAGCCGCGAGCGGGTCAGTTTCTCCCAGCTGGTGGAACAGGGTAAGGAACAACAACTGGCCGACAGCGGTGCCCGGGAGCAGAGCCGGGCCTTTTACCGCAAGGTCACCGGTGCCGAACTCAATCGCGGTGCGGAATTTTTTGTCGACGGGAAGCAGGCCGTGATCCAGGTCTCCCCCCTCGACCGCGCCAGCAATGGCAGGCGGGTGGTAGACACCGACATTCCGCGCGGCATGACCCTGTCCAATGGCACCGAGCGCCGCCCGGTGAGCGACGACAGCATCGCCCTGCACCGTAAAAGCGAGGGCCTGCGGCAGGAGTTTCCCGGCTTCTACGGCCGTGCCCATGTAATGAAGGTCCCCGAAGATATGGGACGCGGCCGGTTTACCCTGAAAGCCAACGGCGATGCCAGTGCGAACGCCGAGTACATCCTCTACGTACTGGACAAGCGCAGCGATATCGAGCTGGCAGTAGAGACCCCGAGCAAGCGCTTCAGCCGCTCCGGCACCCTGGCCCTGGAGGCAAAGGCGGCCGGCCAGGCAAGCGCGTCGCTGGAATCGGTCTCCGCCACCCTGATCGCCCCGCGCGGCGACCGCTACGAGCTGGGTGGCGGGCAGCGTACCGGCAACCACTATACCCTGGACTGGCCGGTAAACGTGGATGCCCCCTCGGTACCCGGTGAGCTGTGGCGGATCGAAGTGCGTTCAACCCTGCGCAATGCCCGCAATGAGCCCGTGGAACGCGTGGCCGTGATCGCAGCAGATATTTTTACCGAGACCGCGAGTGCCACGGTCGGCGGCAGCGATGCACAAAGCCTGACCCTGTCGGTGGACGTACAGGAGGCGGGGCGCTATGAGGCGCGAGCCCTGGTTTTCGGGGTGGATAGCGATGGCGAGTACCGGCCGGCGATGCTGGCTTACCAGGCCGAGTGGCTGGATGCCGGGGCCCGGGAGATGACCGTACCCATCGACACGGCCCGGCTTGCGGCCTCCGGCCTGCAGGCACCCTACCAGGTCCGCAGTGTCCAGTTCCTGGACCAGGGTCGTATGTCGGTGCTGGGTTATATGCAGGGCAGCTGGGAGCTGAAATAACCCGCTCACGCCTGCGATTTCAATGGGCCTGCTCCAGGCCCTTTTCGGTGCGCCGGCACTTGCGGGATATGCCCCGCCAGTGCCGGCGCATTCACAACCACACTGGTCAGCGCAACTCCCGGGCAATGCCCTCCAGGGACTCCGTCAGCGCGCGGGTTTTCTTCTCCGCGTCCTCATCATCATTATTGACCGATGCCAGCGAGGCCAGCATCACCAGCCGGCCCGCAACCTTGCTGTCCTTGGCCCGCTTCTGCAGCAGTGACTCCGAATTCTCCAGTACCTTCACCAGGTCGGCAGCCATGGTGTCAGGCACAGACTGGCTGCGCTGCAGCTGGTCCAGGTAGGCCCTTGCCACTACCGGCCGGGCCGGCCACTCCACCGGAAACTGCTGCTGGGGATTGAACAGGCCATCCTGGTCGGCCACTGTGGCCGCGCCCACCTCATTGGCGCTCAGGTACTGGCTGGGCAACAGGGAGAACACATCGATGCCGCGGGCGATCTCGGTGCCGTAGATCCTGCCGTTGTACCAGTAGGCGGACCAGTAGCCGCCCAGCACGATATCCTCATCGTCGATGGGGCCACGGTCAAAATAAGCGATCTCCACCGGGTTGGCAGAGTCGGTGAAGTCCATCAGGGAAATACCGCCCTGGTACCAGGCCTGCACGAAGATATCGCGCCCGGGCACCGGCACAATGGAACCGTTGTGGGCCACACAGTTTTCCTGCTCGCTCTGGGGGGCGGGCAGCTTGTAATGACTGCGGTATTCCAGCTTGCCATCCACGATGTCGTAAATGGCGTTTGCGCCCCAGTCCAGTGGGTCGTATGCGCGACAGCGCGGCCGGGAGCCGCCACCCCACTCATCAGTGAAAATTACCTTGGTGCCATCGTTGTTGAAGGTGGCGGAGTGCCAGTAGGCAAACCCCTTGTCGTTCACCGCATCGATCCGCTTCGGCTGCAGCGGGTCGGAGATATCAAACAGGATTCCATTGCCGGAGCAGGCGCCCGCCGCGATCTTGCGCTCAGGGAACACGGTAATATCGTGGCAGTGGTCGGTGCGGTTGGTTTCCTTGGTATCGTCGCCGTGATCGCCACCCCGCCACAGACCCGCCAGCGTATCGGAGCCGGGATCGGCAAAGACCGCCGGGCTGTCGACTATGCGTGACTTTGACGGGTCGGCCACAGGTATTTCGATGACATCGATGCGGAACAGCGCGGTGCGCTTGTCCCCGGGGGTATCATCAACACAGCCCGGCATCTCGTCCTCTTCTCGTACCGGGGCAATACCCGAGTTATAGACCACGATCCTGCCGTCCTCACCGGGACCGGATACCACGGAATGGGTGTGTGAACCGCGACAGGTCTGCACCGCGCCCACCTGCTTCGGACGCTCAAGGTCACTGATATCAAAGATACGCAGGCCGCGGAAGCGCTCGGGGCTGACATCCTCACTGATCCCCTGCAGGCCGCAATCGAGCCGGCCGCGGTTCTGCTCCACCGACATGATCAGCAGGTCGCCAACCACCGATACATCCCCCTGCCCGCCGGGACACACCACCGAGCTCACCTGTTGCGGCAGGCCGCTCTCCGGCAGCCGGTAGATATTGAAGCCGTGGTAGCTGCCGGCCACCATGATATCGCCGGAGAAAGCGATATCGGTGTTGGCAAAGCTCATAAAGGGCCAGCGCTCTTCCTTGTCCTTGCCGGACTTGGCTTTGTCTTCTTCGTCCCCGGCCTTTTTACCCCCTTCTTTCTCCGGCTTTTCCGGTGGCAGGCCAGCCACGTTGTCCGGGTCGTAGAAACCGGCCGGTTTCGGCAGCCGTCCCTCGTGCTTCAGGTTCAGGATGGCCTCACCGGCATCGGCGTATCCGGCCGCCAGCCCCGCCCGGGGGTCCTCCGACAGGCCGGCCAGCAGCTTGCCCATGCGCTCCACTTCCGCCGACTGGTCATTGACAATATCTGTAGTGAATTCGAACAGTACCGGGTCGTAGGCAGAGCCGGCTTTGTCCTGCAGCTCCTCCACCATGGTCACCGCCCCCTCGTGGTGGGCGATCATCAGTTCCAGGAACAGCCGGTCGAATGCCTTGCTTTTGGAAGCTGCCAGCTCGGCCATCTCTTCGGGCGTGGCCATACCGGCCATCTTGTGGTCGGTTGCCATGGCGTGGTGGTGTTCCGGGTCGGGCACAGTTTCACCCCGTTCCCGCAGCCATTCCTGCATAAAGCTGATTTCGTCCTCCTGCGACACATCGATGCGCCCGGCCAGGTCGACGATTTCCGGGTTATTGGTGCGTTCGGCAACCAGCTCGGCCATCTGCAGCGCCTGGTGATGGTGCGGGATCATGTCCTGCATAAACCGGACGTCGTCGGGGGAATAGGCGGTGACGGCAACCTGGATCGCCTCTTTCGCGCTCAGTTCCCGCACCGCATCACCCGGCGCACCGGGCTGGACAATAGTCACCTTGTCGGCGGCGCTGGCCATGACAGGACTGAACAGGCCGGCACAGGAGAAGCCGGCAACGGCGACGATAGGAAAAAGAAACTGGTGGGTACAACGATGCAGTCTTGTCATTGATGTCACTCCATTTGTAGATGCCCTGCGAATACTGCAGTCCGCCCCAACACAATGGATACAAAATGTGCGCGTCAATTCTGGCAACCGGCGTTGCCCGGGAGGGTTCAAGGCAATTTATGTTTTAATTGGTACCGATAATTTTTATACAGGTACGCCCGGGTACAATCAATCACATACCAATACAATAATGGACCGGCGATCCGCTGTAGCGCCTTTTTTGACACTTAAATATTTTCCGTAATGGGGACCATCAATGAACAGGGGAAACAGGCATTGACCAACCGACTACTGGCCACACTGCTCACGTTAATTCTCACCACAGGCCTGTCTGCCTGCGACAACCACCATTTATCCGGGCCAGCCGGCAAGCAAGACCAGCAGGTTCCCCTGGATTTCCTCCCGGCACTCAAGGGGGATTATTTCCGCCTTGACTCGAATACCGTGGGCCGCCCCTACCATATCTATGTGCGCTACCCCGGGGGATACCGGGACAACCCGGAGCAACAGTACCCGGTTATTTACCTGCTGGACGGTGACTCCATGTTCCCCATCCTCGCCGCCAACCACCTGTTCTTGCACTACGACGACAAAATTCCCGAAGCCATTGTGGTGGGCATTGCCTATGGCGCGTTTGATCCCGCCATCAACATGCGAGACATCGATTTTTCCACTCCGGCGAAAGATCGGGAGAGAAGCGGTGGTGTGGCACTGTTCCACCAGTTCCTGGAACGGGAGTTATTACCGGCAGTGGAGAGTCGCTACCGGGCGGATCCCCAGCGCCGTATTCTCTACGGCCAGAGTCGCGGCGGCTTTATGGTGCTTTACTCTGCCTTCAATCACCCCGACCTGTTCTGGGGCCGCATTGCCGGCAACCCGAGTTTCCTGCCAGACATGGAGCAATTCTTTGCCACTCCGGCGCCTTCAACCCGGGATGACCTGGTGTTGGCAATCTCCAGTGGCTCAGCCGACCGCTTCCAGGCCAGGGGGGAACGTGCACGCCAGTGGTACGACTACTGGAAGGAAAAAGGGGACGCGCCCTGGGAAATTCACTTCAATACCATCGAGGGTGGCACGCATGCTGCCGATAGCCCGGCGACCTATCGGTTCGGCCTGCGACAGCTATTCAGTGACGAGATCGAAACTGCCCGCCGCGCGGCAGAAAGAGCAAGTTCGGCATCCACCCAACACTGAATCACTCGGGGGGAATCGGGCACGGCGCCACCGGCGCCGTGCCCGGGATACATCAGAAGTTATAGCGCAGGTCCAGGCCGTAGGTACGCGGTGCTGAGATACCCAGGAAGCCAGTGCCGAAAACATCCAGCGTACGGCCACCCACACTGCCAGTCACCTCGTTTTCCAGCAGGTTGCGGCCCCAAAGGGCAACTTCATACTGCTCGCTATCACTCATCCACGACAGGCGGGTGTTGAGCAGCCGGGTATCCTCACCGAAACCCGGGATAGGTGTGTCCACGCCGGCGATCATTACCGATGAGATAGCAGCGGGATCACTTTCCGCACTGTTCTCGGCATAGATATAGTCCGCGTACAGGTCCACCGAGCCAAAGCTCACCTCAGGTGACCAGTTGAACGTGAGGGTATAGGCGGTATCGGCAGAATCGTTCTCGCGATCGGACTGCAACTCGCCGCGGGCATTGTAAAAGCTTTCCCACTCGGACTCGGTATCCCGCAGGGTGGTCACCAGGCCCAGGCGCACAGTGTCCACGGGCAACCAGTCAAACGTCACCTCGATACCGTCGATTCTCTGGTCACCGTTGATTACCCGCGGCAGGGCGTTGGTCTGGCCGGGAGGCAGGGTCTCGACGCTGCGCTGGCGATTATCCACAGTCATATCGAAGTAGCTGAGCTGCACCCTGGCGCGATTGTCGAACAGGTCCCCCTTCAGGCCCAGTTCGATATTCTCCACTTCCTCGGGCTTGATCGGGTTTGCCGCCGAGGACTGGTCGAGGCTGTCAAAGCCCCCGGATTTATAGCCGGTGGCATAGGACAGGAACACCATGGCCTGGTCGGTGATATCGTACTGGCCCACCAGGCGACCGGTAACCTTACTCCAGTTGTCCTCTGCTTCCAGCTGCCCGTCACCCACAACATAACCGTCGTCAGTGCGGAAGATCAGCGGTTCAATTGGCGCGGTACCGGGAACCGTCGGGCGGGAGAAATCCACCCCGGGCACCAGCCAGCTGAACTCCTTGTTGTCGTGGCTGTAGCGCAGGCCTGCCGACAGGCGGAAGCGATCGGTAAAGGCATATTCCGCATCGGCGTAGAAACCATAGTTAACAAACTCACCTTCATTGATTACCGACTCCTGCCAGGTCATGCCGGCGTACTCCGGCCCGAACAGCATACTGGTGCCGAGAGCCTGGGCGACGGCATCGTAATAGACACCGTCCTGTGGCAGCACTCCCTGCCCCAGCAAGGTGGTGAATGTGGCCCAGTCCCCCGGCGCCCACAGGTGATCGATCGATGCCAGCGCAGCCAGTGAATCTGCGGCTGCGGCACTGGCTATCGCGTCGGCTTCCGCCTGGCTGATCAGGCCCGCCTGCACTGCCGGTGCGGTTTGCGCATTGGCTGCGGCAATGGTGCCGGCCTCAATCATGCCCTGCAATGTGGGGTCGTTTACCAGGGCCGTGGTGGTGACGCGGATGGCGGAGTCTGCCAGCGCCGTGACGGTGGTGTCCTGGCGAATGGATTCGGAGGAATAGTTGGCACCGAACACGGCGTTGAGGGTGTCGGTGTTGTAGTTGAACTGTACCTCGGAATAGCTGATATCGTTGTCGAAGCGATTGTTCGTATCCAGGTATACGGTGGGCTCGGCGGTACCGTCTTCCTCTTCCCGGTTGGTGGTTTCGAAGGCGCGATAGCTGTGCACCGCCTTGACGCTCAGGGTGTCGGAGAAATCGTGGAACAGCTTGGCATTGATTGCGTACATATCGCGGGTTTCCTCGCCGCGAATCAGGTCGTTGGCAACCCTGCGGGAATACGGCTCGGTATTCAGGGCAAAATCGCTGAAGCCCACGGCCGCGCGGGGGGAGTTATCCACCTGGTCCCAGTCGTAGGAGAGCTGCAGGTCGGTCGCCTCGCTCACATCCCACAGTGCGGAAATACGGCCAGTCACCACATCCTGCTCACCGGAGTCGCGGCCGCTGGCATTCTCGATATATCCGTCGCGCTGGTTCGTCAGCAGGTTCGCCCGCACGTACAGGCTGTCGGTAACCGGGGCATTCACCATGCCCTCGTTGCGGACCAGGCCGTAGTTGCCGATCTTGGTGGAAACAAAGGCCTCGAAATCCTCCGAGGGCTGGCGCGGCACCAGGCTCAGGGTACCGGCCGCCGAGTTGCGCCCGAACAGCGTGCCCTGCGGGCCTTTCAGGACCTCCACCCGCGCCATATCGGAAAACGCAATGGTCGTCGCGGCGGAGGGCAGGTAGGCATCGTCATAAAAAGTCGATACCGAGGGATCACCACCGGCACTGATATTGGGGCTGGAAATACCCCGTATCGACAGCGAGGCCTGGGTCAGGCCATCACCGGCATCGAAACCGGGGATGTACGCATCCATTTCGTTGAGCGTCAGCGCGCCGGTATAGACGATATCATCCGAGGAGAAGGTATCGACGGTAATCGGCACGTCGAGGCTGTTCTGCTCGCGCTTCTGTGCGGTTACGGTGATTTCCTCCAGCGCGCTTTCGGCAGCAGAGATGGAGAGTGAAAAGCCGGCGAGTGGTGTCACCAGTGCAATGGCCAGCGGCAGCCGGGCCCGCTTGAAAGTTACAGGCTTCATGGTGGGGGTCCCCTATTTATTATTAGGATCGCAGGGTACAGGTTCGCAGCTGGTCGCAGGGTACATCGCAGCCAACGCGATCCCTTTCTCATCCCGGACCTCCCCGACACAGGAGGGCAACATCCCCTCACTGCCTGCCGAAAAGAAATACCCGGGAGTAAATCAGTTAAAAAATTAGCAACAAAGCCGGGGCGTGTAAATCGTCAATAGCGGTCACCCGGGAGCCTCACAGATTGATAATGATGAATTCCGCTGGCCTTATTGTGGCCAGGCCGATGGACACTTTCAGGGCCGGCTCTATCCGCCCACCATCCTCGGCGGTCTCCGAGATATAACACCGGCTAAAAAAAGCGTCTTCCGGCTTGGTGCCCTGCAGGGCACCGGCGCGCCACTGCGCCGTAAGGAACTCCCCTATTGCAGACTCAACCATATGTCGTGCATACCGACTGTCTGTAATCTCCCCCAGGCCCCGGAGAAACCTCCGCACAGCTACCCGCACCATATTGCAGTAGCGCCTTACATTGATATAGCGCCATTCATTACTATCTCCCGCCAGCGTGCGCGCACCCCAGACGCGGTTACCTTTATCCGTGAAATAACGCAATGGATTGATGGCCGTACCACTGCTGTGCACGGTCATCCCCTGGCCCATCCGTGAGTCAACCTCCACGGCCAGGGACCTGACTCCCGCCAGCGCAATATTGGCCGGGGTCTCCCAGACCCCGCGACTGCGATCCACGGCGCAATAGATTCCGGCCATGGCCGCTGATGGCGGCAGGGTTACCGAGTGCCGATCGAGGGCGGCACGAACTTTCCGGTAAAGCTCCGGCCTGGCGTTTCTGCCGCGACCTTTCAGGTCGGCAAGTGTGTGGGCTCTGCCGGCTCGCCGCCCCATATCCTGCATTACCAGGATCGACTGTTCATCCCAGCGCCATGGCAACGTGGTATGGATAGAGGGAAAGTAAGCGGCACCGTATTCGAGACTGGGTGAGCTGATGCCGTCACGGAAGGCGGAGAGGCAATCCTCCACCGGGCCGCCCCCTTCCCAGGGGTCGGCAATCAGGAAGCGATCACCGGTTTCTGCACACTGGTCGAGTGCGACGCGCAGCACATCGTAATAGCGGGCCTGTATCGAGCGAATCAATGACAAATCGCCCGGCACCGCCGGGCGGATGCCGCTGAGGTCCGGCATCACCATCAGCGTGGGCCCTTCTGTCCGGGCCAGTGCGGAGAGGGCCCCAAGGTGATCGGCGGCCACTTCCGACATGACACCAGCGCCGTCAAAGCTCCCCACGCTGACAACATAGCAACGGCCACCCCCGTTCAGGAAGTAATGCTTCAGGGCATAGGCCAGCCGGAACCGCGCCAGCGTGTCCTTATTGGGATCGGCAATGCCGTCGATCGGGTTGCCATCGGCGTCCAGGTGGATTTCGAAATTCCCGATGGCCGGTGGCTGTCCGAAAATCATTGCGAACTCGGCCAGCGAGCGGATTTCCACGACGCGGTTGAGCAGTGACTGGCCGAAGTGGAAAATTCTTTCTGTGTAGCCAATGAATACGGGCACTGCGGTCTCCACCGCGTGCACCTGCTGAAACGGCACCGGGATTTCGTCCACAAAAACACCCGGCTGGCCATAGAGCTCGCTCATGGTACCCCCTCATCACTGGTCTTGAGTCTCTGCTGACTGGCAGTTTTCCCTAGTGTGCCAATCGCCGGCCCGGCAATCTATTCCAATGCCGACCGGAACGGGCCTTTGGGAAAATATTGGCAGCGTTTCCTTTTTAGGGACTCAGTGACCGAATACAGCGGAGAGTTTCCAGCGCAGATTTCCCCCTGGGGAGTAGAGAAGCGGGCAGGCACCCCTGCCCCGGCAGTACTGGGTTCCGGTTTGCCCGCCGACAGGTGAACGTCAGGTAAGGTGATGCTCGAACAATGCCAGCATCTTTTCCCAGGCACGCTCTGCCTGTTTCGGGTTATGGGCCATGGAGTCCGGCGGGCACCAGCCGTGCATGGCGCCCTCATAAACTTCAACCTCGGCCTGGACACCGGCGTCGTCAAACGCCTCACGCAGCACGGCCTTGGCTTCCGGCTGCCGTTCATCGTCGTTCTCGGCAATGGCCACCAGGAAACCGGCCTGGATTTCCGGCACCAGTCGGTGGGGACTGTCCTCTTTATCGGTTACCAGCCGGCCGCCGTGGAAGGAGGCTCCGGCCCCGATTCGTTCCGGCATATCGGCAGCCAGGCGGAAGGTATAGGAGCCCGTCATGCAGTAACCCATGGTGCCCGCCTTTTTCCCGGTATCCACCGCGGCCTGACGGTCCAGGAACTGCATAAATGCACGGCCATCAGTCACGCAGGTTTCCGGGGACAGGGTGCCGGCCTGTTTCCGCGCCTCCGGCCAGACTGCCTTGCGCAGCTCCGCATCAATCAACCGGGTACCGTCCGGCACCAGCTGGCCCTGCATGGTCCGGTAGTAGGGATTGACCACCAGGACCGTATAGCCGGACTCTGCCAGTCGCTTGCCCATCTCGCGGAAGGCCGGGCGTATGCCAAAGATATCGGGCCACATGATCACCGCCGGGTATCGGCCACTGGCAGGGTGCACGAAATAACAATCGGCTTTGCCATCGGGCGTCGTGACCGTCACATTCGATTCCACCACCTGCATGGCCCGCGCGGACACCGGCAACATCGCTGCCAGCGCCGCGCCAAGTCCGATCCTGCCGAAATCCCGCCGGCTGATGCCGCGACTGTCTCCGTGGCTATCTATGTACTCGTCCACATCCCTGTTCGTCTGCTCGTCACACATGCCCTGCCCCCTTGGGTTAAATTCGCCTGCTGGCGTTTATTTGATCGGCCACTGCCGTGGACCGGGCCAGGCCCGGCTCTACCTCACCGGGAATACGATCCGCGACAGCGATCAGCCCACCGAATAGGCCAGGATCTGGCTGATTTCATTCAGGCTGCGCCCGGTCTGGCCCTGCCACCCGGCAACAGCCTTCTGCAGCGCAACCCAGTCCTTTTTCGACGAGGGCGTCTTCTGCACCACCCCTTCACGCACCAGCGCCTGCACCATGTCGGGGGAGAAGATCAGCGTATCCACCCCCATGCGGCGCAGGAAAATCTGCCCCGTACGACCACCCAGGCGGGAGCCTCCCTTCTGCAGGTAGCGCAGGTTGTCACCGTAATCTGCCGCCTGCCAGCCGGCAAAGTAATTGCCCAGGCCATTGTGGGCACGGGAGAGTTCGAGAAAGAAGGTAGCGTTGTCGCGGATGGCCCTGGTCTTGGCCCAGTGACGGATCATGCCATCCTGTTTCATGACACTCTCCAGCTCGTCGTCGGGCATAAAGCTGCAGTGGTGCAGGTCGAAGCCGTGGAAAATCTCCTCGATGCGCGGCCACTTGTTGCGCACCACGGTCCAGTTGAAGCCGGCCTGGAACACGGCCCGCGATGCCGCGGAGAGCCATTCGCTGTCCGGGATCTTTTTCAGCGCCCGCGCTGACCTTGGCCTGGTGAGCTCTTTATCCAGTTCCGCTTCACCACCAAAACGCTCGATCACGCCCGCCTCTATATCCCGGAAATCCCGCACTTCCACTCTCCTCGCTATGCCAGCCTTACCGATGCACGTTTATAACAGGGGGCGCCCGCCCCCGCTACACTCACCCGGCCAAGTGCAAGCCGGCTATAGTTTCGGCACAATGAATGACAGATCGGCGCGACCACCACCAACGCCGGGAAAATGATAAGAAGGGGAAACTCCATGATCCGACGCACCACATCCGCTATTGCCACATTGGCCACCGCCTCGGCGCTCACCCTGGCCTGCGCCATTTCAACGGCCCATGCCTATGACGAACAGTCCCTCAGTAGTGACGCAAACTGGGTCGAAGCCCAGTCAAAGCGTATTGCCCCCCAGGCCACCGGCCTGGCCGATGACCTGTGGAACTGGGCGGAAATGGGTTACCAGGAGACCCGCAGTAGCGGGGCAATCCAGGACCACCTGAAGGAGGCCGGTTTCTCGGTAGAGACCGGTATCGCCGATATCCCCACGGCTTTTGTCGCCAGTTACCGGCAGGGTCGCGGCGGGCCGGTGATCGGCCTGCTGGCAGAAATGGATGCCCTGCCCGGGGTGGCGCAGGAAGCGGTCCCGGAACACAGCCCGATCGAGGGCCAGGCCGCCGGCCACGCCTGTGGTCACCACCTGTTCGGTGCCGGCTCCACCGCCGCGGCCATCATGCTGAGCCGCTGGCTGAAGGAAACGGGCACCCCCGGTGAAATCCGCCTCTACGGCACCCCCGCCGAGGAAGGCGGTTCCGGCAAGGTCTATATGGTGCGCGCCGGGGCCTTCGAGGGCACCGATGTGGTCCTGCAATGGCACCCCGGTGACCAGAATGCCGCCCTGCCCACGTCCAGCCTCGCCAACCGCTCCGCGAAATTTCGCTTCAAGGGGATCGCCAGCCATGCCGCCGGCGCCCCGGAGCGGGGCCGCTCGGCCCTCGATGGTGTGGAGGCGATGAACTATATGGTGAACATGCTGCGCGAGCATGTACCGGACAGCACCCGCATCCACTATGTGATTACCGACGGTGGCCTGGCCCCCAATGTGGTACCGGCCAACGCGGAGGTCTTCTATTACGTGCGCGATAACACTGCGGCAGAACTGGAACCGGTCTGGAAACGGGTTGAGGAAATTGCCCGGGCCGCGGCGCAGGGCACCGGTACTAGCGTGGAATGGGAGATCATCCACGGCAACCACAGCCTGCTGCCCAACCAGACCATCAACCGCCTGCTGGATGCCAGCATGCGCCAGTTCGGTGGGATCGAATATACAAAAGCGGAAGAGAAGTTTGCCCGCAGCCTGGACGGCCTGGCCAGCAAGCCGGGGCGCATGCTCGGCGACCAGGAAAAGATTGCCGAATACAATCCTTCCGAGGCCCCCATGCCCGGCTCCACCGATGTGGGTGACGTCAGCTGGAATGTCCCCACCGGCGGCTTCGGCACAGCCACCTGGGTACCGGGCACTTCCGCCCACACCTGGCAGGCAGTAGCGGCCGGGGGCACCAGTATCGGCCACAAGGGCATGATGCTGGCCGCGGAAACCCTGGCCCTGGCCGGCATCCAGATGCTGCGGGAACCCGCGCTGGTGGAACAGGCCACCGAGGAGTTTGAACGCAAGCGCGGCAATGACTTCGAATATACGCCGCTGCTGGGCGACCGCGAGCCGCCGCTGGACTATCGCCGCTAATCCAGGCTATCTGTCACCCGGGGGCTCGCGCCCCCGGGCAGGCCGGAATCATCAGGCCGGGGTGCTTCGCAGCTCCCGGCGCAGGATCTTGCCCACGGTGGATTTGGGCAGCTCGCTGTGAAAATGGATGTGCTTCGGTACCTTGTAGGCGGTCAACTGCTCACGGCAGAAATCGACGATCGCCGCCTGGTCCAGCTCCCCTTCCACCACGAGATGGGCGTTGACGGCCTCGCCGGTCTGCTCACTGGGGGAGCCCACCACTGCCGCCTCGATGATTTGCGGGTGGCGGCAGAGCACGTCCTCCACCTCGTTCGGGTAAACATTAAAGCCGGACACGATGATCATATCCTTGAGGCGGTCGACGATACGAACGTTGCCATTGTCCTGTACCAGGCCAACGTCGCCGGTACGGAAGAAACCATCGCGCAGCACTTCTGCCGTCGCCTCCGGGCGTTGCCAGTAGCCGGCCATCACCTGGGGACCACGAACCACCAGCTCGCCACTCTCACCCGGGGCCACCTGGCGGCCCTGCTCATCCCACACCTGCACCTCGGTTTCGGCCAGCGGCGTACCCACGGTACCGATTTCCTCGCGATCGAATTCATTCAGGGTGATGACCGGCGAGGTCTCTGAAAGTCCCCAGCCCTCGGTTACCGTGCAGCCGGTGACCGACTGCCACAATTCCGCAGCGGATGTTGTGAGTGCGGTACCGCCGGAGAAGGTCATCTTCAGGCTGCTGAAATCCAGCGCCTTGAATTCCTGGTGACGGCACAGGCCGGTAAACAGGGTGTTGATGCCCGCCATGCCGGTAAACCGGAACGGCTTGATGGCCCGAACCAGTCCATCCAGGTCGCGGGGATTGGGAATCAGCACGTTCATGGTGCCCATACTGAACAGGGCCAGCACGTTCACGGTAAACGCATAGATATGGTAAAGCGGCAACGGGCACACAAAAATTTCCTCGCCCTCGTTACCGCGCTGCGAAATACGCTCCAGCATCTGTGCCGCGTTGGCGAGCAGGTTGGCGTGGGTCAGGCTGGCCCCCTTGGCGACACCGGTAGTGCCACCGGTGTACTGCAGCACGGCGATATCCTCGCGTACCGCCGTGGATTTTTCGATCGACGGTAATTCGCCACCGCGCCCAATGGCGTCGACCAGGCCATGGTAACCGCCCGGTGCATCGACGGGATTGCCCAGCAAGTCGGCCGCGCCGGTAACCAGAACCCGCTCGATATCGGTATCGGCCTTGATGGCCTCAAACTTTTCCAGGAAGTCGGCGAGGATAACCAGCGCGCGGGCACCGGAATCGGAGAACTGGTGCTGCATCTCCCGCGGTGTGTACAGCGGGTTGGTGTTGACGATCACCAGGCCGGCCCGTAGTGCGGCATAGGCGGCAATCGGGTACTGGCTGATATTGGGCAACTGGATGGCAATCCGGTCGCCGCGCTCCAGGCCAGCCTCGTGCTGCAACCACTGCGCCAGGTGGCGGGACTTCTCCTCCACCTCGGCGAATGTCAGCGTCTGCCCCAGGCAATTGAAGGCGGGCAGGTGGGCGAATTTATCCAGGCCATGCTCGATAAATTCGGCGAGGTTATTGAACTGCATATTGAGTCCGGACTTTTTCATTTTATCGCTCTCCGGCTTTGTGATCAGGCCTGCCAGGGATTGACCGGCAGGCATTGTCCAGGCGCCAGCGCGCAGGCGCCCATTGCTATTAACTCTTCGCTTTGCTGCCCGCAGCCTGGCGCTGCTCCCGCGCCAGTCCCTGCCGGACCTTGCCATCGATGATGCGGTGGAACAGGCCGGGCGCCTTGCGGGCGATGGCCCGGGTCAAGCGGGCACGGAATCCCGGGGTAATCATGTATTGCCGCTTGCGCAGGCCCGCGAGTATTCCGTCGACTGCCTTGTCCACCGGCATGACACCAGCAAACTCGTTGATGACCTCAGTCACCAGGCGTCCTGTGCGGCGTTCTTCTTCCAGCATGGGTGTGTGGATTTCCCCCGGGCAGACCACGGAGACATCAATGCCCTTCGGGGTGAGCTCGGTGCGCAGTACCTCGGCCAGGCCCACCACCCCAAACTTGGAGGCGGAGTAGGCAGCGTGGGTATAGCTGCCGCAGATTCCCGCCAGGGAAGCGACCAGTGCCAGGTGGCCACCGGGCTGCATATGCCGCAAGGCACCGGCCGCGAAGTTGCGACTGCCGATCAGGTTGACTCGGATGCTCTGCTCAAAGGTCTCGAAGGCCAGCTCGGAAAACTCCGCGGTGCGCAGGATCCCGGCACAATTGATGGCAAAGTCCGGTACACCGACTTCGGCCGTGGCCAGGTCCATACTGGTGGTAACTGCCACGGGATCGGTAATATCCACGGTGTAGCTTTCCACCCAGCCACCGGCATGCGCCTGCTTGCCGCGCAGGTCAGCCAGCACGGACTCATCAACGTGCAGGTCGAAGATCGCCACCCTGGCCCCTTCCTGCAGCAGGGCTCCGGCGAGGCGAAGGCCAATTCCACTGCCGCCGCCAGAGATAAATGCCACCCTGGGCGCGCCGTGTTTCCAGTTACTCATCGCTCTGTACCTCAGAAAATTATGACGTGCTGTACCGGGGGCATGGATTCCCGGCCGCACAAGCAGCCAGGTCAGCCCGGCACTGCAGTCCCCGGCACGCCGCTACCGAGGTGGTCCGCCAGTTCCGACATTGCCTGCTGGTAAGTCACCACCGGCTGGTAACCCAGCTGGCGCCTTGCCTTATCCACGGAAAACTCATTGGGGCCTCCCATCAGCCGGTAGGACTGGCGGGTGACCAGCGGGCGCTCTTTCTGCCCACGCAGGTGACCGAACCATTCCAGCACCGGTGCCAGTGCCCTTGCCAGCCTGTTGGGAACTGAGGCCGGCGCTGGCGCACCGGCGAGTCGGGCCAGGTCGCCGAGATACTGCTTCCAGGTAATTCCATATCCATCCGCGGCCACAAAAATGTCGCCCCGGGTAGATTCCGAACGGGCTGCCGCAACCAGTATTGCCACCAGGTTCCTTACATGCACCAGCCCCGCATCCCAGTCACCGCTGCCAAGCAGGCAGGCCTGGTGATTGCGCAGCATGTCCACCATCAGGTTTACCCAGGGCCCACTGCCGACACCAAAGACATTGGCGGGACGTATGATCGTTGCCCTGAGCCCCAGTCGTTGCACCGCCTCACGGGTAACGCGCTCCTGCTCCTGCTCCTGCTTGCAGTACTCATAATGGGACGTGGCCTCGCCGAGTGGACTGTCTTCGTCGAGAGGGCCTCTGGCCAGGGCGCTGGCGTAGGCACAGACGCTGGTGGTCACGATAAAGTGCGCATCCCACGCCAGCGCCAGGTCGATAGCCTGGCGGGTACCCCCGACCGTGATATCCACATGCGCATGGCGCGTGCCCCAGTCACTGACTACCGCCGCCAGGTGAAAGATGGCGTCAACCCTGCCGATCTGCCATTTCAACCCGGCCAGGGCTCGCACATCACCGGTGACAATACGTACCCGGTCACCCCAGTCCGCCGGGACCGGCTCGCCCGGCATCATCAGTGCAACCACAGAGACCTTTTCAGCCAGCAGGGCCTGCACCAGGTGGCGACCGATAAACCCACCGGCCCCGGTAACGAAGGCGGAATTCAACTCACTCACAACCGGCCCTGCTTATTCGCCCACGACGATCATCTGGTCGCAGCGCTTGCCCTCCGCTTCACACAGGGCGCGGTAAAGATTCATGACAGTCTTGGCATCGAGCACACTGGTGACATTGCCATCGTCATCGATATTGACGTTGCTGCCAAAGATGGCAAACCAGACGTCTGCGTCTTCAGTTGCATCGTCGGCCACCGTGAGGGTGTGCACAGAGTGGGCCGGCTCGAACAGGTAGGAGCCCGCATTGTTAATTTTTTGCGGATATTCCTTATAGAACCATTCGCCGGATTTGGTAAAGGCAAACACGGGCCCCGTATGGTAGTGGGTATCGACACAGAAACCGGGTTTGAAGCGGCTGCGGATTACCCACAGGTTCTGGTTCAGGTCGATATGCAGCACCTGCAGCAGTGAGCCATCGGGCAGGGTTACCCAGGGTAGGTCGGTCTCCTGCAACAGCACCGCCTCGCGGGCGTCATCACGGGATACCACACCGCCTGACTGCATGGCAGCCAGCATTTCCAGTACCGGGGTCTTTGCTTCACTCATCGCCTTGTCTCTCTCATCACTGGGAGCTGTAACGCCCCTTTAATAACAGGGTCAGTCTAGGGGCAGTGACATCCGCTCAACTTGACTATTTACGAACAAAGCTTGATATTTTGCGAACACCCGGAATTGACTGGATCGAGGTAGTGGATGTTCCTGATTCGTAGTGGCGCTATTGAAAGGTACGAGCAGCTGGTCAGTGAAATGGGGCAGAACCCGAATGAGTTACTTGGTCAGGAGGGCCTGACCATTGCCCAGGTCCGCCAGCCGAACAGCTATATCGCCTATCCCCGCCTTGCCGACTTGCTGGACCTGTCCGCTGACGCCTGTAATGAGCCCCTGTTCGGGCTGCGCCTGGCTGCCCGGCAAACCATGCTGGCGCTGGGAGAGATGGCCCTGTCCGCCTCGCAGCAGGAGACCCTGCAGGATTCCCTGTCCTACGCCGAACACCACATTGTGCTGCACGCCCATGGTGTCAGCGTCAGCCAGCATATCAATGGCGAACAGCTGGAATTACACCTGGCCTTTGACTTCAGTAATTCGAGTGGATTGCGACAGCTGATGCAGCTGAGTGCCGGGCAGGCGTTCAATACGGTATGGCAAATGGTGCAGGGTGCTGGCACATCACTGAAAATCCACCTCCTGCAATCCAGGCCGGAAGGAGACCTGTGGCAGTCAGAGAGATATGCAGATCGACTGGTTTTCAACAGCCATTTTTGTGGTATCAGTTTCCCCGCCAGCTGGCTGTCCCGTAAGCCGTGCCCGGATGAAGCATTGATTCGCGAGCATTTCCGCGAGCGTATCAGGCAGCTTGAATCCCTCTACCCCGATAACCTGCAGGCCCAGGTGCGCCATATCGTCAGTAACCTGCTGGCCAGCGGCGAGTGTGATGTCACCCGGGTTGCCGCCACCCTGGACCTGCATCCGCGGGTGTTGCAGAAAAAGCTGCAGGCCCAGGGAGTGACATTTCGCGAGCTATTGCAGGAGACACGTATGGAAATTGCCGAGCTGAACCTGCGCTTTGGCCGCCAGTCCATTACCGATCTCGCCCTCAACCTGGGCTATGCAGACGTGGCCGTATTCAGCCGTAACTTCAAGCAATGGACAGGGATGTCGCCCCGCCAGTGGCGAAAGGAAAACCGGGAAACCGGGCGGAACTGATATCCCGCCCGGCAGAGGGTCAACTGCCCTACTTTGCCTGGCACTATCCCCTTGCGCTTTCCTCCATCCCCTTACGCCCCTTTCCGCTCACGGCGCTCGGCGCGGCGTTCCTGTCGCTCTTCCCGGAGTTCACGCAGTTCGGCTTTCTGCTCGTCGGTCAGGACCGCCAGGAACTGCTGGCGGCTATTCTGGTGCAACTCCATCCGGCGAATCTTGAGCTGGCCTATTTTCATCGCCAGGGCATCCAGGGTAGCCCGGCCGACCTCATCTGCCAGTGCGTTGCGTAACTCCTTCCGCAGGCTATGGGCCTCGCGCATCAGCTCACGCCGTTCGTCACTGACGGCGTCATGATTTTCGACCAGCTGCGCTTTCTGGCCTTCAGTCAGCTCCAGCTTTTCGGCGAGACGTTCGATGCGCTGTTGCATCTTGTGTGACTTGTCCCCGTGCCTGTGGCCAAAGTCCCCGGCCATACCGAGGGTGGGCACGGCAATCACTGCAGCCAGGCCAATTCCGGTGATCGCGTTTTTCCACTGCCTGTAATTCATGGTTAGCACCTCACTTCTGCAAAGGGTTGCTCACTGTTGGTGAGCGCTGTTGTCGTCTGGCTTGCATCGACGTGAGCATGGTACCGGCGACCGGTGTAATGGAGGGCTAAGCGGGGTTAAACAGTGTTAAGAAAGGTCGGTACTTCCAGGTCCGCCCGGTTTTCCTGCGGACATGGAAGCACTCGATGGCAGGGGGCTATCGGGGTCTAAGAATCCAGGCCAGCTCGTCCACCGCCCGGGTACTTTTCAGACCGCCGGGCAATAGCCGACGCTCGGCCAGGTTGAGGTTATGGCTCGGGCTGTAAAGTCGCTCCACTTCACCGGGGCCGATGGAAAAAGGTGGTCCGGCCATCAGCTGCTGGTCGTACTCGAAGGTGATCAGTAACTGCGGAGCCCCGGGCGCAAGCGCCAGAATATGGGTGGCATATTCATTCCGCATAGACTCGGGCAGCGCCACCAGGGCCGCACGGTCGTAGACCGCATCCACCGGGCCGAGCTGCTCCGGAGACAGCTCGAAGATATCCCCCACAAAAATATCAATCCTGCCGCGCTCCCCGGCTTGCCCGGCACTGTAACAAAGCAGGTTGCCAGTGCCGGACACCATCGGTTCAACACCCAGCTCTTCAAACAATTCCCGTACGGCATTTTCATTCAGCTCGGCACCGGCAACGCTGTAACCCTGAGCCAGTAACCAGTGAATATCCAGCGTCTTGCCACAAAGCGGCAGGAAAACCCGACCCGCAGGTGCCACTTCAGCGAAATAGCGCACCAGCAGCTCATTGGGTTTTGGCGCATGGAAGCCGATTTCTCGCTCTTCCCATTTCCGGTGCCAGAATTCCTTATCCATCTATCCTCCGTTCACAACAGGTTTTCCGGGAATATAACCCGTGCGGGAGTTTTATTCATCGGGCTATGGCCGGGTTTGGGTCAAGGAAGCGTGCAGGCAATGAAAAAGACCCGCCAGGTGGCGGGTCTTTCGGTTTGCGGGCCGGCCAGCGGCCGAACCGGGTTCTCTATCAAGGGCTCAACCGGTTCAGTGGCCTTTTTCCCAGGTCACGTGGGTGATATGGCGCATACCCTGCGGGTCGATGCGGATAAAGGTTTCGTGCTGGCCGCGGCGACCGAGGGACATACCCCAGCCGGCGTTGCTGTTTTCCCAGCCGATATCCGACTTGTTGCAGCCTTTTCCGGGCGGGGAGTTGCAGTCACCACCACCACCGCCGCCGCCGGAGCCATCACTGGCGAAGGAATCATAGCTGTCGACATGCCCGTAGATGGTGTCCAGTTGCGCCATATCGTGGTTATCCGGGTACTCGTAGGGCGGGTCCTGGTAATCCATGCAGGAGAACAGCGATTCGTTATTAAAGTCCTCGTCCTGGTGGCCCAGTCCCACATCGTGCCCCAGCTCCTGGCAGGTGACACTCTGCTTCCAGCTGAAGTTATTGTAATAAGATTGGGTGAAGTAGGTATCATTCAACTTGGTATAGCCGGTCACGATATGCCCCTGGGCATCCAGGGAAATACCGGCGATCCCCAGCCAGCCGTTGTTGCCATAGTCCAGGTTACAGATGCGCACCATACCGTCCGGGGCGCTGCATTTGCGGCGGGTCCGGGATGAGGTGTCACCACTGGGGTCCTCGATCATGTTGAGCTTGGTCGACTTGGACCAGTCGGCAATGGCCTGGGTGACATAGGGGTCCCAGTCTGTGGTGGTGCTGTTGATTACCTGCAGGTCAAAGGAGCTGGTTGTCCTCGCCCAGTGGTAGTCAGCCCAGGAGTGATCTGCCGAGGCCGTAACAGGCAGGCCCGCGGCTAGCAGTACCGCAAGAAAATGCTTTTTCATTATTCTCTCCAGAATTCCAAACCGCTATAGAAAGTTGCGCCTGGGGGCTTCACGGGCGTACGGCTTGTCCGGAAAACCACAGGACGCGATTCACCGGTCCAAATACTGGCTGGAGCAGCCAACTGCTGGCGGTCCCTGAATCCTTGCAGTCACCTGGAGAGTCGTCAAGGCGACTTACGGCGCCAGACAGGACAGTCCAAGCTGTCTTTAATTCGACCTTATCTTCGAACAGGAAATAATTCGGTCAAATCACGCCCGATTGCGCATTTTGAGGAAAGCTTTAGTGCACAAAGTTGCTCTAAATATTTTGTCTTGCACTGACGTTTCAGTGCACCAATGGCAGGCACTTGTTCAAATATTGCGAACCAATACGCTAATAAAGGAGGCCGGACACGACATTCTTACGGTACTGGATTGCCGGCAGTGGGCAGTCATTGCTTCCAGGGCATCTTCCATTCCGGCTACGGAACCGGACTGCCCGAATGGCCCCGTGACAACCCGCGGGCACTGGCATTATGCCGGCGGGGACCTTTCTGCCCTGGACCACTCAGCGGACCGGTGCAGGGAATATAACTGCTGTCTCACATTAACCTCCCCAATACGGGAGTTGTAACGTAACCTTACCGCCAGCTAGCCTTCTTTTCGGTAACCAACCACTTTCTGACAACCTATCCGGGAGAATCCCATGCTTATCGGCAGTCCCCGCCGGGTCGCCATCGTCGGCGCCAATCGTATCCCGTTTGCCCGCTCCCATACGGCTTATGACGGGCTCAGCAACCAGGTCATGCTGACAGATACTCTCCGTGGACTGGTCGACAAATACTCCCTCGCTGGCGAGAAGCTCGATGAAGTGGCTGGGGGCGCCGTACAGAAACATGCCAAGGACTGGAACCTGGTGCGGGAATCGGTGCTCGGTTGCGGGCTGGATCCCCACACGCCTGCATACGATATCCAGCAGGCCTGCGGCACCAGCCTGGAGGCCACGATCCTGGTGGCCAACAAGATTGCCCTGGGCCAGATCGACTGCGCCATTGCCTGTGGCACCGATACCACCTCCGATATCCCCATGGGCGCCCATCCCGGCATGCGCCGTACCCTGCTGAAGATCAATAATGCCCGCACCACCGTTGATCGCCTGAAGGCCGCCGCCGGGTTGCTCGACCCGCGCCAGCTGTTGCCGGAAGTCCCCACCGGTGCCGAGCCGCGCACCGGCATGAGCATGGGGCAGCATGCCCAGGTTACCGCCACCCAGTGGGGGATTACCCGTGAGGCACAGGACGAGCTGGCCCTGGCCAGCCACAAGAACCTGGCCCGGGCCTATGACGAGGGTTTCTTCGACGACCTGGTGATGCCCTACCACGGCCTCGAGCGGGACAACAACCTGCGCCCCGATTCGACCATGGAGAAAATGGCCAAGCTCAAGCCGGCCTTCGACCGGGACAATGGCACCATTACCGCCGGCAATGCCACGCCATTCACCGACGGTGCATCGGCGGTGCTACTGGCCAATGAGGAATGGGCAGCGGCACGTGGCCTGCCGGTACTGGCCTATATCACCGCCGGCCAGGCCGCCGCAGTGGATTACGTCAAGGGCGGTGAGGGACTGCTGATGGGCGGCGCCTATGCCATTCCCCATATGCTGCAGCAGCGTGGCCTGTCGCTGCAGGATTTTGATTTCTATGAAATTCACGAGGCTTTTGCCGCGGTGGTGCTCTGCACCCTGGCAGCGCTGGAATCGAGCGAGTTCTGCCGCGATAAACTGGGCCTGCCGGAGGCGCTGGGCAGCATCGACCGCAGCCGCCTCAACGTCAACGGCAGCTCCATTGCTACCGGCCATCCGTTCGCGGCTACTGGAGGACGCATTGTCGCCTCCCTGGCCAAAATGCTCGACCAGAAAGGTTCCGGCCGCGGCCTGATCTCTGTCTGTGCCGCCGGCGGCCAGGCGGTGACCGCCATCCTGGAAAAATAACATTCAAGAAAGCTATACCATGCCCGACCTGCTGAAACAGCTGCACAGCAACCCCCTGTCCGGTTGGCTGGTGCGATCGCTCGGCCTGCCCAATCCCGTCACGCTGGCACGCACGGACGGTCCCTATGCCGCCCGCCCGTTTGCCGGCAAAACCGCCATCCTGGTGACACTGGGCTACGGCCCGCTGGAACAGCCGCTGGCCGGGATCCTGGAGCGCGGGGGAGCGAATCGCTGTGCACCGGATGACCTGGCCGGGGACCAACGGATTGATATTCTCGTGGTGGATGCCTCCGGTATCGACTCGCCCACGGATTACTCATCCCTGCACGGACAGCTGCACCCCCTGGTCCGCCGGGTCGCCCGCAATGGTCGCGTCTTCCTGCTGGCCCCCCTGCCGGAGGAAACAGAAAGCCCGGTGGCCACCGGGGTGGCCCGGGGGCTGGAAGGCTTTAGCCGCTCCCTGGGCAAGGAGCTTGGCGCCAGGGGCATCACCGTGAACCTGGCCTATACCGGCCGGGATGCCGGCGACCGGCTCGACATGCCCCTGCGCTTTTTCTGCGGTCCCCAGACCGCCTATGTGTCCGGGCAGGCCATCACCATCCGGGGCTCAGTACAGGCACCGGAAACCCTGCCCGCCGAACAGGTGCTGGAAAACAAAGTGGCGCTGGTAACCGGCGCCGCTCGCGGCATCGGGCTGGCAACAGCGCAGCGCCTGCGCCAGGAGGGCGCCACCGTGGTATGCGTGGATATCCCGGGCGCATCTGCGGAGCTGGAGCAAGCCTGTAAAGAGATCGGGGCGACGCCGCTGGTTCTTGATATCACAGCGGAAAACGCACCGGGAGAACTGGCAGCATTTATCCAGCAGGAGTTTGGCGGCCTGGATATCCTGGTGCATAACGCCGGTATCACCCGTGACAAGACCCTGGGCAAGATGCCCGAGAAATACTGGCAACAGGTCATGGCCGTGAACCTGGAGGCTATCATTGCCGTCGACCGGGCACTGCATGAGGCGCAGCTGGTCCGTGACGGCGGCCGGCAGGTGTACCTGTCCTCCATGAGCGGGGTGGCGGGAAATTTCGGGCAGACCAACTATGCCACCACCAAGGCTGCGTTAATCGGCTACGTCGGCGCACTGGGGCGGGAACTGGCAGGGCGCGGTATCTGTGCCAATGCCGTGGCGCCCGGCTTTATCGAGACCGCCATGACCGACAGGATGCCCTTTTTCACCCGCGAGGCGGGCCGTCGCCTCAACTCCCTCAAGCAGGGGGGACAACCGCGGGACGTGGCGGAGCTGGTGTGCTTCCTGTCGTCACCGGGTGCCTACGGGATCACCGGGAATACCATTCGCGTATGCGGCCAGGGATTGATCGGCGCCTGAGCCGGCCGGCTTCAGGGTGCACTGATACACACAATACCCAGCGCCTGGCCCGGTTCCCCCCGGTAGGTATCCAGGAAGTGGCAGTCGCCGACCTGGATCGGCACCGGCACGAAACTGTGGCCCATATAGACGGCGTCGATTCCGGACACCCGGAATGGCGCCAGGCGGTCGCTTGAGCCCCCGGCAACCCATTCCGCACACTGCCCGGCCCCTGCATCACCCGCACGTTGCATCTCACGATCCTTGAACGCGGCGATTTCCCGCGCGGTGGTCTCGCTGGCGAGGAAATCTCCGTAGAACTGCTCCACCAGGGTCCGCTCCCAGAGTATCCCCCGCGCCACTCCCGCCAGCGGTTCCCGGGCCGGGGATTTTCCGGCCTGCCAGGCAGCGTCAATGGCGGCGAGGGACCGCGCCATTCTTCTCCAGTCTCCGTCGGGCAGGTTGGCGTGAACCAGGCCGATGCGCCCGTCCCCGGTGTCTATCTCGATCGCCCAGGGCCACTGCTGCACTTTTTCCACGCAACGCTGCTGCCGATCGCCGGGGAGACTGTAGAACCAGTCGCCACCATTCAGTTGGTGCAGGGCAGACTCGGCCGGGTCGGCAAAGCCGGCCAGCATCATCGCCTCGTGGTTGCCGGCAATGCTGATATAGGTGCGCTGGTCCACCATAGCCAGCAGCTGCTCGCTGTCCGGGCCACGGTCGACCAGGTCGCCGACGAAGAAGAGCCGGTCACAGTTGCCATCGAACCCGATGTTCTCGAGCTGAAGCTTCAGTTGCTGCAGGTGGCCGTGGAGGTCGCCGACAACAAAATCTCTTCCCCGCTGATTGCGGCCAACACGACGCAAAAGGTCCATGGGAATGGTAATCCGGGCTGGGCACAGGTAACGATTACCCGCTAATCCTAGTCGTCGCCGCCTGGACCGGGGATGCTCCCGGCGCCGGAAAGTGAACTCCGGCGCCGGGACAACAGGCAGGAATTGTTTGCCGCCGCAGCTTATTCGCCGCTGCCGGCCATCGGTGTCTTGCCGAGCAGGTCGAGGTAGAAGGCGTATTGCAGCGCCCTCTCCTCGTAGCGCCGGTAGCGGCCGGATGCACCGCCATGGCCGGCGTCCATGTTTACATGGAATACCAGCCGGTTGTCATCGGTCTTCAGGTCCCGGAGCCTGGCAACCCACTTCATGGGTTCAAAGTACTGCACCTGGGAATCGTGCAGGCCGGTGGTCACCAGCATATTGGGGTAGTCCTGGGCCCTGACCTGGTCGTACGGGGAGTAGGAAAGCATATACTCGTAGCTGTCCTTGTTGTTGGGGTTGCCCCACTCGTCATACTCGTTAACCGTCAGCGGGATTGACTCATCGAGCATGGTGGTGACCACATCCACAAATGGCACCTGGGCAGTGATCCCGCGGTAGAGTTCCGGCGCCATATTGACGACGGCTCCCATCAGTAATCCGCCGGCACTGCCGCCCGCGGCAAAGACTTTGTCAGGCGCGGCGTATTTTTTCTTCGTCAGCCCCTTTGTAACATCGATAAAGTCGGTAAAGGTGTTGATCTTGTTGAACATCTTGCCGTCTTCATACCAGGCCCGGCCCAGCTTCTGGCTGCCGCGGACATGGGCAATGGCAAAGACAAAACCCCGGTCCAGCAGCGAAATAACGTCGGCGCGAAACGCCGGGTCAATCGTATATCCGTAGGAACCGTAGCCGTATTGCAGGAGCGGGTTGGTACCGTCCTGGTTGAAGCGGTCCCTGCGATAGACGAGGGAAACCGGGATCTCCTCGCCATCACGGGCGGCGATGGTAATACCCTCGCTCTGGTAGCGCGCCGAATCGAAGTCACCGGGCACCTGGTCCTGCTTCATCAACTGCAGGTCGCCGGAGACCAGGTCGGCATCGTATATCGTATCCGGCGTGGTCAGGCTGGAGTAGGCAACACGCACCGAGCCGGCTTGTGGATCGGGGTTATTGCCGAGAGACAGCTGGTAGACAGGATCATTGAAACCCACTTCGAGATCATCATCGCTCTCGAGGCCGAGGATGCGCAGGGCTTTCTGGCCGTCCTGGCGTTCAATCACCGCCAGCCTGTCCGTGAAGGTGGTGAAGTCCGCGAGGAAAACATCATCGCGGTGGGGAATGACCTCCTGCCAGCGGGACTTGTCGCCCGCATCTGCCACGGGGGCCTTCATCAGGCGGAAGTTCTCTGCTTCCCAGTTGGTCTTGATATAGAACTCGTCACCGAGCTTCTTCGCATAGTACTCGTGCTTGTCTTCCAAGGGGTGCAGTGGTTGAAACTCTCCCTCCGGCTGGTCTGCATCCAGCACGGACACCCCCTTCACCAGCGTGGAGTAGTGGTGGATATAAATCAGCTCACCGTCGCGGGAGTTTGAAATCGCGGTATAAAACGACTTGTCTTTTTCTTCGTACACCAGCTGGTCTGCGCTTTGTGGCGTACCCAGTTTGTGGCGCATCACCTGATAGCCGAGCAGGGTCTGGGGGTCTTTGTTGATATAGAAAACGGTCTGGTTATCGTTGGCCCATGCCACCATGGCCTCTGCATTCTCCAGGCGATCGTCCAGCAGCTTGCCGGTCTCCAGGTCCTTGAAGCGGAGGGTATAAATACGCCGGCCGACACTGTCCTCGGCATAGGCCAGCAGGCGATTGTCCGGGGAAACCGCGGTCTCCCCCACATTGAAATACGACTTGCCGTCCGCCATGGCATTGACGTCCAGCATGATTTCTTCCGGCGCATCCAGGTCACCCTTGCGGCGGGCATGGACGGGGTATTCCTGGCCCGGCTGGTAGCGACTGTAGTACCAGTATCCGCGAACCTTGACCGGTACCGTGGACTTGTCCTGCTCGAGCCGCCCGGTCATTTCATCGTAGAGCACCTTCTGCAGCGCCTCGGTATGCGCCATCACGCTCTCGGTGTATTTGTTTTCCGCCTCCAGGTGGGCGATGACCTCGGGATCCTGCCGCGCGTCATCGCGCATCCAGTAATAATCGTCGACACGTTCATGGCCGTGGATCGACATCCTGTGGGGTTCTTTCCTGGCCACGGGAGGAACGGCTTCAGGGGACAGCGCGCTGGCCGAGGCCGGGGACTCCCCGGACTGGGAATTCCCGGACGGCGGTTTACCACACCCGGTTACAGTGGCCAGGCTGGCGAGGGTGATCAGGAGGGCGACTCTGGTTTTCATGGTGGCTCCGGATGCGTGATTATCGTTATACCGCTCATCTGGATATCCTATACCAGAATCTTTTGCAACAAACTGCGAGCGGCTTACGGGCCATTACAGTGCGGGCACCGCACAGGTCCCTCTATACACCGTCACCCGATAACAGCAGACACTATCGACCCGGCAATAACAGCCAGCTCATACCCGCGATAATCAGGGACGCCAGCACACTGAGTACCGCCCCTTCACGGACCATGTCCTGCATCCGCAGTACACCCGTACCATAAGCAATGGCATTGGGCGCTGTGGCCACCGGCAGCATAAACGCACAACTGGCGCACATGGCGGCGGGAATCATCAGTACCATCGGATCGAAACCGGCGGTCTCAGCCGCCACCGCCAGTATCGGCATCAACAGGGTGGCTGTCGCGGTGTTGCTGGTAATCTCGGTAAGGAAAGTCACCGACAGGCACAGCAGCACCAGCATCAGCCAGAGTGGCAGTGTCGTCAGGAATGACAGGCCATTGCCCATCATCTCGCTGAGACCAGAGGCCGTAAAACCCTTGGCGATGGCGATGCCGCCGGCAAAGAGCAGCAACATCCCCCACGGGATAGTCTCCGCAGTGGGCCAGTCCAGCAGGCGCCCGCCCTTGCCGTTGGGCACCATGAACATCACGACCACCGCGGCCAGCGCCACCGTGCTGTCACCGGCACCCTCCACACCGAGGAGCCCGCTCCAGCCACCAAAGGGTTCGCTGCGGGTCACCCAGGCCAGGATGGCCAGGCCAAATACCGCCAGCGTCCGCACCTCTTCCGGGCGCCACTCGCCCACCTGTGGCGGCTCGATGGGTTTATCCAGTCGCACGCTGCGGGTCAGCCACAGGGCCATCAGTGGCAGGGTGACCAGTACCACCGGCAGGCCGATGGACATCCATTCCAGGAAACTGAAGCCACTGCCGGTGACTTCCTCGTAGATACCCATAAAAATCACATTGGGCGGTGTCCCGATGGGGCTGCCCACTCCGCCCAGGCTGGCCGCGTAGGCGACCCCCAGCACCAGTGCCACGGTGAGCTTGCGGTTATCCGCCCGCGACAGGACCGCCAGGGCGATGGGCAGCATCATCAACGTGGTGGCGGTATTGGATATCCACATACTGAGCAGCCCCGCCGCCAGCATAAATCCCAGTACCAGCCGGCGTCCGCTGGACACCCCCACCAGTTGCAGCATATACAGGGCCAGGCGCTCGTGCGCACCGCTTTTTTCCAGCGCCTTGGACAGGATAAAGGCACCCATCAACAGCAGGATCACATGGCTGCCGAGGGAGGACGCCACCAGTTTGTGATCGGCCACCCCGAACAGCGGCAGGAGCACAAACGGGGCCAGGGAGGTGGCGGGAATCGGCAGCGCCTCGGTCACCCACCAGATAACCGTGAGCAGGGTGATGGCAGCGGTGACCGCAGGCAGGTAGGACATGCCCAGCAACTTGAGCACACCGTAGAAAATTACCGCCAGCACTGGCCCGAAGATAATAAAGTGCTGCCGCGTCAATGCCATCGCGAGCTCCCTCCCCTACCGGTTGCACCGGCCCGTTATGATTTTTGTTGTTTTCCAGTTTTTACCTACAGGCGCTACTGCCCGGATAGAAATCTCCTGGAGAAAGACAAGGGTACCGCAAATTCCGGCAAAAGTTGCCCGGCCACTGCCCATAGGTGGATAACAACAGGAACGCAGGGTCTATGCTTACAGCAAGTCCCTGCAACACGGAGTTTCCATGCACCGGCTATCCCCCGGCCAACTTGCAGCCCCCCTGTTCACTGCCATCCTGTTGTTGCAGGCAGCCTTCACTGCCAGCGCGGAAAACGGTCCCTCATTCGACTGCGAGGGTGTGCGCGAGGGCAGCACCGAGGCGATGGTCTGCGCGGATGAGGTACTGGCGTCGCTGGATCGCAAACTCGCCGAGGTCTACGCAGCGGCGCTCGCAAAAGCCTCCAACGAGCATCCCCCGGTGCTAAAGGCCGGCCAGCGCGGCTGGATCAAGGGGCGCAACGAGTGCTGGAAAGCCGACGACCAGCGGCAGTGTGTCGAGGACAGTTACCGCCGGCGAATCGCCGAGCTGCAGGCGCGCTACCGCCTGGCGCCCGGCAGGGGCCCGGTGACCTTTGCCTGTGACGGCAACCCCGCCGACGAAGTGGTGATCACCTATTTTGCGACCGAGCCGCCCACGCTGATCGCCGAGCGCGGCGACAGCGTCTCGCTGATGTACCGGCAACCCAGCGCCAGCGGAACCAATTACCGGGGCCGCAATGAGAGTTTCCGGGAGCATGGGGGCGAGGCCACCATTATCTGGGGCTTCGACGCCAAGCCGATGCAGTGCCGGCAATCAACCACAAGGTGAGCCACCGAATATAGCTCCCACCTCTTATAACCAGACTGCCATTGCCTGTGCGGAACCGTTATTGGTCAACTCCTGACCGGCCGCTATAATCCGCGATCCCTTAAGTTCGCCCTGCAGCCCCCGGGCCTCCTGCCGCTGGCGCCGGGGATGCCTGGCATTCCCGCTGTTCGTCAAAGTTGTATCCATGACCAAAGCATCCCCGCTCGCCCTCCTTCCCCTGGCCCTGTTCCTCGCGCTGTTTGTCGGCAGCGGCCTCTGGTTCCAGTCACAGGGAGTCGAGATGGCCTTTTACCAGGTATCCGCACCGGTCGCGATCCTGCCCGCCATTGCGCTTGCCATACTGCTGGCCAGGGGTCCCCTGCAGCAGCGTATCGAAACCTTTGTGCGCGGCGTGGGCGACCAGACGATTATCACCATGGTGCTGATCTACCTGCTGGCCGGCGGCTTCGCCAGCGTGGCCGGGGCTGTGGGTGGTGTGGAGGCCACGGTCAATTTTGGCCTGAGCGTAATTCCACCTGCACTGGTGTTGCCGGGCCTGTTCGTGATCACGGCGTTTGTGGCCACCGCCATGGGCACCTCCATGGGCACGGTCGCCGCCATTGCGCCGATTGCCGTGGGCGTGGCCGGGGCCACCGACCTGCCGCTGCTGCTGACCGTGGGCACTGTGGTGGGCGGGGCCATGTTCGGTGACAATCTCTCGATTATTTCCGACACCACCATCGCCGCCACCCGCACCCAGGGCGTGGCTATGCGGGACAAGTTCCGTATGAACCTCCGCATCGCCCTGCCCGCGGCCCTGGCCACCATGGTATGGCTCTATTTCCAGGGAGGCACCGCCACAGTGGAAGTACCCGGGGATTATGACCTGCTGCGGATCCTGCCCTACGTGGCGGTGCTGGCCATGGCAGTACTGGGGGTCAATGTGCTGCTGGTACTGTTTATCGGCATCCTGCTGGCGGGAATTATTGGCCTGGCACTGCAGCCCGGCTACAGCCTGGCGGTGCTGTCGCAGGACATTTACCGGGGCTACGGCAATATGCAGGAAATCCTGGTGCTGTCCCTGCTGATCGGGGGACTGGGGGCAATGATGAAATCCCAGGGTGGCCTGGAGTGGCTGGGCCGCACCATCGACCGGCTGAGCCGCCTGGGACATAACCGGGAGCCGTCCCCACGCGCAGGTGAAATAGGGATTGGTGCGGCGGTGGCGGCAACCAACATGTGCGTCGCCAACAATACCGTGGCGATCCTGCTGAACGGTGAATTGGCCCGGGGGATCAGCGACCGCTATGGCGTCGACCCCGGGCGCAGTGCCAGCCTGCTGGATATATTCTCCTGCGTCGTACAGGGCCTGTTGCCCTGGGGTGCGCAGTTGCTGCTGGCTTCCTCCCTGGCCGCAGTGTCGCCGTTGGCCCTGGTGGGACAGGTGCAGTACTGCTGGCTGCTCGTGATTGCGGCGCTCGCCAGCGTGGTGCTGGCGAACCGACGGGCTGCAATGGCCACGTATACCCCGGCGGCCACCGAGTCCCCCTGACGCCAGCGGGGGAACTCCCTGGCCCCGGCCGACTCCAAGGCCGGACAGTGGAAAAGGGATTGTGCAATGAACCAGGGATCGGGATTCAGGCTGAAGGATCACCGCGGAATACTCCTCTTTGTGGCGCTGATGCTTATCTTTCGCAGCGCCCTCGCCGACTGGAACCACGTACCGACCGGGTCGATGCGGCCGACCATCCAGGTGGGCGATTACATCCTGGTGGACAAGCTGGCCTACGACCTGCGCGTACCCTTTACCCATCGCTCCCTGGTCCGCCTCGGCGAGCCAGCGCGGGGCGATATTGTTGTCTTCGATTCCGGTGTGACCGGCAACCGGCTGGTCAAGCGGGTAATCGGCACACCGGGGGATACCGTGGCGCTGCGGGGTAACCAACTGGTTCTCAACGGGGTGCCCGTCCAGTACCAGCTGCACACAGATAGCCCTGCCTCCCGTGAACTGCTGGAGATGCTGCCGGGCCAACCCCATCCGGTGCGCCTGGAGCGGGAAGCCAACAGGCTGTCCAGCTTTGCGCCGGTCAGCATACCCGCCGACTATTTCCTGGTCCTCGGCGACAATCGTGACAACAGTGCCGATTCCCGCGTGATAGGGCTTGTCCCCCGCCGGGAAATTGTCGGCAGGGCACACCGGGTCCTGCTCTCCCTCGACTACGACAATTACTTCCTGCCCAGGCAGGGGCGCCTGCTCAGGCCCATCTGACGGGGGATCACTCCAAATTCCACGCAAAAGCTGTACACTGCCGGCGAACAAGTAGAATAAGTCCCCGGCATGGCCACGATCCCCAATACCGTCGAAGTCCTGGAAAAACTCCGCTGGAACGCTCACCTGTGCAAGCACAGCCACTTCCGCGCCTCCATGCGTGGGCGCAACCTGCATGTGCTGTGCGGGGTGCCCATCGTGGTGATCAACCTGTTCCTGGGCTCCCTGTTTTTCTCCCTTATCAATGCCGAATTGCCCGACTGGACCAAGTGGGCGGGTGCCGGCCTGGCGCTGGTCACTGCACTACTGGGTGGCGTACAGACCTTTTTCAATTTCAAGAAGAACTACGAGGGGCACCGGGAGATAGGCAACGAGTACCTGGCCGTAGGGCGGGAGTGTGAGCGGCTGATCGCACTCTATTTTGACCGGATCCTGGACCTGGAACACCTGTCGGCCAAGATTGCGGAACTGAACGCGCTCTACTCCGATATCAACCAGCGCGCCGAGGAGTTTATCGTTTCCAATACCGACTACCGGGAGGCGTTACGCATCCAGAACAAGAAGGCGGAGCGCGAACCCTCCCTGGTGGAGCAGGCCCGCCGCGGTCACCTGGAGGCACAGCGGGAACCCGAGGCCAGCGTAGCCTGAAAACAGCAACCGGGGATAAACCATGCATCACCTGCTGGAAAAACTCAGCCTCTGGGCCGGGCCGGCGGTCCTCATTGGCCTCGCCTGCCTGGTGCAATCCTCTCCCCAGGACCTGGATGCATTGCTGCGCTACGACCGGGCCCTGGTCCTCTCGGGCGAGTACTGGCGAATTGCCAGCGGGCACTTCACCCATACCGACCTGAACCACCTGTTGCTCAATGTAGCGACACTGCTGCTGTACTGGGTCCTGTTCCCAAACCGCCATCCCCTGACCCGCCTGCTGATCGAGGTTTCCGTGCTGGCAACACTGTGTGGACTGGCGCTGGTGCTGTTTGAGCCACATGTCAGCTGGTATATGGGGCTTTCCGGGCTTGTTCATGCCCTGCTGGCACTCAGCGCTACCCAGGAAATCCTGCAGCGCGAGACACGTTGGCGGGGCACGCTGCTGCTCTCCATCCTGGCGCTGAAGGTTTACTCGGAGTACTACGGCACTGAGGGTTCCCTGGTATCCCGGTGGATCGACGCCCCGGTTGTGCACGAGGCGCATTTCTGGGGGCTGGCCTGCGGGATTGTGGCCGCCCTCTGTATCCGCGTCGGTGCCCTGCTGGGGGAACCCCTGGCGCGAGGGACCGGAGCGCTGCGTCGCTAGAGCTGGCAGCTGCCGGGCAAGTCACGCCGTACCCTACTCCGGCACCTGCACCTGCCGGTTGGATTCATGCGCGGTGTCCGGATCTCCGCCAAAGCGGAGGTCACGATTGAGGTTATCGATCGTCGCCAACTCCTCATCGCTCAATTCAAATCCCCACAGCTCCAGGTTGCCGGTCATGTGCTCGATGCTCTCGGCCTTGGGAATCACAATCCGGCCCTGCTGGACATCCCATTTGAGGATAATCTGCCCGGCATTGACCCCGTGCTTTTCCGCCAGTTCCTGGATCACCGGGTCACTGACCGGCTTCTCCCGGGTCTTCACATCACTCCAGCCCCCGGTTCCCAGGGGGGACCAGCAGGACACCGCCATCTGGTGGAACTGGCAGTATTCCACCAGTGCTTTCTGGGTGAAGTAGGGATGCAGTTCCAGCTGGTTGTAAGTGGGCTTGATGCGGGCGAAGGTGGCGAGCTGCTCTATGTCTGACTTGCGGAAATTAGACAGGCCCAGGGCACGGATTTTCTTTTCATCGTAAAGCGACTCCATCGCCTCCCAGGTCTCGCGCGTGTAGGCTGGCACGGGCCAGTGCACCAGGTAGAGGTCCAGATATTCCAGTTCCAGGCGCTCGAGACTCCGCTCGAATGCCGCCTGCGTATCGCTGCCCTGCTCTGTATCCCACACCTTGCTGACGATAAACAGCTCGTCGCGCGGAATTCCGGACTGCAGGATGGCGCGTCCCAGGGCGCGCTCGTTGCCGTACACAGAAGCCGTGTCAAAGTGACGGTAACCCACTGCCAGGGCCTTGAGGAGAGTATCTGTGACACGGCTGTCATCCTGTTGCCAGGCCCCGATAGCAGCGGTGCCAAAGCCGATCTGGGGAATTTCGACGCCATTATGGAGTGTGATTGTGCGCATGGGGGTACCTTTCAGGCCGGACGGGTAAGCCGTCACCACTGCGCTCCGGAGCACCGGGCGACAGGCGATTCTCATGATGATTTGGCCTGAGTCTAGCCCATCTGGTGCATGGCGCAGTGACGCCCTGGCGGCTAGGTCCAGCCGCCGCCGGCAGACCTGGACTAGCTCCGTTTCCCGCCATCGACTGTGGCTGCCCGGCACGGCCCATCAGGTTGTTGTACCGCAACCACCTCGCGCCCCAGTGCGCGATAGATCCGCTCCAGTTCGTCGATGCGCGCCTGCCAATCCATTCCAGCGGTTGCCGCGCTGCGCCCGGCCAGGCCCATTGCCTCTCGCATGCAGGGATCTTCAGCCAGCTTGCAAACCGCAGCTACCAGGCCCTCGATGAATCCCTCAACGCTGCTGACCGGTACCCGGATCCCGGCATCCTGCGGCAGGTAATCCGCCGGCCCACCCCAGTCCGCAGCAATTACCGGCAGCCCCGCCGCCATCGCCTCCATGACCACCGCCCCGCCAGCCTCGCGCAGGCTCGGCAAAACAAAAACATCGGCGCGCCGATAACAGTCGGCCAGCCCGGATGCGTCCACCCAGCCGGAAAAAACCACCTTTGACTGCAATCCCAGTGCTTCGCCCAGGCTCTCCAGGGCGGTGCGCTCTGCGCCATCGCCGACAACTTCCAGCACTACCGGCAATCCGGCCGGGAGCCGGGCCACTGCCCGCAACAGCAGGTCCACGCCCTTGAAGGAGACCAGCCTCCCGCAAAACAGCAGGTGCAACCTGCCGGGCTGACGACCTCCCACTCTCGGTGCGTACTCGCGCGTATCCACCGCATTGGCAACGAGCTCGCAGACCTCGCCCCGCAGGCCAGGCGGCAGCGCCGCCCGGGTACGCGCATTGGAAACCAGAACCATCCGGGCGTCGGGAAGACCGCGGCAAAATGCCGCCATGGGACGTGCCAGAGCGCGTACGCCGCTCACCAGCAGCCGGGACAGGAGGGGCTCCCGATAACGAAACGCCGGCGGATAATCCATCGCCCCGTTCAGGGGGCCGATAATCACCGGCACACCAAATCCGTGCACCAGTGATGGTGCCCGGGGCGAGATCGGGATTGGCTGGTGAATCAACGCCAGGCCATAACTACGGACAAGGCGATGAATCAGGGGGCGTGCCCGCCATTGCATAATCAGCCACAGCAACATGCCGGTGGTCATCGTATGGATACGCTCCGGCAACCGGCAGCCCAGTTTCGCCACCCAACGCTCCAGGCGGATTTCGGGCACATAGTGGATGTAGCCCGTGAGTGCTGGATACGCAATATCCAGCCAGCACCGGTTCCGGGCATGCACCAGCAGGTGGGCATGGATGTGACGGCGATGGAGTTCCAGGAAATAGCGCAATGGCCGCGCCGCCTCCCCCCCGAAAGACAGTGAGGCATTCGGCGCGAATAGCAGCACCGGGTCATTGGCGGGCATCACATGCCCTCTTTGACCGCTCTGCCGGGAACGGCATCAATCACTAACTGGAAGGAAGTTCGCACCAGGTATAACAGCCAGGACGCAATACCAAGGAACTTGCTGCCGTCTTCGAAAATATGGTGAAGCGGCAGGATATCCTCCGGCAACTTGTCGACGGCCAGCGACAACGTGAAAAAGCCACCGGCGCAGAAAAAAATAAGGAAGTCTGTGTTCAGCATCGTCCGCCAGAAGCGCACCAGGTAGACCACCATACAGAACCCGTACAGCAGGATCACATAGCGTTCCCGAAGACCAAAATAATACGGGAACACAACTTCATGCAGGAGAAACAGGTCATCAAGAAGAAGCAGTATGATGAAGGCACCGGACCAGAAAAGAAATGATTGTTGCTTCCTGTCACGGCCAAGTCGACCCACAAGCGCTGCGCAAAACAGGGAAATTGCGGCGGCGGCACACCATAGCAGAATGCCAAGATTCGACAGGATGCCGGTATAAAAAGGGGCCCGGATCACAGCAACAGGATCGCGGGTAAGGTTTTGCACAGGGACGCCCAGCCCCTGTGATATGACCACCAGGGCCAGCAATCCGAGGAAAACTACCAGGTAGAGCAGTACCAGGCCCTTGCCTAGCCTGCGAAACTGAATCAGCAGTCGGGTGACCAGCTGGCCTGCCAGCTGCAAAACAATCCGCACTGGCGATACGCCAGGGCACGGCGGTGCCTGCTCCATTTCCATATGGGATCGACCGTCATCCAATTGCCACAGAAGTTTCCTGCATTAGACACGCATCACACCGCGAATGGCAACTAGTTTTAATAAATCGCTTAGCGTCGAAAAGAATGGCAGCAAGCGTACCAATTTGAAGGTTCTAAAATGAAAAGTTATCCAGAGTGTACCACCCGGGGCAGCAGTTACCGGACTTAATTATCGACAACCTCCACCTCCCGGGTATCGGCTTTCCGGGTGACATTGATACTGGCTCTCGGTGCCCGCACGCGCGCGCCTGCGGGGACGTCAACACTGACCACTGCATTGGCCCCGATCGAGACATCATTCCCAATCGTAATATCACCCACAATCACCGCACCGGCACCCACATTGACCCGGGAGCCGATTGTTGGTTTGGCGTTGCGGTCGCTTGCACTGGCAATTCCAAGAGTCGTGTTCTGCCGGAAAACCACGTCGTCGCCGATAGAGCGCGCGCCAAGAACAATGCCACCAAAATGTTCAATCTTCACCCTGCGCCCCAGACCGACGGTGTAGTCCAGTTTGATCCCACACAACCACTGGCAGAGTATCCGCCAGATACGGTAAGCGACTGTCAGTGGCGCACGCAGCAAGCGGGAACGTACCCCCATACGCCAGTTACCAAAGCGGTGGCAAAATACTGCCCAGAACCCCTGGCTCAACCAGTCGCGGTCATGGGTGACAAAATCTTCCCTGACCAGCGCCCAGAAACCGATGCCGGGGGGATTGCAGTTTCGATCACCTTTCGGCAGCGGTGCGGCAGCGGTCGATCGTCCCTTCTCCATACTCAGTTCCCCAACATGGCTTTTTTAAGGAAGCGCCCCATGGAATGGCCATCAACCCGGCGGCGCCGCGGAATAAAGATGGCCAGCAGGTTATTGGTCATGCGCCCAAGCAGCCAGGCGAAACCGGCGGAAAAGGCATAGAGCCGTGAATGATTCTTGTAAAAGTAGCGATTCCAGGATTCATACCAGTAGTCCGGCATGGGCCGGGCCGCCGATTGGCTGCCGACAATATTTGTCGCCGCACCGGCAAGGTGCACAATCCTGGATGCCGGCAGCGAGTAAATCGCTACGCCCTGTCGGCGTGCACGACGCATATAATCCACCTCCTCAAAATAGAGAAAGTAACCACTATCCAGGTGACCAAGGCGGCTCAGCACCTGCTCACTGAGAAAAAAACCGGCCCCGGTAACCCAATCGGCCTCGATCGGTTCCTCCGGAACGCCCATACTGACCCGGCGATGGGGAAAAAATCGGTCGATTAGTGACAGGGAAACTGCGCGTTGCATCTCCGAGACCAGTGAGGGGAAACGGAATGCAGAAGGCCTGGGCACCAGGTTTTCATCCAGCAGCGTGGACCCGAGAATACAGAGATCCCCCCGGGCGCGGGAAAAAGCCACCAATGCATCAATGGCGCCCTCCACTGGGTAGGCGTCCGGGTTGAGGAAGTAGTAGTAATCGGGATTCAGGCCACTGCGTGAAACCGCTTCGAGGGCCAGGTTATTACCATAGGAGAAGCCGCCGTTATGGCTACTGTCGATCAGGTTGATGGAGGCGGCATGCGAGCTGCTTGCCCGGGCCCGTGACAACAGCCCCCGGGAATCATCCGTGGATGCGTTATCGACGATAAACAGGCTTAACTCTATGCCGGTGTCGTCCACCGAGGAGAAAACCCTCTCGATATTCTCTGACACCAGGTGTCCGGTATTGTAATTTACAATAATAACCGCAACGTCAGTCATGCTCTTCCCTAAGTGATTAACCTGTTGCCGGGCGGCGCTTGCAATCGCATACCCGTACGCAGTCGTTGCCCCATAGCATCCTGTCCCGGAGCACGGTAGACCAGGGCTCGATCATAGCGCTCATGCATGACGCCGTAAAACTACATCAAATTACATTGGCAGCAATTCGGGGTCTCCCCCCCCCCGACAACTCATGGTATCGGCCCGGGGCTTGCTGTTATTCGAGCCACAAGAAGATGCAATGCGCGCCAAATGCTCAACAGCTGCCGTCAGGGACCGGCGGGCTTTCACATCCCTTCCCGGTGATGGGGCCAGCGACGGTCCAGGTGCGACAGGAAGCGGTGCAGCAATAAAGTGAATCAGTTAGTATCGACAGCAGGTGTCGAACCCAGAACCATAAACAGGCGGTCCTATGGCAAACCAGCTGACAGCCCTGCTCGATCTCTGGTACGGGCAACGCAGAGAGCGCACCTGGGTGTTGGGCAGTATCTACCGCACTGCCGGCCCCTGCTATCGCAAGGCCGGGGCAATGATGCTGTTCGATGACCTGGGCCGGCATTATGGCCTGCTCAGTGGCGGCTGCCTGGAAGCGGACATCCAGCGCCATGCCCGACAGGTCGCCCACTCCGGTGCGGCCAAAACGCTGTGCTATGACGGCAGCGACGAGGACGACTTCGCGTTTCAGCTCGGTATCGGCTGCGGCGGCACTGTGCATATATTGCTGCAGCCGGTGCAGGCCGACAACGATTACCTGCAACTGGGCCGGCTGCGCGAGCAGCTGCAGCAGCGCCAACCGTGTTACTACCTACAGAAAATACCGGTCAACGGTGAAGTAGCAGCAGGTGTCGAGCCGGCCGGGAACAGTGGGCCGACGGGGCGCGCCACATTGGTGCAGCGCGAGGATGGCGACTGGCTGCGGACTCCCGTTACACCGCCTGCCCATATCCTTGTTGTTGGTGCGGGCGTGGATGCACGGCCCATGGCCCAACTGTTCCGTACCCAGGGCTGGCAGGTAAGCCTGTGCGACCCGCGCCCGGCCAACGCGCGGCCCGCCTATTTCCCCGGCTGTCACTGTTATTCCTGCCCTCCCGATGAACTCAGCCAGCACCTCGACCTGCCCCACATTGATGCCGCCGTGATCATGAGCCACAACCTGGAGCTGGACGCGGCGGCAGTGCGCCTGCTGCAGGGACAGCACCTGCGCTACCTGGGCCTGCTCGGGCCTACCAGCCGGCGGGACCGGGTGCTGGCACTGGCCGGCACGTCGCTCACAGAATTGAACCGAAACCTGGACACCCCCCTGCGGGCGCCCATTGGCCTGGATCTCGGTGGGGAATTGCCGGAGAGCATCGCGCTGTCCACCTGTGCAGAGCTGCATGCGGTGCTGCACGGCGGAAGCGGAAAATTTATTACCGACCTCGACGAGTCCGCCGCATGCGATGAGCCGGCGGGGCCGCGACGCGTCCCGGCCTGATGCGGGGAAGGACAATGGAGCAAGTCCAGCCAATCATCCTGGCTGCCGGTGCTGCCAATCGCTTCGGCGCCTGCAAACTGTTACTGCAATACCAGGGGAAAACACTGCTGCAACGCTGTGTCGACACAGTGACATCAATGCAGTTGCCGGACCCCATTATTGTCAGCGGTGCCTGGCACCGGCAGCTTGAAGAAACGCACCCGGAGCTGGACCTGCGTGAACACCATGGCTGGCGCGGCGGTATGGGCAGCTCGCTGGCATTCGGCATCCGCCAGTTGCCGGAGCAATATGATGCAGCCCTGGTGTTACTGGCGGACCAGGTGGCAATCTGCACAGCGGATATTGCATCCCTGCTGGCGGAATGGAAGAAGCATCGCGGAATAGTGTGTAGCTATTACACCGAACGGCGCGGTGTACCCGCCATTTTCCCAAGACAGCTCTTCCCCCGCCTGGAGGGGCTGGACAATGATCGCGGGGCCCGCGGGATACTGCGGGACCAACATGCCGATGTCATCAGTGTGCCGGTTGCCAACGCCGCTATCGATATCGACACCCCCGAAGACTGGCGAGCCTACGGAGAAAAATAATGCAGCTGACCATCAATGGCGAAAAACACGAAATAGACGTGGACGAGGATATGCCTCTCCTGTGGTTATTGCGGGACGAACTGCAGATGACCGGCACCAAGTTCGGCTGTGGCCAGGGACTCTGTGGCGCCTGCACCATTCACCTGGACGGACGCCCGGTGCGCGCCTGCCTCACCCCCGTAAACGCGGCCAGCGGCAAGGCTATCACCACCATCGAGGGTTTGTCGGCAAACGGCGACCACCCGCTGCAACAGGCATGGATCGAGCACAATGTGCCCCAGTGCGGTTACTGCCAGAGCGGCCAGCTGATGAGTGCCGCCGCACTGTTGCGGGACAACCCGAACCCGGCGGACAGTGATATCGACCGGGCCATGACCGGCAACCTGTGCCGCTGTGGCACCTATCCCAGGATCAAGGCGGCGATCAAGTCTGCCGGCAATTTCGTCAACGCAGTAGGGGAGAAGGAAAATGCCTGACAACAACAGCCCCGTGGAAAATGTCAGCCGCCGCCATTTCCTGAAACTGACCGGACTCGCCGCCGGCGGGCTGGTACTGGGCACTGCCCTGCCCGGTTGGCAGCCCAGCTGGGCAACACCGGCCGGGGACGCCAGCAAGCTCAACCTGTTTATCAGTATCGCGCCTGACGACACCGTTTCAATCATCTGCCACCGCTCGGAGATGGGCCAGGGCATCCGCACCGGCCTGCCCCAGGTAGCCGCTGACGAGCTGGAAGCCGACTGGCAGAAAGTGGAGGTGGTACAGGGCCTCGGCGACAAGCGCTACGGCAGCCAGAACACCGACGGCTCACGCAGTATCCGCCGCTTCTACGACACCATGCGCCGCATGGGTGCCAGTGCGCGCACCATGCTGGAGAGAGCTGCGGCCGAGCAATGGCAGGTGCCCGCCGGCGAATGCGCGGCAAAAAACCATCGTGTGGTGCATACACCGTCCGGGCGCAGCCTGCCATTCGGCGAGCTGGCTACGGCGGCAGCCGGGCAGCCGGTACCGGATGAGGAGGAACTGCGGCTGAAAGGCAGCGAGGATTTCCGCTATATCGGCAAGCCGGTCAATACTGTCGATACGCCGGCCATGGTGGTGGGCGCGGCCGATTTCGGCCAGGATGTCAGCATCGACGGCATGCTGATTGCCAGCATCGAACGGGCCCCCGTGCTGGGCAGCACCATCGAGAAACTCGATGACCGCGCGGCGCGCAAAATAAAGGGGGTGGTAGCCATAGAGCGACTCGACGGCGGCACGGAACCGCCATTGTTTCACGCCCTGAGCGGGGTGGCGGTGCTTGCCACCAACACCTGGACTGCCCTCAAGGCGCGCAAGGCACTGCAGGTTACCTGGAGCCGGACCGGCCATCACGAACACAACAGCGATGCCTACCTGGAAACACTGCAGCAACGTGTTCGCGAGCCAGGCAAGAAGATCACCGACCACGGCAACGTGGAGGGTGCGCTGGCGTCAGCCAGGAGAACCCATGAGGCGGTCTATACGGTACCCTACCTGGCCCACGCCACCATGGAACCGCCCAGTGCCACCGCCGTGACCACCGATAAAGGCTGCGAGATCTGGGCCTGCGTGCAGGACCCCCAGTCGGTACAGCAGCATGTCGGCAATGCGCTGGGACTGGAGCCGGAACAGGTCACGGTCAATGTCACCCTGCTGGGCGGCGGTTTTGGCCGCAAGTCAAAACCCGACTTCGTGATCGAGGCGGCCCTGTTGTCGCGCAAGATGCAGAAGCCGGTCAAGGTTGTATGGAGCCGTGAGGATGATATCCGCCATGACTATTACCATGCCGCCAGCGCCGAATATTATCGCGCCGGGCTGGACAGCGACGGCCGGGTAACCGGCTGGCTGCAACGGGCCGCATTCCCCTCCATCGGCGGCACTTTTTCACCAGGTGTGGACCACCCGGCCGGGTTCGAACTGGACCTGGGTTTTGCCGACCTGCCCTTTGCCGTAGACAACCGCCGCTCGGAAACCCAACAGGCGGAATACCATGCCCGTATCGGCTGGCTGCGCTCGGTTAGCAATATCCAGAACGCTTTTGGTCGCTGCAGTTTTGCCGATGAGCTCGCCCACGCCGCCGGTGTCCCCGCAGACCGTTTCCTGCTCGAGCTGATTGGGCCGGATCGCACCATTGACCCCAGCCAGGGGGATTACAAATTCGGCAATTATGGTGAGCCGCTGGAGAAATTCCCGTACGACACGGCGCGCCTGAAAAACATCCTGCGCCGCACTGCGGCACGGGCGGACCTGTCATTGCGCGGCGACCACAAGTCCGGCAATGGTGAGGGCTGGGGCATCGCGGTGCACCGCAGCTTCCTCTCCTACGTGGGCATTGCCACCAAAGTGCGCGTGCAGGACAACCGGCTGGAAATACTGGAGATGCACGCAGTGGCCGATGTGGGGCTCGCGGTCAACCCGGACCGGGTGAAGTCGCAGATGGAAGGCTCGATGATTTTCGGCATGAGCCTGGCCTTACTGGGGGAAATCCGCATGGAAGACGGTGCGGTAGCCAACAGTAATTTCCATGACTACCAGCTGCTGCGGATGCACCAGTGCCCACCGCTGGAAGTGGAACTGGTGGCTTCAGATGAAGCGCCGGCGGGCGTCGGCGAACCCGGCGTGCCGCCGGTGGCACCCAGTATTGCCAACGCGGTTTTTGCGGCCAGCGGACGAAGGTACCGCGAGCTACCACTAAACAAGCACCTGCAGCTGGGCTGATGCCGGTGATGGCCGGCGCTGCCCGGGGGCTTTATCAAAGCTTTCAAGCAGGACCGGCCGACACGACCGTAATACAGTTCGGCGGAGCCGCCGGGAAGCCTTGTTTCGCGGCGAAAATAATCGAGGGGGTTATTTCGGCGGCAGGGATCCGGCAAACTCGGCACCACGGCAAACCCAGTCGTCCAGGTCCGCAAGGATCGCGTCCTCCTCGACATACACCATGCCCTTGAGTGGCCGGCCGGTGTAATCCATCGGGCGGGTATAGCGCTCGCCCAGGGCCTCCTGGTAATTATCGGGGCCCACGCGCACCATCAGCTCCTCGCCAACCACACCGCAGGCCATATTGCCGTTCAGCATAAATGCCAGGCCACCAAACATCTGCTTCTCGGTAAGCCCGTCGTTTTCCTGTAAAAGCTCACGCACCTTTTCTGCAAGCTCTTCGTTGTAAGCCATAGCAACCTCCTCGGAGTTTCTTGCCGCAAGCGGAATCAACGATTTAGTAGGTGGTGGGACACCGGCGGTCCCGCGCCACACCACACGAATGCCCAGCTGGCGCCGGCAGCGGACAGTGGGTAGCGATAAAAAGTGGAAATCTCTGCCTGCAACGCTGCTCCCGGGGCGGTGAGCGCAGGCTGGTGAATTCAGCGACTGGTTGCAGAAATTGCACCATATATAAAAAATTATTTTGGAATGACAGTTTAAGTGTAGCAGGAAATATGGATTTTTCCGGTCAATGCTGGACTTTCTGGCCATGCGACACTACGAACCCCCATCACCAGTGCAAATCCCGTTGCGGGCCTTTTGGCACAAAAACCCTCTTAACCCGGCATAAAAAAGCCCGCTCACTGAGCGGGCTTTCGGATTACCGGTGCGGTAACACGGTTTTAATCGACAAACACGCGCGCATTGCGGAACAGGCGCATCCAGCCGGAATCCTCTTCCCAGTCATCCGGATGCCAGCTGTTGCTGACGGCACGGGCGACCCGCTCCGGGTGCGGCATCATGATGGTGACGCGCCCGTCCTCGGAGCACAGCGAGGTAATACCGTTGGCCGAGCCATTTGGGTTGGCCGGGTAGGTCTCGGTGATCTGGCGATGGTTGTTCAGGTAGCGCATGGCGATGGTGCCGGATTTCTCGCAGGCTTCCAGAGCCTCCTGGTCCGGGAACTCCACCCGGCCCTCGCCGTGGGCAACCGCCACCGGCATCCAGGAACCGGCCATGTCGTTGAACAGCACCGACGGGGAATCTTCGATACCCACCAGCGCAAAACGCGCCTCGTACTGTTCGGACAGGTTACGCACAAAGCGCGGCCAGTGCGCCGCCCCGGGGATCAGCTCCTTGATCACGGAAAACATCTGGCAACCGTTACAGACTCCCAGGCCGAAGGTGTCCTGGCGATTGAAGAAGCCCTCGAACTGGTCGCGGGCGCGGTCATTAAAGAGGATGGTCTTGGCCCAGCCCTCACCGGCACCCAGCACGTCACCATAGGAGAAGCCCCCGCAGCCCACCAGGCCCTTGAACTCGTCCAGGGTAACGCGGCCGGCCAGGATATCGCTCATATGGACATCCACGGCGTTGAAGCCGGCACGATGGAAAGAGTGCGCCATCTCCACCTGGCTGTTGACGCCCTGCTCCCGCAGGATCGCCACGCGGGGGCGCTCGCCCTTCTTGATATAGGGCGCGCTGATATCCTCGTTGATGTCGTAGGTCAGGTTGACCGACAGGCCCGGGTCGTCGCGGGTAATCGCGGCGAATTCCTGTTCGGCGCACTCGGCGTTGTCGCGCAGGGACTGGACCTGGTAGCTGGTTTCGGACCAGGCCCGCTGCAGCTCGGCACGGGAGCGGCTGAAGAATTCGCGGCCACCGCGGGTGATACGCACATTGTCGTCGCGGTTCAGGTAGCCGATCTGGTGCGCCGGCACGCCCACAGCGCCGAAGCGCTGCACCAGGATTTCTGCCTCATTGGCAGGCACCTGCAGCACGGCGCCCAGCTCTTCGCTGAAGAGCGCCGCAATCACGTCCTCACCCAGCTCGTAGATATCCACATCCACCCCGGTGCGCCCGGCGAAGCACATCTCGGCCAGGGTCACGAACAGCCCGCCGTCGGAGCGGTCGTGGTAGGCGAGGATGATGTCCTCTTCCAGCGCCTCCTGCATGACCTCGAAGAAACCCTTCAGCAGTCGGGCATCATCCAGGTCCGCGGGCTTGTCACCCAGCTGGTTGAAAACCTGCGCCAGGCAGGAACCGCCCAGGCGGTTCTTGCCCGCACCCAGGTCGACGAATACCAGCTCGCTGTCGCGCCCGACCTTGAGCTGCGGGGTCACGGTCTTGCGTACGTCCGTGACCGGCGAGAATGCGGAGATGACCAGGGACAGGGGGGCCGTGACCGCCTTGTCCAGGCCGGCATCATTCCAGGCGGTGCGCATGGACATGGAATCCTTGCCCACCGGGATGGTGATACCCAGCTCCGGACACAGCTCCATACCCACCGCTTCCACGGTGCGGAAGAGCTTCTCTTCCTCACCGGGGTGGCCAGCGGCGCACATCCAGTTGGCAGACAGCTTGATATCCGACAGCTTGCCGATACGGGCGGCAGCGATATTGGTGATCGCCTCGCCCACCGCCAGGCGACCGGACGCGGGGGCATCCAGCAGGGCCACCGGGGTGCGCTCCCCCATGGCCATGGCCTCGCCGGCGTAGCTGTCGTAAGCCACGGTGGTGACGGCACAATCCGCCACCGGCACCTGCCAGGGGCCAACCATCTGGTCGCGGGCCACCTGCCCGGTCACGGTGCGGTCGCCGATGGTGATCAGGAAGCTCTTGCTGGCCACGGTGGGCAGGCGCAGGACACGGTCCACCGCCTCGTCCAGCTCGATATCCTCGGTCACGAACGGGGTGGTGCTGACCTTGCGCTTGTCGGCCTTGCGATGCATCTTCGGCGGCTTGCCGAACAGTACCGACATGGGCAGGTCGACGGGCTTCGCCTCAAATTTCTTGTCGTTGAGCAGCAGGTGCTTGTCTTCGGTGGCCTCGCCCACCACCGCGTAGGGCGCGCGCTCCCGCGCACAGATCTGCTCGAACTTCTCCAGGTCGTCCGGCATCACGGCGAGAACATAGCGTTCCTGGGACTCGTTGCACCAGATTTCCAGCGGGCTCATGCCCGGCTCGTCACAGGGAACGTTGCGCAGCTCGAACTTGCCGCCGGTGCCGCCGTCCTTCACCAGCTCGGGGAAGGCATTGGACAGACCGCCGGCACCCACGTCGTGGATAAATGCAATCGGGTTTTTGTCGCCCAGCTGCCAGCACTGGTCGATCACTTCCTGGCAGCGGCGCTCGATTTCCGGGTTCTGGCGCTGCACCGAGGCAAAGTCCAGGTCCTCGGAACTGGTGCCACTGGCCATACTGGAAGCTGCACCGCCGCCCAGGCCGATCAGCATGGCCGGGCCCCCGAGCACCACCAGTTTGGCGCCGGGAGCGAATTCCGGCTTGTCGATGTGCTCTTCGCGGATATTGCCGTAGCCGCCGGCGATCATGATGGGCTTGTGGTAGCCGCGGCGCTCGCCGTCGAAATCATCCTCGAAGGTACGGAAGTAACCGCAGATATTCGGGCGGCCGAACTCATTGTTGAACGCAGCGCCACCAATGGGCCCCTCAATCATGATGTCCAGCGCGGTAACGATGCGCTCGGGCTTGCCATAGTCCACTTCCCACGGCTGCAGGTAACCGGGGATCTGCAGGTTGGAGACAGTAAAGCCGGTCAGCCCCACCTTGGGCTTGGAGCCGCGGCCCACGGCACCCTCATCGCGGATCTCGCCACCGGCACCGGTACCGGCGCCCGGGAAGGGTGCGATGGCAGTCGGGTGGTTGTGGGTCTCCACCTTCATCAGCATATGGATCGGCTCCTGGCTGAAGCCGTACTCGCGGGACTCCGGGTCCGGGTAGAAGCGGCCGGCTTCAGAGCCGGTGACCACCGCCGCGTTGTCCGCGTAGGCGGACAGCACGTTGTCACCCCCCTTCTGGTAGGTATTGCGGATCATGCCGAACAGGGACAGGTCCTGGTCCTCGCCGTCAATGGTCCAGCTGGCGTTGAAGATCTTGTGGCGGCAGTGCTCCGAGTTCGCCTGGGCGAACATCATCAGCTCCACGTCGGTGGGATTGCGCTCCAGCTCCTCGAAGCTCTTCAGCAGGTAATCGATCTCGTCGTCCGCCAGCGCCAGGCCCAGGCTCACGTTGGCCTCTTCGAGGGCATTGCGACCGCCGTCCAGCAGGTCCACGGTGCCCAACCGGCGCGGCTTCTCGACCTGGAACAGCTGCTCGGCCTGGTCGAAGTCGGACAGCACACTCTCGACCATACGGTCGTGCAACTGGGCAGCCAGCGCCTCCCGTTCAGCGCCGGTTAACTGGATACCGGTAAGGTAGTAGGCAACACCACGTTCCAGCCGGTGGATCTGCTCGAGGCCGGCGTTATGGGCGATATCGGTGGCCTTGGAGGACCAGGGAGAGATAGTGCCGGGGCGCGGCACCACCAGCAGCAGCTCGCCTTCGGGCTTGTGCTTTTCCTCGGTGGGGCCGTACTGCAACAGGCGCTCCAGCAGCGCCTCTTCCTTTTTGTCCAGCTTGTCGGTATCGGCAAAATGCACGAACTCGGCGTAGACATCTTCGATCGCGGGCTGCAGGGAACGCAGCTGGCTGAGTAACTTTTGGTGGCGGAATTTCGACAGTGCGGGAGCACCACGCAGAACTAGCATCGCGGGAGTTTGCCTCTTGTCTGAATGTGAGAATCGGCGCGCCAGGTGTCGCACCGCGCCCCCGGGAGAGCGCCCGGGGTTGGGAAGGGCGCAATTGTACCCGAACCGCGGCGACTCCAACACTGTCCAAGTATGGTTATCCGCCCGGCGAGAGCCAGCTCCCGGACGCCCAAAGCACCCGGCTGCAGCCGGGCAGGAAAAAGGCGGCGGGTTCAACGTGATGTGGTTCTCCGCGCCGCTGGGACCCAGTCGGCCATACTAGACTTGCTGGGTAAGTACAAGTAGCCAGATCACAAAGCAAAAACCCGCCAGCGAGCAATTTCTCGCCATATGGGTTAGAATCGCGGACCTTTTGCCGGACCGGCCATGCTCAGGATGAGCTCCACCGGCAACCGCTGGCGCGAAAGCGCACCGATGAAAGCGATAAGAACTAAGGGACTAGAGGGGACTGTTTATGATCATGAAAAGCCGCATGTTGCGATACAGCCGCCGCCTGGCCAAGGGCCTGGCGCTGGCCTGCTGTGCCTCGCTGATCGTGGCGAGCAAGGCCCCGGACACGCTCGAGCAGGTCAAAGCGGCCGGCAAGCTGGTGGTCCTGTCCCAGAATGGTCCCACTACTTATTACGAGGATGCCTCCGGCACCCATACCGGGTTCGAGTATGGCCTGCTGCGGGCCTTCGCCGAAGACCTGGGCGTGGACCTGGAGATTCGCGACGTTCACGACCTGGACGAGATCTTCACCCGCCTCGACTCCCCGGCAGAGGGCGCCCACCTGGCGGCGGCAGGCCTGACTGTCACCCCCATGCGCCGGGACCAGGTGCGCTTTACCCCCTCCTATTTTGAGATCCGCCAGCAGGTGATCTATCGCCTGGGCGAGAAACGCCCGCGCTCAGTGGGCGACCTGCAGGGCAAGCAGGTGGCGGTGATCGCCGGCAGCGCCCACGCCGAGCAACTGCGCCAGCTATCCGGCCGCTACCCCGACCTGCAGTGGGACGAGATCTCCGATGTCGACGCCATGGAACTGGTGGAAATGGTCGATGAGGGCAAATACCCCTACGCGGTGGTGGATTCCAATGCCTATGCCGTGCACCGTGGCCTCTACCCCAACACCCATATCGGCTTCAACCTGACGCAGTTCCAGCCTGTGGCCTGGGCATTCCCCCGCGGCGAGGATGACAGCCTCTACCGGGCAGCCCGCAATTTCATGCTACGCGCCAACACCAACGGTACGGTGGCGGAGCTGCGGGAGAAGTTCTTCGGCCATGTCAGCGAGATGAACGTGGGCGGCGCCCAGGCCTTTGCCAAGAGCACCCGCGAGCGCCTGCCCCAGTGGCGCGAGACCATGGAAAAAGTCGCTGACCAGTACGAGCTGGACTGGCACCTGCTGGCCGCCCTCAGTTACCAGGAATCCCACTGGAATCCCAAGGCTCGGTCCCGCACCGGCGTCCGCGGACTGATGATGCTGACCCGCGGCACCGCGCGGGAGCTGGGCGTCGACCGGATGGACCCGGTCGAGAGTATCGAGGGTGGCGCCCGCTATATCGTCGAGCTTCGCAACAAGATTCCCGAGCGTATCCGCGAACCGGACCGCACCTGGATGGCCCTGGCCGCCTACAATGTGGGCTACGGCCACCTGGAGGATGCGCGGGTGCTGACCGAGAAGATGGGCGGTAACCCGGACCTGTGGACCGATGTCCGCGAGCGCCTGCCGCTGCTGGCCAAGCGCCAGTATTACAAGGGCACCAGGCACGGCTACGCCCGCGGCTGGGAACCGGTGACCTACGTACAGAATATCCGCCACTACCAGGCACTGCTGACCTGGAACAGCCGTATCGAGGAACAGCGCCTGGCCGAGGCCGCCAATGATGCGGCCAATGAAGAGGCCCTGGCTGACAACGGGCCGCTCGAGAGCGGTGCCATACCGGCCTTCTGAATCCCCTCCCCTGTCCGAAGCAGTACCCGAGGCGGCGGGCTATGCCCGCCCAGCCTCACCCTCTTCCTAGCCACGCCGCCAGCGGTGGAATCGCTCTAGTAAACCAAGCACGCCCTGTGGCGCGTGGGCGCGTTTCCAGTTGCCGGCCACGAAGCGGTTGGCCTCCATCATGGTGGGATAGATATGGATAGTGCCCAGCAGCTTGTTGAGGCCCAGGCCGTGCTTCATCGCCAGCACGAACTCCGCAATCAGCTCACCGGCGTTTTCACCCACGATGGTTGCCCCGAGGATCCTGTCCTTGCCCGGTACCGTGAGGACTTTGACAAAGCCCCGGGCGGAACCGTCGACGATAGCCCGGTCCAGGTCGTTGAGGTCGTAGCGGGTCACGGTGTAGGGGACACCATCGGCGCTGGCCTGGTGTTCACTGAGGCCCACGCTGGCCACCTCCGGGTCGACAAAGACCGCCCGCGGTACCAGGGAGTAATCCACACGGAATTTCTTCAGGTCGCCAAACAGGCCGTTCACCGCCGCGTACCAGGCCTGGTGCGATGCCATATGGGTAAACTGGTAGGGGCCCACCAGGTCACCTGCGGCGAGAATATGGCCGATCTCCGTACGCAGGAAATCATCGGTAAGCATATGGCCGTCCTTCACCAGGCCCAGCTCCTCCAGCCCCAGGCCGGTGACCCTTGGCCGGCGCCCCAGCGCCAGTAACAGCTGATCGAACTCCAGCGTGGTTTCGCCGCCGTGGCCGGACACCGTCACCCGGCCACCACTGCCGTCGCGGGGCAGGAAACCGGTTGCCTTGCAGCCCGTGAGCACTTTCACTCCGCCAGCCACCAGGGATTCCTCCACGGCCTCGGATACCTCGGCATCTTCCGCCGGCAATAGTCGCGGGGCCATTTCCACTACCGTGACACTGGAGCCCAGCCGCGAAAAGGCCTGGGCCAGCTCACAGCCGATGGCACCGCCACCCAGCACGACAAACTTTTCCGGGGCCCGCTCCAGGCTGGCAAACCGCTGCCACAGCGTCTCGCTGGTAACGTAGTCCACCTGGTCCAGGCCGGGCAGTGGCGGCACCAGCGGTTCGGCACCAGTGGCGAGTACGATCGCACGTGCAGTAAGTACTCGCTCACCACCACTATTGAGACGGATTTTCACCGTCCAGGGGTCCACCAGCTGCGCCCTGCCCTGCACCACATCCACACCCAGCCCGGTGTAGCGCTCCACACTGTCGTGGGGCTCGATGCTTTCGATGGACGAACGTACATGGCGCATGACCGCTGGAAAATCGATCTCCGGCTCTGCCAGTTTTACCCCGAAGTCCGCTGCCTGCCGGGCACCATGGGCCACTCGCGCGCACTTGATCAGCGCCTTACTGGGCACACAGCCGGTATTCAGGCAGTCACCGCCCATGGGACCGGCCTCCACCAGGGTTACACTGGCCTTGATCGCTGCAGCGATGTAGGCACTCACCAGCCCGGCAGAACCGGCGCCAATCACGATCAGGTTGCGGTCGAACTTCTTGGGCTTGGCCACATCTGCCTCACTTGTCAGTGGGTTGCTTCAGGATTCACGGGCGCGGTAACGCTCGATTGCGTTCAGGACTTTCTTCGCCAGCAGCGGGAACACTCCCAGCAGGACAAAGGACAGTACCAGCCCCGGGGACAGGATATCGCCGGGACTGTCCACCTGCGCCAGCTGGGTACCGGCATTCACGTATACGAACGTCGCAGGCAGCATCCCCAGCTGGCTGACCCAGTAGAAAGTCCAGGTGGGGATCCGCGTGAGCCCCATGACGATATTGATGATGAAGAAAGGAAACACCGGCACCAGGCGCAGGGCAAACAGGTAAAAAGCCCCCTCCCGCGCCATCCCTCGATGGATAGCCTCCAGGCGATCGCCAAAACGTGCCTGCACCCAGTCGTGCAGCAGGTAACGGGAGACCAGGAATGCCAGGGTAGCGCCGAACGTGGACGCAAAGGAAGTAATGACAGAGCCCCACAGCAAGCCAAACAGTGCCCCCGCCGCCAGCGACATGATAGCCGCCCCGGGCAGGGAAAGTGCGGTAACCAGGATGTAGAGCGCTGCGAAGAGTAGCGCCACCAGCAGCGGCGACTGGCGCTGCCACTGGGCAAACTGGGCCTGCCCCTGTTTCAGGCTTTCCAGCGTCAGGTACTGGTTCAGGTCAAAGGCGAAAAAGCCAATGCCCAGGAGCAGCAGCAATGCAATCAGGACAATTTTCTTGGTCAAAATATGCTTCCCCAATCGGGATCAAAAGCCAGGAATACTTGTACGTCGTATCGAGTCAGGGGGATTACCTTTCCATTTCCGACACCAGGGCATCCTTCCATAACAGGACCGGATTTGCATCTGTCGCCGGGTTTCTGGAATTCTTACAGTTCAGGGTAAGTGCCGATAGAACCCGGCACCAATAAAAATCCCAAAAGCTTGGAACAGGAAGATGCTGGAAGGTATACACCACGCTGCCATTATCTGCTCGGATTACAGCGTGTCCCGCCATTTCTACACCGAGGTCCTGGGCCTCAAAATACGCGCAGAGAACTACCGGTCAGAGCGTGATTCCTGGAAACTCGACCTGGCTCTGCCTGACGGAAGCCAGGTTGAGCTCTTCTCATTCCCGGGCGCGCCCCCGCGCCCAAGCTATCCGGAAGCACAGGGCCTGAGGCACCTGGCATTCCGGGTGTCAGAGCTGGAACCGGCGATCGCGCAACTGGAAAGGGGCGGCATCGCGGTCGAGCCGGTGCGGACAGACGAATATACCGGCAGGCGCTTCACGTTTTTCAGTGATCCCGACGGCCTGCCGCTGGAGCTCTACGAACAGTAGAAATACGGTTTCATTTTCCAGGTCGGCGAGTCACTCGACAGCGAGGGCACTGGCAAGGCGTTCACCATCAAAATGCTTCTCCAGTCCACTGAGATAGCCCTGTACATCCGGATTAGCCATCAAGCCCTGCATCGCGACCTGGCCTAAAACAGCAAAGCTCGTTTCGAAGGCATTCTTTCCCTCGTACTTGATTGCCTGGGCGGTCTCGTCCTTACAGCGGTCAGCGAGCAGATCCATTACCAGACCGGCGGCATCCTTATTCATCTGCGACGCCTGTGCCGGGGAAATGTTTGCAAGGTTTTTTACATCCGGATGGGATGACATGGCCGCATACAGCCACTGGATAAACAGCGTCTTATCCGAGTCACTGGTTTCATGGACCAGACACTTGGACATTTCGTCAGTAAACGGGCCCGCGAAGGCCTGTGATGACAGGATACCCAGTAGCAGTAAGGCACGAGTGAAGGTTTTCATGGCGTCCTCTTGGCTGCTTTATGCAGCGGCTTAGTTTTTATCCAGAACTTTATAGCATGCTGCGCAGGCATAAAAAAAGCCGCCCGAGGGCGGCTTTTTTGCTCGAAAGCAGCGACTGGTTACCAGCCGGTTACTTCCTTCAGTGCGTCACCGATCTGCGCCAGGGAGCGCACGGTTTTGACACCGGCGTCTTCCAGGGCGGCGAACTTCTCGTCGGCAGTGCCTTTACCACCGGAGATGATCGCACCAGCGTGGCCCATGCGCTTGCCGGGAGGAGCAGTAACACCGGCAATGTAGGAAACCACCGGCTTGGTGACATTTTCCTTGATGTAAGCGGCAGCCTCTTCTTCCGCGGTACCGCCGATCTCACCGATCATCACGATAGCCTCGGTAGCCGGGTCCTTCTCGAACATCTCCAGGATGTCGATAAAGTTGGAGCCCGGGATGGGGTCGCCACCGATGCCCACGCAGGTGGACTGGCCGAAGCCGTGGTCGGTGGTCTGCTTGACCGCTTCGTAGGTCAGGGTACCGGAACGGGACACGATGCCCACTTTGCCCGGCTTGTGGATATGGCCCGGCATGATGCCGATCTTGCACTCACCCGGAGTGATCACACCCGGGCAGTTCGGGCCGATCAGGCGCACGCCCAGTTCGTCGCACTTAACCTTGGCATCCAGCATGTCCATGGTAGGAATGCCTTCGGTGATGCACACGATCAGCTTGATGCCGCCGTTGGCTGCTTCCAGGATGGAGTCCTTACAGAAAGGCGCCGGTACGTAGATTACGGACGCTTCTGCACCGGTGGCTTCAACCGCTTCTTTTACGGTGTTGAAGACCGGCAGGCCCAGGTGCTCCTGGCCGCCCTTGCCCGGGGTCACGCCGCCGACCATCTTCGTGCCGTACTCGATCGCCTGCTCGGAGTGGAAAGTGCCCTGGGAGCCGGTGAAGCCCTGGCAGATTACCTTGGTGTCTTTGTTAATCAGTACTGACATGATTATTTACCCTCCGCAGCTTTAACAACCTGCTCGGCAGCGTCAGTCAGGCTCTTGGCTGCAATAATGTTCAGTCCGCTGTCCGCCAGAACCTTGGCGCCCAGCTCGGCGTTATTACCTTCCAGGCGCACGACAACCGGCACCTTCACGCCAACTTCTTCCACTGCACCGATCACGCCTTCGGCGATCAGGTCGCAACGCACGATACCGCCGAAGATATTGATCAGGACGGCCTTGACGTTCTCGTCGGACAGGATGATCTTGAAAGCTTCAACCACACGCTCCTTGGTAGCGCCGCCACCAACGTCGAGGAAGTTGGCCGGGCTGCCGCCGTGCAGGTTAACGATATCCATGGTACCCATGGCCAGGCCGGCACCGTTCACCATGCAGCCGATGTTGCCGTCCAGGGCCACGTAGTTCAGGTCCCACTTGGCAGCGTGAGCTTCACGGGCGTCTTCCTGGGACGGATCGTGCATTTCGCGCAGGTCCGCATGGCGGTACAGCGCGTTGCTGTCGATCACAACCTTGGCGTCCAGGCAGTGCAGGTTCTTCTCGGGAGTGATTACCAGCGGGTTGATTTCCAGCAGCGCCAGGTCCTTTTCCTCGAACATCTTGGCGAGGCCCAGGAAAATCTTGGTGAACTGCTTGATCTGGTTACCTTCCAGGCCCAGCTTGAACGCCAGCTCGCGCGCCTGGTAGGGCTGCGCGCCGGTCAGCGGGTCGACGGTGGCCTTGAGGATTTTTTCCGGAGTCTCTTCCGCTACCTTCTCGATTTCAACGCCGCCCTCGGTGGAGGCCATGAAAACGATGCGACGGGTGGAGCGATCGACTACCGCGCCCAGGTACAGTTCCTGGTCGATATCTGTGCAGCTCTCGACCAGGATGCGGGAAACCGGCTGGCCGTTCTCGTCTGTCTGGTAGGTAACCAGGTTGTTACCCAGCCACTTGCGGGAAAACTCCTCGATCTCGGCAGTGGAGTCCACCAGCTTTACACCGCCGGCCTTGCCGCGGCCACCGGCGTGTACCTGGGCTTTTACCACCCACTTGTCGCCGCCAATTTCCTTCGCTGCCGCCACTGCTTCTGCCGGGGTTTCCGCTGCAATACCTTTGGAAACCGGCAATCCGTATTCCGCAAACAGTTGTTTGCCCTGATACTCATGCAAGTTCATAGTCAATACCAATTCACATTTGAAATGTGTTTACCAATTGCAGATCACTCTGCACCTAAGAACAAAATTCGAAATTCCCGTCGTTGCAAATTTCAAATTCTGGGTCCATTGCCGGGGCAATGTTGCGCGGCGGGAGTTGCCGCGCACCGCCGGGAAGATATATTCCCGGCAGAAAAACGGTGGGGCGGTAAAACCGCCCCACCCTTCGCGACCGGAGGGCCGCTCTTACTTGCGCTTCTTGCGGTTGGCGATATGAATGGCGTGGCCATTCGCCGCCAGTGCCGCTTCCTTCACCGCCTCGGACAGGGTCGGGTGACCGAATACGGTCATACCGATGTCCTCGGCGCTGGAGCCGAACTCCATAGCAATTGCCACCTGCTGCACCAGGTCCGCCGCAGACGGGCCAACGATGTGCGCGCCGAGGACACGGTCGGTCTCGGCGTGGGCGATGATCTTGACCATGCCGCTGGTGTCGTTGGCAGCCATGGCACGGCCGGAGGCGGCAAACGGGAAGACACCCACATTGTAGGGCTCGCCCTCGGATTTCACCTGTTCTTCGGTCATGCCCACTGCGGCCACTTCCGGATGGGTGTAAATCACGTTGGGGATGACGTCGTAGTTCATCATCGGCTTCTGGCCGGCGATGCGCTCGGCGACAACCACGCCCTCTTCAGAGGCCTTGTGTGCCAGCATCGGGCCGCGCACCACGTCACCTACCGCCCACACACCCGGTGCAGAAGTCATGCACAGGTCATTGACGTAGATGAAGCCGCGCTCGTCCAGCTTCACATCGGCATCTTCGGACAGCAGGCCCTCGGTGTAGGGGCGACGGCCCACGCACACGATCAGCTTGTCGAAGGTTTCCTGCTGTTCATTGCCGTCCTTGTCCTCGTAGGTAACGACAACCTCGTCGCCCTTAACCTCGGAGCCGGTCACACGGCAGGAAAGACGGATGTCCAGGCCCTGCTTCTTGAAGATCTTCTGGGATTCCTTGGCGATCTGCTGGTCCATCACCGACAGGAACTTGTCCAGCGCTTCCAGAACCACCACATCGGAACCCAGGCGGCTCCATACGGAACCGAGCTCCAGGCCGATAACACCGGCGCCAATCACGCCCAGGCGCTTCGGCACCTTGTCGAACTCCAGCGCACCGGTGGAGTCAACGATAATCTTGTTGTCGACCGGGGCCGGCGGAATATTGATGGGCACGGAACCGGAAGCCAGGATGATATTGTCGGCTTCGTAAGTGGTGGCCTTGCCATCGTTGTCGGTCACTTCCACTTTCTTGTTGGCCAGCAGCTTGCCGGTACCTTCAATAGAGGTCACCTTGTTGGCAGTAAACAGGCCTGCGACGCCGCCGGTCAGCTTCTTGACGATATCGTCCTTGCGGCCGAGCATTTTCGGCACGTCAATCTTGACCTTGCTGGTCTCGATACCGTGAACGTCGAGGGAGTCTTTTGCCTCGTGATACTTCCAGGAGCTGTCCAGCAGGGCCTTGGAGGGAATACAGCCAACGTTCAGGCAGGTGCCGCCATTGACGACCTTACCGTCCTTGTTGGTCCACTTTTCCACACAGGCGGTTTTCAGGCCCAGTTGTGCGGCGCGGATTGCAGCTACGTATCCCCCCGGACCGGAGCCAATTACGATTACGTCAAATTTGTCCGACATGATCAGTTCCAAATATTCGTGAATGAGTTGGAGCCTGCTTGCAGGCCCCTACAGTCAAAGGCGGTTCTTATACTTCCAGCAGGATGCGCGCCGGATCCTCAATCATTTCCTTGATTGCCACCAGGAAGCCCACTGCTTCCTTGCCATCGATCAGGCGGTGGTCGTAGGACAGCGCCAGGTACATCATCGGCAGGATTTCCACCTTGCCATCGACTGCCATCGGGCGCTCCTGGATCTTGTGCATGCCCAGGATCGCGGTCTGCGGCGGGTTCAGGATCGGCGTGGACAGCAGGGATCCGAATACGCCACCGTTGGTGATGGTAAAGGTACCGCCGGTCATTTCCTCGATGGACAGCTTGCCGTCGCGGGCACGCAGGCCCAGGTCGCGGATATTGTTTTCCATATCCGCCAGGCCCATGTTCTCGGCATTGCGCAGGATCGGCACCACCAGGCCCTTGGGCGAGGACACGGCCACGCCGATATCCTGGTAACCGTGGTAGACGATGTCGTCACCATCGATGGAGGCGTTTACCGCGGAGTAGCGCTTCAGGGCCTCGACTGCGGCCTTGACGAAGAAGCCCATAAAGCCCAGGCGGGTGCCGTTGTGGGTCTTCTCGAACAGGTCCTTGTAGTTCTTGCGCAGGTCCATGATCGGCTTCATGTTCACCTCGTTGAAGGTGGTGAGCATGGCCGTGGACTGGGAGGCATCCAGCAGGCGCTCGGCGATACGCTTGCGCATGCGGGTCATGGGAACGCGCTTCTCGACGCGCTCGCCCTCGGCAACCGGAGCCTCGGCAGCGGCTGCCGCCGGTGCCGCGGCCGGGGCCTTCTCTGCTTTCTGCACGTCTTCCTTGGTAATGCGCCCGCCCTTGCCGGTGCCCTTGACGGAGCCCAGGTCGACGCCCTTTTCGTCAGCCAGCTTGCGCGCGGCAGGGTTTACCAGCTGGTCGCCGCCCTTGGAGGAAGGCTCTTCTTCCTTCTCCTCAGCTTTTTCCTCGGCTTTCTCTTCCTTGGCCTCACCGCCGGCGCTGCCGCCAGCACCTTCCTCGAACTTGGCGATCACCTCGTTGGACTCGACGGTATCGCCCTCGTCCTTGATGATTTCGCTGAGGGCGCCGTCCGCGGGTGCAACCACTTCCAGCACCACCTTGTCGGTTTCGATGTCCACGATCAGTTCATCGCGGGATACAGCCTCGCCGGGCTTTTTATGCCAGGTGGCAACGGTGCCATCCTGAACGGATTCCGGGAACGTTGGCGCTTTAATCTCGATCGTCATTGGTCCTGTTTCCTGAGATTGACTCTTGGGCGCCCCTTTCGGGGAACGCCCATTATTTGCTAATTACTGCCGCCCTTTACTTGACGGTCAGCGCCTCATTGATGAACTGGTTCTGTTCTTCCAGGTGCGTGGACATATAGCCCGCAGCCGGCGCGGCGGAAGCCGCACGGCCCACGTATTCCAGTTCCAGCTTGGGATGCTCTTCCGCCAGCAGCCGGCGCAGGTGATGCTGGCTGTGATACCAGGCGCCCTGGTTCATCGGCTCTTCCTGGCACCAGGCCACGCTCTCGAGGTTTTTGTACGCGGACACCGCGTCGACAAACTCCTCGTCCGGGAACGGATACAGCTGCTCGATGCGCACCAGCGCCACGTCCTCCTGCTCGCGCTCCATGCGCGCTTCCAGCAGATGGTAGTAGACCTTGCCGGAGCACAGGACCAGGCGCTTGACCTTGGCCGGGTCGACATTGTCATCCTGGATGACATTGTGGAACTTGCCGTTGGCCAGCTCATCCAGGGTGGAGGTCGCAAGCTTGTGGCGCAGGATCCACTTCGGGCTCATGATCACCAGCGGGCGGCGCATGGGGCGGATTGCCTGGCGACGCAGCAGGTGGAAGATCTGTGCCGGGGTGGTGGCGTTACACACCTGGATATTGTGCTCGGCGCACAGCTGCATAAAGCGCTCGAGGCGCGCGGAGGAGTGCTCCGGTCCCTGGCCCTCATAGCCGTGGGGCAGCAGCATCACCAGGCCACACATCCGGCCCCACTTGTGCTCACCGGAAGTGATGAACTGGTCGATCACCACCTGCGCACCATTGGCAAAGTCACCGAACTGGGCTTCCCAGACAATCAGCGACTTGGGCGTGGTAGTGGCATAGCCGTATTCAAACGCCAGCACGCCCTCCTCGGACAGCAGCGAGTCATAGATGTAGAACTCCGGCTGGCCGTCGTACATATTCTGCAACGGCACATAGCAGGAGCCATCTTTCTGGCTGTGCACCACCGCGTGGCGATGGGAGAAGGTACCGCGACGCACATCCTCGCCGGTCAGCCGGACCATATAGCCCTGCTCCAGGAGGGTGCCGTAGGCCAGGGTCTCGGCCATGCCCCAGTTAAGCGGGGATGCGCCGCCAGCCATCTTGCGGCGGTCTTCGTAGATCTTGGATACCTGGCGCTGCAGCACAACACCGTCGGGGATATCCGTCATGCGACGGGCCACGTCCTTCAGCTTGGGCAGCTCGAAAGACGTGTCACCCGGGGTGGTCCAGTCGTGGTTCAGGTAAGGGCTCCAGTCCACGAACATGGTTTCATCCGGCTGCTTCACCAGGCCGGTGGCCACGTCCTCACCCTTGTCCAGCTTGTCGCGGTAATCACTGGCAAGCTTGTCGGCGGCAGATTTGTCCAGCACACCCTCATTGACCAGCTTCTCCGCATACAGGGTGCGGGTGGTCTTGTGCTTGCGGATAGTCTGGTACATCAGCGGCTGGGTGCCGGACGGGTCGTCAGTCTCGTTGTGGCCGCGGCGGCGGTAGCACACCAGGTCGATGACGATATCTTTCTTGAACTCGTAGCGGTAATCGACGGCCAGCAGTGCCGCCAGCACCACCGCCTCGGGATCGTCGCCGTTCACATGCAGTACCGGGGCGTCGATCATCTTGGCCACGTCGGTACAGTATTCAGTGGAGCGGGCATCCTCGCGCTTGCTGGTGGTGAAGCCCACCTGGTTGTTCAGCACGATATGGATGCTGCCGCCGGTGTAATAACCGCGGGTCTGGGACATCTGCAGGGTTTCCTGCACCACACCCTGGCCGGCAAAGGCGGCGTCACCATGGATATTGATCGGCATCACCTTCTCACCGGTACCGTCGCTGCGGCGGTCCTGGCGGGCGCGCACGGAGCCGACCACAACCGGTGCACAGATTTCCAGGTGCGACGGGTTAAATGCCAGCGCCAGGTGAACCTCTCCACCCGGGGTCATCACGTTGGAAGAGAAGCCCTGGTGGTACTTAACATCACCGGAGGTGTCCAGGGTCTTCTTGCCCTCGAACTCCTCGAACAGGTCGGCCGGGTTCTTACCCAGGATGTTGACCAGGGTGTTCAGGCGGCCGCGGTGGGCCATGCCCATCACCACTTCCTTCACACCGTAGGTACCGGAGCGGCGGATCAGGGCGTCCAGCATCGGGATCAGGCTCTCGCCCCCCTCGACACCGAAGCGCTTGGTGCCCGGGTACTTGGAATCCAGGTGGCGCTCCAGGCCCTCAGCGGCGGACAGGCGCTGCAGTATCTCAGTCTGGATTTCAGCACCGAAATTGGGCTTGCTCTGGCTACGCTCGAGGCGCTGCTGGAACCACTGCTGCTCATCCAGGTTGGAGAGATGCATGATCTCGGCGCCAAGGTTGCCACAGTAGGTGCGCTCGAGGCCCTCGACAATTTCACGCAGGGTCGCCTCGCCGCTGCCGAAGAACAGGCCGCCAGTCTGGAAGGTGGTATCGAAATCCCCTTCGGTCAGGCCGTGGTAGTTCAGCTGCAGGTCGGGCACCTGCTCGCGCGCCATCAGTCCCAGCGGGTCCAGGGTGGCCTTCTTGTGGCCGCGGTGGCGATAGGAACTGATCAATTGCAGGACTTTAACCTGCTTGCGCTCGTGTTCGATATTGACGGCGCCGGCACCGGGTGCGGCCAGCGGGCGGGTACGGTTTTTGGCCAGGAGCTCAAAGTGGGCGCGTACCGCTGCGTGGGACACGTCGCCACCGCTCTGGACCCGGGGCAGGCTGTCGAAGTAACTGCGCCACTCCTCCGGCACGGCACTGGGGTCGTGCAGATAGGTCTCGTACAGTTCCTCCACATAAGCGGCGTTCCCCCCCGATATATGGGAAGTGCGCCACAGCTGCTCCATGGTGCTTTCGTGCATGTTGATGCCTACCTCGATTGCAGCGGGGCCTCAGCATGGGCCTTTGCACTGCGCGTTCCTTTCACTCACAAAAGGGGAGGCGCCAAAAAGTCACCTCCCCTTTTCATCTTGGTACCGGCTCGCTGGCCGATTTTCTTGTAGTGGATGGGCGCCTGCTCTGGCGCCAGCCCCGTACGGGGGCAACCGGTCGGGCCGGCCACCCGCGCTTACACAGCGCGGGCCAGCAGCATATTGCGGATATGCCCGATCGCCCGCGTCGGGTTCAGCCCCTTGGGACAGACATTGACGCAGTTCTGGATACCGTGGCAGCGGAATACACTGAACGGGTCATCCAGGCCGGCCAGGCGCTCGTCGGTGGCGGTATCGCGGCTGTCCGCCAGGAAGCGGTAGGCCTGCAGCAGGCCCGCCGGGCCGATGAACTTGTCCGGGTTCCACCAGAAGGACGGACAGGCCGAGGAGCAGCAGGCGCACAGGATGCATTCGTAAAGGCCGTCGAGCTTTTCGCGGTCTTCCGGGCTCTGCAGGCGCTCGATCGCCGGTGCCGGGGTGTCGTTCTGCAGGTACGGCTCGATCTTCTTGTACTGCTCGTAGAACTGCTCCATGTCCACCACCAGGTCGCGGATCACCGGCAGGCCCGGCAGCGGGCGCAGTACCAGCTTGCCCTTGGGCGCCGCCTCTGACAGCGGGGTGGTACAGGCGAGGCCATTGCGACCGGAGATATTCATGCCGTCGGAACCGCACACGCCTTCGCGGCAGGAGCGACGGAATGCCAGGGTCGGGTCCTCCGCCTTCAGCAGTTCCAGTACGTCCAGCACCATCAGGTCCTTGCCCTGGGTGTCGAACTCGTAGTCCTGCATGTAGGGAGCTTTGTCGGTCTCCGGGTTGTAACGGTAAATGCTTACTTTCAACATACTCTATTCCGCTCCCGAATCAGTAAGTCCGAGCCTTCGGCTCGAAAGCTTCCATGGTGTTCGGCGCAAAGTTGACCGCGCGCTTGCCGACACGTTTTTCCGCCGGGAAGAACATGGAGTGGCACAGCCAGTTTTCGTCGTCGCGCTCCTGGTAGTCCTCGCGGGCGTGGGCGCCGCGGCTCTCGGTGCGCACTTCTGCCGGGATTGCGGTGGCCTCGGCCACTTCCAGCAGGTTTTGCAGTTCCAGCGCTTCGACACGGGCAGTGTTGAAGGCGTGGCTCTTGTCCTCGAGGCGCACATTCTCGATGCGCTCACGCAGGTCCTTGAGCTTTTCCACACCCTCCGCCATGTAGTCGCCACGGCGGAATACACCGAAGTGGTTCTGCATGACGCCCTGCAACTCATTGCGCAGGTCGGCTGCCTTTTCGCCATCGTTGGTATTTTCCAGGCGATTCAGGCGCGACATAGCTGCCTCGATATCGGAATCGGACGCTTCGCGTGCCTCGATACCCTCACGCAGGGCCTTCTCGATAAACAGGCCGGAAGCGCGACCGAAGACCACCAGGTCGAGCAGGGAGTTACCGCCCAGGCGGTTGGCGCCGTGCACGGATACACAGGCGACTTCGCCGCAGGCAAAGAAACCGTCAATCACCTGGTCGTTGCCGGCGGCATCCTGGGTCAGGGCCTGGCCGTGCACATTGGTGGGGATACCGCCCATCATGTAGTGACAGGTGGGTACCACCGGGATCGGTGCCTTGACCGGATCCACGTGGGCAAAGGTCTTGGCCAGCTCGCAGATACCCGGCAGGCGGCTGTTCAGCACTTCCTCGCCCAGGTGGTCGAGCTTCAGGAATACGTGATCGCTGTTGGGACCGGCACCACGACCCTCCAGGATCTCCAGCACCATGGAGCGGGCCACCACGTCACGGGAAGCGAGGTCCTTGGCGTTGGGAGCGTAACGCTCCATAAAGCGCTCGCCATCCTTATTAATGAGATAGCCGCCTTCACCGCGGCAACCCTCGGTCACCAGTACGCCGGCACCGGCGATACCGGTGGGGTGGAACTGCCACATTTCCATGTCCTGAACCGGGAAACCGGCGCGCAGGGCCATGCCGACACCGTCGCCGGTGTTGATGTGGGCGTTGGTGGTGGAGGCGTAAATGCGGCCGGCGCCACCGGTGGCAAATACAGTAGCCTTGGACTTGATGAAGACCACCTCGCCATCCTCGATGGACAGGGCGATCACACCTACAACCACGCCGTCCTGGTTCTTCACCAGGTCCACCGCGAACCACTCATTCAGGAACACGGTGTTGTTCTTGACGTTGTTCTGGTAAAGGGTGTGCAGCAGCGCGTGACCGGTACGGTCAGCCGCCGCACAGGTACGGGCAGCCTGGCCGCCGCGACCGAAGTCCTTGGACTGGCCGCCGAAGGGACGCTGGTAGATGCGGCCGTTCTCGGTACGGGAGAACGGCAGGCCCATGTGCTCGAGCTCAAACACGGCCTCGGGACCGGTGGAGCACATGTACTCGATGGCATCCTGGTCGCCGATGTAGTCAGACCCCTTCACGGTGTCGTACATGTGCCAGCGCCAGTCGTCCTGCGGGTCAGCACTGGCAATCGCGCAGGTAATCCCCCCCTGGGCGGATACAGTGTGCGAACGGGTCGGGAACACCTTGGTGATGACCGCGGTCTTGAATCCGGACTGGGCCATTTGCAGGGCCGCGCGCATACCCGCGCCGCCACCGCCGATTACGATCCCGTCAAAGGAAATGGTTCGCATGTTCGCCATAAATTACACACCCCACAAAATTTCAATGCCCCACACCGCGTAGATCACGGCCAGCGCGCCCAGGACTACCTGTGCCAGCACCCGCAGAGTGGTGGCCTTGGGGCCCATCATGCGGTTGGTAATGTAGTCGGTAACCACGGACCAGAGGCCGATCCAGGCGTGCGCGACGGTGGAGAGAAGCGCGACCAGACTGAAGATCCGCATCCAGCGCTGGTCGAAGAGCGCCGACCAGCTCTCGTAGCCGAAGTCGTCGCTGAGAAAGATGAAACCCACAATAAAGAGGGTATAAGCCAGCAGCACCACTGCCGTGACGCGCTGGTACAGCCAGTCAAAGACGCCGCTGCGGCCAAAGCTTGTAACCGTAGTTACCATAACCATACTCCCGTGAGCAGAATAAGGATTACACTGAGTACCAGCACCGCTACGGCGCCGCGACGGCCACCTTCAAGGCTCTCGCCGATCCCCAGGTCCATCAGCAGGTGACGCGCACCCGCCAGTGAGTGGTAGATCAGTGCCGCCAGGGATGCCCACAGCAGGAGCTTGGCGGGAACACTGCTGAACAGCGCTGCCGTATCGGCAAAGCCCTGCTCAGAGGCCAGGCTGGCATCCAGCATATAGAGGAGCAGCGCAACCACAGCGAAGAGAACCACGCCGGAGACACGATGCAAAATGGAAACCAGTGCGGCAGCGGGAAGCTTGATAGTGGAGATATCTAAATTGACAGGTCTGTCTTTGTTCACAGGAAAAACACCTTGTTGCCCTGAACGACCGGGCGCCCGTTAGCTTTTCAATGGAGGGGCGAACTGCTTGCTGGACGTTTCACATCCAAACTGGTGAAGCCTTGTCCAGAACGGCCTTACCATGGCGCAAGCCGCGCGGATTATAGGCATTTGATGGTCAAAACACAATGAAACTGCGCCCCGGCCCCGGCGGCACCCACCGGCCCGGCCGGAAGCATCCCCCGCCAGCATGCCCGGGGAGCCGGCGCCATTCTAACCGAAGATACTGGGAAAACAGCGCTGCAAAAGCAGCCGAATTCTCTCTTTAGTCAGTGAAAGACCGAATATCCTGCCGTTAAGCGACCAGCCGTCCACACGTTTTGGTTTGACAAATGGGGGGCCGCCACTTAAGTTTGGCCCCGCCGAAATGACCGCTAGGCCTCTGTGCAACAGGGAATAAGGCGGCATAAGAACAGTTTTAGGAGTCCGCAATGTCCGATAAAAAAGCGCATCTCACGGTCGACGGTATCGACGGCAGTATCGATATGCCGGTCCTTTCCGGCACCCTCGGCCCCGATGTTGTTGACGTCAGCAGCCTGACCGGCAAGGGCTTGTTCACCTATGACCCGGGCTTTGTCTCGACCGCCGCCTGCGAGTCCAAGATCACCTACATTGATGGTGCCAAGGGTCAGCTGCTGCATCGCGGATATCCCATCGAGCAGCTGGCAGACCAGTCCGACTACCTGGAGACCTGCTACCTGCTGATGAACGGCGAGCTCCCCTCAGCAGAAGAGAAGAAGAAGTACGTCGACACCATCATGAACCACACCATGGTGCACGAGTCGATCGTCAGCTTCTTCAAGGGCTTCCGTTACGATGCCCACCCGATGGCCATGATGTGTGGAGTGGTCGGTGCCCTCGCCTCCTTCTACCACGACTCTCTGGACATCAATGACCCCGAACACCGTCGCATCTCGGCCCATCGCCTGATCGCCAAGATGCCGACCCTGGCCGCCATGTGCTACAAGCACTCCAAGGGCCAACCCTTCATGTACCCGGATAACAGCCTCGGCTATGCCGAGAACTTCCTGCATATGATGTTCGGCAACCCGTGCGAGCCGAGCAAGGTGGACCCGATTGTGGCCAAGGCCATGGACGTGATCTTCCTGCTGCACGCCGATCACGAGCAGAACGCCTCCACCTCCACGGTGCGCCTGGCCGGCTCTTCCGGTGCCAACCCGTTCGCCTGCATCTCCTCCGGCATTGCCGCCCTGTGGGGCCCGGCACACGGTGGCGCCAACGAGGCGGTACTGAACATGCTGCAGGAGATTGGTGACGAGAGCCGCATCGACGAGTACGTGAAAAAGGCCAAGGACAAGAATGACCCCTTCCGCCTGATGGGCTTTGGCCACCGCGTCTATAAGAACTTCGACCCGCGTTCCCGTGTGATGCAGGGAATCTGCGACGAGGTCCTGAGTGCAATGGGTGCCGAAAACGACCCGCTGCTGCGGATCGCCAAGAAGCTGGAGAAGATCGCCCTGGAAGACGAGTACTTCGTCGAGAAGAAGCTCTACCCGAACGTGGACTTTTACTCCGGCATCATCATGAAGGCTATCGGTATCCCCACCGACATGTTTACCGTGATCTTTGCCACCGGCCGCACCGCCGGCTGGATCGCACACTGGAACGAGATGATCTCCAATCCCTACAAGATCGGTCGTCCGCGCCAGCTGTATACCGGCTACACCGAGCGCGACTACGTGCCGCTGGACCAGCGCTGATAGCGACAGGCAACGATTGAAAAACCCGGCCCCTGGCCGGGTTTTTTTATGGCGGCAAGGGCTGGCGCCAGGCTCGCTGCCAGCACTGTACCAACCATCTCCTCCGACCCTGATCAACTTACCTTCCAGCCCCCCGATCCCACCAGTCGCGAACTGGCCCGCTGAAGCTCCTTTCTCAACTGTTAAGAGTGAAGGCACTCAGAAAAGTGCACCATAATCAGGCACAGCACCAAAATTCTGTGACTTGGTTCTCATGTGAGGCAGAAAAGTGGAACTCTGTTCTAAAAAACTGTTTCATCTATACGCCGTCACGGCAAAATCCGCTGTCCACAGCCATCAGTGGCACTCCGGTTCAACAACACTCCAAAAAGACCAAAAAAGGCCCAGACTCATGTTTCGCATCTTTTCCGGCAAATCCCGCAACGAGTCAGCTACTCGGGATGACCGCTATTCAAAGAACAGCACTGGCGGGACCAGGCAGGGACGGACAATCAACTATGACCCCGCACTGATCAATAGACTGAAGGGTGACCATCATGAATTGATCAGCATCTTCCAGCGAATCTGGTCAGAGGGGTATGAACGGCAGGACTTCCGCAAGCTGGCGCAACACCTGACCACATTCAAGTCCAGGTTCCAGGCCCACCTGATCAAGGAAAATGTGAGCTTTTACGTATACCTCGAGCAATCGCTGTCAGAGGACCTCCACACGCGCCAGATCGTCAAGGATTTCCGCACGGACATGAATGACATCGCCAACGCAGTAGTGCAGTTCTGTAAACGCTACTCGCACGAGGCTTTCACCCAGGAGATGGTGCGGGACTTCAAACGCGATTATGAAAAAATCGGCGAGGCCCTGACCCGGCGGGTCACACTGGAGGAAAAAGAACTCTACACGCTGTACCAACCCTCCTGAATTCGCTGGGAACACTACAGCACCCCGGCGCACCTGCACGGCGCCGCGGGCTGTAGTGGCCCGGGCAAATTCCGCAGCACGCCGCGCGGGCTGTGTCACATCCCAGCTGCCTTTCAGACTCCCATTCAATCCGGCCCGTCCTGCCCCTCCGGACGGGCTGCGTTGATACCCCCATCACAAGCCCCGGGTAAATTATTTCACAGTGTTTTATAAAACAGGCCGGCTATGGACCTTCACTGGATTTTGTTTAAATATAGTGGCACTAAAATTCTCCAATAAACAAAATAATTAGAACAATAGATCTCAAGAGGGGCGCGGGGCTCCAGAATAATAATGAAGTACAAGACAGGATTGCGCATGGGGAACGGGCTATATGGGGGAAGGTATGGCTGAACTCGAGGATGCACCTCTACGGCAACAATTGCGGGAGCGCACCGGTTCGGCTGAGAGTGACTACCCGATTTATGTGGTGGTGGGTACCGGCCCGGTGGGTGTGCGCTGCGCACAGAAACTGCTTGAACTCAGTGACGATGCACAGGTGGTCATCTACGGTGCAGAGGCCGAATCCCCCTATAACCGGGTAAAGCTCTCGCAATACCTCTCCGACCAGGTGTCCCTGGAAGATCTGAGCAACCCCATTTGGGGCCAATACGACAGCAGACTGGCCGAGTTTATCGACCGGCGGGTTGTCGCCATCGACCGGGCAGGCAAGACCATCACGGATGCAGCCGGAAACATCCAGCCTTACGATAAGTTAATCCTTGCCACGGGCTCCAACCCGGCTATTCCACAGATTCCCGGGACCGATTTCCCAAACGTCTACCCGTTCCGCAGCCTGCGAAATACCGAAGACCTGATCCGGCTGCGCGAGGGAAACCAGCATATCTGCGTAATCGGTGCCGGCGCCCTGGGGCTCGAGGCGGCTGCAGCGTTAAAAGCGCAGAATAACCGTGTCACACTGCAATCCCGGGCAGGCCTGCTCGGCGGACTACTCAATGAAGAAGCCGAGACATACCTGAAATCAGCACTTGAGGCACTGGGTGTGGAACTCCGGGTTGGTGAGGTGCCAACTGCCATCACGGGTAATGAAAAAGCATCCGAGCTGCATTTTGCCGGCCAGCCTGGATTGGCCGTTGACGCCGTGGTCCTGTGCACTGGCATCCAGTCAGAGATCACCCTGGCCCAACAATGCGGCCTGGATACGGCCCGGGCAATTGTCGTTAACCAGTGGTTGCAGACATCCGACCCGGATATCTATGCAGTTGGCGAGTGCGCTGAGTTCGAACAGGAGGTGTACCAGTTCGTCCGGCCTGGCTACGAACAGGCAGAGAGTTGCTGTGAACACATCTGCCAGAGGCACAACAACCGACTGCAGGCCACTCCATACCGGGGTAGCTACCGGGACATCCAGCTGAAAATCGCCCATATTCCCTGCGCCATCATCGGTGACGTGGATGGCGATGAATATCATATCTATCGCAATCGCTTTAAAGGGCTCTATCGCCAGCTGTTTGTCCGGGATGGGCGCCTGTGTGGTGCTGTCTACATCGGCAGCTGGGATGAAGCCAGCCAGGTGCGACAGGCCGTCGCTGCCGCAGAGGTCGTCACGGCACGCATCACGAAACGTTTTGGGCGGGATGGACACCTGTGGCAAAAGTCGGCCGCCAGGGGGATCAGGGAGCAGCCCGAGCATTACCTGGTTTGCCAGTGCAATGGCATCAGCAAGGGAGAACTCTGCTCTGCCATCTCGCACGGCAAGCGCAACCTGATGGACCTGCAGCAGGCGACTACAGCCGGCTCGGTATGCGGCAGCTGCCGCCCGCTGATAGCCGAGTTGCTGGATGTGCCCGCCCCCAACCTGGTGATGCGCCACGCGCGCGGAATCCTGGTTACCTCATTTGTATCCCTGCTACTGATTACGCTGGCCGTATTCATGCCGCCGGCACCAATTTCGGAAAGTGTCCAGTCAAGCTGGTATTGGCAAAAACTCTGGTACGACAACTTCTGGAAGCAGGTCAGTGGTTACAGTCTGCTCGGCTTCTGCCTGCTCACCGCGTCACTGAGTCTCCGCAAACGCTGGAAAAAATTCACCCACGGGCATGTTGATCACTGGCGCTACGCCCACAGCCTGATCGGCTGTGCGGCACTGGTGGTTCTGGTGGTGCACACCGGATTCCGCCTCGGGGAAAACCTGAACCTGGCGCTGATGCTGGTTTTCCTTGCAGCAACCACCACCGGAGCCCTGGTGGGGGTATTTATGGCACGCAACCACCACTGGACGGATATGAAACTGCGCGAACACCGAAAGTGGTGGTCACGCGTGCACTACGCCCTGCTCTGGACACTTCCGGTTCTGCTCGCGTACCACATACTGGCGGTGTATTACTTTTAGATGAAAAGCTATCAATTCAAATTCTGGCACTTTGGACTGCTGGTGACCCTGGCAATTGGGTCTACTGCTGCGTACAACCTCGAGTACTCGGACAAGACCCTGTTTGTCAGCGGTGAAATGAGCCACGGCCACCACCAGATCGAGCTCGCATGCACCAGCTGCCACGGTGACGGCTTTGCCGGGCAGGAGGCCATGCAACAGGCCTGCCTGGATTGCCACGCCGATGAGCTGGAGCTGGCCAATGACTCCCATCCGCGCAAGAAATTCCTCGATCCACGCAACGCACCGCTGCTGGCCGAGCTGGATGCGCGCCGCTGTGTTACCTGCCATACCGAGCACCAGCCGGAAACCACCAGGGAGATGGGAGTGACCCTGGCCGGGGATTTCTGTTTTCACTGTCATAACGATATTGCCGAAGAACGCAGCAGCCACCAGGATCTCGCCTTCGACAGCTGTGCCAGTGCCGGCTGCCATAACTTCCACGACAACCGCACCCTCTACGAGGACTTCCTGATTGCACACGTGGGGCAGCCGGCACTGCTCCCGGATGCGCAGCTTCCGGCACGCACGGCAATGCAGTCATGGCTTCGGGAAAATCCGCACAGGGAACCGCTGCGACTGCAGCAGGCAGACCTTGATGCCGGCGAACCGCACAAAGGCATCTCCGACTCCTGGGTGGCAAGTAGGCACGCGCAAGCGGGGATAAACTGCAGTGACTGTCACAGTAACGGTCAGCTGCAGTTTTCCAGCCGCGAAATTGTCGAGCAATGTGGCAGCTGCCATGCCGGGCAACGGGATGCCTTCACCAGCGGCAAACACGGAATGCGCTTGTCAGCGGCACTGCCGGAGGACTTTGCGCACAATGGCGCGATGACCCCGGCAGAGGCGCGCCTGCCCATGCGGCCGGGGAGCAAAGGTGCACTCACTTGTATCAGCTGCCATGGACCCCACGAGACCGATACCCGCTTTGCCGCGGTCGAGGCGTGCCTGGGCTGCCACAACGACGAACACAGCCTGGCCTACCGGGAGTCAGGCCACTTCCAGGCCTGGCAACAAGGTGAAGCCGGCGGGGTCAGCTGCGCCAACTGCCACCTGCCAAGGGAAGAGCATGATGGTGAAATCCTCGTCAACCATAACCAGAATCACAACCTGCGACCGAATGAAAAAATGTTGCCGGTATGCCTGAACTGTCACGGCATCGAGTTTGCACTGGCCGCGCTTGCCAGTGAGCGTGTCCTGAAGAGCAACTTTGGCTTATCACCGACAACAGACCACGAAACATTCAGCCTGATCCGCGATCGTATCGCCCGGATCAAATCCAACGAGCCATCCCGTTAGGAGGGAATCCATGCGCATTTTTGCCTTCATCTTAGCTCTAGCCACACTGTTAACCGCCTGTGGCGAAAAAACAGGGATTGCACCCCAGAGAATGGCGGATGCCATTTTCGCGGTCATTGAAGCAGACCGGGCCAGCTATACCAACAATGTGGTCAATCGCCTGCAAAACGAGGAAGGGGTCATCAAGGCCGAGGAGCACTGGAAGGACAAGCAGGCCCTGCCACTTCCGGCCCAGATGCTCCGCATGGGCGCGGAACGGGTGGCAGAACAGGAGGCCGGATTCAATTATGCACTGCTCTCACTCTGGGCCATCAACAAGCAGAACGCGCCGCGCACCGACCTGGAAAAACAGGGCCTGGAATTCGTGATGGATAACCCCGGCCAGAACTTCTACGGCACGGAAAACCTGGGCGGCACCGAGTATTACACCGCGATCTATCCTGACGTCGCTGTTTCACCGGCCTGCGTTAGTTGCCACAACGACCATATCGACAGTCCCCGCACCGATTTTGAACTCGGCGAAACCATGGGCGGCGTGGTCATCCGAATCCCGCTGTGAAAACAGCCTGACCGCACCGAGAGGCTCCGGTACAGCCCGAGCCACACGAAAAAGGGCACCCTGGGGTGCCCTTCTTCTTTTTCCATCCTGTGAGAATGGGATCAGTTACAGCTGGCCTCGCCTATATCTTCCCAGACACTGGCCACGCCGGGCTCCTCGCCCTGGGTCCACCACTGGGCACGGTAACGACGGCCATTGTAGTTAACCTCGTCACCACCGTTATAGGCCTTTGATGCGCTCCAGGGCACCTCCACATCGCTGGCCAGTGACCAGTCGGCAGAATCGAGGCCCGGTTTCGCCTGGGTCCAGTAGTTGGCTTCCCAGACCAGGTCCTCGTGGCTGACCAGGTCACCACCCAGGTAGGTGGAACCGGAAGCCCACGCCGGGTAACTACCCGCATTGGGATCAACAAGCTCGCAGCTGCCCCCACCGCCGGAACCGGAATCGGTCACATTGACCGTCACGGTGGCACTGGCAGAGTCGATACTGTCCGAGACCGTTACCGTAGCGGTATAGCTGGTGTCGCTGCCCACCTGCGGCGCCGTCAGGGTGACAGTGGCGCTATCGCCATTGGCCACATTGAATGCCGGCGCACTCCAGCTGTAGGTGAGGCTGTCACCATCGGCATCGCTGCCCGTGGCAGTTACCTGCACACTTTCACCTTCGACTACCGTCACACTGGCCGGCGCGGAGACCTCCGGTGCCGTATTGGACTGGGGAGGCAGAAGGGTTACGGTAACCTGGTCGGTATCGGTGAGATCGCCGTCATCGACGAACACCTCGAATACCAGGCTCTCTGCAGAGGCAACCTCGGCGGCAGAGAAGCTGGCGGTAGCGCTGCCGGCATTCTGCAGGCTGACGGCGGTACCGCTGACCTGGGTCCAGCTGTAGGTCAGGCTGTCGCCATCCACATCGCTGGAAGCACTGGCATCCAGGGTGACGGTGTCCGGAGTCACTACCGACTGGTCGGCCCCGGCATTCGCATCCGGTGCACGGTTCGGCTGCGGCGCCCGCACCAGTATCTCCACGATATCGCTGTCACTCAGGGGTTCCGCATCGCTCACCGCCAACTGGAATGCCAGGGTTGTGTCGGCTGAGACATCCGGCGCAGTAAAGCTGGCGGTTGCGCCGGCAGCCCCCTGCAGCTGGACAGTAGTGCCGCCCGTCTGGGACCAGCTGTAACTGAGTGGGTCACCGTCCAGGTCATAGGAAGAGGTGCCGTCGAGACTGACAACAGCGCCCGCATCCACGACCTGGTCAGCGCCTGCATTAGCCACCGGTGCGCGGTTGTTGGTGCCGCCCCCGTGGCCCAGGCTCTCATGCATGGCATTGAGGATATCGCCATTATCCGCATCGATTTCCCAGGCGAAGAGACCGGCGAGCCCGTTACTGCGCACATAGGCACCCTTGGTCGCCACCGAGGTGGCGTCGTCGTAGGTGATCAGGTCGCCGTTGGTGGGATTGAAGATGTAGGCACCCTGGGCAGTGCTGTCGTAATGGTATTCATACCCACCGCTGGCCAGGCGCGCGACGATATCGCGGTAGTCCACCACGCCGGCTTCCCAGGTGCCGGAGACTGGCCCGGTGGCGGTACCGGTGAGGTGATTGCCTCCGCTCCAGCCGGAAACCCCGGTCCAGCCACGGCCATACATGGCGGCACCAAGCACCAGCTTGCCCGGGGAAAGCCCCGCATTGAGGACTGCATTGACACCGCTACTGGCATTGAAGTTGTCCGTGGGATCCCAGCTCGGAGCATAGAGTGCGGTCTGGTGACCCAATGAGTCATTACTCCAGGCCCCGTAAAAGTCATAAGACATCAGGAAGATGTAATCCATGTACTGGTCGACGGCACCGTAATCGATCCGGGCAACCTTGGCAGAATCCGCACTGACGGCAGAAGTCAGCTGGTACTCGCGGCCGGTCTCCTGCTCCAGCGTATCGAGCATGGCGCGCAGGTCACGCATCAGGATACGGTAGGTCTCACCATCCTCGGGTGCACCCAGTGCCGTGTTGTAACCACCGCCGCCGGGGTATTCCCAGTCGATATCCACGCCGTCAAAGAATTTCCAGGTACGCAGGAACTCTTCCACCGAATCGACAAAGGTCTGGCGCTTGGTGGCGTCACCGAGGAAGTAGAACGGGTCTGTCAGGGTCCAGCCACCAATTGAAGGCAGGATCTTCAGGTCCGGGTAAGCCTGCTTGAGGGCCATCAGCTGGCCGAAGTTGCCCTTGTAGGGGCTGGAGAAATCCTGGCCCGACTGGGTCTTCTGCACTGCTGCATAGGGATCGTGGATACCCACCTTGAAGTCTTCCCGTCCACTGCAGGATCTCTGCAGGGCCTCGAAACTTCCGGAGATGGACTTGAGGCTGTCATTGATGCCATCGCCACCGCAGATGGGAATAAATCCGTAGAGAATATGGGTCAGGTTGTAAGCGGGAATCTTGTCCACCGGGAACTTTCGACCGTAGACGCCCCACTCCACAAAATACGCGCCCACCACAGAATCACTGGTGTTGGCATAGGGCTGATTGTTCTCGGCCACGGCGGTCTCGAGGGGGTCCAGGCCACTGCCATCAGTGTCCGCCACCACGATTGGGGTGGCAGACGAAGCGCTACAACCGGTGTCGTCACACAGCGCAACCTGCAGGTCATACTTGCCGCCCTGTGAAACCTGCAGGGTGGCAGAGCCACTCTGGCTACCAGTGCCGGATGCCGCCTGCTCCAGTAACACCTCACCATTCAGCAGGTACTGGACCGTATCGCCATCGTCACCGGAATACTTGGTCCATGAGACCGGGACCTCGGCATAGTCACGGATAGTGACAATTTGCTCATAGGCGGTGGCGGTATCATCCACTTCGACCAGTGCGAAGTTGGTCTCCATCCACTCGATCTGTGGCGCGCCGGGTGCGGCCAGTGCTGTCGACGTGCCGGCCAGTCCGAGCGCAAGCAGCGCCCGGCGCCAGCGGGCCGGGTTGATTCTTGTCATGATTTTCACCTTGATGCGTTTTTATTGTTTCCGGGTCGGGCTTCCGAGCCCGCAAGAGCAAACCTCACAAAATGACACCGCTGTCATTAAATTCCGGAAATATGACAGCGATGTCATTTAAGTTTCACCGTATCTTCACATCGGTATCTTTGCCAGCCCGCAAAGCCATACTTGGGATTAATTTCACGGTCTGGTCGTGAATTGCGACCAATCAGCGTCCGGTTATGTAACAAGGGGCATGAAAATTCTTTTTGACCGAGCTTTCCGGGACATATGTTCCCATTGGGGTTCAATCACATGCTGTTTGCTTCAATTCCTGTATGTGGTCGCACAGGACTCGAGGGCCAGCGAAACAGCGGTCCTGAAGTGATACGACGAAAATCCTGATGGGATAAATACAGGGGGAACAAAGGGAGTACAGCAAAGGCAGCCTGGAAGTGAAAAAGTGGAACCCACAAAGAAATAGCGGCCGAATTCATTTCGACCGCTCCCTCTCTTTAAGCTGGTTGGCTCTACTCCCGCTGTTCACCTCGCTGAAGTCGTCTCAGACCAGTGGTCACCCGCTGTGGGTCTATTTACGGGTTAGTCCAACCTCCAGTTACGGACCGCTTTTTCTTGCCGCTTCGCCCTTTAAGGAGGGTCGAAGCTTCTTACCTAGGCACTACATATACTAGTGTGACAGCACCCTTTTCCCCACCCGGAGATAAGCCGCCATGCCCTATCGGAACCGCAACGAATTACCGGAAAGCGTCCGTAATGTACTGCCAGAAAAGGCCCAGGATATTTACAAGGAAGCCTTCAACAGCGCCTGGGAGGAATACGCCCGGCCAGAGGATCGCAGGGAGGGCAAATCGCGGGAAGAGGCAGCCCACGCGGTGGCCTGGTCTGCCGTCAAGCAAAAGTATGAGAAGGGGGGGGATGGCAACTGGCACCGGAAATCGTGACCGGATTGCCGGTCACTTATCCTGCCAACCAACGCTGGTGATATTCAGCCTGCGCTCTCATAGCCACGGGCATTCCCGTGGCGCAACGGGTCGATCAGTCCGGTCAGGCCCTCGATCTTGATCTCCAGCGCCAGGGCCATCAACCGTCCCAGGCGTCCCGCCGGAAACTCTTTCTTGGCAAACCAGAGCAGGTACTCCTCCGGCAGGTCAATCAGCACACGGCCCGAGTACTTGCCAAACGGCATGGGGGTCCTGGCAATGTCCACCAGGTCCTGCTTATCGAACATCCTGAGCCCTTGCTTGTGTCAGTGGAAATACCATTATCCGGCATCGACACCCGCATACCAAATTGGGAGCGGCCGGGACGCCACCATAACATGGGCCTGTGAATTGCTATCCCAGCAGGATCAGGAGTCACTTTATGGCTATGCAATCTTTCAGGCGTGCGGGACTCGCATCCCTGCTCGCCACCGGCCTGGTTTTCACAGGCTGTGCGAATATGAGTGATACCGACCGCCGTATCGGTACCGGCGCAGGCATCGGCGCTGTCACTGGCGCCCTGATCTCGGGCGGTCGTCCGGGCGGCACAGCGGCGGGCGCCGTTCTCGGCGCCGGGGCGGGCTACCTCTACGACCGCAACAAGAAACGGTATTACTACTACGACCGCCACGGCCGTCGCATCTACCGCTAGTCCCCTCCGTAAATAAGAGATCCGGGCATGGGCGATCATGCCCGGGCTCTTGCTGTTATCACCTGACACCACCCACCATTACCCGCTCGATCCCCTGTCGGGTTTGGCTTAGCCTGCAATGACAATCGATGCAAGGTGCCAGTGGCATGCCGGCTCTCGCCGGGGCCGGGTTTTCCTCGATCACGGAACTGTGGGAATATGAATGTCTTGCGGACGGGCTTACCGTCGCACAGTTTTTAGACAACTAATAAAGATTCCTGAGGAAACGCCGTGAGAACAATAAAGCGATCTTCCATGCTGGTCCTGCCACTGGCCGCAGCGCTGTTGGCAGCCTGTGACAAACCCGCCGGCGACAAGCAGGCCGCCGCGGAAACCGGCAAGCCAGACACGGTAGTGTCCACCGAGGGCATGTGGATGCCGAGCCAGCTGCCGCAGCTGAGCGGCAAACTGAAAGACCTGGGTCTGGAGCTGGACCCGAAAACCATGACCGACCTCACCGAGTTCCCCATGAACGCGGTGATCAGCCTGGGTGGTTGTACCGCCTCGTTCGTCTCCCCCGAGGGGCTGGTGGTCACCAACCACCATTGTGCCTATGGCTCCATTTCCTATAACTCCACCGAAGACAACGACCTGCTGGAGAACGGCTTCCTGGCCAAGTCCCTGGACGAGGAACTGCCCGCGGCACCGGGTTCCCGGGTGTACGTCACCGTCGATATGAATGAGGTGACTGACAAGATCGATGCAGCCCTCAGCGAGGATATGGATGGTGCCGCGCGCTTTGCCGCCATTGAGGACGCCAAGAAAGGCCTGGTATCCGCCTGTGAATCCGACCCCGGCCACCGCTGTGAGGTCTATAGCTACTATGGCGGCGCCAGCTACTACCTGATCAAGCAACTGGAAATCCGCGATGTGCGCCTGGTACACGCGCCCGCCTCTTCCATCGGCAAGTTCGGTGGCGATATCGACAACTGGATGTGGCCGCGCCACACCGGCGATTATTCTTTCCTGCGCGCCTACGTGGGCCCCGACGGCAAGCCGGCGGATTACGCCGAGGACAATGTTCCGTACCAGCCCAAACATCACCTGACAGTATCCACCGAGGGCCCACAAAAGGGCGACTTTGTCATGGTGGCCGGCTACCCGGGCAGCACCAACCGCTACCGCACTGCGGCGGAGGTGGACAGCAACTTCAACTGGTACTACCCCACCATGCAGAAAGTACTGGCGGAGTGGTCTGAAACCATCAGCGAGGCCAGCGCGGGCAACAAGGATGCGGAGCTGAAGTACGCCAGCCTGGTGGCCGGCCTCAACAACTACTCCAAGAACTTCACCGGAATGATGGAAGGCTATGGCCGCAGCGACCTGCTACAGCGCAAGCGCCAGCTGGAACAGGACCTGCAGGCCTGGATCGAGGCCAACCCGGAATCCGCCGACAAGTACGCCTCCTTACTGGCGGACCTTCAGGCGCTGATCAATGAGAAGCAGTCCACCCAGGAGCGCGACCTGGTACTGCGCTATATGGACCGCTCGGCCATGCTGAGTGCGGCGCGCAAGCTGTACCGGCTGAGCCTGGAAAAGCAGAAGCCGGATATGGAGCGCGAGCCGGGTTACCAGGAACGTGACATGACCCGCTTTACCGAGGGCATGAAGCGTATCGAGCGCCGTTTCCACCCGGAAGTGGATCAGGCCATCTGGACCTACTTTATCGAGCGCTACAACGCCTTGCCGGCAGAACAGCGCATTGCCAGCTTCGATGAATTCCTGGGCGACGACGCCAGCGGCGATGCCCTGCAGGAAAAGCTGTCCGCGATGTACGAAGACACTGGCCTGACCGAAACCCAGGCGCGCCTGGACTGGATGGAAAAGTCGCCGGAAGACTTCCGCAACAGCGAGGATCCGTTTATCCAGCTGGCTGTTTCCATGTATGAGGACATGCATGCAATCGAGGAAAAGGACAAGGCCATGACCGGCCGCTTTGCCCAGCTGCGCCCACGCTATATGGACCTGCTGATTGCCTACTACAAGGAACAGGGCAAGCCCGTCTACCCGGATGCCAATGGTTCACTGCGCGTGACCTATGGCCTGGTAAAGGGTTACACCCCGCCGGCGGGCACTGTTAAGGCACCCGAAGACGGTAACGATGGCAAGGACAGCTTCGTACCCTTCACCACCCTGCGCGGTATCCAGGCCAAGTACACCGGTGAGGACCCGTTCGACGCACCCCAGGCCCTGCTGGATGCCATCGAGGAAAAAGCCTATGGCCGTTTCTACGATGAGAAGCTGGACTCAGTGCCGGTAAACTACCTCACCACAGTGGATATCACCGGCGGCAACTCCGGATCCGCTACCATGAACGGCAAGGGCGAACTGATCGGCCTGGCCTTCGACGGCACCTACGACAGCATCAATGCTGACTGGGACTTCAATGACAACACCCGGGCAATCCACGTGGATGTGGAATACATGCTGTGGGTAATGGAAAAAGTGGACGGCGCCCACAACCTGTTGGAGGAAATGGGTGTGGCGGAGGAATCGGTTGCGGCACAGGCCGCTGACTGATCACCCTGCCCCGCAAGAACGAAAAAGCCGGCGCATGCGCCGGCTTTTTTTGATTGTCGTCAAGCAGTTCGAGAGTCTGGTAGGTGAGGTCGACAGTAACGGCCGGTTTACCTGGCCGGTTATGCCCTAGAGCAGTTTGGTTTTGGTCTTGCCACAACGCTGGCAACGATACTCGGTTACCAGCTTGCCCTGTTTCACATCGAACTTCCGCTCGGTGACCACCTGCCACTTGTGAAAACCATCCCGGCACAGGCTTTTGCCCTTGTGCTTTTCCCAGGCGGTCTTCTTCTTGAACTGGATTACATCGCCCATAAAGGTAAATCTCCCCACAGGAGAACAATTATTACAGGAGCCTGCCCTGGCACACCAGGCACAGCCCTGGCGCCACCGGGACAGAGCATTCCCCACCCACAAGGGCGAACACAAGGTTCGCCCCTACGTAACGCGCTGGAGCCGACATACACCTATTGGGCAATGCATAACCTGTAGGGGCGCACCTTGTGTGCGCCCGCTCCCGGTATTCCGGCACATGGACGTCATGACGGCCTTGATCCGATCCCGGAATCCACAAACCACCGCGCCCCCCCGAGGGCGAACAGAAGGTTCGCGCCTACAACGGCAATGGAGAAAATGGCCTGCTGGTGGGCCACGGGATTATGCCACCTCCCCGGCCGCGTGCCCGGAAGCCCAGGCCCACTGGAAGTTATAGCCGCCCAGCCAGCCGGTCACATCCAGCACCTCGCCGATAAAGTAAAGCCCAGGCTGCGACTTGCACTCCATGGTACGCGAGGAGACCGCATTTGTATCAACACCACCGAGGGTCACTTCGGCTGTGCGATAACCCTCGGTACCCGCAGGCACCAGCTGCCAAGTCTGCAGTTTCTCGCCAATCGAAGCCAGCTCTGCCGCACTGAACTGCTTCAGCGGGCGACTCTCGATACCCTTCTCAGCGAGGAAATGCTGGACCAGTTTCCTGCTCCACAGTGTCGCGAGTACCGTGTGCAGGTGTGCCTCCGGCTTTTCGGTCCGCTGCTCATTCAGCCAGTGCGCCAGCTCCCGGTCCGGGGCCAGGTCAAAGCTGACGGCCTCGCCCTCCCGCCAGTGGCTGGAGATCTGCAGCACGGCCGGGCCACTCAGCCCGCGGTGGGTAAACAGCATCTGCTCATGGAAACTGCCGTTGCCGCAGCTTGCGGTCACCGCCAGGGCACTGCCGGGCAGGTCTTCCTGCCGCTGCAGCTGGCGCTTGTGCTGGGTAAAGGGCACCAGGGCGGCGCGAGTGGGCACGATACTGAGGCCGAACTGCCGGGCGATGTCGTAGCCAAACCCGGTGGCCCCCATGGTTGGAATCGACAGGCCGCCGGTGGCAACCACCAGGGATTCGCATTGCATTGTGCCAAGGCTGGTATTCACCCGGTAGCCAGTATTCACCGGCTCAATACTTTCAATGCTACAGCGGGTGCGAATCTGCGCCTGGGCCTCACGGCACTCCGCCAGCAGCAAGTCAACGATATCCCGGGACCTGTTATCGCAGAACAGCTGACCCAGGGTTTTCTCGTGATAGGGGATCCCGTGCTTCTCCACCAGCGCGATAAAGTCCCACTGGGTATAACGGGCCAGTGCCGACTTGCAGAAATGCGGGTTGCGGCTGTAGAAGTTTTCCGGCGCGGTGTACAGGTTGGTGAAATTGCAGCGTCCGCCACCGGACATCAGGATCTTCTTGCCCACCTTGTTTGCGTGATCGACTACCAGCACGCTGCGGCCACGCTGGCCAGCCACTGCCGCACACATAAGACCGGCTGCACCGGCACCAATCACCAGTACATCGACCTGTTCGGGCAGTGGGTTGGGACTGGCTTCACTCATGGGGTGGGGAAAGCAGAAGGGACCGGGCACGGCGGGCACCCGGCGCAGGAGCAGGCCATCAGGCCCGCGGCAGGGTCACGCCGCGCTGGCCCTGGTACTTGCCGCCGCGATCCTTGTAGGACACATCGCAGACCTCGTCGGACTCGAAGAACAGCATCTGGGCCACACCCTCGTGGGCGTAGATCTTCGCCGGCAGGTTGGTGGTGTTGGAGAACTCCAGGGTCACATGCCCTTCCCACTCCGGCTCCAGCGGCGTCACATTGACGATGATGCCGCAGCGCGCATAGGTGGACTTGCCCAGGCAGATGGTCAGCACCGAGCGCGGGATGCGGAAATACTCGACTGTACGCGCCAGGGCAAAGGAGTTGGGCGGGATCACGCAGGAATCGCCCACCACGTCGACAAAGCTGTTCTCGTCGAAGGTCTTCGGATCCACCGTGGCGGAGTGCACATTGGTAAAGATCTTGAATTCCGGGGCACAGCGCACGTCGTAGCCATAGCTGGAGGTACCGTAGGAAATCAGGCGTTCACCGCTGCCATTGTGGCGTACCTGGCTCGCCTCGAACGGCTCGATCATGCCATTCTGCTCGGCCATCCGGCGAATCCACTTATCGGATTTGATACTCACTCCGCCCCCCTCATTTGAATCGGCTGTGCTTGTCGTTGTGCAGGTCTGTAAAGAGGCGGAATCATAGCCGGTTTGAACTGTGCAAAAAAGTGTCAATCGCGACTGGCTGGCACCGGAATGCCGCCTTTGCCTGTCCCGGGGTAAGTCCCGCCCACACCGCACCTTCCCCGTCACCACCGGACCTGGTGATGGAACTGGTGGAAATCCATGCCCGATCAAGCCCCATACCCTTGTTGGGGCAGCCCGACTACTGTATAAATCAACAGTACATACTGTACAGATATACAGAAACAGCTCCCAAAGGGACCAGATCGCGAGGGCAGATATCGTGAGCAGTGCCGAAAACCTTATACAAAACAAGCAGTTAACTGATCAGCTCAAGCAGCAACGCCTGGACCAGCTGCTGGCGCGGGCGGATATCTGGCAGGCGGCCAATGAGCATCACCGCCGGCGTAACGGCATCGCCACCGGCTACAGCGGGCTCGATGCCCTGCTGGCCGGACACGGCTGGCCCCGTGGCGCCACCACCGAACTGCTGGTGGACCAGTCCGGTATCGGCGAGCTCAGCCTGTTGCTACCGGCACTGGCGGAACTCACCCGCCAGGAGCAGATGGTCGTGCTGGTCAACCCGCCCCATATCCCCTATGCCCCGGCGCTGGCCAGTGCCGGGGTGCAACTGGAAAAGCTGTTGATCCTGCATCCCCGGGGACCGCGCGACACTCTCTGGGCCATGGAACAAACACTGCAGTCTGGCTGCTGCGGCGCCCTGCTCAGCTGGCAGGAACGACAGCCGCCCGCGGACAGGGACCTGCGCCGGCTGCAGGTGGCCGCACGGGATGGGGAATGTCTGCACTTCCACTTCCGCCCGCAATCCTGTGCCAGCAGCCCCTCACCGGCCAGCCTGCGGCTGCAGCTCGCAAGCGACGGCGACCAGCTGGCCCTGAAGCTGATCAAACAGCTGGGCGGCCGCTCGGGACAGCAGCTGCACCTGGCCCGGGCCGCGGACCTGACCCGCCGCGACGGGCCACTGCACTGATTGCCGGGAAGAGTATAAAGCTCTCTGCAGGAGCGGCCCATGGCCGCGAAAAAACTCTCTGAATAACCAATGCGGTAAGACACGACAGGGAAAATACAATGCTCTGGCTCTGCATACAGTTCCCCAACCTGCCGTTAGAGGCACTGACCCGCGCCCAGCAAGCAGGGCCTGATGGCTCTCCCCGCGCGGTTGTGGAGAAAGAGCAGGTGGTGGACGTCAACAGCAGTGCCCGCGAGCGCGCTGTCACCGGCGGACTGACCATTGCCACTGCCTGTGCGCTGTGCGCGGACCTGGAACTCCTTCCCCGGGATACCGAGCGCGAATCACAGCTGCTGCAGGAACTGGCCCAGTGGGGTTACAGCTTCACCCCGGTGGTTTCCCCCCGCGCGGCATCCCCGCACAGCGATGATGGCAGCTTCGCCTGCCTTTACCTGGAACTGAGCGGCTGCCTGAAAGCCAATGGCGGACTGGAGCCGCTCCTGCAGCAGTTGCGCAGCGAACTGCAACAGATGCATATCAGTGCCTTTATGGGCCTGGGGCACAGCCCCAGTGCTGCCCATATGCTGAGCCAGCTGGAAGAGCACAGGCAGTGGCTGGCCGGGGCCAAGGCACCGCCCTCTCCCCAGCAATGGCGCCAGTGGATCAGCTTTGCCCCCGGCAAACTGCTGGACAGCGACCACAAGACCATAGCCAAACTCTATGCCTGCGGTATCAAGCGGGTCAGCCAGTTACTGGCCATACCATTGTCTGAGGTGGGGACCCGCTTCGGGCGCGACTTTGTCAATTACCTGGCGCGCCTCAACGGCACCCGCCATGACCCGGTCCCCAGTTACCAGCCACCGCCGGAGTTCCACAGTGAGCTGTTTTTTCCCAGCCCGCTGGATAACAGCGAGCAGCTGCTGTTTCCCGCCGGCCGGCTGGTCCGCGAGCTGTGCCAGCAATTGCAGCGGCGACAGCTCTACAGCCAGCAGCTGCGCTGGAAACTGGATTTCGGGCAACAGAGTTGCAAGGTGCTCAGTGTGGAAATCTCGCGACCGCAACTGGATCCCCAGCGCCTGATCGCCCTGACAAAGCTGCAACTCGAGCGGCTCACCCTCGAGCAACCTGTACAGGCAATCGGCCTGACCTGCGACAGGCTGCAACCGCTGGGCCAGGATTCGGTGGACGATGACCTGTTCGGGGAAGCCAGCCGCGTGCAGCGCAGCCACCAGCTAATCGACAAGCTCAAGGCGCGGCTGGGCCACCAGTCACTGTCAGGCGTCACCCTGAAGGAGAGTCACCTGCCGGAGCAGGCATGGCAGAGTGCCGACAACCTGGTGCTGAACAGCCGCAAACGCGGCCACCAGTTGCAACCGGTGAATGCACCGCGCCCCAACTGGCTGCTCCCGCGTCCCGATCGCATCCAGTGCCGCAACCAGCGCCTGTTCTACCGCGGCGAGCTGCGCCTGCTGCAGGGCCCGGAACGCATTGATGGCTACTGGTGGCAACACCGCCGCCACGCCCGCGATTACTACATTGCCCGCGGTGACGAAGGTGCACTCTACTGGGTCTTCCAGGACCTGACCTCGGAGGCCTGGTACCTGCATGGGGTTTACGCGTGACCCAGGTATAAACCTGCCGGCCCCAAGCCTGACCCCGCTCAGGAATAGTCATCACGCTCGGTGGAGCGTAGAGCTGGCGCTCGACGAACGTCCGACAGAATCCATTTAAATACAGGATTGAATACTCGCACAGGGGGAGGTGCAGAGACCAAGACAGCCAGAATTGGTATGCAGTACGCCGAACTCTTCTGCCAGAGCAACTTCTCTTTTCTCCAGGGTGCTTCCCATCCCCAGGAACTTGTTACCCGTGCCCATGAACTGGGCTACCGCGCCCTGGCCATTACCGATGAATGTTCCCTTTCGGGCGCGGTCCGCGCCTATAAACAACTGGAGGAACTGAAAGCTGATGGCAGCAACCTCAAACTGATCTGCGGCAGCTACTTCCGCTTATCTGACATTAATTGTGAACTGGTATTACTGGCACCGGACCGGCAAGCCTACAGCGAGTTATGCCAGCTGATCTCTACCTCCCGCCTGCGCGCGCCCAAAGGCCAGTACGAGACCAGGCTCGACGACCTGCTGCGGATAACCCGGCAATGCATCGCCATCTGGCTACCCCGCCACCAACCACTGGAAATACCTGCAGGCCTCAAGAGTCATTTCCAGGGTCGCCTGTATATCGCCTTCAGCAACCAGTTACTCCCACGCCAGAACGAACATAACCGGGAACTTCTGGCCTTTGCCACCGGGCAACAACTGCCACTGGTGGCCACCAGTGCGGTGCTGATGCACTGTCGCAGTCGCAAGCCCCTGCAGGATGTACTCAACGCCTGCTACCACAACTGCACTCTCGACGAACTGGGCTACCGACTGGAGCAGAACGCCGAGCGTTACCTGCGCCCGCTCGATGAGATTGCCAGCCTGCAGCTGACAGGAGCAATTGCGAACACCATTGAAATCGCCCACCAGTGCCAATTTTCCCTGGATGAACTGCGCTACCAGTATCCGTCGGAGGTACTGCCTGCCGGTAAAAGCCCGGACGGGTACCTGCGGGAACTGGTGGAGGCCGGCAAGGAACTGCGCTGGCCAGGGGGTCCCGAACCACATATTGCCGCACAAATAGAAAAGGAACTGGCACTGATCGCCGAGCTGGGGTACGAACACTACTTCCTTACCATCCACGACATCGTCCAGTTCGCGCGCAGCCAGCATATCCTCTACCAGGGCCGTGGCTCGGCCGCGAATTCGGTAGTGTGCTACTGCCTCTTTATCACCGAAATAGACCCCCACAAGATCGGCCTGCTGTTCGAACGCTTTATATCCCGCGAACGCGACGAACCGCCGGATATCGACGTGGACTTCGAGCATGAGCGACGCGAGGAAATCATCCAGTACATCTACCGCAAATACGGCCGCGAGCGCGCCGGGCTGGCCGCCACCAAGATCAGCTACCGTTTCAAGAGCGCCCTGCGGGATATCGGCAAGGCCCTGGGGCTGGGCAGCGCCACCATCGAGCAACTGATTGCCGAGCGGGCCTGGTGGGACACCATGGAGGATTTCCCCCGGCAGATGCAGAAAGTGGGGATCGACCCGCGGGGCAACGCCGGCCGCATGCTGCCGAAGCTGATGGCACAGGTCCGCGGTTTCCCCCGGCACCTGTCCCAGCACGTGGGCGGCTTCGTAATTACCGAGCAACCCCTGCATACCCTGGTGCCGATCGAGAATGCCGCCATGGAGGACCGCACCATCGTCCAGTGGGACAAGGAGGATATCGAGGACCTGAAACTGATGAAGGTGGACATTCTCGCCCTGGGTATGCTCACGGCCCTGCGCAAGTCGCTGACCTATATCGGCCTTTACGGACCGAGAATGCAGCTACGGGACATCCCCACCGAGGACCCGGGCGTCTACGAGATGATGTGCCGGGCAGATACCGTGGGGGTTTTCCAGATCGAGTCCCGCGCGCAGATGAGCATGCTGCCGCGGCTGCAGCCAAGGAATTTCTACGAGCTCACCATCGAGATCGCCATCGTGCGCCCGGGGCCTATCCAGGGCGGTATGGTACACCCCTACCTGAAGCGCAAGCAGGGACTGGAACCGGTCAGCTACCCGCACGAGAACCTGCGCCCGGTACTGGAACGCACCCTGGGCGTACCCATTTTCCAGGAACAGGTGATCCAGCTGTCCATGGTGGCCGCCGGCTTCAACGGCGGCGAGGCCGACCAGCTGCGCCGCGCCATGGCCAGCTGGGGCAAGAACGGCAATCTTTACCAGTTCCGGGACAGGCTGGTGGCCGGCATGCTCGCCAACGGCTACCAGGCGCAATTTGCCGAGCAGTTGTTCGAGCAGATGAAGGGCTTCGGCTCCTACGGCTTCCCCGAGTCCCACTCAGCCAGCTTCGCGCTGCTGGCCTACTTCTCAGCCTGGATCAAGCACCACCACCCGGCGGCCTTTTACTGTGGCCTGCTCAACAGCCAGCCCATGGGCTTCTACGCCCCGGCCCAGCTGGTCTACGATGCCCAGCGGCACAATGTGAAGGTGCTGCCTGTGGATGTGCTCTACAGCCACTGGGACCACCGGCTGGAATTCGCCGATAACCACGCTTCAATGCCGGAATCCAGCAAAATATCCCTTTCCAGGCCAGCACCAGACTATAGTGGCGGCACACCCATGTTGCGCCTCGGCCTGCGCCTGGTAAAAGGCCTGGAACAGCAGACGGCGGATACCATCACCGGGCTGCGGCACGATCACCACATCACTTCCCTGGCCCAGTTCCGCAGGCTCGCCAAGCTGCACAGCGACCAGCTCGGCCTGCTCGCCAGCGCCAACGCCTTTCACAGCCTGACAGGGAACCGCTACCTGGACACATGGCAGTCGCTGGACCGGGAGGAGCAAGCCCCCACCAGCAATCACATTCCATCCAATAGCCTTGAAGACAACAGTATTAGTGACTATTCCAGTACCGGGCTGACATTGAGGGAACACCCGATCGCCCTTTTACGGAGAAAGGAACGGTTCCGCTTCTGCCGCAAGGCACGCGATCTGGTTTACTGCCAGGATGGTGAAGCGGTTAACGTGATTGGGCTTGTCACCTGCCGACAGCGACCGGGCAGCGCCGCTGGAGTGATGTTTTTAACGCTCGAGGACGAAACAGGGGTTGTTAACGTGGTGATCTGGGAGAATGTTCAGGAACGCTACCGGGCAGAAATTAAACAGGGATATACTTTGCAAATTATGGGCAGGGTTCAAATCAGCCGTGCCAACACAAAAGCCCAACCTGTAATTCATTTGGTTGCACAACAAATCCAGTGCCTGGCGTGGAGTGAAATCCAGGCAGTGAGGAGTTTTCGGTGAACCCTGCAGAAAAGCTCCGAATCATGCGCTGCCGACTACGGGGAAATGATCAGCTGCACCTAGGGAGCCGGGGAGACCCCAGCCAGCCGCTCTTCCATCCCCTGGGATTGCATAAACTCCACGACCGCGGACTTGAGTTGCTCCTTGTGCCCGTCAGCAATCGCAGCACCTGCAGCGACCCATACAAGGACCTGGCCTTCCCCGGTAATCGCCAGTAAGGAGCTGGCCCCGGGCACATACCCCTCCTGCACGCCGGCAATAGCCTCGCCATGGCTATTGAACTGCAATTCAAAATTCCAGGAATAGCAGCGGTCAACGCCACCCTTACCACACCCCGGAACTAAAGGCCCGTTCAGCAGTTTCCCGGCATCATTATGGAAATGCTCCCATACCATTGCCGCAAAAGCATCAGGTGGACCTATCAGGCCGGCGGCGGAAGATAATGCCGAAAAATCCAGCCAATTCACATACTCCCGGCCCAGCTTGAAATCATTGATGAAATCATAATCCGGCTCTTCCGGTAGATATTTCCCGTCCACAAAGTCCAGCTTTGTGCCCGATAAGTAATGTTGCTTTACATATTGGCGATAGGGAACGCCTGTCACCCGGGAAATGACCTCCCCCAGCAGACAATAAGAAACGTTACTGTAAACATGGTTTGTGCCCGGCCGCCCCGCCAGGCGCACCTTTTCAAGCTGGCGGAAATCATACGGGCACCATGGGGTCTCCCCCTGCTTCACCATATTGTCCGAGCCAAATGGACCGCCAAAACCAGAGGAGTGATTGAGCAGGTGGGAGACTGTGACTGACTTCAGCCTGGGATCCCGCAGGGCAGTGACATCCACTTCGGGGAAATAATCCAGCAGGTGGGAATCCAACTCAAGCAGGCCCTCACGGGCCAGCTTGAGTACCGCATGCGCCGTGACCGCCTTTGTCATACTGGCCAGGCGGTAATGGTCGCCGCTACTTTCATCAGGTGCCACCCGGCAGCCGTAGCGATCACCCTGGGAGTTTATGTAGAAGACCTGCCCGGCCAGGGCAAAATCCGGTAAGGCGTGGTATTTCAGCAGGCCGGCAAGGCCCTGTGGTGAGCCCGGCTGGCAGTCCACCCCGGTGAAGGCCAGCTGGTATGCCTGCAGACGGTAGGGAATCTTTTTCCAGAACAGCGGCTGGGTCACCCAGTAGTGTGCCAGGGCCATACAGAGCAGAACAACACTGATGTATACGGCACCTTTTATGGCTACCCGCTTTGTAATAAACCTACTGCCTATCATCACCAGCTCTTGGAGCTTATGTATATACGAAAAAAGGGGAAGAGCCCCAGCTCTCCCCCTTTATAGATACTACAGAAACGAATCTAAACCAAACTGATGATTAGGCAGTCGTTTCAGTAGCAGTCTCGCCAGTGGTATCAGGCGCATCGCCCTGGGCACAGCCGGTCGGACGGTATTTCTGGTCGACATCAGTGGTGCAGGTCCAGACGCCATCGACACTGCGGCCCCAGCCCAGGAACTTGTCAGTCAGGACAGTAGCGGCGTTACCACCAAAAGAGGCGGCCATGGTGGCGGTGCCATCGTCGTTGATGGTTACTTCCAGACCAGTCTGCAGTTCAACACCCAGCAGGTTACTGGCAGTCCAGCCCAGGTTGCAGTCCTCCGGGTTTGCCGGGGCGCCGGTGACGATATTGTCGCGACCTTCCAGCAGGCAGGTTTCCATTGCGGTACGCAGGGCACCTACCTCGCTCATTACGCGGGTAACCTGGGACTTGGTAACGTAGTTCTGGTACTGCGGAATAGCGACCGCCGCCAGAATACCGATGATCGCTACCACGATCATCAATTCAATAAGAGTAAAACCCTGTTGTTTTTTCATTGTAACCGTCTCCATACAGACATTTGTGGTTTGACTGAAATCCCGTGAGGAAGTCGCGGTAAAAGATACAAGCTTTGTGCCAATTCGCGCAAGCGCGTAAATGTAATAAATCCGCAGGGTTACGGCGCAGGCTTACCGCGATTTTTTAACTGGGGTGGCGCTTTAAACCAGAAGGTGACGCAAATTGTCATAATACTCAGTAAAGTGTCGCTCACCCTCTCCGCAATAATGTTGCCCATACTCGCCGTTCAAAAAATCACCAGCCATAATAATGTAAGGAATGTGAACTCCCCCACCCTCAAAGAGCCATCACTAGCCTGCGGCGCGTTTGGCCCACCCCTTTTTCTTGGTTATATTAAGCCCTTGGCGGGAAGTCCCCTCGATACAGCGGGCGGGCTCCGGAAAACCGGTTCCGATGGTCGTAATATTCCACCAGCTCCACAAGAAGAAATAGGCCAATAGTCACGAACGCACACAAAGTCAGAACAAAAAACAACCAAAACGGCGTATTGCCAGCCATTGAGTACTGGCAGTGCCCCCGCAGCAAGAGCGACGCGTCAACATCTTATGAGCAGTATCCCCCTCAGCGGTCTGGCAAAACGCCTGGTGGCCGACAAGCTACTGGACGAGCCAACGGCCATATCCGCCTCCAAGGCGGCAAGGCGAGAGAACCAGTCGTTCGCCCAGCACGCGGTAGAGGCCAAGCTGGTCAAGAGCCGCGAACTCGCCCGCATTGCCTCGCAGGCTTTCGGCTCCCCCCTGTTCGACCTGAGCAGCTACAACTTTGACCTGATCCCCAAAAAAGTCGTTGCCGAAAACCTGATCAGTAAGCATTTTGCCCTGCCTCTGTACAAGCGCGGCAACCGCCTGTTCGTGGCAGTGGCCGACCCCACCAACCTGGCCGCCCTGGATGAAATCAATTTCAATACCGGCCTGAATACCGAAGCAGTTCTTGTAGAGGCGGATAAGCTCGCCAAGGCGATCGACAGCTATCTCTCCAACAGTGGTGATATGGGAGCTGGCCTGCAGGGCATGGATGACGATGAGCTCGATGCCCTGGACGTCGGCGGCGAGGTCGATGCGACAGATGATGATGACCCCGGTGGGGATGAGGCACCGGTTGTACGCTTTGTAAACAAGGTTCTACTGGATGCTATCCGCACCGGTGCATCAGATATTCATTTTGAGCCCTACGAGAAGACTTACCGGGTCCGGCTGCGTACTGACGGCGTACTGCATGAGGTGGCCCGCCCACCGATCCAGCTGGCCCCCCGAATCTCCGCGCGCCTGAAGGTAATGTCCAAAATGGATATTTCCGAGCGGCGGGTACCCCAGGATGGCCGCATCAAGATGAAGCTGTCCAAGACCAAGGCGATCGATTTCCGGGTCAACAGTCTCCCCACGCTCTGGGGGGAAAAAATCGTGCTGCGGATCCTCGACCCCTCCTCGGCCAAGATGGGGATTGACGCCCTCGGCTACGAGGATGAACAGAAGAAAATCTACATGGACGCCCTGGCCCAGCCCCAGGGCATGATCCTGGTCACAGGGCCTACCGGCTCCGGTAAAACCGTATCCCTCTATACCGGCCTGAATATCCTCAATACCTCAGAGCGCAACATCTCCACCGCTGAGGATCCGGTGGAAATTAACCTGGAGGGTATCAACCAGGTCAACGTCCACCCCAGGGTGGGGCTGGATTTTGCCGAGGCGTTGCGCTCCTTCCTGCGCCAGGACCCCGACATCGTCATGGTGGGCGAGATCCGGGACCTGGAAACTGCAGAGATCGCCATCAAGGCCGCCCAGACCGGCCACCTGGTGCTATCCACCCTGCACACCAACTCTGCACCGGAAACCCTGACCCGCCTTATGAATATGGGGGTCCCTACCTTTAATATCGCCACCTCAGTCACCGTGATTATTGCCCAGCGCCTGGCCCGCCGCCTTTGTAGCGAGTGCAAGAAGCCGGCCAGCCTCCCTGACGAGGTACTCAAGCAGGAAGGGTTCGGCGCAGTGGATATCGAACGGAAGGAGTGGAAGATCTACCAGCCTGTGGGCTGTGAACACTGTGCCAAGGGCTATAAGGGTCGCGTGGGTATTTACGAAGTGGTTCGCATCACCGACGGAATCTCGAGAATTATAATGGAGGGTGGAAATTCCATCCAGATTGCAGACCAGGCCCGCAAGGAGGGGTTCAACAACCTCCGCACTTCCGCGCTCCGCAAAGTAGTCACAGGTGTTACCAGCCTGGAAGAGGCGAACAGGGTGACCAAAGACTGACCGGGCTTATACGGGGATCCTGTCCCAGGCGGGCTCCCTATTGAGTTTATTTTTTAATCGACGGTGGCAACAGCCACGAGAATAACAAATACGGGAATAAAAAATGGCCAACGCCTCAGCAGTCGCGTACGTCTACAAGGGTGTGGACGCCAAGGGCAACAAGGTCGAGGGAGAGATCAGTGGTAACAACCCGGCACTGGTGAAAGCCCAGCTTCGGCGACAGGGAATTATTGCCAACCGCGTGCAGAAAAAGCCCAAACCGCTCTTCGGGGGAAGCAAGAAGATTAAACCCGCGGATATCGCCCTGTTTACCCGCCAGATGGCCACCATGATGAAGGCCGGTGTGCCCCTGGTGCAGAGCTTCGAGATTGTTGCCGACGGTCTTGACAAGCCCGGCGTTAAAGAGCTGATTATGAAAATTCGTGAAGACGTTGCCTCGGGCACCGCCTTCGCCGAAGCCCTGCGCAAGCACCCGCTTTACTTCGACGACCTGTTCTGCAACCTGGTCGCGTCCGGTGAACAGTCCGGCTCACTGGAAACCATGCTGGATCGTATTGCCACCTACAAGGAAAAGACCGAGTCGCTCAAGGCCAAGATCAAGAAAGCGATGACCTACCCTATCGCGGTGATCATCGTGGCCATTGTCGTGACTGCAATCCTGCTGATCAAGGTGGTACCGCAGTTCGCGTCAACTTTCCAGAACTTCGGCGCCGACCTGCCGGCTTTCACCCTGTTCGTGGTGAACCTGTCCGAGTGGATGCAGGCAAACTGGTTTTATGCCCTGCTTACCTTGATCATCACCATCGGGGGCACACTCGAGGTCAAGAAACGCAACAAGAAAGTGGCACAGTTTTTTGACCGCCTTTCTCTCAAGATTCCCATTATCGGCCAGATTACCTATAACTCGATTGCCGCACGCTTCGGTCGCACCCTGTCTACTACTTTTGCTGCGGGCGTGCCGCTGATCGAGGCGCTCAAATCCGTTGCCGGTGCCACCGGCAACTGCATCTATGAAGAGGCAACGCTCAAGATCCGGGATTCCGTCTCTACCGGCGTGCCGCTCAATGTGGCAATGCGCCAGACTGGCCTCTATCCCACCATGCTGATCCAGATGGCTGCTATCGGCGAGGAATCTGGTGCACTGGATGAAATGCTGAGTAAAGCTGCCGACTTTTACGAAGAAGCTGTCGACAACATGGTCGACAACCTGACTACCCTGCTGGAACCGATGATCATGGCCGTCCTGGGCGTGCTAGTCGGTGGACTCATGGTTGCCATGTACCTGCCAATTTTCAACCTCGGCAATGTAATTGGATAGGTCACTTGATGTTTGACTCACTGCTTGTACAACAGGCGCTGCTACTTAGCAGCGCTTTTCTTTTGGGTGCCATCCTCGGCAGCTTCCTGAATGTCGTCATCTACCGCCTCCCTATCATGATGGAGCGCGAGTACAAACGGGATTTCTACAGTTACTTTGGCCAGGAGCCCAAGGCGGGCGAGAAAGCTGAACTGGAAGAACCGTTCAACCTGGTGCTCCCCCACTCCCACTGCCCCAACTGCGATACTGAAATCAAGCCCTGGCACAATGTCCCCCTGGTCAGCTATCTGGCGCTGGGCGGAAAATGCAGTAACTGCGCTACGCCTATTTCCAAACGCTATCCGCTGGTGGAACTGGCCACCGGTATCCTGACCGCCATTGTGGTCTGGCAACTGGGCTTTACCTGGCAGGCGCTGGCGGGCTGTGTGTTTACCTGGGCACTGGTAGCGCTGACAGGCATCGATTTTGACAAGCAGCTGCTGCCGGACAACATCACCCTACCCCTGCTCTGGGCGGGGCTGCTGGTGAACTGCTGGGGGCTGTTTGTGCCGCTACAGGACGCGGTGGTTGGCGCCATTGCCGGTTACCTGGCGCTGTGGTCGGTCTACCATATATTCAAGCTGCTGACCGGCAAGGAAGGCATGGGGGCCGGGGACTTCAAGATCCTGGCCGCTATCGGCGCCTGGTTTGGCTGGCAGATGCTGCCGCTGGTAATCCTGCTTTCGGCAGCGGTCGGCGCGGTCGCCGGCCTTACCTGGAGTGCTATTGCCGGGCGCGACAAGAACCTGCCCATTGCTTTCGGACCCTACCTGGCCGGTGCCGGCTGGATTGCGATGCTGTGGGGCGAGCAGTTGATGGGGTGGTACCTGAGTTATTCGGGGCTGGGCGGCTAACTTTATAGAAGCTGGTGGGTCGCGGCCAGCGGCCGCTCCTACGGGTGATGATTGCCGGTTTATTGACTGGTGACTGGTTCGCGGCCATGGGCCGCTCCCACGGGTGAAGGTGGCTCCACATGCTGACAATTGGGTTGACCGGGGGTATTGGCAGCGGCAAGTCTGCGGCAGCCTCCTGTTTTCGCGAGCACGGCATCAATGTGGTGGATGCTGACTGGGCGGCACGGGTGGTGGTGCAACCGGGCATGCCCGCGCTCGAGAAGATTGCTTCCCACTTTGGTGCCGGAATACTGCTGGACAGCGGCGAGCTGGACCGGGCGGGTCTTCGCCAGCGGGTCTTCGCCAGCGAGGTAGAGCGCAAATGGCTGGAGGCCCTGCTGCATCCGCTGATCCGCGAGGAAATTATCCGTGCGCTCCGGACAAGTGACAGTCCCTACGCCATCCTGGAATCCCCCCTGTTGATCGAGTCCGGCCAGTACGAGCTGGTACAGCGCGTCTGCGTGGTGGATGTACCGGAAGAGGTGCAACTGGCGCGCGCGGGCAGCCGCGATGGCAATAGCCCCGAACAGATCCGCAGGATCATGGCCACGCAACTGTCCCGTGAGGAGCGGCTGGCACGGGCGGACGATATTCTGGATAATGCGGGCGACCTCGCCAGCCTTGGCGCCCAGGTTGCCGAGCTGCACCGGAAGTACCTGCAGCTGGCTGAATCCGCCGACCACTGAAGAGTTATGACCAAGAAGACTGCCGACCGCCCTACCGTAAACTGCCCCACCTGCAAAAAGCCAATCGAGTGGGATGCCCAAAAGTACCCCTTCCGCCCTTTCTGCAGTGAGCGCTGCAAGCTGATCGACCTGGGGGAATGGGCCAGTGAGGGCCACAAGATCCCCGGGCAGCCGGTCTATGACGATGTGCTGAGCGAGGACCTGGATCCCAACAAAACCCGGCACTGATACCTCGCCCCGTTTTTCTCCCACCCGGGTATAAGGCATTCCGGCCACAACCAGGCCACCCCTCTCGCGGGTTTAGCCTGGCAGGTTACCGGGTAGCGTCGTGTGCCGACCCAGCGGTGTGCCGGCTGTGTCAGTTGGAGGGTTCGGGAGATCGCGGCCAGCGGCCGCTCCTGCGGGCGAACTCCCAAACTGGGGCCAGTGTCGTGGCTGGAGACTGGATCAGGATGTGGTCGCCGCGCGGATTGCGGTGATGATATCCCGGTTGGCATCCGGGAAGCAGTAATCATCCAGCTCGCCCACTGTCACCCAGCGGACCTCCTGCCCCTCCAGGCCCCGGGCATTGCCGGTAAAGCAATGGACCCACCAGGTATCCAGCAGGACAGTTTTTTCAGGGTATTGGTGGCGGATTTCCGCCAGCGGCTGCAGCCGGGAGACATCGAGGCCCACTTCCTCTCGCAGCTCGCGGGCCAGCGCGTCGCCAACCGGCTCCCCCTCTTCCACCTTGCCGCCGGGAAACTCCCAGCGCCCGCCCATATGCAGGTGATCGGGACGACGGGCAATCAGGATGCGGCCGTCGTCACGTCGCACCACGCCCACTGCCACATGTACGATCTTTTGCCCCGCCGCCATAACTCTCCCCACTTCGCTCAGATACTTGCCCGCACACCTTATACCTGTCCGCAACCGGGTTCTCAAGGGCGCCAGCTGGCCAGGAGAGTCAGGAAAGCTGGTGCCGACAGGCATAGGTTGTAGTAACCGCGACAGGTTGTGAGCTCTCCAGCGCGGCGGTGCTGTCATCCACTGTGGGCACACACGCCCGCATTAAGGCCAATATGATGATGGCGGCAAGGATCGCGTATATCAGCTTTCTCATTCCCGGTTTTCCTCTCTCGGACCCAAATGGATGGGATTTACGGCATTGCGGTAGTTATAGCCGTTAACCTTGCCGTTAACCGAGCCGGTCACCGGGAAGGGGAACCGATATGCGCCTCGTTCCGTGTATCAGGTGCGGTATTCCGCGTTGATGGTGACGTACTCGTGGGAGAAATCGCAGGTCCAGATATGCTCACTGCATTCCCCACGCCCCAGGCTGACGCGAATGGTAAATTCGGGCCGGTCGAAAACAGCCTGGCCTGCTTGCTCTTCGTATCCCGGCGCACGGCCGCCAGCCTCGACCACTTGCACGTCATCCAGGTAGATATCCACCCCGGCCGGGTCCAGTCCATCGATACCGGCATTGCCGACGGCCATCACCAGTCGCCCCCAGTTGGGATCGGATGCGTAGAGTGCTGTCTTCACCAGTGGTGACTCTCCCACTTCAAATGCCACCCGCAGCGCCTCTGCCGGGGTGGTTGCCCCATCCACCTGCACCGTCACGAACTTGGTCGCACCCTCTCCATCGCGGACAATCGCCTGCGCCAGGTCGACATGCACCTCGGTCACCGCCTGCTTCAGGCGCTGGTAATCGGCATTACCCGGATCAGCCATCACCGGTCCTGTGGCGCCGGTCGCGATCAGCACGCAGGCGTCATTGGTGGACGTATCGCCATCCACACTGATGCGGTTGAAAGACGCATCCACCGCCTCCCGCACCAGGGTATCCAGCAGCGCCTGGTCGATAGCGGCGTCGGTAGCCACATAGGCCAGCATGGTAGCCATGTTGGGCTGGATCATGCCCGAGCCCTTGGCAATCCCGGTCACCGTGATCCACTGGTCCCCCACTTGCACCCGGCGGCTGGCGCCCTTGGCGCGGGTGTCGGTAGTCATGATGGTGGCCGCAGCGGCATCCCAGCCCGCCTCTGCAAGTGCGCCGGCGGCTACGGGGATGGCATCGAGCAGCTTCTGCAACGGCAGGTGCTCGCCGATCACACCGGTGCTGAACGGCAATACCTGTTCTCCGTGAAGCCCCAGTGCCTCGCCCACTGCGGTACAGCAGGCGCGGGCATCACTCAGGCCACGCTCGCCGGTAGCGGCATTGGCATTGCCCGCGTTAACCAGTAGTGCACGAATATCCCCATGCTCCAGGTGCTCTTTGGCCACCGTAACCGGCGCGGCGCAGAATGAGTTCTGGGTGAAAGTAGCGGCAACGCTGGCTTCCGCTGAAATTTCCATCAGCAGCAGGTCGTCACGCTGCCAGTCCTTGATCCTGGCGGGCACGCTGGCGAGCCGGATTCCCGGCACGATAGGGAGTGAGTTCTCGGGCATAGCTGTTGCGGCAACGGGCCGCCTCCGGGTCTGGGCACCGCCTGCAGCGGGCTAAAGGTAAAGAGCGACATTATCGACGTCGCCGACACTACCAATCAACTGTTTCTGCGGACTCGGCGAGAAATGCCGCAGATAATTCATCTGCTGAGCAAAAAAATGCCCCGCACTGGCGGGGCATTTCTTCGATCCGGGTCCACCAGAGGGCAGCCCCTGGCCAGGCTCAACTCTGGGTCGAGGAGGTCAGCTTGCCATGGCATTGCTTGAACTTCTTGCCGGAACCGCAGGGACAGGGGTCGTTGCGGCCCACTTTTGGCCCGCGGCGGGCAGGTTCTGGCACGGGCGCTGCTTCGGGGGCTTCAGCCTCCTGGGGCATGGCCGAGGCCTCGGCGTGGCGCAATTCCAGCTCCTGGCGGCGCTGGGCTTCCAGGCGACGCTGCTCCATCTCTTCCATCTGCTCGCGGGTCATGGGCTCCACATGCGCCAGTACCCGGATCACCTCGTGCTTGAGGTTATCCAGCAGGCTCTGGAACAGGTGGAATGACTCGCGCTTGAACTCCTGCTTGGGATTCTTGTTGGCGTAGGCACGCAGGCCGATACCGGCACGCAGGTGGTCCATGCTGGACAGGTGCTCTTTCCACAGCTGGTCCAGCACCTGGAGCATGATCTGGCGCTCGACGGTGGCCATCATATTGGGATCACCGGTGGATTCGCCCACCCGCTTCACTTTTGCGTCGTAGGCTTCCTGGGCCGCAGCGATGATTTTCTCGCGCAGGCTCTCTTCGTGCAGGGTGCGATCCTCATCCAGCCACTTCTGGACCGGCAGCTCCAGGCCCAGTTCACCGGCCAGCTGCTTCTCCAGGCCGGGAATATCCCACTGCTCCTCGACGCTCTGCGGCGGGACAAAGCCGGAAACCAGCTCATTGACCACGTCCTCGCGGATGGCGCTGATGGTGTCACTGATATTCTCCGCCTCGAGCAGCTCGTTACGCTGGCCATAAATGACCTGGCGCTGGTCGTTGGCGACATCGTCATACTCGAGCAGCTGCTTGCGGATATCAAAGTTACGGCCTTCCACGCGACGCTGGGCCTTCTCGATGGCATTGGAGACCATGCGGTGCTCGATGGCCTCGCCCTTTTCCATACCCAGCATCTGCATAAAGTTCTTCACCCGGTCGGAGGCGAAGATACGCATCAGGTTGTCTTCCAGGGACAGGTAGAAGCGGGTTACGCCCGGGTCGCCCTGGCGCCCGGCACGGCCACGCAGCTGGTTGTCGATGCGGCGCGACTCATGGCGCTCGGTACCGATGATATGCAGGCCGCCGGCCTCGATCACGGTATCGTGGCGCTGCTGCCAGCCTTCCTTGAGTTTCTCGATCTCCGCCTCGGTCGGCTCACTGCCCTTCTCCTGGCGCAGCTCCTCAACCTCGGCCTCCCAGTTACCACCCAGCACGATATCGGTACCGCGGCCCGCCATATTGGTGGCGATGGTGACAGTGCCCGGACGACCGGCCTGGGCAATGATCTGTGCTTCCTTCTCGTGGTACTTGGCGTTCAGTACCTGGTGCTTGATGCCGGCCTTGGTCAGGCGCTGGGACATCTCTTCCGATGTCTCGATCGAGGCGGTACCCACGAGGATCGGCGCCTGCTTGTCACGGCAGTACTTGATGTCCTCGATGATGGCATCCATCTTCTCTTCTTTGGTCAGGTATACCAGGTCATTGAGGTCATCCCGCTGCTTCGGCTTGTTGGTGGGGATCACCACCACGTCGAGGCCGTAAATCTGGCGGAACTCGAACGCCTCGGTGTCCGCGGTACCGGTCATGCCGGCCAGCTTGGGATAGAAACGGAACAGGTTCTGGAAAGTGGTGGAGGCCAGGGTCTGGCTCTCACTCTGGATCTGCACACCCTCCTTGGCCTCCAGCGCCTGGTGCAGGCCCTCGGACAGGCGGCGACCCGGCATGGTGCGACCGGTGTGCTCATCGATCAGCACCACCTGGCCGTTCTGCACGATGTAGTCCACGTCGCGATGGAACAGGACATGGGCGCGCAGTGCAGCGTGCACATGGTGCAGCAGGCCCAGGTTGCCGGGTGCGTAGAGGGAGTCATCCTCACGGATATGGCCGCTGCGGGTAAGGAGGTCTTCCACCAGCTGGTGCCCCTCCTCATTCAGCTCCACCTGGCGGGTCTTCTCGTCCACCGAGTAGTGGCCCTCACCGCCCTCTTCGGCGCGCTCCAGCTTGGGAATCAGCTTGTTCATGGCCAGGTACAGCTGCGAAGAGTCCTCGGCCTGCCCGGAGATGATCAGCGGTGTACGCGCCTCATCGATCAGGATGGAATCCACCTCATCCACAATGGCGAAGTTCTGCGGACGCTGCGTGCGGTCTTCCTTGCGCAGGACCATATTGTCGCGCAGGTAATCGAAACCGAATTCGTTGTTGGTACCGTAGGTGATATCGGCCTGGTAGGCGGCTTTCTTGTCGTCCGGATGCTGCTGGGACATGATCACGCCCACAGTCATGCCCAGGAACTCATAGACCGGGCGCATCCAGTTGGCGTCGCGGCTCGCCAGGTAATCGTTGACCGTCACGATATGCACGCCCTTGCCCTCCAGGGCGTTCAGGTAGGCCGGCAGGGTCGCGACGAGGGTCTTGCCCTCACCGGTGCGCATCTCAGCAATATGCCCCTCGTGCAGGGTCATGCCGCCGATCAGCTGCACATCAAAGTGGCGCATGCCCAGTGTCCGCCGACTGGCCTCACGCACGGCGGCAAACGCCTCAGGCAGCAGCTGGTCCAGGGACTCGCCATCGGCGATCCGCTTACGGAACTCTTCTGTCTTGGCTTTCAGGGCGGCATCGTCGAGCTGCGTGTATTCCTCTTCCAGCGCATTGACCCGGGCCACGGCACGGCGCATGCGTTTCAGCTCGCGGTCATTCTTGGATCCAAAGACCGTTTTTATCAGTTTGCCAATCATTCTCTAAAAACCACTCAATCTTTATATTGCGGTGCGGACTTCTGCGGCCCGGTTGTGTCGGTACACCTGTTCTGGCGGTAACCGGGAACTGTCTGCTTATATCGGGGCGCTGGCACCGGATTCCAACAAGGGGTGCAAGTAAACAGGAAGGCGCAACGACTGGCAACTCCCCCGGGGAGGCCCGTCGCTACGCGGTATGGAGAGGATAGTTGTTATCTGCCGTTACGGCGGATGTAGCTGGCCGGATCGACCGGGCGGTCGTTCTTGTATACCTCAAAATGCACGTGGGGACCGGTGGAACGCCCACTGGACCCCATCAGGGCGATTACCTGGCCCTTCTTGACCACCTCGCCCAGCTCGACCTTGATATCACGATTGTGACCATAACGGGTCTTGTAGCCATTGCCGTGGTTGATCTCAACCAGGTTGCCGTAACCGTACCGGTCTTCGGCCCAGGTCACCACGCCCGCTGCCACAGCCACCACGTCGGAGCCGTCCTTGCCGGCGAAGTCCACACCCTTGTGCCAGGAACGGCGACCGCTGAACGGATCGGTGCGGTAACCGTAACGGGAAGACATCCAGCCACGGCTGATGGGACGGCCGGCGAGGAACTGCTCGTCCTGCAGTTGCTGGTTGGCCAGCACTGACTCGATGGTCGAAAGCTGCAGCTGGCGATCCTCGATCTGCTCGGACAGGTCCTCGAATGCGCCCATAAAATCGGGCTGCTGGAAGGGGAATTCGGCAGAGCTTCCCTCGCCCGGCTCTTCCGGGCCGCCCAGCGCCGGTGCAGTGCCGAACTGGAATTCGTTTTCATCCAGCTTGGCCACAGTCACCAACCGTTCGCCCAGGGCATCCAGGCGGGTCAGGCGCGCCTGCATTTCCGCCATTTTGACTGTGAGCGCAGTAAGCTGTTCGCGGGCCTGCTGGTCGGCCTCATCAATTTCCACCTGCTGCTTGCGCAGGGCCTTACCCCAGGCCTTGGCGGTACGGGAATCGAACACATCGGATTCGGCCACCGGCAGGTTGACCCCCACCAGGAAGGCCCCCACCGGCATACCGATCAGGCACAGCCCCAGCAGGGCCTTGCTCAGCCTGCCGAAACGGAAACTGCGGGTTCCCCCACGTTCATTGACAAGAATAATTTTCATAACCGGCGCGTGTGGATTGCAATACGTTATAACTATCGTTTTGTGGTCTGCAGCACCGACTCCCCCGAGCCGGGCTCTCCTCACGCCTTTCCATTGGCATTCAAGTCGACCAGAACATCCACTGTAACAGGGGTCGACATTAAAAGACGGCATGTGGCGCACATTTGCGCCGACCGCCAAAATTCAGACAGTAAAAAGCCGGCAATTTTCGTGCCGGCTTCTGGTTTCCCGCTTAGACAGCCAGTATTGGCTTGACGTATGAGATGGGCGCTTCCTGTTCATCCTCGAAAGTTACCATCTCCCATGCGTCTTCCTGCGCCATCAAGGTGCGCAGGGACTTGTTGTTCAGGGCATGGCCGGACTTGAAGGCCTTGTACTCACCAATCAGGCTGGTACCCAGCAGGTACAGGTCACCGATGGCGTCCAGAATCTTGTGCTTAACAAATTCGTCTTCGTACCGTAACCCACCCTCATTCAGAATACGGTACTGGTCGATAACGATGGCGTTATCCACACTGCCGCCCTGGGCCAGGCCTTTGGAACGCAGGTACTCGATTTCGTGCATAAAGCCGAAGGTGCGAGCACGGCTCACTTCTTTAACGAAGGAGGTGCTGGAAAAGTCCACCGAGGAACTCAGGTTGCGACCCTGGAACACCGGGTGGTCAAAATCGATAGTGAAAGACACCTTGAAGCCATTGAATGGCAGGAAGCTAGCGACCTTGTCGCCGTCTTCAACAGTTACCGGCTTCTTGATCCGCAGGAACTTCTTCGGCGCCGACTGCTCCTGGATCCCAGCGGACTGGATCAGGAAAACGAACGGACCGGCGCTGCCGTCCATAATCGGTACTTCCTGCGCGCTGAGCTCGACGATGGCATTGTCGATACCCAGGCCCGCCATCGCGGAGAGCAGGTGCTCGACCGTAGCCACGCGAGCGTCACCCTTGACCAGGGTTGTGGACAGCAGGGTGTCCCCCACGTTCTCGGCACGCGCCTCAATCTCGACCACCGGGTCGAGATCCATGCGCCGGAACACAATGCCACTGTCTACAGGCGCCGGCTTGAGGGTCAGCACGACCTTCTTACCAGTGTGCAGGCCCACGCCGGTGGCGCGAATAGCATTTTTAAGAGTACGCTGTTTGATCATGTATCGGTCGTATCCCAGTCGGTAAACGGCACAAATGCCGCAGCAAGCCGGCAAGCTTAGCAGAAAAATAACGCCAAAACCACAACTGCCTCGGCAGTCATGGCGCTTCACCGCACCCTATACCCAGAATAGCCTACCGCGCGGCAAACCACGCCAATGCAGAGGCGAATCTACTGTGCATTTTTAATATGGTACAGCGATCTCGCTGAACGCGAGGTTAATAAAGGTAAAGCGGGCCCGGTGGCCTGTGACCACCGGGCCAGCCGCCGGCGCGACGATGCCCGGCCCGAGGGGCCGGGCGGACATGAGCGGTGTGTTTGCCGCGCCGGAGGCCTGGACTGACCGGGGTCAGTCAGCCTGGCGGCGCAGGAAAGCCGGGATATCCAGGTATTCCATGTCGTCGGCCGGGTTCATGGCCGGAGACTGGCGTTTGGGACGCTCGGTCTCCGGGCGCTGGCGCGCGTCACCCGCATCCCGGGCCCCCATACCCTGGCCAGCCACGGACTTCGGCGGCTCGCGGTTCTCCTGGCGACGGGTGTTGTCCACCACCTTGGTGGGGCGCGCAGCCTGCTGCGAACCCTCGCCCAGGCCAGCGGCCACCACGGTAACCCGCATTTCATCGCCCAGCTTGTCATCCACGGCTGTACCAATCACCACAGTGGCGTCATCGGAGGCGATCTCCTGGACGATCTCACCAACTTCAGAGTACTCGCCCAGGGTCAGCTCCTGGCAACCACCGTCTTCGCTGCCGGTGATGATATTCACAAGGATACCGCGGGCACCCTGCAGATTGACGTCATCCAGCAGCGGGCTGCGCACCGCCTTCTCGGCGGCCTCGCGGGCACGGTTCTCACCCACGGCGGCACCGGAGCCCATCATCGCCATGCCCATCTCGGACATCACGGTACGAACGTCGGCGAAGTCTACGTTCATGATGCCCGGACGGATCATCAGGTCCGCAATACCCTGCACTGCACCCAGCAGTACATTGTCGGCCTCTTTGTATGCCGCCTTCATGGTGATCTTGTTACCGAGCACCTCCAGCAACCGGTCGTTGGGGATGGTAATCAGGGAGTCCACCTTGTCCCGCAGTTCGAGGATGCCCTCTTCTGCCACCTGCTGGCGCTTGCGCCCCTCGATCAGGAACGGGCGGGTAACCACAGCTACGGTCAGGATTCCCAGGTCCTTGGCAATCTCGGCGACAATCGGCGCACCACCGGTGCCGGTACCGCCGCCCATGCCAGCGGTGATGAATACCATGTCCGCACCCTGCAGCACTTCGGCGATCCGCTCGCGATCCTCGAGGGCGGACTGTCGCCCCACATCGGGATTGGCGCCGGCGCCGAGACCCCGGGTAATGTTGTTACCCAGTTGCAGGATGGTACGGGCCTCGATGTCTTTCAGAGCCTGCGCATCAGTGTTGGCACAGATGAAATCCACACCTTCCACTTCACTCAGGATCATGTGCTTGACGGCATTACCGCCGCCGCCGCCGACACCGATCACTTTTATGACAGGCTTGTCCTGTACGCTATCGACTAGTTCGAACATCTCTGTTCCCCTTTTTTGCTCATGTCAAAATTTATCGTTCGGTCCTGAATCAATACTTTCTGCAGCCCCTGCGCTTTCTCCCGGGACACGCGGCGCACTTCCCCTGGTGCCGCGTACCCGTCCGGAGCACTTACAGGTTGCCGCGGAACCAGTGCTTGACCTTGTCCCACCAGAGGTTTTCCTGGCGCACCGGGCGGTTCCCGGACAGGTCAACTTCTTCCTGCTGCATTGCGTACATCAGCAGCCCCACGCCGGTTGAGTAGATCGGGTTACTGACAATGTCTGTCAGCCCGGCTACCCCCTGGGGCACCGCGAGGCGCACCGGCATGTGGAAAATTTCCTCGGCCAGCTCGACAGCACCCTCCATCTTCGAAGAGCCACCGGTCAGCACGATGCCTGCAGCACAGAGGTCCTCGAAACCACTGCGGCGCAGCTCCGCCTGTACCAGGGTGAAAAGCTCGTCGTAACGTGGCTCCACCACTTCGGCCAGCGCCTGGCGGGAGAGGTCACGCGGTTCCCGGTCGCCCACACTGGGCACCTTGATCGTCTCACCCTCTCGTGCCAGCTTCGCAAGCGCACAGGCATACTTGATTTTCAGTTCCTCGGCGTGCGGCGTGGGCGTGCGCAATGCCATGGCAATGTCGTTCGTCACCTGGTCGCCGGCAATCGGGATCACGCCCGTGTGCCGGATAGAGCCCCCGGTAAATACTGCGATATCGGTAGTGCCCCCACCGATATCCACCATGCAGACCCCCAGCTCTTTCTCATCGTCAGTGAGCACGGCATAACTCGAGGCGAGCTGCTCCAGGATGATGTCTTCCACTTCCAGGCCGCAGCGCCGGATGCACTTCTCGATATTCTGTGCCGCGTTAACTGCGCCGCTTACCAGGTGCACCTTGGCCTCCAGGCGCACGCCGGACATACCCAGCGGTTCTTTCACACCTTCCTGGTTATCGATCAGGAATTCCTGCGGCAACGTGTGCAGGATTTTCTGGTCTGCGGGAATTGCCACCGCGCGCGCGGCATCGATTACCCGGTCCAGGTCCTGCTGGGTTACTTCGCGGTCCTTGATGGCGACAATCCCGTGTGAATTCAAGCTGCGGATATGGCTTCCGGCGATACCTGCATAGACCGAGTGAATCTCACAGCCCGCCATCAGCTCGGCTTCCTCGACCGCGCGCTGTATCGACTGCACCGTGGACTCGATATTCACCACCACACCTTTTTTCATACCGGTGGAACGGTGGGAGCCGATACCGACAATATTCAGCTCGCCGCCGCCGCTGACTTCGCCGACGATGGCGACGACCTTGGAAGTGCCGATATCCAGTCCCACGATCATGCGGTGATCGGATGCTTGTGTCATTTTTGTACCAACCTCGCTGAACAGTGTTCCGGGGCGCATTCCCAATAACGTCCCAGGACCCTGTACTCGCTTTTAAAATTGTTATCCCGGCGGCGCGAGCGCCGCGTTCATTCACTCAGTTCTTTATCTTTCCACTGCACCGCCACGGCATTGCTGTAGCGCGTATCCACCCGCGTCACCCGCTCCAGGTGGGGAGCCAGGACGCCCCGACTCAAGCTGAGAAAACGATTCACCCTCTCCAGCAGTTCATCGTGCCCCAGGTGCAGTTCAATGCCGGAGACCAGTTCCAGGTGCCATCCGGCCAGGTCGTCAAAAGACAACCGCTTAACTTCCATATCCCGCGTGGTCAGTAACCGCGCAAGTGCCTGGTATTGCGCCATGATGCGCTCCACCAGCTCCTCGTCACCCGCCAGCTCCGGCAGGCGACGTGTCTGCATCTGTTCGGGCCGCGGCAGCAGGTGACCACTGGCCACGAGCAGCCGCTCGCCACCCCAGGACGCCAGCGGTGTGGCCTCCTCGATTTCTATTTCCACTCCACGGGGCCAGCGTCGGCTGACCGACGCCCGGTCGATCCATGGGTGCTCCAGCAGCGCCGCGCGCATGCCCCTGATATCCAGGGCAAAAAAGCCGCGCTGCAGGAACGGCAACATCAGTTCCTCTACCTGTTCCCGCGTCACCGCCCGGAAGGGCGCCCTGACACGGACATGCTCCAGCGCGTCGACCCGGCTCAGCTCCTGCACCGGCAGGCGCTGCCAGCTCCACACCGCACCGTATGCCAGTGCGGTAACTGTTCCCAGCGCAAGCAGCATTGCCAGGGCAGGCAACAGCCGAAGCGAGGAACGCTGCTCATCATCCCGTCGCCGGGCACCGCGCTGGGCCTTTGTCTTACGGCCGGATTGGGCTTTCTTCTTCAGTTTCGGTGCTGCACTCCGCACCGCACCCCGCGCCGCGCTCTTCGCCTTTGCCGACTTAGCCCTGGTCCGAGTCATCGCCAAGCCGCCACGTTGCCAGTTGCTGCGCCAGGGCCCCGACATTGCCGGCACCCTGGGTCAGTACGATGTCGCCCGGCTCCAGCAGGTCCGCCAGTACCGGCGGTACCTGTTCGATGGACTCGACAAAAATCGGGTCCACCTGTCCGCGGTTGCGCAGGCTGCGAGCCAGGGTACGACCGTCGGCACCTGGAATGGGCGTCTCACCCGCACTGTAAACATCCAGCAGCACCAGCTTGTCGACCTTCGACAGGACCTGTACGAAATCCTCGAACAGGTCGCGGGTGCGCGTGTAACGGTGCGGCTGGTAAATCATTACCAGGCGCCGGTCCGGCCAGCCATCGCGCACTGTCTGGATAGTGGCGGCCACTTCCCGCGGGTGGTGGCCGTAATCGTCCACCAGCATCACCTTTTCGGCTTCCGCGTCGTCGCTCACTGCGTAGTGACCGAAAATCTGGAAGCGGCGGCCTACCCCCTGGAACCCCTCCAGGCCCTGCTGGATCGATGCATCGCTGATGCCCTCCTCGGTTGCCACCGCAATGGCGGCCGTGGCATTCAGCACGTTGTGGATGCCGGGGGTGTTCACGCACACATCCAGTACACTGCCGTCCGGGCGCAGCACACTGAAATGGCTTCGCAGCGGCTCCTGCTTCACCCGGGTGATCCGGAAGTCGTTGCCCTCCTCGAAACCGTAGGTGGAGATCGGGCGCGACATCTGCGGTATCACTTCACGGATATTGGCATCGTCGCCGCAGACCACAGCCAGGCCATAGAACGGCAGGTTGTGGACGAAGTCGACAAAGATCTGCTTGACCTTCTCGAAATCGCCACCGTATGTCTCCATATGGTCGGCATCGATATTGGTGATCACGGTCACCATCGGCTGCAGGTGGATAAACGAGGCATCACTCTCGTCCGCCTCGGCTATCAGGTATTTGCTCTCTCCCAGCGCGGCGTTGGCCCCGGCGGCATTGACCAGGCCACCGATCACAAAGGTGGGATCCTTGTGATCCGCGGCAAAGATCGACGCAATCAGGCTGGTCGTGGTCGTTTTGCCGTGAGTCCCCGCCACGGCAATCCCATAGCGATACCGCATCAGCTCGCCGAGCATCTCCGCCCGGCGCACGACCGGGATCCGGTTTTCGCGCGCCGCTAGTAGTTCGGGGTTGTCCCCGTGCACTGCGGAGGAGTTCACCACCACATCCACGCCGCGAATATTGTCCGCGCTATGGCCGATATGGATCACAACACCCAGTTTGCGCAGGCGCCCGGTCACATTCGATTCCTTCAGGTCGGAACCGGAGACCTCATAGCCCTGGTTGTGCAGCACCTCGGCGATACCGCTCATCCCTGCACCACCGATGCCGATAAAATGGATACGGCGTATCCGCCGCATGGTGGGCACGCTGAAATTCTGTTGCTGTACCTGTTCGCCGGCCGACATATTCAATTTACCTCATCGCCCTTTGATTTCTTCTGCGCACGCCACCAGCACACGCTCGGTGGCGTCAGTCACCGCAACTTTACGTGCCGCCTGTGCCATGGCCACCAGTTTCTGCGGCTGCGCAAACAGCCCGCCCATAATCCCTGCCAGTTGTTCTGCGGTCAGGGTGTCCTGCTGTACCACCAACGCACCACCGGCCTGCTGTAACCACTCGCCATTTTTTGTCTGGTGGTCATCGATGGCGAATGGGAACGGCACCATGATCGCGCCCACGCCGGCTGCCGCCACCTCGGAAACGGTCAGCGCCCCCGCGCGGCAAACCACCAGGTCCGCATTGCCGTAGGCCGCCGCCATATCGCTGATAAAAGGCACCACCTCGGCTTCCACGCCGGCCTGCCTGTAGGCTTCACGCGCCAGGTCCAGATGCCTCTTACCCGCCTGGTGCACAATCCGCGGACGCTCTTCCGGTTGCAGCATCAGCACTGCCTGCGGCACCAGCTCATTGATGGCGACCGCTCCCAGGCTGCCGCCAAGAACCAGCAACCGCAGCGGGCGCTCACAGGCCACGCGCTCTTCCGGGGCCGGCAGGGCGACAATCTCCTCGCGCACCGGGTTGCCTACCTGCTCCGCGCCGCGCAGGCCACTGTCAAAAGCCTCGAGCACACGATTGGCGATCTTTGCCAGCAACCGGTTGGTGGTACCGGCCACGGCATTCTGCTCGTGGATAATCAGCGGTACCCGACAGAGTTTCGCTGCCACCCCGCCTGGTCCGGAGGCAAAACCGCCAAAGCCCAGCACTGCGTCTGGCTTTACCTTCCTGACCACTCCGCGCGCCTGCATGACTGCCCGCGAAACCTGCAGGGGCGCCTTGAGCAGGGCCAGCTTGCCCTTGCCCCGAATCCCCTCGACAGAAATCACGTTCAGCGGGATATCGGCTTCCGGAATCAGCTGCGACTCAATACCCCGCGCCGTACCAAGCCATTCGACGCGTGCACCGCGTTCGATCAGGGCGCGGGCCACCGCCAGTGCCGGAAACACATGGCCGCCGGTCCCGCCGGCCATTACCAGGAAGGTCCGGCCACTGAATGACAAATCAGTCGCTGTCATTACGCCGCCTCCCCTTTGATTTCCCGGTCACCCAATTGCAGCGGATTGAAAATCGGCAGGTGCCGGATCCTGCCCATCGCCGACTGTTCCTGCTCTTCATCCCCGCGCAGCTCTGCCTGGATTCGCAGCGCCAGCGCGAAGAGTGCACAGCACACCACCAGGCTGCTGCCGCCGGAGCTGACGAACGGCAGCGTCAGTCCCTTGGTGGGCAGCAGGCCCGAGGCCACGCCCATATTCACGAATGCCTGCCCCGCCAGCAGCACGGCGATACCGAATGCCAGCAGCGCGGCAAAAATCTTCTGCCGCTCCAGCGCTTGCCGAACCAGCCGCAACAGCGACAGCGTCATCAGGCTGAACAGGCCGATGACCACCATTCCGCCAAGCATGCCCCACTCTTCCGACAGGATGGCGAAAATAAAATCCGTGTGTGCTTCGGGCAGGTAGAACAGCTTCTGGACACTGTTACCCAGCCCAACGCCAAACCATTCGCCACGGCCAAAAGCGATTAGTGACTGGGTCAACTGGTAGCCACCGGCAAACTGGTCGCCCCACGGATCCAGGAATGTGGTCAGTCGCTGCAGCCGGTAAGGACTCAGCATCGCCAGCAGCGCCAGTGCGCTCGCCGCCAGGCCCACCAGCAGGAAGGTGTGCGGCAGGCGCGCACCGGCGAGAAATACCATCGCCAGTACTGTCCCGGAAATCACCACCACCGAACCAAAGTCCGGCTGCATCAACAACAGCAGTGCAACCAGGCCCAGGATGACCACCGGAATCATGAAGCTGCTCCAGTGGCGCAACTGCTGGTTGCGGCGCGTGAGGAAACTGGCGAAGAAAACCAGCAGGCAGAACTTCGCCACCTCGGCCGGCTGTACCGTGATCGGGCCGAATGCCAGCCAGCGGCGACTGCCGTTCACTTCGCGGCCCACGCCCGGCACCAGTACCGCCAGCAGCAACAGGCACGAAAACAGCAACAGTGGCCAGGACAAACGCGACCACGCCGACAGGGATACCTGGCTCACCACGAGGGCCGCCACCGCGCCCAGGCCCAGGAACACCAGGTGGCGCTTCAGGAAATACCAGCCATCGCCGTACTGGTCCGCGGCGAATGCAATCGAAGCGGACCCCACCATAACCACGCCGATACTCACCAGCGCCAGGACGCAAAATGGCAACGCCCAGTCCAGGTTCAACTCTTTCTGCCCGACGGTCTGCGGGGTCCGGCTCATGCCACGCCCCCCGCCTGCCCTTCCAGCAGTGCGTTCACCGCGCGGCGGAAATCCTCACCGCGGGCTTCAAAATTGCGGTACATGTCGAAACTGGCACAGGCCGGCGACAGCAATACGTAGTCACCCGGCTGCGCCAGTCGGCCAGCAGCAGTAACAGCTTCGTCCATATCCGCGGCCGACTCGGCATCTACCCGGCCACGGAATGCCTCGGCAATGCGCTTCCCATCGACGCCGATGGTCACCAGCGCCCGCAATGTCCCCGCCGACTCCGCCAGCGGGGAAAAGTCTGCACCCTTGCCTTCACCGCCAGCAATCAGGACGATCCTGCGACTGCCACTGGCAAGCCCGTCGAGGGCGGCGCGGGTCGCGCCCACGTTGGTGCCCTTGGAGTCATTTACATAAGTCACGCCATCCGCGTCGGCCACTCGCTCACAGCGGTGCGGCAGCCCGCGGAAATGCCCGAGGACCGCCAGCATCGCCTTCATCGGCAACCCTACAGCGCTGCCCAGCGCCAGCGCTGCCAGGGCATTGGCGGTGTTGTGACTACCCACCATCGCCAGCTCACTCATCGGCAGCAGTTTTTCCTGGCCCCGCACCAGCCACACGCTGGCGGAATCACCGGCACCATCCGGCAGCAGGCCGAACTGCCCCAGGTCAGGGCGGTCGAGCCCGAAACTCCACTCGCGGCTATCGCGGGACAGCGGGCCGCGTGTCAGCGGGTCGGCGCGGTTGATCACCAATTGTTTCGCATGCCGATAGATTCGCTGCTTGGCGCGATGATAGGCAGCCATATCCGCATAGCGGTCCATATGGTCCGCGCTGAGGTTGAGTATGGTCGCCACATCAGCTGCCAGCGAAAATGTGGTTTCCAGCTGGAAGCTGGAAAGCTCCAGCACAAACAGCTCCGGCAGCCCTGCCTCGCCTTCTTCGGGCACCAGTAAATCCAGTACCGGTACGCCGATATTTCCGCCCACGCGCACTGCGACACCAGCCTGCTCCGCCATCATGCCGACCAGGGTTGTGACCGTGCTCTTGCCGTTCGAACCGGTAATGGCGACCACCTTCGGCGGCTGCTCAAGTGCCGCCAGTTCCCGCGCAAACAATTCGATATCACCGATCACCGGGATACCTGCGGCGGTTGCCCGCTGCAGTGCCGGCTCGGCCAGGGCCACACCGGGGCTGGCCACGATTTCGCTCGCGGCCAGCAGGGTCTCGGGGTTCAGCTCGCCGGTCTCCACCGGAACATCCGGGAAGGTCGCCCGGAACTCTTCCAGGCCCGGCGGCTCGCTGCGGCTGTCCACCACCACGGGGGAAAAACCGGTACGCAGCAGGTAGCGCACCACCGATTGACCGGTAGCGCCCATGCCGATTACCACTTTTTTCTCCGAGGTTGCGATCAGCGTCATAATTCTCTCAGCGCACTGTCCGTATTCAGCGCAGTTTCAAAGTCGCCAGGCCGGCGAGTACCAGCACCACCGTGATGATCCAGAAACGCACGATCACGCGCGGTTCGGGCCAGCCTTTCAGTTCAAAGTGGTGATGCAGAGGTGCCATGCGGAAAATGCGCTTGCCGGTGAGCTTGAACGAGGCCACCTGCAGGATTACCGATACCGTCTCCATCACAAACACGCCGCCCATGATGAACAGTACAATCTCATGCCGGGTGATCACCGCAATCACACCCAGTGCCGCACCCAGGGCCAGCGCACCCACATCGCCCATGAAAACCTGTGCCGGGTAAGTGTTGAACCACAGAAACCCGAGGCCTGCGCCACCCAGTGCGGCGCAGAACACCGCCAGTTCACCGGCACCACTGATCGAGGGAATATGCAGGTACTCGGCAAACTCCACATGGCCGCAGAGGTAGGCGATGACACCCAATGCGCCCCCCACCATCACCGTGGGCATGATCGCCAGTCCATCCAGGCCGTCGGTCAGGTTTACCGCATTACTGGTTCCCACAATCACGAAATAGGTCAGGGCGATAAAGAACACCGGCCCCAGGTCAAAAATCACGTCCTTGAAAAAGGGCACAAAAAACTGTGTCTCCGCAGGACTGGTAGCACTGAAATACAGGTAGATGGCGGCCCCCAGGCCGGCCACCGACTGCCAGAAGTATTTCCAGCGCGCGATCAGCCCGCGCGGGTTCTTTTCCACCACCTTCTTGTAGTCATCGACAAACCCGACAGCACCAAAGACAAAGGTCACCAGCAACACCACCCACACATAGCGGTTGCTGAGGTCGGACCAGAGCAGTGCGCCGGTAAAGATCGCGGCGAGGATCAGGGTTCCGCCCATGGTCGGGGTACCGGATTTGCTCAGGTGCGTCTGCGGGCCATCATCGCGCACAGCCTGGCCCACCTGCAGGCGGTTAAGCCAGGTAATCATGCGCGGCCCCACCAGCAGTGCCATACCCAGCGCAGTGAGCGCACCCAGGATTGCCCGCACGGTGAGGTAGTTGAACACCGCAAAGGCGCTCACGTGTTGCTGTAAAAGTTCTGCCAGCCAGAGCAGCATCAGTTATCCCCTTTCTCGTTCCCGGTCTGTGTCAGAGCCCGTACCACCTCTTCCATACGGGCACTGCGGGAACCCTTTACCAGCACCGTGGTGTCTTCGGTCAGATCCCTCTCCAGAGCCGCGACCAGACGCGCGCGCTCGGAAAAATTATGTGCGCTGCCGTCCCGGGCAGACGCGAATGCTTCTGTGGCTGCCGCACCCAGCGGGCCAAAGGTATAAAGTCCGTCGAGGCCGCGCTCCGCTGCCAGCTCCCCGACTTCACGGTGCATCGCCTCGGCATCGGCACCCAGCTCGGCCATATCACCCAGCACCAGGATCTTCCTGCCCGGCCGCTGGGCCAGCAGGTCGATCGCGGCCGCCACCGAGCCGGGGTTAGCGTTGTAGCTGTCGTCGATCACGGTCACGCCGGCGTGGCCGCGCAACATCTGCAGGCGTCCGGATACGCCACCGGCCTGCGCCAGTCCCGCCGCAATCTCTGCTGCAGGGATACCGGCGGCAAATGCACACCCAGCCGCCACCAGGGCGTTATGTACGTTGTGCTCGCCCATCAACTGCAGCTCAACCCGGTGTGCAACGCCCTCGATTACCAGGTCGAAGGACGGGCAGGCATCGGCGCCCACCTCGATATTGCCGGCAAAAATTGCGCAGTCCTTGCCCAGGCCAACGCTGAGGGTCTCCACGTCATCCGGCATATTGCGCAGCCAGTAATCGGCAAAGTCATCGTCGGCGTTAATCACCGCGGTGCTGCCCGGCTCGAGGCTGGTATAGATCTGGCCCTTGGCCGCGGCAATGCCGGCCACAGAGCCGAAACCCTCGACGTGCGCCGGCTTGACGTTGTTCACCGCCGTTACCTGCGGCAGGCCAATACTGCACAGGTAGCCGATATCGTCGGGACCATTGGCCCCCATCTCGAGAATCAGCACATCGTGCTCGGGTCCCAGCCCGAACAGGGTCATGGGCACCCCAAACTGGTTATTCAGGTTGCCCTGCGTCACGCAGGGCGTATGCCGCTGGCCAAAGATCGCCGCCAGCATCTGCTTGACTGTGGTCTTGCCGCAGGAGCCGGTAATTGCCACCACCGGGCCATGGAACTGTTCGCGGCACAGGCGACCGATATGGCCCAGCGCCACCGTGGTGTCCCCGACGATCCACTGCGGCAGGTTGCAACCCTCGATACGATGCTCGACGACCAGGCCCAGCACCTTGCCCTCCAGGTCGGCGACAAAATCATGTGCATCGAAGCTCTCGCCCACCAGCGCCACAAAAATCGCGTCGCTGTCGAGCTTGCGGGTATCGGTGCACACGCGATCGAATTCCACCGAGCCGTTGACCAGCTCGCCGCCGAAGCGCTGCTGCAGTTGTTGCAGGGTCAGCGGTGCGATCACGATGCCTCCCCGGCGCTACCGGCCATCCGCGCCTGCAGCGCATGCGCAGACTGCTCGCGGTCACAGAAATGTATCTTTTCGCTACCGATAATCTGGTAGTCCTCGTGCCCCTTGCCGGCAATCAGGACGATATCGCCGGGCGCCGCCGCACTGACCGCACGGCTGATGGCCGCGGCCCGGTCCACTTCCACCTCGATATTGCTCGCCGCTCCCTCGAGGATGTCGTCAATGATCTTCTGTGGATTCTCACTGCGCGGGTTGTCACTGGTGACAATGGCTCGGTCCGCCATCTCAGAGGCAATACGGCCCATGGGTGCGCGCTTGCCGGTATCGCGGTCACCGCCGCAACCAAACACACACCACAGTTTGCCGCGACAGTAGGGGCGCGCGGCTGCCAGCGCTGCACGCAGCGCTTCCGGGGTGTGGGCATAGTCCACCAGGACGCTGACATCGGCCTCGCCGGATACCACCCGCTCCATACGACCGGGTACCGGTTGGATGGTGGGGAACGCCGCAAGAATCTCTTCCAGTGGTACGCCCGCCGAGGCCACCGCGGCCACCACAGCCAGGGCGTTGTGGATATTGAAGTCGCCGATCAGCGGGGCCTTCAGTTCGCCACTGCCCCAGGGGGTGGTGAGCTGCACGGAAAAACCGCCCTCGTCGCGACGCAGGTCGGTGACATGCAGGTCGCCCTGCTGCAGGCCGTAGCTGACCACCCGCAGGTTGCGCAGCTTGCAGCGTTCGATCAACTGCGCACCGAACGGATCGTCGATATTGATCACACCGCGCTTGAGCTTGGGCAGGCCGAACAGCTTCTCTTTTGCCGCCCCGTACGCTGCCATATTGCCGTGGTAGTCCAGGTGATCGCGGGACAGGTTGGTAAAGATCGCGGTATCGAACACCAGCCCGTGCACCCGACCCTGGGCCAGGGCGTGTGATGAAACCTCCATTGCCGCGGCGCGCACGCCGTCATCGCGGAAGCCGGCGTAATCCGCCTGCAGGCGCACCGGGTCCGGCGTGGTCAGCCCGGTTTCCTCCAGCTGGATCTCACCATCCTGCCAGATGCCGTTGCCGATAGTGCCCATCACTGCGGCCTTGCCGAAGTGGCGCGCCAGCAACTGTGCGGTCAGGTAGGCGCAGGTGGACTTGCCGTTGGTACCGGTAACACCCACCAGGTACATGGACTCGGTCGGGTGTTCGTAGAATCGCGCAGCGATTTCGCCGACGCGTTTGCCCAGGCCCGGCACATAGGCCACCTCAACACCGTCACGGGTCTCGGTGCGCAGGGTGTCGCCATCGGCCAGCACGGCAGCGGCACCGTCGGCAATAGCACTGTCGATAAACTCGCGCCCGTCGGCCACGCTGCCCCGCAGCGCCATGAACAGGTCACCTTTCTTGACCGCACGGCTGTCCAGCGCCACACCACTGACCGCCACATCGGGAATGCCCGCATAGCCCGGTACCAGCTGCTGCAGTGAAACTTTCCTGCCTGTCTGCTTTTCTGTTTGCCTGCGCTGACTCACGATTTATTACCTCTCTCGCTCAACTGCACAGCGAGCTGCCGTTCAGCCGATTCAATCTCTTCCGGCGGCACCTGCAACAGGCGCATGGCGCCGGCCATCACTTTGCCGAATACCGGCGCGGCCACTTCACCGCCGTAATATTTGGCGTGGCTGGGATCATCGATCACCACCACTGCCGCCAGCCGCGGCTGGTCCGCGGGAATAAACCCTGCGAATACCGAGCGGTAGCGATTGTCGACATAGCCATCGCTGCCCACCTTGTGCACCGTGCCGGTCTTGCCGGCCACGCGATAGCCATCCACTGCCGCCCGCTTGCCGGTGCCCTCGGCGCCGATTACCGTCTCCAGCATGGCGGTCACTTCCCGGGCCAGCGGCTCTTCCACGACCCGCTCCGGGGTGCTCTCGCCGGCGCCAGACAGAACGAGCGAAACCGGGCGCTTGAGCCCGGCGTTGGCCAGCACACTGTATGCCTGTGCCAGCTGCACCGCGTTCACCGTCAGGCCATAGCCAAAGGCGAAGTTGGCCCGTTCGATCGGGTGCCATCGACTGCGACTGGGCAGTACGCCCGCCGCCTCCCCCGGGAAACCGCTACCGACCGCTTCGCCCAATCCCAGGCGGTAAAAGAGTTCGCGCAGGGAGTTTGGTTCCAGATCCATCGCGATTTTCGTGATCCCCACCTGGCTCGACTTGGTAATGACACGGGTGAGGTCAATCTCGCCGTAGTTGACCGGGTCCACCAGGGTCTTGCCCGGCAGGCGGATATAGCCCGGACTGGTATCGATCTTTGTGTGCGGCTGGTAGCGACCACTCTCGAGTGCCGCCAGTGCCGTGATCGGCTTCACGGTGGAACCCGGCTCAAACTGGTCGATCAGGGCGCGGTTACGCATCGCTGCCGATTTGACCCCGGCGCGGTCGTTCGGGTTGAACGAGGGCTGGTTGGCCATCGCCAGCACGTCGCCGCTGCGGGTGTCGAGGATCGCCATAAACCCAGATGCCGCGCCATTTTCAGTGACCGCACGCTTCAATTCACGATAGGCCAGATACTGCAGCCGCATATCGATGCTCAGACGCAAATCGCGCCCGGGACGGGCCTCGCGCTGGGTGGCCAGGTCCCGGACCACGCGGCCCTTCAGGTCCTTGACCACCTGCTGGCGCCCCGGCTCGCCGGTCAGCCAGTCGTTATAGGCGAGCTCCAGGCCCTCCTGGCCCCGATCGTCGATATTGGTGAAGCCCACCAACTGGGCCACCACCTCACCGGCCGGGTAGAAACGGCGGTACTCCTTCTTGCTGTAGACACCGGCAACATCCAGCGCCAGCACGTCATTGGCTTCCTCCGGCGCCAGGTGGCGACGCAGGTACATGAACTCCTTATTGCGGTACTTTTCCAGTCGCTTCGCCAGCGACGCCGGCTTCGCCCCCAGGGAGCGGGCCAGCCGGCGCAGCTCTTCAGCACTGGCCTCACGCAGCACCTGTGGGTTCGCCCACAGGCTGTGTACCGGCGTGCTCACTGCCAGCAGCTCGCCGTTGCGATCCAGGATGGCGCCACGGTAGGCGGCAATTTCCTCGGTACGGATGGTGCGCTGGCGCCCCTGGTCCTGCAGGAAGCGGTAACCGCGCTCGGCCTCCGGCACCACCTGCAGGCGCGCCAGGTGCAGCACCAGCGCCAGCGCCAGCAGGCACAGCAGTACCGCCACCAGCGCGAAGCGCCAGCGGGCAATACCCGGCTGCGGTTGCTGTTTCTTCACTGCGCCCATGAGGCTCCCTGTACGCGTCGTTTATTATCTGGCCGGGTTTCCCGCCCAGGCGGCCCAGCTCTTCGGCCGGCTGTCGTTCGCGCCGGTCCATTGGTATTCAAGCTATTCAACGGGGACGATAATCCGCTCGCCGGCTTCCGGCGCCCGCATCCCCAGTTTGTCGCGCGCCTCGCGTTCGATCCGGCTGTAGGCCGACCAGGCGCCCCGCTCCAGGAGCAGCCGCTCCTGTTCATAGCGCAGTTCATCCCGCTGCTTCTGTGCCTGCACCAGTTCGGCGGTCAATGCGCGGCTGCTCTGGGTGGTGTGAACCACACCAAGGGCGGAGACCAGAGTCGCCACCCAGAGAAAAGCCACGATCAACATGCGCCGGTTATTCATCAGAGTTTCTCCGCCACGCGCATCACCGCACTGCGGGAGCGCACGTTTTCACCGACCTCCTGCGCTTCAGCCTTGACCGCCTTGCCCACCGCGCGCAGCGTCTTCTCGATTTCGCTGTCCATTACCGGCAGCCCTCTGGGCAACTGCGGGCCGCGCTCCTTATCCCGGATAAAGCGCTTCACCATCCGGTCCTCGAGCGAATGGAAGCTGATCACCACCAGGCGACCGCCGGGAGCCAGCAATTCCATCGCGCTATCCAGCACCCGTTTCAGGTCTTCCAGCTCCCCATTGATATGGATGCGAATCGCCTGGAACACCCGTGTGGCGGGATGCTTGCCCTTCTCCCATGCCGGGTTGGCCGCCTTTACTACCTCGGCCAGGTCCAGTGTGCGCTCAAACGGCTTCTCTTCACGCCGGCGCGCAATGGCCGCAGCCATCCGGCGGGCAAACCTTTCCTCACCATATTCGCGAAAAACCCGCGCCATTTCGGCTTCGGATTCACTGTTAACCCAGTCGGCAGCACTAAGCCCCCGACTGGTATCCATACGCATATCCAGCGGGCCATCCTGGACAAAACTGAAGCCCCGCTCGGCCTGGTCCAGCTGCGGCGAGGACACACCAAGGTCCAGCAGGATGCCGGTGACCTGCCCCTCGCGCCCGGCAACAGCCTCCGCCATATCGGCAAACGAGCCGTGCCAGATTGCAAAGCGGTCATCGCCGGCAAAGCGCTCACGCGCGAACTCCACTGCCTGTGGGTCCTTGTCGATACCCAGCAGCTGGCCGCGCTCATCCAGTTTTTCCAGGATCGCGGCGCTGTGCCCACCGCGACCGAAAGTGCCGTCGATGTAAAAGCCGCCCGGATCGGTGACCAGGGCGTCCACGGCCTCGCGTAACAACACACTGCGATGCAATTCTTGCGACACCCGGGTCTTCTCCTATCGGTTTACAGGGAAAGCGAGGCCATTTCCTCCGGCATCTCCCCCTCTCCTTCGCTATCGTCGAGCCAGGACATCCAGCCCTCTTCACTCCAGAGCTCCAGTTTCTTGCCCTGGCCTACCAGCATCAGTTTCTTTTCCAGCCCGGCGTATTCGCGCAGGGTGGGCGGAATCAGCACACGGCCATTGCCGTCCACCTGCAGCTCGCAGGCGTAACCGATCAACAGCCGCTGCGCGCGACGCGCCACTTTATTGAAACTGGAAAGGGATTCGATTTTGGGCAGGATTTCCTGCCACTGCGGCTCCGGGTAAACCAGCAGGCAGCGCTCCTCAGTGTGCGCGGTCACCACCATGCGCCCACCACAATCCTCCAGCAGCGTGTCCCTGACCCGCGCCGGAATCGCCAGACGCCCCTTGGCGTCCATATTGATTGCGTGGCTGCCTAAATACACTTTGGTTCCAAGTGCGCGGTCGAACCACCCGCGAATGCCCCGTTATTGCCGTTTATTTCTGGTGAAAATTTGCGCGCTTTTCATTCATCTGGTGTAAATACCCACTCACAAACACGAATAAACCACCAAAACCCACAAATTTCCACTTTTCTCCACCTTCGACACTATAAATCTGGCTTGCCTAAAGTCAAGGAAATCGAAAGTAAAACCCCCCGAAATGCCAGTAATTTCGCGGCCTGCAGCCATACCGCTTAAAAACCGCACAGTTTTTGGCGGCACATTTGCCCGATGGAGCAAGTACTTACTTTTTGCACTTAAGAGAACACTTTAAGTTCTCGTGATTAATTTCTGCTCCACCTCTCAGCACAAGGTTAGCGAACACTTACCCTCTTAAGACGAAGGAGCGCCGGCTTTCCGGATTAGGGGCGGAGATTCGACAAAGAAAAGAGAGAGTAATGACATTACTGGCGAATTTGACAGGATGCCGCCTCGCGAATCAGGACGGGTATGGGAACAGGCATGCACCGCGGAACGTGAATGGGCAATAATGCCCGTCAACTGAATGCGGAGATCCCCACAGATGAAATCTTTTATGTTCGGACTGGCCCTGTTATTTGCCTGCCTGGAGGCAGTCGCGGACGAAAGCTCGGGGCGTGTTTATCAACCAGTTACCGACACCATGGCACAGGTGGACCGGGCCCTGGCCCGCGCCAACGAGGAGGGCAAAACCGCTCTGATCGTCATGGGCGCCAACTGGTGCCACGACAGCCGTGCCCTGGCCACCCACCTGCAGGAGCCGTCGATCGCGCCGGAGCTGGAGCAGGAATTTGTCATCCAGTATGTGGATGTCGGCTACCTGGAGCGCAACTTTGACGTGAACCGCCGCTTCGGCCTGCCGGTGATCTTCGGCACCCCCAGCGCCCTGCTGGTGGATCCTGCGACCGGCAAGTTACTGAACCGGGACAGCGTCCATATCTGGGGCAACGCCGCCAGTTTCAGCGCCGGGGAAACCCGGGACAGGCTCCGGCGGCAGGCAACGGCGCCAGATAATTCCATCGAAACAGGGGGTCACCTGGCCGCCCTGCTTGAGGACATCGACAGTTTCGAACAACGGCAAGCCGGGCGTATTTACGCCGGCTTCAAGGTCGTTGGCCCGATGCTCGCTGCCTATAAAGAGGGGGAAGAGGCCGGCGAGTTCGAGCACTACTGGAAGCAACTCTACGAAATGCGCACCCGGCTGCCCCGGGACCTGCAGCGGCTGCGCCGCGAGGCCCGGCAACGGGTTGCCGACGGCGAGACAGATATCCAGCTCGACTTCCCGGTATACGCTGCATTCGACTGGGAGTGACTGACGTCCGGGTATCCGCAGCGAGCTCATCGTGACAGATTGGCCCACTAAACCAGGTCGCGGGGAATCTCCACATCCCAGTTTTCGGAGAAGACCCGCTTCTGCCCCTCATAGGCATCCAGCTGAGCGTGGATATTGAAGTGCGAAGGCGTCGACTCCAGCACGGTCCGCGTCACCGTCCGGACTTCCCAATTGTTCCGCCGATATCCCCACTCCCACAGGGTCTCCCCCTGGGGTGAGGAGTAGTCGTAGCCCCGGTAGCTGTACCACTCCAGGGCCTTGCGCTGCATCTCCACCCCCACCGGCTCGATATAAATCACGCCGTCGTCATTGATCACCTCCAGGGTGGAAACATCGGTCTCCAGGTCACGAACCACCCGCCACTTGTGCTGCCCGGCCTGGACTGTCCTGGTGGCGAGTGGTCGCGCACCTTCCGGGGGCAGGAAGACGATCTCACTATCCTCCGTATCCCGGCGCGGGCGTTCGGGCAATACCAGGCGGCTGGTACCCGTGAAGATTGTCAGCCGCACCGGTACGGGTGCGGGCCAGGCCAGGGGAAAGTAGGAGGTGGATATCGACACTCGCAGGCGGTTGCCGTCAGGAAATACATGCCCGATATCATTGAGGATCACCTTGACCCGGTAGCGCTTGCCCGGCTCCAGCGGGGTGGGCTCCGCTGAGCCATCGCGATGGGTGAGGTTCAGCAAGCCGTAGGTCACCCGGGTCACCTTGTCGTCAGGGGCAACATCCGACAGGCGCACCGCCACCATCGCCACCGGCCGGTCGGCGGCCAGTTCCAGTTCCACGACGGGCGACCCGAGGATCTCCAGAGGCCCGTCCAGCTGGGTGGAATCAAACACCAGCGCGCCCCCGTCCTCCTCGCGCTGGTCATGGGGAAGGTCCGGGGTGGCGGCGTAGGAACACCATTTTCCGGCGAACAGCCCGACTGACAGCGGCGACTGGATTGTCATCACCGCCTCGCCCACTTCCGATTCCTGCGGCTCCAGGGTGCCGGGACTGGCCAGCGTCAGTATCCGCTCGCCAATATTTGGCGACGGCCATTGGGGCTCGCCCACCCAGCGACCGGGACGCTCCTGGTAAAAGGTGGTGGGAGGCTGGTGCTCCTGCATCCAGGCCCGGAGCATGGGCTCGCCCATGATCCCGGTCTCCTCCCCCTTCAGCCACTGGTCCCACCAGCGTTTGCACTCCTGCAGAAAACCGATCGCAGGGCCCGGCACCCCCTGGTGGGGATACTTGTGGCTCCAGGGCCCCACCAGCCCCAGGCGGGGCACCTGCAGGTTGGCCAGCAGGCGGAAAACCGCATTTGTATACCCGTCTGCCCAGCCGGATACCGCCATCACCGGGCACTGGATGGCACCCCAGTCCTCGCAGACGGAGCCATGCTGCCAGTAATCATCCCGGCGCTGGTGGCGCAGCCATTTCTCCAGCCACAGGCCACTGCCACGCAGGCGCTGGAACCACATCTCGCGCCAGCGCTCGCCCACCATTTCCGGGTCCGGCGGCAGGGAGTTGAAGGCGAACATGGTGGAAGCCCAGGAAAGGTTATCCCCCAGCAGGCAGCCGCCCATATGGTGGACGTCGTCGGCGTAGCGATCGTCGGTGGAGGCGACACTCACCACGGCTTTCAATTCAGGCGGGCGGAGCGCGGCGATCTGCAGGCCGTTAAAGCCGCCCCAGGAAATACCGATCATGCCAATATTGCCGTCGCACCAGTCCTGCTGCGCAATCCAGCGGATGATTTCCACCCCGTCGTCCAGCTCCCGCTGCAGGTACTCGTCCTCGAGCACACCCTCCGAATCCCCACTACCGCGAATATCCACACGCACACAGGCGTAGCCATTGCCGGCGAACCACGGGTGCATGATGTCATCGCGGGCCCGGGTGTTATCCCGCCGGCGGTAGGGAATAAACTCCAGGATGGCCGGTACCGGGGCAGATTCGGCATCCTCCGGCATCCAGATCCTCGCCGCCAGGTGAATACCGTCACTGATCGGTATCCAGGCGAGCTCGATTTCCCGAATGGGCCGCGGCAGGGGATCGATGATTTTCACGGTTGCGCTCCCTTTTCGGCAGCCTGCGGTCCCGGCGGCGGACTGAACTCCAGTGGCAGCTTTTCCAGCAGTGCGCGATAGCGCGCCTCGAGCTCTTCGTGATTGCTGCCGCCCATAAAAATCACGGCAACCTCGTAGCTGTACACTTCATGCCCCCGGAGTTTCGAGAGCCGGTCGCCCAGCTCCACATCCACCTGGATGCGCGAGCCGGGGAACTCAGACTCCAGCGCCGCCAGCTCGGCATCAGTGGGTACCCGGGTGACAATGCCATCCTCGAAGCGCCGCAGCATAAACTTGGTGGCCGCGGGGTGCTCCCCCTCCCGGCGGAAAAAGTCCGGTTTCCGACCGAGGGCCACGTCCACCGCGACCTCGTGGTGAGAGGCGCCCACCACATCGGTAAACAGGGGGCAGTGTGACTTGGAGATGCGGGTGTTTACCTCCAGTAACCAGATGCGGTCACTGTCCTGATCCCAGAAGTACTCCACGTTAAAAGGCGTATCATCCAGGCCCAGTACGGGGATCACCCGCCCGGTAATATCCACCATCCGCTCGATGACGGGCTCCGGCAGGTCCGAGGGAAATTCATAGCGTGTGAGAGAAGAGCGCAGCGGCCCCTCGCGGATGGAATCCACGGTACCGTAAACCACCACCTCCCCGCCCTGGATATAGCCCTCCAGCGTGCACTGCCAGCCGTCGATGGGCTTTTCCAGTATGCAGTAGTGGGCGTCGATTTCCCGCGGGATATCCGCCGGGATCTCCGTGAGTCCCATCAGGTGTGCAAATGGCTCGCCGAAGCGGCGGATGCCCTGCCGTAGCCCTTCCAGCGCATGGTGCAGCTCGCGGGAATCCGCCACCCGGTAGACCAGCTGGGAGGAGAAGCCGATCACCGGTTTGATCCAGAATGGATAATCCAGTTCGACGTGATCTTCCGCATCGGGGGCGAACGGATCCAGGCTCTGGAAGGCGGGAATATGTTCCGGGATTACCTGTTGCTGGCGCAACCGGCTCCAGTACTTGTGATCCGCGATCAGCGTGGCGGCGAGCCCCGGCCCGGGCAGGCCATATTCCTGGCGGAACACCGCCAGCAATGCCGTGGTGGGAAAGTCCCAGTGACCGATAATGGCATCGACAGGAACGCCGGCCCCGGCCAGCTCCCGCCGTCCCTCCTCAATCATTTTCTCGATCGGGTAACTCTCGGGGTTGACCACCATGTCATACGGCAACAACCCGTGGAAGGTGTAGTTCCCCGCATCGCGAATGGTCTGCAACTGCCCCAGGTGGAAGTCATCCAGGCCGATAACAAAGACATGGGTGGTCATGCCTGCCCCGCACAGTTTGGTTATGGGTGCCGCAATGGGCCCTGAACTATGGAGACTAGCCGTTTTGTGCGGGGGCGATGCCCAATAGCGGCGCCGGAATGTTCCGGTTGGGGCTGGCAAGAGTGGGCAGCAGGGGTGAACAGGAAATCCGCCGCCTGCGCACGGTCGCACGCAGCTGCCACTAAAGACGGAACCGGGGAAGCGATGGAAACAAAAGGAATCACCGGCTGGCACGCCAGCCTGTTGACTCAACCATCCCGCCACCGACAGCACGGCGCGGGATGGAGGAAGGTAATTTGTCGAGCTGGCCTGTAAGCCGGGTTCTGTCGAGGACAATCATTCATCTGGGATGCCTGTCACCAGACACCTCAAGCGACCTACCCGCCCTCGGTGCGGGTCACACCTGTAGAGGGCCTATTTGGTCTTGCTCCGGACGGGGTTTACCATGCCACGGACTGTTACCAGCCGCGCGGTGCGCTCTTACCGCACCCTTTCACCCTTACCTGTGCTCCCGAAGGAGCCATCGGCGGTCTACTCTCTGCTGCACTTTCCGTAGGCTCGCGCCCCCCAGGCGTTACCTGGCGTCCCACCCTATGGAGCCCGGACTTTCCTCCATCCCCCCGAAGGGGAACAGCGATTGCCGGGCCAGCTCGCGGCGAAGATTAATCTGGCGCAGGTGGCATTGCAAGGCTGCTGTGCGGGCAACCGCTGTGACCATTGGCCCTGCCCTTCCCCAGTTCGGTTCCCGAAGACATTGGCACTGTGGCAACAGGCGTTCATCGCGGTTTTACGGCTGTGCGCCTCACCAGAGAGCGATCAAACTTTACACAACAGAGTGGCTTTCAATATCCTAAGCGACTGGTTTATCGCGGCACCGGGCGCGCGATCATGCAGTTCTACAGGTTAATCAATTATGAGAATAAAAGTTCAAGGACTCGCCCTGTCGGCGCTGGTGCTCCTCTCCAGCCCGGGCCGGGCTGCCGAGGACCCCTATCTCTGGCTCGAGGACGTCGAGGGTGAGCGCGCGATCGAATGGGTCAAGCAACAGAACGCGGAGACCCGGGGCCGGCTGGCCGGGGGCGAGCTGTACCAGTCGCTGTATAAAGATGCCCTGGCGGCACTCAGCGCCGAAGACCGCCTGCCGGAAATCAGCCAGAAAGGCGAGTGGCTCTACGAGAACCACCACAGCAAGGACAACCCCCGTGGCCTGTATCGCCGGATCAAGGCCGACGCATTCGACCGGGGCAGCGAGAAATGGGAAACCGTGCTGGACATCGATGCCCTCTCCCGCGACGAGGGCAGGAAATGGGTCCTGAAGGGCATGACCTGTGAGGACGACGCCCAGACCCGCTGCCTGGTCTCCCTGTCCGCGGGTGGCGGCGATGCCGTCGAGCTGCGGGAATTCAACGCCCGCAAGAAGGCATTCATCAAGGGTGGCTTTTTCTCCCCCATGGCCAAGCAGTCCGCCGTCTGGGTCGACGCCGACCAGCTGCTGATTGCCACCGCCGGCGGCGAGCACGGCGCCACCAACTCCGGCTACGCCCGCACCGTCAAGCTGTGGCAACGCGGCAAGAGCCTCGACAAGGCCCGCACGGTGCTTGAAGTCCCGAAGGAATCCGTATGGGTCAGCCCGGCCTCCGTCGGCACTGGCGAAGACAGCCTGATCCTGCTGGGCGAGGGCCTGGATTTCTGGCACCAGCGCAGCTTTGTGTTCCGCGATGGCAAGGCCGTTCCACTGCAGCTGCCGGAGAGCGCCGAGATCAAGGGCGCGCTGGGTGAACAGCTGGTAGTGAAGCTGAACAGGGACTGGAAAGTCGAAGACAGGACCTGGCCGCTCGGCAGCCTGGTCCTGGTTACCCTGGAGTCCCTGCTGGATGGCGCCACCACAGTCGCACCGCTGGTCATGCCCGGTAAGAGCGAAGTAATCGATTCTGTCGTGGTATCCGCGGCCGGCGTGCTGGTGACCATGCTGGACGACGTGAAAGGACGGGCATATTTCTACCGGCAGGATGACAAGGGCTTTACCCGCACCCCCATTGAAGTGCCCGACAACGGCCAGCTGTCCATCGCCGCCTACGACGAGGAAAGCGGCAACGCCTACCTGAGCTGGCAGAATTTTGTCACCCCGCCCACGCTCTATCGTTACCACCCGGCAGCCGACGAACTGGACCGCATCCTGGTGCAGTCACCGACCTTTGACGGCAGCAAGTTCAAGATCGAGCAGTATTTCGCCGAATCCCGCGACGGCACTCGCGTGCCCTATTTCGTGGTGATGCCGAAAGATATCGAGCTGGATGCCGATAACCCCACCCACATCTTCTCCTACGGCGGCTTCCGCAATGCCCTGCTGCCGTCCTATTCCGGCTCCTACGAGCCGCTGAACGGCGCCTACGGCAGGCTGTGGCTGGAGCGCGGCGGGGTCTATGTACTGGCGAACATCCGTGGCGGCGGTGAGTATGGCCCGGCCTGGCATGCGGCCGCATTGCGTGAAAACCGGACGAAGTCCTTCGAGGATTTCGCCGCGGTTGCCGAGGACCTGATCGAGCGCCGCATCACCCGGCCCCAGCGCCTCAGCATCGAGGGCCGCAGCAATGGCGGGCTGTTGGTGGGCGCCAGCATGACGCGCCGGCCGGACCTCTTCAATGCCGTGATCTGCGGCGTACCGCTGCTGGATATGAAGCGCTACCACAAGCTGCTGGCGGGCGCCTCCTGGATGGGGGAGTACGGCAACCCGGACACCGACGACTGGGACTTCATCAAGGAGTACTCGCCCTACCAGAACCTGGAGCCCGGCACCGAGTATCCCTCCGTGTTCTTCTTCACCTCCACCCGCGATGACCGCGTACACCCGGGCCACGCCCGCAAGATGGCGGCGCGGATGAAGGCCATGGGCCAGGACGTGGAGTACTTCGAGAACCTGGAGGGTGGGCACAAGGGCAGCGCCACCAATGAACAGCTGGCCCACCGGGTAGCGCTGATGTTCGCGCACCTGTGGACCTCGCTGGAGCCGAAACCGAAGCGCGAGGGCTGAGCCGGCCATCGCTCGTAACTCCCTGCACCGGGCTCGCCGATGTGTTCGGCGGGCCCGGGTTATTTGCGGGACAGGCTCCAGTTGTACAGCACCTTCTTGTTGACCCCGGTGATCTCCGCGGCCACTGCCGCGGCGCGTTTGGGCGGCAGCTCCCCCAGCAACAGGCCCATGACACGCTCCGCCTCGCTGTCCAGTTCGTCGGCTTTGCGCTTCTCAGCCCCGCGGACCATCAACACGATCTCACCCCGCTGCTGGTTGCTGTCCGCCCGTACCCACGCCGCCAGCTCCGCCAGCGGCGCCAGGTGGAAGGTCTCGAAAGCCTTGGTCAGCTCACGGGCAATCACCGCCTCGCGCTCATCGCCAAAGGCCTCCGCCATGGCGTCGAGGGTATCGGCCACCCGGTGCGGGGCCTCGTAGAACACCATGGTGCGCTCCTCCCCGGCCAGCTGCTCCAGCGCCCGCGCGCGGGCACCGGACTTGGCCGGCAGGAAGCCCTCGAACGTGAAGCGGTCGCTGGGTAGGCCGGCGGCGCTCAGGGCGGCGACAAAGGCGCAGGCCCCGGGTACCGGTACCACGCGGATACCCCGGGAACGCGCCTCGCGCACCAACCGGTAGCCCGGGTCGGAAATCAGCGGCGTGCCCGCATCTGAAATGAGCGCTACCGTCTCGCCCGCCTCCAGGCGCTCGAGGATACGGGCAGTGCGCTGGTCGTCCGAGTGGTCGTGATAGGCCACCAGGGGCGTATCGATATCGAAGTGGGAAAAAAGTCTCTGACTGTGACGCGTGTCCTCTGCCGCCACCAGATCGGCGCATTGTAGAACTTCAATCGCTCGCGGTACCATATCGGCCAGATTACCGATGGGTGTAGCGACCACGTAAAGCGCCTGATCCGGCCCCATAGCACACTCCATGATTCAAGATTTGTGGGAGAAATGTATGTCCGCCCTCAACCGGCGCACGCCCCCTGTTGTTACCAGGCTTGCCGCCAGTGTGCTGGCCCTGGCCCTGGCTGCCTGCCAGACCCCGACCCCGAAACCCGATACCGGGCTGGCCAGCGGGCCGGTGACCGCCGAAGCCAGTCGTGGCACGGCGATGGAAATGCTGCAAAGTGCCAGGGACATGGACGCGCCGCAGCGCGACCAGCAGACGGTCAAGGCTGCCGCCATTCTATACGGACTGGGCGACAATGCGACCGCCCAACAGGCCCTCGATGGGGTCGAGCCAAAAAACCTGGACGATGTGCAGTACGCGCAGTACGCCCACGTATACGGCAATGTGCTGGCCGCGCAGGATGAATTTTTCCGCGCCCTGGACCTGGCCACCGCACCGCGCCTGGATGGCAACTGGCTGCGCCTGCCGCCGGATACCTCCCTGCCCCTGCGCAACCTGCGGGCCCAGCTCTGGGGCCTGCTGGGTGATATCGACAGCGCCATCGAGGAGCGCCGCCAGATCGCGCACCTGGCCCGTACCCCCGAGGAGATCGCCGAGAACAACAACGGCTTCTGGCAGCTGCTCACCCAGCTGCCCTCCAGCGAGCTGCAGCAGCGTGCCAGCCAGAGCGCCAACCATATGATGCGCGGCTGGTACCAGCTGGCCCTGCTGGGCCGCAGCACCCAGACCGATGTGAGCGGCCAGCTGACGGAATTCAGCCGCTGGCGCCAGCAATGGCCGCGCCATACCGCCGCCATGTACCCGCCGCGGGCCATGCAGCTGCTGGAACGCCTGGCCGCACAGCGGCCCCAGCGCGTCGCGCTGCTGCTGCCACTGTCCGGGCAACTGGGCAGCGCCGGCCGCGCCATCCACGACGGCTTTATGGCCGCCTACTACACCGCGCTGGAAGCGGGAGCGCCCACCCCCGCGGTAGAGGTTTACGATACCGGCACCGCGCAGCCCTTCGACGAGGTCTACCAGGCCGCCGTTGACGCCGGTGCCGAGGTGATTGTGGGGCCGCTGGACAAGGGCAAGGTCGCCAACCTGCTGGCCACCGAGACCCTGCCGGTTACCACCCTGGCCCTCAACTACGGTGACAGTGGCCGCCTCACCGATGACCTGGTGCAGTTCGGCCTGGCGATCGAGGACGAGGCCCGCCAGGTGGCGCGCCATGCCTATCGCCAGGGCCACCGCCAGGCCCTGATCATGGCTTCCGACGCCGGCTGGGGACAGCGCGGCGCCCAGGCTTTCCAGGAGGAGTGGCAACGCCTGGGCGGGCTGGTCAGTGGTCGCAAGACGTTCCACGACAAGAGCAACTTCTCCAAGATGGTCAGTGATGCCCTGCTGATCTCCGACAGCACTGCGCGCGAGGCAGCCCTGCGCCGCACCCTGGCCGCGCCGCTGGAGTTCACCCCGCGCCGCCGGGACGATGCCGATATGCTGTTCCTGGCGGCACAGCCGGGCCAGGCACGCCAGATCAACCCGATGCTGACGTTCCACTACGCCAGTGACCTGCCGGTGTACGCCACGTCGCACGTCTTCGAGGGCAATATCAACCCGCAGCGCGACCGGGATATCAATGGTATCCAGTTCACTGCCCTGCCCTGGCTGTTCGAGGATGAGAACCGCACCAAGCAGAACATCGTCAGCCAGGCCGCACCATCACCCGCGTTCGCACGGCTGTATGCCCTGGGCGCCGATGCCTTCCGCCTCTACCCGCGCCTGCCCATGCTGCGCGAGTTCCCGCAGCAGCGGGTGCACGGCCTGACCGGCGCGCTGCAACTGAGCGATGACGGCCGCATTGTGCGCGAGCAGATCTGGGCGCGGATGGATGAAGGTTCACCGGTACCGGTGACCACGGCCGGCGAACCGCTTGGCGAGGCCGGCAGCACAGGGATTGGCGGCGCCCAGTGAGCTTTTTTCGCCGCGGCGACGCCCCGGGCAGCATCGGCTCCCGGATGGAAGCGCACGCGGCACAGTTCCTGCAGAAGGCCGGATTGAAGGTTGCCACGCGCAACTTCCGCAGCCGCCGGGGCGAGATCGATATCGTCGCCTGGGATGGCGATACCCTGGTGTTCGTGGAGGTTCGCTACCGGCGCAACAGCCGCTTCGGCTCGGCCGGTGACTCGGTAGACCGCCGCAAGCAGCGCAAGCTGATGTCCGCCGCCGAGAGCTACCTGCAGGCCCATAAACTGGACTGTCCCTGTCGCTTCGATGTAGTGGCGATAGAGGGTGAGGACGGGCAGGTCGAATGGATTACCGGTGCTTTCGCCGGCGAGACAAGCTGAATAGTCAGCGGTAACGGCAGGGGCCGCTACCCGAGGAGATTACCCAGACGGGATCGATGGAACAGAGAGTTGTAACCCTTTTTCACCGCAGCCTCGAGGCAACCATGAACGGTGGCGAGATACTCGCCCCGCTGATCGCCGAGGCCAGCGATATGATCGTCCATACGCTGCTGGAAGAGCGCAAGCTGCTGATCTGTGGCAACGGTGTCAGCGGCGCGCTGGCACAGAGTTTCTGTGCCCAGCTGGTGGGCGGTTTCGAACGTGAGCGGCCGGGCCTGCCGGCCATCGCCCTGAGCGGTGACGCGGTCTCCCTGAGCACCGTGGCCCGCAATCATGGCCGCGCCGAGTCGTTTGCCCGCTCGGTGCGGGCACTGGGACAACCTGGTGACCTGCTGGTGATCGTCAGCAACGACGGGCGCGACTCCAACCTGGTGCAGGCCATGCGTGCCGCACGCGACCGTGATATGGGCATTCTCGCCCTGACCGGCGGCGACGGCGGGGACTGTGCGGCCCTGCTGGATAATCACGATATTGAACTGCGCGTGCCTTCCGAGGTCGCAGCGGAGGTGCACCAGGTACATCTGTTAACCATTTTCTGTCTGTGCGATCTCATCGACAGCAGTTTGTTCGGTGGCTACGAGGACTGAACCATGACCATCAAGCTTTTCAACCGCAACCTTAACCTGGCCCTTGTGCTGGTGCTCAGTACGGCTTTCGCCGGCTGTGCCTCGGTACTGGAAGCCACCAGCGACGGCCCCATCCAGCAGGATCCGGGCAAGCGCTCGCTGGGCACCTACATGGACGACCAGAAGATCGAGACCGTCACCACGGTCAATATCAACAAGGCGCACCCCGCCCTCAAGGAAGCCAACATCAACGTCAACGTGTTCAATGGCGTGGTGCTGCTGACCGGCCAGGTCAATGATCCGGAGATGCGCCTGCTGGCCGGGCGCACCGCACAGCAGGTGAAAAACGTGCGCCAGGTCTACAACGAAATCCAGGTGCGCGGCAATGTATCCCTGCTCGCCAGCAGCAGCGATGCGTGGCTCAGCACCAAGGTGCGCAGTGCCCTGCTCGCCGACAAGGAAGTGGACAGTGGCCGCATCAACGTCGTCACCGAAAACGGCGTGGTCTACCTGATGGGCCTGCTGACCCGTGCGGAGGCAGAAATGGCAGCGGACGTTACCCGCAGTATCGGCGGTGTCCAGAAGGTCGTGAAGGCTGTGGAGTACGTGGACTGAGGCGGTCTCCCGCACCGGCAGTGACCGGAGCCGCATAAAAAAACGGAGGCAGGGCCTCCGTTTTTTTTATGCCTGGATTCAGTGCCTGCCACCCACCCCGCTGTCCCGCCACGGCCGGGCGGGACAGGGGCTGGTGCGCAGGGCCAGGTCAGACCCGCTCGATGGCAATGGCGGTCGCCTCGCCACCACCAATGCAGAGGCTGGCCACGCCCTTGTTGAGCCCGCGCTTCTCCAGCGCCCCCAGGAGGGTAACGATGATGCGCGCACCGCTGGCGCCCAGCGGATGGCCCAGGGCACAGGCGCCGCCATTCACATTGACCTTGTCGTGCGGCAGGCCGAGTTCCTTCATGGCCGACATGGTGACCACCGCGAACGCCTCATTGATCTCGAATAGGTCGACATCGCCGGTACTCCAGCCGGTTTTTTCCAGCAGTGCCTGCATGGCGCCCACCGGCGCAGTGGTGAACCACTCCGGCTCCTGGGCAAACTGGGTCTGGCCGCGCAGTACCGCCAGCGGCTTCAGGCCGCGGCGCTTCGCCTCGCTCTCGCGCATCAGCACCAGTGCCGCGGCACCATCGGAGATGGAGCTGGCATTGGCCGCAGTCACAGTGCCGTCCTTGCGGAACGCCGGCTTCAGCTGCGGAATCTTGTCCGGGCGGACACTGCCCGGCCCCTCATCCACGCTGACCTCCACATCGCCACGGCGCGAGGAAATGGTGACCGGGGTAATCTCGCGCTCGAAAGCGCCCTCTTCAATCGCGGCATTGGCGCGCGCCAGGGATTCCAGGGCGAAATTGTCCTGTTCCTCGCGGGTGAATTCATACTTGTCCGCGGTGCACTCGGCAAAGTTGCCCATCAGCTGGCCGTCATAGGCGTTTTCCAGGCCGTCGAGGAACATGTGGTCCATTACCTTGCCGTGGCCCAGGCGCATGCCGCCGCGGGCCTTGGGCAGCAGGTAGGGGGCATTGCTCATGCTTTCCATGCCACCGGCCACCACCACACTGGCATCACCCACCAGCAGGGCATCGCGGGCCATCATCACGGTTTTCATACCCGAGCCGCATACCTTGTTCACGGTGCTGGTCGGGGTGCCCTCGGGAATACCGGCCCCCAGCGCCGCCTGTCGCGCCGGTGCCTGGCCCACGCCCGCGGGCAGTACACAGCCCATCAGCACCTCATCGACGTCGCTCCCGGAAATCCCGGCATCCGCCAGCGCCGCGCGGATCGCCGCGGACCCCAGTTGCGGAGCACTGAGTGCAGACAGGGCTCCCTGCATTGCGCCCATGGGCGTGCGCGCCATTCCGACAATGACCACTGGATCCGAATTTACATCACTCATACGCTGCTCCGATTCTGTGCCGGCGTCCTGGTACGCGCCGGCGATCTATTTATTGCGGCGGCATTATAACCGATCCGCGGGCCACTGCCGCCATGCGTCCCTGGTCGGGTCTCCCCCACCCGGTCACCGCCCGGGTGAGCGCAGGATTGCGGCCTTGCTCAAGTCACCGGCAACCCGGGCCATGCTAGTATCGGCGCCACAAAAACCGCGATAACAATAGGATGACAAATGGAATTCTCGGGAATTTTCTGGATCGTGGCCATCGCCGCGCTGCTGTTCTACGTAATCAGCATCTACAACAAACTGGTTTCACTGAAAAACCGCTACCAGAACGCCTTTGCGCAGATCGAGGTGCAACTGAAACGCCGCTATGACCTGATCCCCAACCTGGTGGATACCGCCAAGGGCTACCTGAAGCATGAACGTGACACCCTGGAAGCGGTGATAAGTGCCCGCAATACGGCCCTCAGCGGCCTCAAGTCCGCCGCTGCGGACCCGGGCAACCCCAAGGCGATGGCTGACCTGGGGCACGCCGAGGGAGCCCTGGCCGGGGCGCTGGGCCGCCTGAACGTGGTCATGGAGGCCTATCCCGACCTCAAGGCCAACCAGAACATGATGCAGCTGAGCGAGGAGCTGACCAGCACGGAAAACAAGGTCGCCTTTGCCCGCCAGGCGTTCAACGATTCGGTCATGGCTTACAACATTTACCGCCAGAGCTTCCCGCCGGTTTTCTTTGCCGGCTTTTTCGGCCACCGGGACGACGCACGCCTGCTGGAGTTTGAAGACTCGGCAGAATTCCAGGCAGCGCCACGCGTGGAGTTTTAAATGAACTTTTTCGAGCAGCAGGACCGCGCGCGCCGCAACAGTACCCTGCTGGTGGGCCTGTTCGCCCTCGCCGTTTTCCTGCTGATTGCCATCACTACCCTGCTGGCAGCAGCGCTCACCGCCTACAGCCGCGGGCAGGATTTCAGCCTCGCCAGCGCGATACCGCAACTGGGCTGGGAAACCGTGGCGATGATCGCCCTGTCGATTCTCGCTGTTATCGGCCTCGGCAGCCTGTACAAGCTGCGCCAGCTCGCCGCCGGCGGCCAGGCCGTGGCGGAGTCCCTGGGCGGGCGCAAGATCAATCTCTCACCAGACGGTGTGGCAGAGCAACGGGCACTGAACGTGGTGGAGGAAATGGCCATCGCGTCCGGTACTCCGGTCCCGGATGTATATGTCATCGAGGACCCGGCCATCAATGCCTTTGCCGCCGGGATAAAACCCGCCGACGCGGTGATCGGACTGACCCGCGGCAGTATCGAGCGCCTCAGCCGGGCTGAACTGCAGGGAGTGGTAGCCCACGAGTTCAGCCACATCCTCAACGGCGACATGCGCCTCAACCTCCGTATTGTCGGCCTGCTGCACGGTATCCTGATCATCGGCCTGCTCGGCTACTGGCTGCTGCGGGGCTCTCACCTGGGCTCCACGCGGGATAACCGCGGCCGCGCGGCGCTGCTGGGTATCGGCGCCGGGCTGATGGTGATTGGCTATACCGGCACCTTTTTCGGCAACCTGATCAAGGCTGCGGTCAGCCGCCAGCGGGAGTTCCTTGCCGACGCCTCCGCAGTGCAGTTCACCCGCGACAATACCGGCATCGCCGGGGCCCTGAAGAAAATCGGCGGCCACAGCGACAGCTCGACCCTGGCTTCCCGACAGGCTGCAGAATACAGCCATATGTACTTCGCCAGCGGGTTGCGTCGCTCTTTCGCGAACCTGTTCGCCACCCACCCCCCGCTACCGATACGTATCCGGCAGCTGGACCCGGCCTGGAATGGCCAGTTCCCCGCGGCTCCCGCAGCGCCCCCGCCGGCGGCGGTATCCTCACCACTGGCGGCCGGCATTGCCGGTGAGGCGCCACTGGAATCAGTGGCCGCGGCGGTGGATAACAGTATTGCCAATCCCGGCGAGGAACACACCGACTACGGCCGCCAGCTGCTGGCTGCGGTGCCCCCGGCCCTGCACGCCGCGGCCCACGATCCATTTGCCGCGCGGGCCGTGGTGTACCGCCTGATGCTCCACCGGGACCAGGCTCGGCGCGAGGAGCAGTACCAGATGCTGCGCAAGCTCGCCCATCCCGCAGTAATGCGGGAAATGGACCGGCTGGAGGGGGATTTCAGCGCCATGCCGGAATGCTCACGACTGCCCCTGCTGGACCTCTGCGTGCCGGCCCTGCGGGGCCTCGTGCCCCAGCAGTACCAGGTTTTTAAACGCAACCTGATCAAGCTGCTGCGCAGTGACAATCGGGTCGACCTGTGGGAGTGGGCCCTCTACCGCTTGCTGATGCACGCCCTGGAGGACAGTCCGGACCGGCAGCGACTGGCTTCCGGGCCCCGCGCGCACCGGCACGCTGCGGGCTTCCTGCTCGCGGCCATGGCACATGCCGGCAACCCCGACTACCTGGAGGCCAAGCGGGCGTTCGAGGCGGGAATGAACGCGCTGCAACTGGAGCGCATCCCCCTGCCGGCGCGACGGGATATCACCCTCGCACGGCTGGACAAGGCCGTGGCCATCGCCGCGGGCGAGCGGCCCCTGCGCAAGCCCGCCCTGCTCAAGGCCATGGCTACAACCATGGCCCACGACGGCCTGATCGCAGCCGAGGAAATCGAGCTGCTGCGGGCGGTGGCGGACAGCCTGGACTGCCCGATGCCCCCCATCTGCCCGCAGGTGGTAGACCGGAGTCTCTCCAGGGGTGCGCCGGCCGGCGCCACCGGCCGCCAGGCAACGCCGACAGGCTGAAACAGAAAAGCCGGCCCTGTGGCCGGCTTTTTTTATTCCCGTTAAACACCCGCAAATAACATTGGGCGGCATTCCCCGGTAGCTGCGGTACTCTCAAGAGGCGGCGCCAAGAGGCACTGCAGCTCACCCCGCTCGCATCGGTGTTCCGGCAGGTCAATTCTGGTAGATCGGTCCCACGCCCATACTCCAGAGAATCACGGACCCCACCCGCACTGTCACCAGCAGGACCAGCCCTACCGTCACCACCGATGTGGCGTACATAAACGACTGCTCTTTACTCAGGTTCATCAGTATGGGAATGCCCTCGTAGATCAGGTAGATCGAGTAGCAGGCGGCGAGCATGGTCACCCCCGCGTTTACCCACAGGTTGGGATAGAGCCCGATAAAGCCCACCAGGAAAATGGGTGTGGTGACGAAAACCGCAAGCGCCGTACCCTCGTAATGCCGGGTTTCCTCGTTACCCTCGACCATATATGTCTTTGCCATCCAGTTGATGAACTCGCCGAACAGGTAGACCCCGATCAGCATGGCCAGGTAGGTGAGAATGGCCAGGGTCGCGGCACTCGCCGGGGTGAGCTTGGCGACGTTATCCCCGACCCGGAAACCGAACTGGGTAACACCGATGTAACCGCTGATACAGGGAATCAGGGCGAGGAAGGGCACATGGCTGAGGAAAACCTGGGCAAAAGAGTGCTTGTCGGCACGGATTGCCTTCCACTCCTTGTCCGGGTTGGTGAGGATGCCGAGGGTATGACTCAGGATTCGCACGCTTCTTCTCCCTATTTCGCTTTTGCTAGCAGTATCGGGGGACAGCACCCGATTCACCAACACTTAAGAAGAATAGCACGCCAATTTTCCGCGGAGCCGATAGCGTCGAATACTAGCGGTGGGCACATACCCGGTTGCGACCGCCGCGCTTGGCCCGGTACAGGGCTTTGTCGGCCGCCGCCAGCACCTGGTCCGGAGCCCGCATCTCCCGGGATGCGGACGCCAGCCCCACGCTCACCGAAGTCTTGATCGCCTGGCTGCCGCCGCGCCCCCGCAGGCGCTTGCCTTTTGCCTTCTTGGCCGGCCGGCCGGCGCCACGGATACGCAAGGGATAGGCGGCAATTTTATCGCGCATCCGCTCCAGCGAGCGCTCGGCGCGCTCGCCATCACGGCCCCGGAACACCACCACAAATTCCTCGCCGCCATAACGGAACGCCCTGCCACCGCCGTACCGGGCAATCTTGCCCGCCACCATCCGCAGCGCCTGGTCCCCTACCTGGTGTCCATGGCGGTCATTGAGCTTCTTGAAGTGATCGATATCCACCACGGCGATACTGTAGTTGCGTCCCAGGGTGAGCAGGTAACGGCTGTAGGCGCGGCGCGAGGGGATACCGGTCAGCTCATCCCGGAAGGCCAGCTCGTATGCGCTGCGCAACGCCAGCAGGGCCAGCAGCAGCCCGGCACAGACCGCCAGGATCAACAGGGTACGGCTCCCACCACCCAGCACGTATACCGACAGGGCGAGGAGAATACAGGAGAGGAGGCCCAGGTTAACCGGGTCCCGGTGCACCATGGACACCGCTACACCCAGCGGTACAGCCAGCAGGAAAGCCAGGTCAGCCCAATTGAGCCCCGCCAGCCAGCCACCCGGCATGCCAGGTGACAGCCCGGAGACCAGTGCCGCCAGTGGCCTGGCCGATGAGAGGGCAGAGCTGCAACACTCGTACAGGGATACCAGCCCCAGGGCCTCGCCCGCCAGCACTGCCGTGAGCAACAGGCCAAAGCCGCTGAGCACGCTGCGATCACGCAGGCCCATAATAAGCGCGGTATTAAGAGACACCAGCGCCAGGCCGTGCACGGTCAACCATGGACGCGACGAGGCGGGCAGCTGCTCCAGCAGGATAAACCCTGCCAGTAACTGGCCCGCGACAAAGGCGAGCCGGCTGGATTTGAAATAGACGCCCAGCGCCAGCGCGGCTGCCAGCAACAACATCGCCAGCCGGGGCGCAAGGTCCAGGTCGATGGAAACGGGCTGGAAATAGAGCGCCGCAGCCAGGCCCAGGGCCAGTGCGGGCACCCAGCCCTGGCGGAATATATGCAGGATTTGCGATATCAACGGCATCGTCACTTCACAGTCCAACGGGGATGCCGATTATAGGGATTGGGTCACGCGCCATCCGGCACTGGGTCGCAGACTGGAATGTGAGGGAGTCAGGCAGGGATATGGCCAGTGGACCCGGAGGGGGGAACCGGTCGACAGCCGCGAACGGCTGCCGGCGGAATTACTTGACCACGCGCAGGGAGGGTTTTTTGGCGGATTTCTTGCCCAGGCTGGTGGGTGGCGTGGGCTCCGGCGGTTCGGGGGTTTCCTCAGCCTCGAACACCATGCCCTGCCCGTTCTCCCGTGCATAGATGCCCACCACAGCGCCCACAGGCACCTGGATGTCAGTGGGAACACCGCCGAAACGCGCATTGAAGCGGATTGCGTAGTTATCCATGGTCAGCCCGACCACGGCACTCTCGGAGATATTGAGTACTATCTGGCCATCTTCGTTGACGTGCTGCTGGGGCACCAGCACCCCGGAGAGATGGGTATCCACCAGGATGTAGGGCGTACAGCGGTTGTCGCTGATCCACTCGTAAAAGGCCCGCAGCACATACGGACGATTGGATGTCATGGCCGGTTTACTCAACGATCACCTCAACGCATTTCCCGTTCGAATTCGGTCAGGCTCTGCTGGAATGCCTCACGGGTAAACAGGCGATCCATATAGTCCAGCAACGGCTTGGCCTGCTTGGTCTTCGGCAGGCTGATTTCGAACTGCTCCAGGCGCCACAGCAGCGGGGCCATGCAACAGTCGACCAGGGAGAACTCTTCATTGAAGAAGAACGGCAGGTCGTTGAACAGCGGAGCGATACCTACCAGGCTGTCGCGCAATTCCTTGCGGGCCGCCGTCGCCTCTTTGCCCCCGGCCAGGATCTTGTCCACCAGCGGACACCAGTCCCGTTCGATACGATACATGATCTGGCGGCTCTGGGCGCGCGCCACGGGATAAACCGGCAGCAGTGGCGGGTGCGGGAAGCGCTCGTCCAGGTACTCCATCATGACCTTGGTTTCAAACAACACCAGGTCCCGGTCAACCAGGGTGGGCAGGGAGTTGTAGGGGTTGAGGTCCGCCAGCTCGGCCGGCTTGTCTTCCGGGTCCACATCGATGATATCGACAGAAACCCCTTTCTCCGCGAGCACGATACGCACGCGATGACTCAAATGACTACGACCATCGGAAAAGAAGGTCATGGAGGAGCGCTTGTTGGTGGGCACACCCATCTTGTAACTACCTCAAACTGGCGGCCGGCAATGCGCCGGCCGGGGATCCGAAAAACGAAAGGGTGATGGAGCAGCTCCACCACCCAGACACGGCGCCCGCTACTGGCTGGCGCCGGATAACTTTTGGCGATCGACCGCGGTTCAGTGCCCGATGTCTTTCCAGTACTCGCGGTTCAGCAACCAGGCGAACGCGAAGAATACGAGGATGAAGGCCAGCACATAGAAGCCCACGCGCTTGCGATCTTCCGCCATCGGCTCGGCGATGTACTCCATAAAGTTCACCAGGTCATACATGGCCTGGTCGAACTCCGCGTCGGTCATGGAACCCTTGACCTCGCCCACCTGCAGGCTGCCACAGTCGGCATCCATGATCGGGTTACCCAGCTCATCGCGCACTACATGGCCGTGGTCACGCTTCGGACCCGGGGCGCATTCCGGCAGGCCCTGCAGCTCCATCAACACGTGCGGCATACCCACGTTCGGGAAAACCTTGTTGTTCACGCCGGTCGGGCGGCTGTCATCCTTGTAAAAACTGCGCAGGTAAGTGTAGAGCCATTCCGGGGAGCGGGACCGGGCCACCAGCGTCAGGTCGGGCGGCGCGGCGCCGAACCAGACCTTGGAATCCTCCGGCCGCATGGAGATCTTCATCAGGTCGCCGATCTTGTCGTCGCCCAGCACCAGGTTCTGCACCATCAGCTCATTGGGGATTTCCAGATCGCTGGCCACCCGCCCCCAGCGGGAAAAGTTGGCGCTGTGGCACCCCATGCAGTAGTTGACGAAATACTTGGCGCCGCGCTGCAGGGACGGCTTGTCCTGCAGGTCGATATTGATGTGGTCCAGCTCCACGGTGCTCTCCGCACCCACTGCCTTGATCGGCAGGAAGGCCAGCAGGAAGACCACCACGATACCCATAAACAGGACCCCGAACGTCTTCTCACCCGACGGGCTGGTAACCCGGGTCGGCGGCTCGCCGATGTGGTCGCGGCTGGTCAGCCACGGCAGCGCCGCGAACAGGCCAGCCAGGACCAGGGCTGAAATGCCCACGAACAGGCTCGCCTTGAAGTTGCTGACCGCCATCCACAGGAACAGCAGGCCGAAAATACCGCTCACCACCCAGGACGCCATGCTCTTGCGCTCGGTCGGGTTGGACCAGATAGGCATGGTGATGAAGTAAGCGAAGTAGAACAGCGTCGCTACCTGTGCCAGGAAGTTACGGCCCGGGGTCGGCGACTTCACACCCAGGTAACCCAGGATGATGAACACCGCGGCAAACACCAGCAGCAGCGCTTTCGGCAGCACGCCCTTGTAGCGGATGGAGCGCACAGGGCTCTTGTCCAGCCAGGGCAGCACGAACAGGATCGCAATCGCCGCGCCCATGGCCACCAGGCCCAGGAACTTGGCGGTCAGCGGGCCGATATCGATGGTTACTGCACGCAGGATGGCGTAGAAGGGCGTGAAGTACCATACCGGGGCAATATGCGCCGGGGTCTTCAGCGGGTTTGCCTCCTCAAAGTTGGCAAATTCCAGGAAGAAGCCGCCCATCTCCGGGAAGAAGAACACCACTACACAGAAGATAAACAGGAATACCGCAATACCCACCAGGTCGTGCACGGTGTAGTACGGGTGGAAGGCAACACCGTCTTTCGGCACGCCATTCTCGTCCTTCACCTTCTTGATATCGATACCGTCGGGGTTGTTGGACCCCACTTCGTGCAGCGCCAGGATGTGCAGCACTACCAGCAGCACCAGTACCAGCGGCAGCGCGATCACGTGCAGCGAGAAGAAGCGGGTCAGGGTGATACCGGAGATCAGGTAGTCACCACGAATCCACTGTACCAGGTCCTCACCAATCCCGGGGATGGCACCAAACAGGGACACGATCACCTGGGCACCCCAGTAGGACATCTGGCCCCACGGCAGCACGTAGCCCATGAAGGCCTCGGCCATCAGGACCAGGTAGATACACATACCGAAGATCCACACCAGCTCGCGCGGCGGCTTGTAAGAGCCGTACATCAGGGCGCGGAACATATGCAGGTAGACCACCACAAAGAAGGCGGATGCGCCGGTGGAGTGCAGGTAGCGGATCAGCCAGCCCCATTCCACGTCACGCATGATGTACTCGACGGAAGCGAAGGCGCCGTCAGCGGACGGGTTATAGCTCATCACCAGCCAGATGCCGGTCAGCAGCTGGTTGGCCAGCACCAGCATCGACAGGACGCCGAAGAAGTACCAGAGGTTGAAGTTCTTGGGCGCGTAATACTTGCCCATATGGGTATCCCAGGCGCGATAAATCGGCAGCCGCTGGTCTACCCAGTCACCCAATGCCGTTAGCCAGTTCATGCGCTGCCCTCCTGGTCCACACCGATTACGATCACATCATCATTTTCATAGGAGTAAGGCGGCACATCCAGGTTGGTCGGGGCCGGCACTCCCGTGTACACGCGACCAGCCATGTCGTACTTGGAGCCGTGGCACGGGCAGAAAAAGCCACCCAGCCAATCAGCACCGCCCAGGTCGGCGGCACCCACCTCGGGGCGGAACATCGGGGCACAGCCAAGGTGCGTGCAGAGTCCTACCAGCACCAGCAGCTGCGGTTTGATGGAACGACTCTTGGGATCGACGTATGCCGGCTGGTTGGACTCCTCAGAATCCGGGTCTCGCAGCATCGGCACAACCTTCTCCAGGTTCTGCAGGGCCTCCTCGCTGCGACGCACCACGTAGACCGGCTTACCACGCCACTCAACGGTGACCATCTGGCCCGGCTCGAGCTTGCTGACATTGTATTTAACCGGGGCGCCGGCCGCCTTGGCCTTGGCACTCGGATTCCAGGACTTAACAAATGGCACGGCAATTCCCACCGCCCCGGCACCACCTACTACAGAGGTGGCAGCGGTCAGGAAACGGCGCCGGCCTACGTTTACACCGTCATCACTCATGACGTAGTTCTCCCATCACAGCTTCTCCCCGGGGGAAGATTGGCTGACCCAAACCCAAAAAAGTTGTAGAAAAGGTCCCTTAAAGGTTCCCCCGGAAAGATTGCCCGGGCGGATTAACCCCAAAAATCAAGCGGATACAAATTCGCGCAATGTTAAAGAAAATGCCATTTTGATACAAGGTAAACACGGAAGGGAACGTCGGGCATCGCGTAGCGAACTGGCCACAAATTAACCAAAACCTGTGACAACTGGCCGACTCCCGCAGGAGACAGGAATAAAAAAGCCCGGCAGGAGCCGGGCTTGAAAAAGCAGATTAACGCTTGGAGAACTGCGGTCTCTTGCGCGCCTTGCGCAGACCCACTTTCTTCCGCTCAACCGCACGCGCATCGCGGGTTACGTAACCCTCTGCACGCAGCGGCTCACGCAGCGCCTCGTCGTACTGCATCAGTGCGCGGGTCAGACCGTGACGGATAGCGCCCGCCTGGCCGAAGGAACCGCCGCCCTTCACAGTGACGTGGATATCAAATTTTTCCACCATATCGACCTTTTCCAGCGGCTGGCGCACGATCATGCGAGCCACTTCGCGGCCGAAATACTGGTCCAGGGTGCGACCGTTCACGGTGATTTTGCCTTCACCCTGCTCGATGAATACACGGGCAGTGGAGGTCTTCCGACGGCCGGTACCGTAATATTGAGTAGTTGCCATAAGAGTATTTCCGTTTAGATCGCCAGTTCAATCGGCTGTTGCGCCGCGTGAGGATGTTCGCTGCCTTTATACACTTTCAGCTTTTTGAACATCGCACGACCCAAAGGACCTTTCGGCAGCATGCCCTTGACGGCGCTCTGGATAGTGCGCTCGGGGGCTTTTTCGATCAGTTTCTCAAAGCTGATGGACTTGAGACCACCGGGGTAGCCGGAGTGGCTGTGGTAGATCTTGTCCTGCGCCTTGCGACCGGTCACGCGGACCTTTTCGGCGTTGATCACAATGATGTAATCACCGGTGTCCACGTGGGGCGTATACTCAGGCTTGTGCTTGCCGCGCAGACGGGTGGCGATCTCGGCGGAAATACGCCCGAGGGTCTTGTCCGCAGCGTCGACAATGTACCAGTCGCGAGTTACCGCTTCCGGCTTGGCACTGTAAGTCTTCATGTTATAAAACACCTGCATTGGGCCCCCGGAATGGAGGCCGTCCCACAAAAGAGCGCGAATACTACATAAGCGCCCGGGGCATTTCAAGGATTATCTGGGTGATTTTTAACCCGCCTGACATCAACTTAGTCTGGACGGTGGGGCCGCGCCAGATACTCCCGCGACTGCATCTCCAGCAGGCGGCTGACCGTGCGTTCAAACTCGAACCGCAGGTGCCGACCCTGGTACAACTCCGCCACTGGCACCTCCGCCGAGATGACCATCTTGACACAGCGGTCATAAAACTCGTCCACCAGATTGATAAAGCGGCGGGCCTGGTTCTCCATGCGCCCATCCATCCGGGGCACATTGGCCAGCAACACGCTGTGATACTCCCGCGCCAGCTCTATATAGTCGTTCTGTGAACGGGGTCCATCGCAGAGTTCCGCGAACTCGAACCAGGCCACATCATCCGCCTCCTTGCGCGCCACGATCGAGCGCCCCTCTATATCCAGTGCCTCGTACTCACGGATCTCGGCCCCCTCCACGATCAGGCTGGCAAAGCTCTCCTCCAGGCTCCGGTCCGCCTCCGCATCGAGGGGACAATGATACAGCTCGGCCCTCTCCAGCGCCCGCAGCCGGTAGTCGGTGCCGCCGTCCACATTCAGCACCCTGGTATGCCGCCGCAGCAGGTCGATGGCCGGCAGGAAGCGCGCCCGCTGCAGGCCATTGCGATACAGGCCCTCTGGCTCGATATTGGAGGTGGCCACCAGTGCCACCCCGCGCCGGAAAAGCGCGTCCAACAGGCTCGCCAGGATCATCGCGTCGGTAATATCGGACACGAAGAACTCGTCAAAGCAGAGAACCCGGGTACGCGCGGCGATACCGTCGGCCACCAGCTCCAGCGGGTTCTTCTCGCCATCGAGGCGCTTGAGCTCGCGATGCACCTCGCGCATAAAGCGATGGAAGTGCGTGCGCTGCTTCTCGGCAAAGGGCAGTGACTCGTAGAATGCGTCCATCAGGTAGGTCTTGCCGCGCCCTACCCCACCCCAGAAATAGAGGCCGGTTTCCGGCTCGCGCGCGGGCCGCTGCCACAACCCTTGCAGGCGCTGCCACAGCCCCTGCGCCTGCCGCTCAGAACACAGTCGCTCATAGAGGTCCTGCAGTTCCTCGACAGCGGCTTCCTGCGCAGGATCGGCGACAAAATCCGGTCGCTGCAGGTCCCGCTGGTAACGCTCGATCGGCGAGAGCCGTGATGGCCGCTGGGTAGAGATGTCGGCAGGCATGGTTCGCTGTTGGACCCTGGGTGGTTGCGAGGGGCGCCACTTTACCAAAATACGCGCAATCCCGCCTAGCGCGGGGACGACCGAGTAGCTGGACCCGATACGGGCTGACCAGCCGGCCATTATTTCCAAATCGCCCCGACGCCAGCGCCTGAATTGCGTATACTAGGCCCTGGACGGCGCCACGGACGGCGCAGACATTCGCAATCCGGGAGACTGTATTCGTGCACTCTACATCCATTCTTATTCTGGTCGGAATTCTGGGACTGGCGCTGGGCGCGCTGCTGGCATTTCTCGCCACCCGCAACCGCGGCGGTATCGACCGCACCCAGGAACTGGAGCTGCGCCTGAAGGAGTCCAACCGCAAGCTCGAGGACTTCCAGCTGCAGGTCAACGAACACTTTGACCAGACTGCCCAGCTGGTCCACAACCTCACCGAGAGCTACCGCGAGGTGCACGAGTACCTGGCGAACAGCGCCATGCGCCTCTCCAGCCAGGATATCGGCCGGCAGATGCTGGAGGCCGGTAGCGGAAAGCTGAGCGAAAACGACGAGAGCCTCAAGAGCGTCGAGCCCCCCCGGGACTGGGCCCCGAAAGAGCCCGGCGCCAAGGGCACCCTGGCCGAGGATTACGGCCTGGACAGGGACCAGCACGAGCGCTCCGAGAGCGTGGCCAATCGCTAACCGGCTCCCTGGGCGAAGAAAGCCAGGAAACAGCACGGCAAGGGCCGCGCGGCGGCAATAAAAAAGGGCGGGTATCAACCCGCCCTTTTTCGTTTCACCTTTCCCGGTCAGATGCTCTGGTAGTAATCCATCAGGATCTGGGCAACCTCCGGGCGGGAGAACTCCGGGGGCGGCGCAATGCCGTCACCCAGCATTTCACGCACCTTGGTGCCGGACAGCAGGATGAAGTCCTCTTTGGTGTGATCCGGCACGTCCCGCATCATCACCACCTTATTCAGCTTTTTTGAGTAGGCCGTGTGATCCGCGCGGAAGATTTCGATCTCCAGCGCCCCTTCCGGTACCTTCTCGTCGAAAATGGTCTGCGCATCGAAGGCGCCGTAATAGTCACCCACGCCGGCGTGGTCGCGGCCCACGATCAGGTGGCTGCAGCCACAGTTCTGGCGGAATACCGCGTGCAGCACAGCCTCGCGCGGCCCGGCATAGAGCATGTCAAAACCATAGCCGGTCACCATCACGGTGTTCGCGGGGAAGTACAGTTCGACCATCTTGCGGATTGACGCATCGCGTACCGGCGCCGGGATATCCCCGGGCTTCAGCTGGCCCAGCAGCATATGGATCAGCACACCATCGGCGTCCACCGACTCCAGGGCCATCTTGCACAGCTCCTCGTGGGCGCGGTGCATCGGGTTGCGGGTCTGGAATGCGACCACCTTGTTCCAGCCGCGCTCGGCGAACTCATGGCGAATCTCCACTGCAGTGCGGAAAGTATCCGGGAAGTCGCTCTGGAAGTAGCTGAAGTTCAGCACCTCGATTGGCCCGGAAATCAGCTTGCGCCCGGCGGACTTGAAGGTGGCCACCCCGGGATGCTTGTCATCCAGCGTGCCGTACACCTCCTCTACGATAGTATTGACCTGCTCGTCAGTGACGGTTTCGATGGCCTCCACATCTATGATCGCGACGACCGGATTACCTTCCACATTGGGGTCGCGCAGCGCAATTCGGGACGCGCCCTCAATGGCGCTGGTGTCCTGCACCATGTTGACCACCGGCACCGGCCAGAACAGGCCATCGGAGGTACGCAGGGACTTCGCCACGCTCAGGGTATCGGCCAGGTTCATATAGCCGTGCAGCGGGTTGAAGTAGCCGGCCCCCAGCATTACCGCATTGGCAGCTGCGGCTGAACTTACCACGATTGACGGCAGGGACTCCGCCTCGTGCATCAGCTGGTGGTGCCGTTCACTGTCGTAGACAAAGCGGGGCTGCAGCTCGACGCTGCCGTGGGGGCGAACCAGGGACATACGGGTCTCCGAAAGTTTATCGTTTCTTGCCAATGGAATAATCAGGAGCACGCATTATACGGAATCCGAGCGTGCACCCAAGGGGCAGCGAATTTGCGGCACGCGATGAATCCGGGCGCCAAACCCGTATAATGGCCGCAAATTCAGGAGGCAAGAGTGTCCTTACAACGATTTCTGCAAGACTGGGCCATCCCCGCAGGCATCGGCCTGCTGCTGGCAGTGGGTGCCCTGCTGCTGTTCCCCCAGCTGCGTGATGGGGCATTCGGTCCCGAGCGGGACGAGTGGAGCGGCCCCGTGTCCTATGCCCGGGCGGTCAATAATGCCAGCCCGGCGGTGGTCAACATTTATACCCGCAGCGCCGTGCCCCAGCAGCGCCACCCGCTGCTGGACAACCCCGCCTTCCGCGCCCTGCTCGAGAGCACCGAGCTTCCCCACCAACTGCGGGACCGCATGCAGGCCAACCTGGGCTCCGGCGTTATCGTGAGCGAGGATGGCTATATCCTCACCAATCACCACGTGATCAACCAGGCCGAAGCGATCACCGTCTACCTGGCCGACGGGCGCGAGGCCCGCGCGGAACTGGTGGGCACCGAGCCAAACTTCGACCTCGCCGTGCTCAGGGTCGACCTCCCCGACCTGCGGACCATCGAGGTGGGCGACCCGGAACAGGCCCAGGTGGGCGATATTGTGCTGGCAATCGGCAACCCCTTTGGCGTCGGCCAGACTGTGACCCAGGGCATCATCAGCGCCACCGGCGCCCGCAACCTGACCAACTACGGCGCGGGCGGCTGGCTACAGAGCTTCCTGCAGACTGATGCGGCGGTAAACCCCGGCAATTCCGGCGGTGCCCTGGTGGATACCCGTGGCCGGCTGCTGGGCATCAACACATCGATCCTGGACAAGAGCGGCTACACCGGCGGTATCAGCTTTGCCATTCCCGCCAACATCGCCCTCAAGGTGATGGAGGACATCATCGAGTATGGCCGCGTGGTGCCGGGCTGGCTGGGGATCGAGGCCGCCGACCTGCGGCAGTTACCGCAGCTGGCCCCCACCCTCAAGCTGCCCCCGTCGACCGAGGGTATCGTGGTGCTCGCCATCTATAACGAGGGCCCGGCCTTCAAGGCCGGCCTGAAGCCCGGCGACGTGCTCACCCATATCAATGGCCTGCCACTCAACAACGGTATTCGCGGCCCGGCGACCATGTTCACCCTGCGCCCGGGCGACACGGTCACCATCAGCTACATCCGCAATGGCATCGAGTCGACCACCGAGGCTATCGTTGCAGAGCCGCCGAAGTCCCAGGGCGAGGACCCCGGCCAGGCAGCGCCACCGCCCACCCAGGAATAACAACCACAATGAGGACGCTAGCCATGCGTATATCCCTGATTCTCGCAATAGCAGTCACCACCCTCCTGGGCACACCGGCAATTGCCGACGATCGCGCCGCCCTGGATAAGCAGCTGGACAACTTCCTCGCCGCCACCCACAAGAAACAGGCACACCAGCGTTTCTGGGCGGAGGACCTGGTCTACACCAGTTCCAGCGGTGCCCGCTTCGGCAAGGAGACGATCCTGCAAGGATTCGAGGGACAGGAACAGCAACCGGCTACCGCCGCTTACCGGGCAGAGGATGTGGATATCCGGCTGTTCGGGGACACTGCTGTCGTGGCCTTCCGGCTGGTGGCCGAGGAAAGGGCGCAGCCCGATGCCGGTGACAAGCCAGGGGACAGCGCCCCGACCTCCTACTTCAACACCGGCACCTTCGTGAAACGTGATGGCGAATGGCGCGCCGTGGCGTGGCAGGCGACCAGGATCCCGGCACAGGAAGACTGACGCGGGTCACTCCTTTACCCGGTACTCGGCCGAACGGGCATGGGCCTCCAGACCCTCGCCGCGGGCCAGGGCCCCGGCTACGCGACCAAGCTGGTCGGCGCCTTCCGGGGAGCAGTGAATAATCGAGCTGCGCTTCTGGAAATCGTACACCCCCAGCGGCGAGGAAAACCGTGCAGTGCCACTGGTAGGCAGTACATGGTTGGGACCGGCACAGTAATCCCCCAGTGCCTCGGCGGTGTGGCGCCCGAGGAAGATCGCCCCCGCATGGCGAATCTGCGGCAGGTAGCTTTCCGGATCCGCCACAGACACTTCCAGGTGCTCGGGGGCGATCCGGTTGGCCACCTCGATGGCCTGCTCAATCGAATCCACCGCGACCAGCGCACCGCGTCCCGCCAGCGATGTGGCAGCGATATCGCGGCGCGGCAATTCATCGAGCAGCTTTTCCAGTGAGGCCTCCACCGCACCAAGGAAACCCCGGTCGGGACTGAGCAGGATCGACTGCGCCTGCTCATCGTGCTCCGCCTGGGATAGCAGGTCCATGGCAATCCAGTCCGGGTCGGTCTGGCCGTCACAGATCACCAGGATTTCAGACGGGCCGGCAATCATATCGATTGCCACACGCCCGAAAACGGCCCGCTTGGCACTGGCAACGAAGATATTGCCCGGACCGACAATCTTGTCCACCCGCCCCACTGTCTCGGTACCATAGGCCAGCGCGGCCACCGCCTGGGCCCCGCCGATGGTGAAGACCCTGTCCACACCCGCAATCGCCGCTGCCGCCAGCACCAGGTCACTGACCTGGCCATCGGGCGCCGGCACCACCATGGTGACGGAATCCACACCGGCCACCCTGGCCGGCAGTGCATTCATGAGCACCGAGGAGGGGTAGCTGGCCTTGCCACCGGGCACATAGATACCCACACGCTCCATCGGCGTGATTTTCTGGCCCAGCACCGTGCCATCGGACTCTGTGTACTGCCAGGATTCCTGCCGCTGGCGCTCGTGGTAGGCACTCACGCGCTCCGCGGCCACCTCAAGGGCTCCGCGCTCGGCCGCGGATATTCTCTGCAGGGCTGCCTGCAGGGCCTCGGCGGACAGCACAAAACCCTTCGCGGATTGCAGGTCGCGGCGATCGAAACGGTTGGTATATTCGATCAGGGCGGCGTCGCCACGGGTGCGAACATCCTGCAGGATGGCAGCTACAGTCTGCTCGACAGCATCATCGGCAACCGATTCCCAGGCGAGCAGATCGTCGAGCTGCCGGTCGAAATCGGCACTTGCGGCATCCAGCCGGCGGATCAGGGCGCTGCTCATATCGGCCACCTCAGCTTGCATCCCGCGCGCTCACAGCGGCGGAGAGTTTCTCGATCAGGGCATTGATGGGGCTGTATTTCATTTTCATCGACGCCTTGTTCACGATCAGGCGACTGCTGATATCCGCGATCTTGTCCCGCGCCTCCAGGCCGTTGGCCCGCAGCGTATTGCCGGTATCGACGATATCCACGATCTCATCGGCCAGCTCCATCAAAGGCGCCAGCTCCATCGCCCCGTACAACTTGATGATATCCGCCTGGCGCCCCTGGGCCGCATAGTAGCGTCGCGCACTCTGCACAAATTTGGTCGCAACCCGGATCCGGCCACGCGGCAGTGCTGCACCGGCGATTCCCGCCGTCATCAACTGGCAGCGTGCGATTCCCAGGTCGAGCGGTTCGTAGAGCCCATCATTAGGATGCTCCAGCAACGTATCCTTGCCCGCCACACCAATGTCAGCGGCCCCGTGCTGCACATAAGTGGGTACATCCACACCGCGCAGGATCAACAGGCGTACGCCATCCTGGTTGGTGGGGAATATCAGCTTGCGGCTCTTGGTGATGTCTTCCTGCGGCTCCAGGCCGGCGGCCGCCAGGAGCGGCAGGGTTTCCTTGAGGATCCGCCCCTTGGTAAGCGCTATTGTGATCTGCATCGTTATGACAGTTATTCAGGTATGTTTTGGGCCACAGGGCCGGGTCCACCCCGGACCCTGTGGTAACTCACTGGGAGTCAGCCGGGCACGCGACGGATGTTGGCACCGAGCTGCTGTAGTTTTTCCTCGATACATTCGTAGCCGCGGTCGATATGGTAGATCCTGTCCACCACTGTGGTGCCCGTGGCCACCATTCCGGCAATCACCAGGCTGGCGGAAGCCCGCAGGTCCGACGCCATCACCGGAGCCCCATTCAGTTGCTCCACACCGGTGACGATTGCGGTATTACCCTCGAGGCTGATATTGGCCCCCATACGATTGAGCTCATGCACCTGGATCAGGCGATTCTCGAAAATCGTCTCGACCACCGTTCCCTTGCCCTCGGCGACAGCGTTGACCACCATCAGCTGCGACTGCATATCAGTAGGGAATGCCGGATACGGGGCGGTGCGGAAACTGACCGCCTTCGGGCGATTGCCCTTCATGTCGAGCTCGATCCAGTCATCACCGGTGCTCAGGTGCGCGCCGGCCTCCTCGAATTTGAGCAGTACCGCATCGAGGATGTCGGCGCGGGTATGGGTCAGGTGCACCTTGCCCCGGGCGGCGGCGGCCGCCGCCAGGAATGTGCCGGTCTCGATCCGGTCGGGCATCACGCTGAAAGTGCAGGAATTCAGCCGCTTGACGCCATGCACCCGCAGGGTATCGGTGCCCACACCCTCGATCTGGGCGCCCATGGCGATCAGGAATTCGGCCAGGTCGACAATTTCCGGCTCCCGCGCAGCGTTGTGCAGAACAGTGGTTCCTTCGGCCAGTACCGCAGCCATCAGCAGATTCTCGGTGCCGCCAACAGTGACCTTCTCCATCACGATATTGGCGCCCTTCAGGCGGCCATTGGAGCGCGCGCGAATAAACCCGCCGTCTATGGTGATCTCGGCACCCATGGCCTCCAGGCCCTTCAGGTGGATATCCACCGGGCGGCTGCCGATGGAGCACCCCCCCGGAAATGACACATTTGCCACCCCGTGGCGGGCGAGCAACGGCCCCAGCACCAGGATGGACGCGCGCATGGTTTTCACCAGCTCGTAGGGTGCCGTCAGCTCATTCACCGAACGGGGATCAATCTCCACCGCCAGTTTCTCGTCCACGGTCACCTCGCACCCCATGCAACGCAGCAGCGTAATCATGGTGGTGATGTCGTTGAGGTGCGGCAGGTTGTGAATATGTACCGGGCCATCGGCCAGCAACGCCGCGGCAAGGATCGGCAGTGCGGCATTCTTGGCTCCGGAAATCCGCAGCTTGCCGGAAATGGGGCTACCGCCCTCAATAATCAGTTTATCCATTCAACCGCGGTCCTATTTACCGGCTTCTGCCGGCGTCAATGTCTGCATCTGCACGGCGTGCAGGGTGCCATCGGCGATCTTTTCACCGAGCGCACCATAGACCAACTGTTGTTTTTTTAGCCGGCTCAACCCCTCGAAAGAGGCGCTCACGACGGTAACCATCAGGTGGCTGCCCTCGAATGCGACATCGGCATGACTATCGGGAATATGCCCTTCGATCAGGGCCTTGATTTCTTCAGGTTGCATAGGCGGGGAAACTTGGAATTGAAAAGCGGCAGTGTACTGAAATCGGTGGGCGGGTGCAGCTTTCCGCCGCACCCACCGGGAATCTGCTGGTTAACCGACCTGGTTGGCGACATTGTCCGCCGCGGACCAGTTGGCAATCACCTTGTCGATATCACCCTCGTGGGTCTGCATCGCCTGGGCAAACTGGCTGCGGAAAGTCTTTCCGAGGTTCACACCATTGAGGATCACATTGATCAGCTTCCACTGGCCGGCGCGATTGCGCACCAGCGTATAGGACACCTTGGTGATCCCCTCCTGGCTGCGCACCTCCTGCAATACATTCACACGGCGGCCTGACACCGGCGTGCCCGGGTTGACCACGCGCACCTCCATATCACCAAAGCTGGCCACACCGCGGGCGAACGTTGCCACCAGGTCCTTGCGGAAGGCACTGGTGAAGCGCGAGCGCTGGGCGGTGGTGGACTGCTTGGCGTAGCGCCCCATAACACCGCGGGCAATGAAGTTGAAATCCACCACCGGCTCGAGGACACTGTCCACCGCACTGTAGTAACGCTGCGGATCGGAATTCATATACTGCGCATTGGCGCGAATCACACCCAGCAGCTTCTGGGAAACCCCCTCGATCATGGCGTAGGGATCCTGGGCCGCACTGGCGAACGGGGTCCAGGCTGCAACCAGCAGGGCACACAGGACCAGGCGGGCACGCCGGGTAAAGCTCTGGCGGGCGTTGTTCATAGAGAAGCTCACAAATAATCTCCCATTGGCAAATCGATCCTTGGACGCACGTGGCGGCAAAAAGTGCCATACGACCATCTGGCTCCCGCAGCATCCTGCCTACGGCCAGCGCAACCCCGTCGTCACCCGATCACTGAACCACACGGACAAAGAGGACGGAGCTGACAGTGACGGCGGCAGACTATACCATGGCCGCGGCCCAAGTTGGGGCGATGTAATGACATGAAATCAGTGACAGAGGCCTCGCTTTGGTACATGGATGGGCGCCTGATGCAACTCTTCCCGATAACAAGAGGTTAGCATGCCGCAAGTCTGGCTGGCGGTGATTGCCGTCCTCGGTGGCGCAGCCGGGCTCATCTGGAGCGCCGATCGGTTTGTCGCCGGCAGCGCAGCCCTGGCACTTCGGATGGGGCTCTCCAAGCTGGTGATCGGGCTCACCATTGTCTCACTGGGAACTTCAGCCCCGGAAATCATGGTCGCCGGCAGTGCCGCCCTCAAAGGTGCCGGCGAAATCGGCGTCGGCAATGCACTGGGCTCCAACCTGGCCAATATCGGCCTGGTGCTGGGCGCCACCGCGCTGGTCGCCCCCCTCCCCGCCCAGCCGCACCTGCTGCGCCATGAGATTCCCGCGCTACTGGCGGTCACAGGCCTCGCGGGCCTGGTCCTGGCTGATGGCTACCTGTCCCGTACAGAGGGCCTGTTCATGCTGGGCCTGATCCCGCCGCTGCTGTGGCTGACGGTGCACTTCAAGAAGCGCCACCACGGCCCGGAGGAAGAGGACCTGGACATCCAGGCCTACACCACAGCCCGCGGCTTTGCCCTGTTCACCATCGGCCTGGCAGCCCTGCTGCTCAGCTCGGAAATCCTTGTCTGGGGCGCGCGTCACCTCGCCCTGGCGGCCGGCATCAGCCCCCTCGTGATCGGTCTCACGGTGGTCGCGCTGGGCACCAGCCTGCCCGAGCTGGCCGCCTCACTGGCAAGCGTGATCAAGGGGCATTTCGACCTGGCTCTGGGTAACATCATCGGCTCCAACATCATCAACCTGCTCGCGGTCATGGCACTGCCTGGCGCCATTGCCAGCATCCAGATGGAGATTGAGGTATTCTCCCGCGATTATCTCGCCATGCTGGCGGTCACGCTGCTGCTGGTGGCAGCGGTCAGCGCCAGTCTCTGGCGCAGGCCCACACGGGCACGCCTGGGCCGCACACTGGGCATCGTGCTGCTGGCGAGCTACTGCGGCTACTATTGGCTCCTGTTCCACAACTGAAACAGGGCACCCCGGAATTCCTACAATTGATTGAGCTGTAAACAGAGATTCACAATGACCCAGGACCTGATACTGCAAGCCGGCCGTCGCACCGTGTTGATGGAAAACGAGGCCGTCGCGGCACTGGAAAACCGTATCGACGAGGGCTTCAAGCGCGCCTGTGAGCTGATCCTGCAATGCCGCGGGCGAGCCATCGTTACCGGCATGGGCAAGTCCGGCCATATCGGCAACAAGATTGCCGCCACCCTGGCCAGCACCGGCACACCCAGTTTCTTTGTGCACCCGGGCGAAGCCAGCCACGGCGACCTCGGCATGATCACCCGCGAGGACCTGGTGATCGCCATTTCCAATTCGGGCTCCTCGGCCGAGGTGCTGACCCTGCTGCCACTGCTCAAGCGACTGGGCATCCCCATGATCAGCATGACCGGCAAGGCCGACTCTCCGCTGGCCCAGGCCGCTGAAGTCAACCTGGACATCTCGGTGGAGACCGAGGCCTGCCCGCTCAACCTGGCTCCCACCTCCTCAACCACCGTCACCCTGGTGATGGGCGACGCCCTGGCCGTGGCCCTTCTGGAGGCGCGCGGCTTTACCGCCGAGGACTTCGCCTTCTCCCACCCGGGCGGCGCGCTGGGCCGGCGACTGCTGCTGAAAGTAGAAGATGTAATGCATGCCGGCGAGGAGCTGCCCCGGGTCTCGCCGGAAACCCCGCTATCCAAGGCCCTGCTGGAAATGACCAGCAAGGGCTTCGGCATGACCACGGTGGTGGATAACAAGGGCACCCTGCTGGGCGTATTTACTGATGGCGACCTGCGCCGGGTAATCGACCAGAAAGTGGAACTGGACAAGGCCACCATGGACGTGGTCATGAGCCGGCGCCCGAAAACAGTCTCCGCCGACACCCTCGCCGCCGAGGCACTGCGGATAATGGAAGATAACAAGATCACCGCGCTGGTGGTGGAAGACAGCGCCCGCCACCCCATCGGCCTGCTGCATATGCACGATATACTGCGCGCCGGCGTAATCTGATCCCACGACTGCCTGCGACTGAATGAGAGAAGGACAAGAAACTGTGAGTTCCAGCGAAAAGCAGCAAGAGAAAATCGACCGCAAACTGGCGCAGGTGCGCTGGCTGGTCCTGGACGTCGATGGCGTCCTCACCGATGGCCGCCTGTATTTCGACAACAGCGGCAATGAACTGAAAACCTTCAATACGCTGGATGGCCACGGCATCAAGATGCTGCAAAAGTCCGGCGTCCAGGTGGCGATCATTACCGGGCGTCGCAGCAGTGTGGTGGAGCGCCGGGCCCACGACCTGGGCATCCACAAACTGATCCAGGGTCGCGAAGACAAGTTTGCCGCCCTGCAGGAGCTGCTCGACGGGGACAGCTGCCGACTGGAGGACATTGCCTATGTCGGTGATGATTACCCGGACCTGCTGGTAATGACTCGCATCGGCTGCCCCATCTCGGTCCCCAATGCCGCATCACCGGTGCGTGAGCGGGCGATCTGGGTCACCAGCAGCCGCGGCGGTGAAGGCGCAGTACGCGAGGTCTGCGACCGCATTATGCATGTCCAGGGCACCTTCGCCGCCGCGTTGGCACCGTATATCGGGGAGTACTGATGCGGACCTGGCTCCCCCTGTTTGTGATCGTGGCCCTGATCAGCGTCGCCGCCTGGTTCGCCGAGAGCCCACCCCCGGAGCTGCTGGGCAAGCGCCCGACCCCGAAACAGCACAAACGCGCCCCGGACCTGGTGATCCGCGATGCACGCACACGCCACTTTAACCTGGAGGGCAACCTGGCCTATCGGGTGGACGCGGAGCGGATTACTTTCTTCCAGTATGCCCGCAGTGACCGCGCCAACCTGAAGGAGCCACGCATCCTGTTTTTCCAGGGAGACCAACCCAAGTGGCGCACGGAGTCACGGACCGGGGTGGCCTTTAACAATGGCGAACGGGTGGTCCTGCGCGGCGACGTGCATATCAATGAACTCCCGGAGCCCGGCGGCATCGTACTGGATACCGAGAAAATCACCATCAAGCCCCGCCAGGAATACGCGGAAACAGACAAACTTGTTACTATTGCCGCCGGCCCGAACCGGACGCAGGGAAAAGGCCTGCGCGCCTTCCTGAAACAAGACCGGGTAGAGATACTCTCCGAGGTGGAAAGCACCTATGAAACTCAATAACTTCCTGTGCGCCCTGGCAGCTACTACGCTACTGCTGCAGGGAATGCACGCCACAGCACTGCCGGCCGACCGCCAACAGCCGGTCAAGGTCAATGCGCAGAAACTGGAAGCCAACCGCGGCAAGAACCTGTCGGTCTACAGCGGCAACGTGGTCATCACCCAGGGCTCGCTGCAGATCCGCGCCGATCGCGTGGAAGTACACGGCAACCCGGAAGGGGAGATCCGCCGCGTCATCGCCACCGGCAATCCGGCCCACTTCCAGCAACAGATGCAACAGAGCCAGAACCTGGTCAAGGCCCGCGCGCGCCGCATCGAGTTCAAGGTCAACTCCGACGAACTGCAGCTGACTGGCAACGCCCACGTGGACCGTGACGGCAACACCCTGGCCGCAGAGCGGATCGACTATGACCTCAACAGCGAAAAAATGCAGGCCCAGGGCCAATCTGGCGACGGCCGGGTCGAGATGATCTGGAAACCGGAGCGCAAGCCCGAAGGGACAGCCCCGGCCGACAGCGCAGAAGATAACAAGGATTCGACGGAAGGCCAGTAACCCCTTCCCACCGGGGCCGCGCCTCGCAATCCCCAGATCCAGCGCGGGATGCCGCCACGGCATCTCGCGCCCAGCAGGAATTCAGTATGCCAACGCTACAGGCGTTACACCTCGCCAAACAGTACAAGAAGCGCAAAGTCGTACGGGACGTATCCGTCAGCGTATCGAGCGGCCAGGTCGTGGGCCTGCTGGGCCCCAATGGGGCCGGCAAAACCACCTGCTTCTACATGATCGCCGGCCTGGTGCGCGCGGACGCGGGCCAGGTGCTGATCGATGAAGAAGACATCACGCGGTTATCCATGCACGGCCGGGCCCGCAAGGGCATCGGCTACCTGCCGCAGGAGGCCTCGGTATTTCGCCGCCTCAGCGTCCGCGACAACATTCTCGCCATCCTCGAGACCCGCAAGGACCTTACCCGGGCGCAGCGGCAGGAGCGGGCCGATGAGCTGCTGAACGAATTCAATATCACCCACATCTCCGGCAGCCTGGGCATGTCCCTGTCCGGCGGCGAGCGACGCCGGGTGGAGATTGCGCGAGCCCTGGCCACCGATCCGGCATTCGTCCTGCTCGACGAACCCTTTGCCGGCGTCGATCCCATTTCGGTCAACGATATCAAGCAGATCATCCAGCACCTGCGCCAGCGTGGCATTGGCGTCCTGATCACTGACCACAACGTGCGCGAGACCCTGTCCATTTGTGAGACCGCCTATATCGTCAGCGAAGGCCACATCATCGCCGCCGGCGCACCGGATGAGGTGCTCTCCAACCAGCAGGTACGCGAGGTTTACCTGGGCCACGAATTCACCATCTGATGCGGACCGGGCGCCGAAAACCGTCCTAGGCAGAGGGGGCAATCTGCATATCTGTCACCTCCATCGCCGGCGGAGGCAATACGGTCATCATTTTCGGCACACTTATTGCTTGTAATCGCGCCCACAGCAGGTTAGTCTGCCGCCTTATCGAAATTCGGAAGAATATTTCGTTCTAGCGGTTCTCTACCCTGTATGAAGCAATCCCTCCAGCTCAAGCTCGGCACCCAGCTGACGATGACCCCGCAGCTGCAGCAGGCGATTCGCCTCCTGCAACTGTCGACGCTCGACCTGCAACAGGAGGTCCAGTCGGCCCTGGACAGCAACCCGCTGCTGGAGACCGATACCGGGGAGCATGGCGAACATGAAGCCTCCGCGGATGAGGCCAAGGGCGAGGATCACCCGACCCCCGGGCCCGATGACCGCACGGCCAGCGCCAGCGAATCCGGTACAGATGCCGCGAGCGAGAGCGAATGGAACAACGACATTCCCGACGACCTGCCGGTCGATACCCACTGGGATGACATCTACAGCGGTGGCAGCTACAGCGGCCCGACCGGCGAGGACAACCTGCTGGAGCAGCGCAATGCCACCTCCGAAAGCCTCCACGACCACCTGCTGTGGCAGCTGAACCTCACCCCACTCTCCCGGCACGACAAACTGATTGCTGAAACCCTGATCGACGCGATCGATACCCGGGGCTTCCTGCAGTCGCCACTGGCGGAGCTGGCCGAGGCGCTGGAGGTCGGTGAGGATGAAATCCTGGCGGTCCTGAAAACCATCCAGCAGTTTGAGCCCGCCGGATGTGCGGCGCGCGACCTGCGCGAGTCCCTGCTGCTGCAGCTGCTGCAGATGCCCGCCGAGACCCCCTGGCTCGCCGAGGCCCAGGCCATCGTCGACTTGCACCTGGACCTGCTGGGTAAACGCGACTTTCGCCAGCTGGGGCGCCGCACCCGGCTGAATGAGGCCCAACTGGGTGAAGTGATGCGGCTGATCCAGTCGCTCAACCCGCACCCGGGCGAGGCCTTTGGCGGCGATGAGCCGCAATATGTCGTACCGGATGTGATCGTAACCCGGCGCCAGCAACGCTGGCAGGTGGAGCTGAACCCGGAAACCACCCCGCGCCTGCGCATCCATGCCGGTTATGCCTCCATGATCAAACGCGCGGACAACTCCGCCGATAACAACTTCCTGCGCGATCACCTGCAGGAGGCACGCTGGTTCCTCAAGAGCCTGCAGAGCCGCAATGAGACCCTGCTCAAGGTGGCCTCGAGCATCGTCGAGAAACAGCAGGGCTTTTTCGAGCAGGGCCCCGAGGGAATGAAACCCATGGTGCTGGCGGATATTGCTGAAACCGTGGGCATGCACGAGTCCACTATTTCACGGGTCACCACGCAAAAGTATATGTTCACACCCCGCGGGGTCTTTGAGCTCAAATACTTCTTTTCCAGCCACGTCAGCACCAATTCCGGTGAGGATGCCTCGTCTACCGCGATCCGCGCACTGATCCGCAAGCTGGTCGACGCCGAGCAGCCACGCAAGCCCCTGTCCGATAACAAGATCACCCAGGAGCTGGCCAACCAGGGAATCAAGGTTGCCCGCCGCACGGTCGCCAAATATCGCGAATCCATGGGCATACCCTCTTCCAGTGAGCGCAAGCGCCTGATCTGAGACCACTGCAGGCCCCGCCAACCGGGCCCTAGCGGCGCAACCTGACCCCATCGAAAAATACGGTCACCACCACTTGCCGGGCATGCAATCCCACGCGGCCCGCAACCAATACCTCAAGTTTGAGTGTATCCTTCCAATCTGGCGTACTTCCTAGTAGGGTTGCCGCCCTGACAGGGGGTGCTGCCGGTTCAAACCGCGCTTTCGATGCACTCGAACAGGAGAATTCCATGCAAGTCAACATCAGTGGCCGCCACCTGGAAGTGACTTCAGCCCTTCGCGATTATTGTCTCGAAAAACTGGATAAACTCTCCCACCACAATGACCTGATCACGACGGGACAGGTAACCCTGTCAATGGAAAAGAAAGAAATACAGCGCGCCGAGGCACTGTTTCACGTCAATGGGCGGGAGATCTTTGCGGATTCGGAAGCGGATGATATGTACGCGGCAATTGACGCCCTCACGGACAAGCTCGATCGCCAGCTGATAAAACACAAAGAGAAGTTGCGAGCCCATCGTTAAGCTATGACATTGGAAGCATTACTCTCGCCCAGCCTCAGCCTTTGCCGGGTGGCGGGCAGCAGCAAAAAGAAGCTCTTGCTGAATATTGCCCAGGCGATAGCCGAGCAGTATCCACACCTGGACGCAGACACGATTTTCAACCAGATGATCGCGCGCGAGCGGCTGGGCTCCACCGGCATCGGGGATGGTGTCGCCATCCCCCACTGCCGCCTGCCGGGCTGCCAGGAGGCCATTGGTGTACTGTGCACCACTGAGCCGGCGATCGATTTCGATGCTGCCGACCGCCAGCCGGTCGACCTGCTATTCGCCCTGCTGGTGCCGGAAAACGCGGAGCAGGAACACCTGGACACCCTGGCGGAAATCGCCGCCCTGTTTAACGACAGCAGGGTCAGGGAGAAGCTCCGCCAGGCGGACTCCAGCGACGAGCTCTACGCCCTGGCCATCGACAGCGCTGCCGCAGCCTGAAGCACACCAGCGCCGTCCCACTGCGATCCTTCACAAACATCCGTTATCGTTGTGCCGGACGCCGCAATGGCGGATCATTGGCCAATGCGACCGGAAGCCCGCCGGTCGCTCTTGCCCGGGCAGGTAGCAAACGGCCGGCAGTCGATCAAACATTACGAAACGGACCTCGAAACTTATGCGCCTGGTGATCATCAGCGGCCGCTCCGGCTCCGGCAAGAGTTCAGCCCTGCAACTGCTGGAAGACGTCGGCTTCAACTGTATCGACAACCTGCCCGCCAGCCTGCTGCCGGAGCTCGTGCGCAGGGTCCAGGAGCAGCCGCGTGTGGAGAGCGCCCGGCTGGCCCTGGGGATCGATGCCCGCAACCTCTGGCAGGACGTGCAACAGGCACCCCGGGTTATCGATGAATTACGCGAAAGCGGCATCCAGTGCGACGTCATATACCTGGACGCGCGCTCTCCCGTGCTGGTCCAGCGTTTCAGTGAAACCCGGCGCAAGCACCCGCTCAGCGACAACCGCACCCACCTGCTGGAAGCCCTGAACCGGGAAAAGGAATTACTGGCCCCGCTGGCCGGCATGGCCGACCTGGTGATCGATACCAGCAGCCTGAGCCTGCACCAGCTGCGCGACCAGGTTAAGACCCGGGTTGTCGGGCGCGACTCTCCTGGCATGGCGATCCTGTTCCAGTCTTTCGGCTTCAAGCACGGGGTACCGGTTGATGCGGACCTGGTGTTTGACCTGCGCTGCCTGCCCAACCCCTACTGGGTTGCCGAACTGCGCCATAAGACCGGCCTGGACCCGGAAGTGGTTGAATTCCTGCGTTCCCACGAGGAAACCGGCGAGATGCAGCGGGACATTACCAGCTTCCTCGGGCGCTGGCTGCCCTCCTACCAGCAGAGCAACCGCAGCTATACCTGTGTCGCTGTCGGCTGCACCGGCGGTCGCCATCGTTCCGTATACATGGTTGAGCAGCTGGCCAGGACGTTTGCCGGCCAATTCGATAATATCCAGGTTCGCCATCGCGAACAGCAGCCGTAACGTATAGACGGAGAACGCGACACCGCCATGCAGAAGTGCCGCCTGACCATCATCAACAAGCTGGGCCTCCACGCCCGCGCCGCCAGCAAGTTCGCGCAGACCTCAGCCCGGTTTTCCGCTGACATCCGCGTCCACTGCCAGGGCAAGTGCGTCGACGGCAAGAGCGTAATGGCACTGATGCTACTGGCCGCGGGCAAGGGAGTGGAACTGGAGCTGGAGGCCACAGGTGGCGATGAGGAAGCCGCACTGGAAGCCATCACCACCCTGATCAACGACCGCTTTGGCGAGGGCGAGTAATCCCGCGCCCACTGCCCCGCTGGCAGCACGGCACCGATAGGCATAAAATCCCCTCCCTGCGGCCCCCGAACGCCGCCCGACCCCGAACCTCTCAGTGCAGTAAGGAAACGCCGTGTCCAACCCGCCACCAGCTGAAATCCAGTTCCGCGCGCAGAACCAGCTCAGTGAGTTGTTTGCCGCCCTGGACAGTGGCACCGGCCGCGAGGTGCAGCGCATGCTGCACACCCTGTCGCCGCAGAGTATTGCCCAGCTGCTGGAAAGCTCCCCACCCCGGATTCGCCAGGTGCTCTGGAAACTGGTCGACCCCGAGGTCGAAGGCGAGGTGCTGCCCGAGCTGTCATACGAGGTGAAAAGCCAGATCCTCGCCACCATGGACACCGAGGAAATGGTCGCTGCGATGGAGGGCCTCGACGCCGACGACGTCGCCGATATCCTGCAGCAACTCCCCGAGCGGGTCATGGGCGAGGTGCTCGCCGCCATGACCGAGGCCGATCGCCTGCGAGTCGAGCGGGTGCTGGCCTTCGATGAGGAGACCGCCGGCGGCCTGATGGACACGGATACCATTTCCGTGCGTCCCAACCTGACCCTCGACGTGGTGTTTCGCTACCTGCGCCGCCACGAGCAGTTGCCGCCCTCCACCGACACCCTGTTCGTGGTCAACCGCAGGGACCAGTACATTGGCCTGCTGCCGCTCTCGCGGCTGCTTACCACCGATCCCTCGGTCACCGTGCGCGAGGTGATGAACACCGATGTAGAGCCCATTCCAGCGGACTTTCCCGATACCGAGGTGGCGCGGCTGTTTGAGAAATACGACTGGATTACCGCGCCGGTGGTGGATGACAACAACCGCCTGCTGGGGCGTATTACCATTGACGACGTGGTTGACGTGATCCGCGAGGATGCCGACCACTCACTGATGAGCATGGCCGGTCTCGACGAGGAAGAGGACACCTTCGCCACCGTGCGCCGCACTGCCCCGCGGCGGGCGGTCTGGCTGGGTATCAACCTGCTTACCGCCCTGCTCGCGTCCTGGGTCATCAACCTGTTCCAGGGCACCATCGACAAGGTGGTGGCGCTGGCTGTACTGATGCCCATCGTGGCCAGCATGGGTGGCGTTGCCGGTAGCCAGACCCTGACCGTGGTGATCCGCGGCATGGCCCTGGGCCAGATCGGGCGCAGCAACCTCAGCTGGCTGTTGACGCGGGAGCTCGGCTCCGCGGTGCTCAATGCGCTGCTCTGGTCCGTGGCAATGGCCGTGATTGCCGCCCTCTGGTTCGACGACATCACCATCGCAGTGATCATCCTCGCCGCGATGGTAATCAACCTGATCACCGCAGCCATTGCCGGCGCCATATTGCCGGTGGCACTGCGCGCCATCCGCGTCGACCCGGCACTGGCCGGCGGGGTCGCGCTGACTACTGTTACCGATGTGGTGGGCTTTATGTCCTTCCTCGGGCTCGCCACCCTGTTTTACGCCTGAGCGCCCACCCGGCTGGTAGCGGATATAACCATGTACCGGCCCCGCGGCGCCTGAATTAGCTGGAATACCAGAATGCAAGAATACGACGATTTCGATGAGGACCAGCCCAAGAGCAAAACCCGGGTCAAGCAGGAGATGCATGAACTGCAGGACCTGGGGCGCCAGCTGACCGAGATGGGCAAGGCACAACTGGCGGAAGTGCCGCTGGATGAGGATATCCGCGAAGCGATCGCCACCCTGCACCGGATCAAGTCCAACGAGGCCCGCCGGCGCCAGATGCAGTACATCGGCAAGCTGATGCGGGGCGCCGACCGCGAAGCGATTGAGGAAGCTCTGGCACGCTTCCACGAGCGAGACCAGTTGCACGTACGGTTTGACCGTATGGCGGAGGACTGGCGCAAGCGCCTGCTGGACGATGGCAAACAGGCACAGAGTGATTTCTTCGACCAACATCCCCACGCCGACCACCAGCACCTGCGGCAGCTGGTGCGCGACTCCCTGCGCGAGCGGGACAAGCAGAAGCCCCCCACCCAGCAGCGCAAGCTGTTCCGTTACCTGCGCGACTTCTTCATGCAGGAGCAGAACAGCCAGTGACGGGAAGGGCGGACACAAGGTCCGCCCCTAAGCGCATGCTGGTCCTGAAGCGAGGCTGACGCTACCAGACCTGTAGGGGCGATCCTTCTGACCGCCCGGCTGATCGCCCGGCCCTATCACTCACTCAGGCGGCGCTCTGGCCGGTTTTCTCGGCGGCGGTCTCGGCCTGCCACTCGAACAGGTTCAGCTCGATGAAGAAGAAGGCCACCAGCCACAGGAAGGCATCCCAGAAGTCCAGGAAGCTGCCGTTGATCCCCCAGTAGATGGCACACAGCAGCAGGGTGAAATACAGCACAGCCTTGATCACCTGCGAGTAACGCATGATGGCATTGGACAGCTCATGACGCAGCTGCAGCCATACGTCGAAGGCAAGGATCACCACTACCAGCAGCCAGGCACCGGCATTGATCACGTCAGTCCAGGCCAGCCACTTGATCTCGTTCCAGGTAGACACCGCACCCAGGACCTGGGCATCAGCCAGTCGCAGTACCTGGGTGTCCGCCAGCGCGGCACAGTTCTGGGCGGTCAGGGCGACATAGTCATCCTGGCCCACCACCAACTGCCAGCCACCACTGGCCGCCAGCTGGCAGGCAGATTCGGATACCGGCAGCAGGTGTGTCAGCGACGCCATCTCGGCCACATAGCCGTAGAAGGAATAGGCGATAAACAGGTAACAGAAAGCGGACACGCCGTTCAGGGCCCACTTCACGCCGCCACGGATCCTGTCATCTGCCAGGACAAAGGTTTCCAGCTCAAAAACCAGCAGCAGCAACACCCACGCCAGGGTATCGATAGAGTCGTTGTAGGCCTCAATAATACGGCCCAGCTGCACACCGTCGGCAAATACCGCCCCGGCAGCAGCGTGATTCTCAACAAAGAACGCGTAGACGTTGTACGCGAGCAACAGGTAAATGGTGTATTTAAACACCCGGAACAGGGCGTAGCGGTTGACGGAAAACCCACCCAATGTGGCCACCTCGGACATCAGCTCGAACCTCTATTGATTATTGTTCTGCATCGGTTCTGCCTGACCGCGCACCGACGCCTGCGGGACACGGGTCCGGGAACCTCGCACTCGAATCGATACATCCTGCCGGCACCGCCCTCCCCACAGCTGCAGGGTGGCGGTGCCGCACGGCAGAGCCGCAAAACACAATATCGAACAATTATTCGGTTTTTTCAACCGCCGGGACAAAATCCAGGGCCAGTGAATTCAGGCAGTACCTGAGCCCCGTAGGCGGCGGGCCGTCTTTAAAGACATGTCCCAGGTGTTCACCGCATTTCGACAGTACTTCGGTGCGTTTCATGCCCCAGCTGTAATCCTCTTTCAGGATTACATTTTCCGGGTGGGCCACGTCCCAGAAGCTGGGCCAGCCGGTTCCCGACTTGTACTTGTGCTCTGAACTGAACACCGGCAGGCGACACCCGGCACTGACATAGGTGCCCTCGGTCTTGTTCTCCAGCCATTTGCCGGTAAAGGGCCGCTCGGTGTCCTTCTCCCACAGCACCTCGTACTGCTCCGGTGACAGGATCTGTTTCCAGGCGGAATCCGGTATCGTCGACAGGTTGGTACCCGCCTCGATATTCGCGCGGGCCTCGGCCACGGTCATCTCCTCGTTGGTGGCACGTTTTTCATCGGCCTCAGTGCAGGCCGGCAGGCCGATGACCATTGCCAGCAACGCAGTTCCCAACAGGCGCTTGTGCATATCTATTCTCCTCTCTGTGCAGAACTCCATGGTCTTACACTTTTAGTCGGAGATCCGGTGTTCAGATTACACCTGTCCGTTCGTCACCCTCGCCCTCACCGGTAGCGGGAGGGGGCGAACCGGACACCGCTTCGGTCTCTGGCCCGGGAGCCGGGCCTTCAGGCTCGGGGCGCTTCTCGGAGGGCGGGGGACGCTGGAACCCCGCCTCTTCGGCGCCCTGGCGTTCGGCGCCATCGCCATCAAACAGCTTGTCGAACCGCACCTGGGGCTCTGACCAGTCACCGCTGATACGGTAACTGACGCTGGCCATCTTGTTGACCTGCTTCTTGAACGCCTTACTGATCAGGTAAACCCCTGCGGCGGCGGGCAGGCCGCCAGCCAGTGCCGCCACCAGCGCCAGGTTATTGCCCACCGGCAGGGTGGCCACCAGGGTCAGGTTGAGGTCCTCGCGTTTCAGGTTGACCCGCCCCGCCATCTGCAGCTCACTGGTGGGGCCCTCCACCTGGATCGGCACCGCGATCAGCAGGCTCCCGTCCCCCTCGAAAAATACCTCGCCCCGCACCCGGTCGAACGCCATGCCGCTCTGGTAGAGATCGGAAAAGTCCAGTCGCAGCCGACGTGCCCAGGTATCGAAATTGAACAGTGACAGCAGTCGTAGCAGGGCCGAGCCGGCGTTATCTGTGGCGCGCAGGAAACGACCATCCTGGATATCGATTTCCAGGTCGCCGGTCAGCGCATCCGCCGCCACCTGTGCCGGCGAGCCGTCCCAGCGCAGGGCGGTATCAAAATTGGCTGACTCGCTCTCGATCACCGGCTCCTGTCCCCAGGCGCGCTGCACCCCGGCCAGGTCGCCGGCGCTCAGGCGGCCGATAAACTGGGAGGAATCCCTGCCTTCTTCATCGCGCATCCACATCAGCTGGGCGCCGAGGCGGTTGTCCCCCTCACCGCGCCCCTCGACGCGGATGCCCCGTGCGGCGCCGCGGATATCACTGACCACCAGGCGTTGCGCGGACGGGCGCAGGTTGAACGACCAACGGCCGAAATCCTCGTCGCCGAGATAGAGTTTGTCGGTACTGAAATCCAGCGCCGGCAGGTCAGCAAATTCGAACCCGGCCCAGGGGTCAGCAACTGGCGCCCCCGTCCCGGCCGGGGCAGCGGTCGCTTCGACTGCCGCGCCGGCCTTGGCCTCGCCTTCTTCACCGGACTTGCCGGGCAGGCGCAGGTGATCCAGCTCCAGCGTCAGCGGGGTCTCTGCATTGAGTACACCGCTCAGGTGCCCCGCGGCAGTTTCACTGTCAAAATCGAGTTCCCAGCTGGAACCCAGCCCGCGTCCACGAATATGTATATGGCTGATATCGGTCTTGCCCAGCTTGAGCCGGTCGGTACTCAGGTCCAGCATCAGTGGCAACGGGCGCTGTACCGTCCCGTCTTCCGGAGCGGGCTGCTCTGGCGTCGTGTCGTAAATCTTGAGTAACTGGCGCCAGTGGGGGAAATCCACCTCGGACACGTCACCGCTGATCGACAGGCCCCGCTCGCTGGGCAACCTGGCCTCGGCATTCAGGGCGATAGCGGCGCGCTCCACCGCACCTTCGACCTTCCAGAAGCGCGCGGCCAGGTGCTCGCCATACTCCAGGTTGTAGAGGCTGCCCTGCTTTCCAATCGGCACCCGCAGCACCAGCTCCGACGCCTGCTCTGCGGATTTGCCCAGTGGCGGCGGCAGGTTCACGGCGACCCCTTCAAGGTCCGATGTCACTTCCACCATCGCGCGATAGGGCTTGTCTTTCACCGGAGCCGGGATGGTCACCAGGGTGCGGTAGTCGAATTCGCCCTCGAGCCAGGCAAGCTCGGGCCGGCCGGTCCACTCACGCAGGGCCTGGGTGGTATTGCGACCACTCACCACGACCTGGGTATCCCGGTTTTCCCCCTCGCCCTGGTGGTGAATGCTGGCCCTCAGCGGCCGCCCCCAGAGGCGCCCACTGAGGGCTGACCCCTCCAGGCCAGCCTCGCTGTCATAGTGCATATTCCCGGACAGGGACTGGATCACCAGGCGGGTGTCGTCCATATGCAGGTCAGCGCCTGCCAGTTCCAGGTCGACCCGCTGGCGCGGCTCAATATCTGCCCCGCCCAGAGGCTGCGACAGGGTCAGGTGGCCCTGCATCTGTCCGCCCAGGCGCCAGTCGTCAAAGCCATCACCGAGTTTCTCACGCAACGGGGACTCCTGCAGCAGGCGCAGGCCATCGGCTGCGGGGCCCGCCAGGCTGGCACGGACACCGAGTAGCGCGCCCTGCCCGGCCGGATCGGGGGAAACGCCCACCTCGATATCGCGGGCATCGATATTCCAGAGCCGGGCACGCCCGGCGTTGACCATCACGTGGCCATCGTTGATTGCCAGGTGCGCGTCCACCTCCCGAGCCGCCGGCCAGCCAGGCAGGTAGTCGATGCGTCCCTGTTCCAGCTGTGCGGCCAGCTGGACGGTCTGGCGTTCCTGGCGCTCGCCCAGGGCCAGCAGGTCAGCGTTCTCGCCCTCACCATAGCCATAACCACGATAGAGGAAACCGGCCCGCGCCACCCGGCCGGGGTTTTCCTCACCAAGCGCACGGTCCAGCCATTCGCGCAGGGACTCGCTGACGGTGTAGGGCACCAGTGACGCCTGGGCAGAGACAGGCGCGTCACGCAGGCCCAGCGCCAGGGTCAGTTGTGCTGCCCGCGTATGCGCCTCAAACGGCAGCTGCAACAGGAACTGGCCGCGGATCGCGCCCTCTTCACTTTCGAGCTCCAGGGGGCCGGAGTTGACCTGTACGGAATTATTCTCCTTGTCGACATGCCAGGCGACGGTACCGCGGGCACGGGCAAAGCTGAAGGCCTGTTCGTAGAGCTTCGGGAAGTGCAACCGCAGGTCCCCATCACCCGCCAGCTGCAGTTCTCCATCACTACCGCGCACCTGGAGGTAACCGTCCAGGCCCTCCACGGCCGGGGCGGCCTTATGGGCAGCGGCCCGTATGTCGCGGAGGTTGGCACGAAGTGATACCAGCCCGTCACTGTCGCGGCCAAAGCGCAGGTTTTCCAGGGCGCCGGTGGGCTCCAGTGCTTCCAGCCAGGTCCCGGCCTTTTCCGGCAGCAACTGCAGGCGTGACAGGATACGATTCCAGGCCTCCAGCTCCAGGTAGTCGAGGGAGAGCTGGACACCCTCGCCGTCACCGCCGCTGGCCTGGATGTTCAGGGCCGGCATGGCGACATCGCGCCAATCCAGCTCGATGGACTGCAGGGCGAGTCGCCACTGTCCGCCAGGCAGCCACTGGCCGGAAATGTCGCCACCCAGCGAGCGCAGCGGGTCCAGCGTGCCCGCCACGGCTTCAGCTTCGCCCGCGCCCGGATCACCCTGCCCGGTTTGATCCCCATGTACTTCTGGGGTCCCGCTGCCATCGCGGCCAGCTGCCAGCTCCCCCTCCAGTTGCAATAGGTCGAGGCGCCCGCGCAGGCGGTAGCCGGCCTCACTGTCGCTGCGCAGCCACAGGTTGCCGCGGGCTATCTTCCTGCCCTGCCAGTGGTAGCGCTCGGGGACCGGGGTCAGCTGCTGCAACAGGGCCACGGTGTCGTCATTCACCTGCAGCTCATTCAGCTGCAGGTAGCCATTGAGGGTGAAGTGCTCTCGATCACGCGGGTTGCCGCGTCCCTCCAGGATCAATCGGAGTGTCTCGGTACCCGCAGGGGCCTTGGCCACCGGCAGGTTTTGTGCGTTGGCAGGGGAATCGGTATTCGCAGAGTCGGCTTCATTGGTGTCAGCAATAAAGGCACGCGCGCTCAACCGGTGGAATGCACCACTGTTCTCCAGAAGTACCTGCGGCAGGCTGATGCGGGCCCGCTGCCCATCGGCAAGCTGCAGGGTGATATTGGCATTGCGGACCTGCACCTTGGGGCCCAGCTGGAAAATCCGTGCCGGGTCCCCGAGACGCTCGCCGGTAACCGCGCCATCGGTGTCGGCGTCCTGCAGGGCCGCGGGGAAACCGTGCACATGCCAGTTGCCGCGGCCGATACGGTTCAGCTGTGCAGAGAAGTCGTGCACCTGCAGGTTCTTCCATACCAGCTCGCGATTCCACAGGCTGGCAAGCAGGTCGAGGTGGAACAGGCCGTAGCCCATATGCACCTCACCGTTCTCCCCCAGGCGCAGCCCGTCGAGCTGCAGCGCGACCTCGAGCGCCTCCCAGCGCAGGGCAATGCGATCCATCTGCACCGGCGCACCCAGGCGCTCTGACAGCAATGCACTGATCTGCGGACGGTACTGCTCCACCTGCGGCGACAGCATGCGCCCGGTCTGTACCACTATCGCCAGCAGGATTACCACACTGACGGTCAGTAACCAGAACTTCCGCGCCAGCCAGCGCACCGCACCCATCATCGGCGCCCCCCCCGCAGCCCGCCTGCAGGCAGGCGCCCGGGAGCGGCCATCGCGCCGGTGGGCGCGAAGACGCAACTCGGGCGGGCGCGGCAATGGGCATCAGACAAGAACAATGTCGTACTGCTCCTGGTTGTAGATGGGCTCCACCTGGAACTGGATCGGGCGATCGATAAACTCCTCCAGGTCGGCGACGTTGGCCGATTCCTCATCGAGGAGCAGGTCGATCACCACCTGGCTGGCCAGCACCATGATCTTTTCACTGTCATAGGCCCGGGCCTCGCGAATGATCTCGCGGAAAATCTCGTACACCACCGTCTCGGCACTTTTCAGGGTGCCGCGGCCCTCGCACACCGGGCAGGGCTCACAGAGGATCTGCCCCAGGGATTCCCGCGTGCGCTTGCGTGTCATTTCCACCAGGCCCAGTTCGGACACCCCGGTAATACTGGTCTTGGCGTGGTCGCGCTCCATGGATTTCTCCAGGGTGCGCAGCACCTGGCGCTGGTGCTCGGCCTCTTTCATATCGATAAAGTCGATGATGATGATGCCGCCCAGGTTGCGCAGCCGCAGCTGGCGGGCGATGGCAGTGGCCGCCTCCAGGTTGGTCTTGAAGATGGTCTCTTCCAGGTTCCGGTGCCCCACGAACGCACCGGTATTCACATCGATGGTACTCATCGCCTCGGTCTGTTCAACGATCAGGTAGCCACCGGACTTCAGGGTCACCTTGTTCTGCAGCGCCTTGCGGATTTCCTCCTCGACACCGTAGAGGTCGAACAGCGGGCGCTCGCCGGGATAGTGCTCCAGGCGACCGGCGATCTCCGGGGCGTATTTGCCGGAAAATTCCGCCGCGCGGACGTGGGCCTCGCGCGAATCAATACGGATCTTTTCCGTGTGCGGGCGGGCCAGGTCGCGCAGGGCGCGCATGAACAGGGGCAGGTCCTCGTAAATCACCGAGGGCAGCGGGCGCGAGCGGATACGCTGTTCCAGCTCGGACCACAGCTTGTAAAGAAACGGGATATCCCGCAGCAGCTCCTCTTCACTGACGCCCTCGGCAACAGTGCGCAGGATAAAGCCGCCATCGCCGGACTGGCCCTCGTCCGCCAGCTTGGCCGCAGCCTGCTCCACCAGCTCCCGCAGGCGCTCGCGCTCGCCCTCGTCCTCGATACGGTTGGAAATGCCGATATGGCGGGTCTGGGGCATGTAGACCAGGTAGCGGGCCGAGACGCTCAGGTGGGTAGTGAGGCGCGCGCCCTTGGTGCTGATCGGATCCTTGACCACCTGCACCACCAGTGACTGGCCCTCGCGCACCAGTGCGCGGATGTCCGCCACCTCGGCCTCGCGTGATTCCATGCCCTCCTCGTCCAGGGGGGCGATATCGGAGGCGTGGATAAAGCCGGCGCGCTCCAGGCCGATGTCGACGAACGCCGCCTGCATGCCCGGCAGCACGCGCACTACCTTGCCCTTGTAGATATTGCCGACAATACCGCGGCGCGCACTGCGCTCCAGGTAGACCTCCTGCAGCACACCGTTTTCCACCAGCGCCACCCTGGTTTCGGTGGGAGCCACGTTGATCAGCAGTTCCTCGCTCAAGATGCCTCCCCGGCCTGCCAGTATGGGATTCCGGTTTCTTCGAGCATCGGCACCAGCGCCTCCAGGGGCAAGCCCACCACATTGCTGTAGCTGCCACTGATGGCCTCAACCAGCACCGCACCCAGGCCCTGGATACCGTAACCGCCGGCCTTGTCGACAGGCTCCCCGGTCTCCCAGTAGGCCTCGACTACATCGTCGCGCAGCGGGCGCAGGCGCACCCGGGTTTCCTCCACCCGGGTCAGGCTGCGATCGCCCCGGCACAGGCAGATGGCGGTGAGCACCGAGTGCTCGGAAGCTGAAAGTGTCGCCATCATGCAGCGAAAATCATCGAAGTCCCGGGGTTTTTCCAGAACATTTTCACGTGACACAACCACGGTATCCGCCCCCAGGACCCAGGTCCCGGCATCGCCCTGGGCGGCAAATCCGGCCGCAGCCTTCTCGCACGCCAGCCTCAGGACATAGTCGCGGGGTGCCTCCCCGGCAGCCCTGACTTCGGGAACGTCAGTCTTGGCCCGGGTGAACGGCACCCCAATCTGCGCCAGCAATTGCGCGCGGCGCGGGGAGCCGGAAGCAAGGATCAATCTGCTGTGTTCGGCGGTATCTGGCACGGTACTGCTTTATTGTTGGTGAATCAGCCGCTGATTATAGCGGTATCGCTCGAAAAATGAGCATTTCTTTACCGGACTTAACCAAAAATGTGACGTGGAGGCCGGTTCACGCACCCCGGTTTCTACGGGCTTCAGCGCACCTGCAGGCGACCGGCCATGCGGTCGAGCCAGGGCGTGACCAGTGGCCACAGCAGGGCTGTGGTGAGTGCCGGCCAGAGAAAAGTCAGGCCGGGCACAGGCTTACCCGCCAGGCTGTGTACCCAGTTGCCCACCACCTGGTGAATACCCACCAGCACAAACACCCACATGAGCTGCTGGGCCGGGTTGAAGGCGCGGGTGCGCTGGTAGGTCAGCAGGCTGAAATAGGCCAGCGCCCCGAGCGCCAGGGCGTGGGTACCCAGCACCGAGCCGGTGACGAAATCCTCCAGCAGCCCGACCAGCCAGGCAAACCCCACCCCCAGGCTCTGTGGCATGCGGTTGATCCAGAAGATCACCAGCAGCGCCATGAAGGCGGGCCGGAACCAGAGCCACTGGTACGGCAGCGGCATCACCGAAAGCAACAGGGCCACCAGCACCGTCGCGGCAATAAACCAGCGATTATTCGGTTCCAACGGCCTCATCCCCTTCGGTGATCACCGCCAGCACGAAACGACTGCGGTTCATGCGGCCGCGCGGCTGCACCTCCACATCGGCGAAGGCGCGACCGGGATCCCGCTCGACGGAAATCACCTCGCCCACCGGGTAGCCCGACGGGAAGCGCCCCCCCAGGCCGGAACTCAGGAGCAGGTCACCCTCCCGCACGTCGCTGGTATTGGCCACATGGCGCAGCTTGAGGCGGTAGAGATCACCGGTGCCCTCGGCCACAGCGCGCACACTGTTGCGCAGCACCTGCACCGGCAGGGCGTGGCTGGCGTCGGTAATCAGCAGGACGCGGCTGGCACCGGGGCCCGCCTCGATCACCTGTCCCAGCAGGCCGCTGGCATCCATGATCGGGGTACCCAGGCGCACGCCGTCATCACGCCCCTTGTCGATCACCAGCACATGCTCCAGGGGGTCCGGCGACACGCCGATAATCTCGGTAACGAGCACCCGCTCATCCACCGACTCGGCGGAGTTCATCAATTCCTTCAGCTGGGTATTTTCCGCCCTGGCGGCGGCAAGCAGCTGGCTGCGCTGCTCCAGCAGCAACACCTGGCGCCGGAGGCGGCTGTTCTCCTCCTCCAGCTCATCGCGCGAACGCAACTGGTCCCCGGCCCACTCGCCCATCCGGGCGGGCGCATCGGTAATCCAGTAGAAGGGTTCCGCCAGGCTGGCCACGCGGTCGCGTACCGGCTGCAACCAGTCGGTATAGATATTGACGACGATGAGCGCGGCCGCCACCAGGCCCAGGACCAGGATGCGGGATTCCGGCGACGGGCCGCGGGTAAATAGCGGTTTAATGGGTAACCCCCATTAACAGGTCAGTTTGCTTTGTTGTTATCGATATCGGGTACAAGGGGTGCCGAACTCAGTTCGACACCAGGTACAGGCGGCTCTTGTCCATCATGTCCAGTGCCTTGCCGCCACCGCGGGCAACGCAGGTGAGGGGGTCGTCGGCGACGATCACCGGCAGGCCGGACTCTTCCATCAGCAGGCGGTCCAGGTCACGCAGCAGCGCACCGCCACCGGTCAGCACCATACCGCGCTCGGCGATATCGGAAGCCAGCTCGGGCGGGGACTGTTCCAGCGCGCTCTTAACTGCCTGCACGATACCGGTCAGGGGCTCCTGCAGGGCCTCGAGGATCTCGTCGGAATTCAGGGTGAAGCTGCGCGGCACGCCCTCGGCCAGGTTGCGGCCACGCACGTCAATCTCGCGCACCTCGCTACCGGCGTAGGCACAGCCGATCTCCTCCTTGATGCGCTCGGCAGTGGCATCGCCGATCACGCTGCCGTAGTTACGGCGCACATAGTTCACAATCGCCTCATCGAAGCGGTCACCGCCGATCCGCACGGAATCGGAGTAAACCACGCCGTTGAGGGAGATGATGGCGATCTCGGTAGTGCCACCACCGATATCCACCACCATGGAGCCGCTGGCCTCCTCCACGCGCAGGCCGGCACCGATGGCCGCAGCCATGGGCTCCTCAATCAGCCAGACCTCGCGCGCACCGGCGCCCATGGCCGATTCGCGGATCGCACGGCGTTCCACCTCGGTGGACTGGCAGGGCACACACACCAGCACCCGCGGGCTGGGGCGCATCCAGCTGTGCTCATGCACTTTCTTGATGAAGTGCTGCAGCATTTTCTCGGTGACCTGGAAATCGGCGATCACACCATCCTTGAGGGGACGAATGGCAGTGATATTGCCCGGGGTCCGGCCGAGCATGCGCTTGGCCTCGACACCGACGGCCTCGACAATTTTCTGGCCGTTGTAGTGGCGAATGGCAACGACGGAGGGTTCGTCGAGCACGACCCCGCGATCGCGCACGTAGATCAGCGTGTTGGCGGTTCCCAGGTCGATGGAGAGATCACTGGAGAACATGCCCCGCAAACGTTTAAACATGGAATTCGATTACCTTGTACTAATAGCAACGGCGCCCCGGGCGGGCGCTGTCAGCGCAGACTCAAGCATGCTGTGTAAAGCTTATTTAGTCAGCGCGAATAATTCTGAGTTCCGGGCCGCATTATCCGAAATGATCGCAGGCCCCTGGCTCTCCCGACACCCACCCGTCGGAAGCTGGCACACAGTCCACCGCCAGAATCGGCAAACTCTAACAACGGCGGGGGTTCAGGGCAAGGCTGAATCCGCCTGAATACCGCAATAGGCCGAACTGGCGCGGCCCCGCCACGCAACGTTCGGTGCCCGTTTATGAGAATCGTGGCCGCCTGTGCTAAATTTGCGTCCCTCCTGCCCCGCTTTGGAGTCCGGTTTACCGGTCACCGGGCAGTCCCCATTCCATCCAAGCTGGAGCCCCGATTGTCATGGCCGTGGACAAGCAAACCGTAGAACAGCTGGCCGAGCTGGCCCGCATCGCCATTTCAGAGGAAACCGTTGACGAGGTCGGCAAGCGCCTGGGCAATGTCCTGCAGCTGGTCGACCAGTTGCAGTCTGTGCATACCGAGGGCGTCGCGCCGATGGCCCACCCCCTCGACGAGGTACAGGTGCTGCGGCCGGATGCAGTTACCGAGCCGGACCAGCGCGAGGCCTTCCAGGAACTGGCACCCCAGGCGGAACAGGGCCTCTACCTGGTTCCCAAGGTAATCGACTGACTGATCCCTGGCCACCACCCGCAAAGAGACAACACACCGGGAATACCATGCACCAGTTAACCATCGCCGAAATCATTCGCGGCCTGCGCGAACGCGAGTTCTCCAGCGTCGAGATCACCCGCCAGTTGCTCACCCGCATCGAACAGCTGGACGGCGACCTGAACAGCTTTATCACCACCACCCCCGAGCAGGCACTGCAACAGGCCGGGGCCGCCGACCAGCGCCTGGCGGCCGGCGACGCGCCGCTCCTGTGTGGCGTGCCCATTGCCCACAAGGACATTTTCTGTACCCACGGGGTGCGCACCAGCTGCGGCTCGAAGATGCTGGACAACTTCGTGCCGCCCTACGACGCCCACGTGGTGGAACAGCTCCAGGCCGCCGGCGCGGTGAGCCTGGGCAAGACCAACATGGACGAGTTCGCCATGGGCTCCTCCAATGAAACCAGCTTCTACGGTCCGGTAAAGAACCCCTGGAACCCGGAGCATGTACCCGGCGGCTCCTCCGGCGGCTCCGCTGCGGCTGTGGCGGCACAGCTGGTACCGGGCGCCACTGCCACCGACACCGGCGGCTCCATCCGCCAGCCGGCGGCCCTGACCGGCACCACCGGCCTCAAGCCCACATACGGCCGGGTCTCCCGCTGGGGCATGATCGCCTTCGCTTCCAGCCTCGACCAGGGCGGCCCCATTGCCCGTACCGCCGAGGATGTGGCCCACCTGCTGACCGCCATGGCCGGCCACGATCGTCGCGACTCCACCAGCCTGGACCGGCCGGTGCCGGACTTTGCCGCCTCCCTCAACGACGATATCCGCGGCCTGCGAATCGGCGTGCCAAAGGAGTATTTCAGCGAGGGGCTGAACGCGGAGGCCGCGGCGCGGGTACAGGATGCCCTGAAGGAATACGAGAGACTGGGTGCGCAGCTGGTGGAAATCAGCCTGCCCCATACCCACCTGGCCGTGCCAGCCTATTACGTCATCGCACCGGCGGAGGCCTCCGCCAACCTGTCGCGCTTTGACGGCGTGCGCTATGGCTATCGCTGCGAAAACCCCGCCGACCTGCGTGACCTCTACATGCGTTCCCGCGGTGAGGGCTTCGGCGAGGAGGTCAAGCGCCGCATCCTGGTGGGCGCCTACGCCCTGTCCGCCGGCTACTACGACGCTTACTACAACAAGGCCCAGCAGGTGCGCCGCCTGATCAAGCAGGACTTTGTGCAGGCCTTCGAACAGGTGGACGTAGTGATGGGCCCAACAGCGCCCAACCCCGCTTTCCGCCTGAACGAGAAAACCGACGACCCGGTGGCCATGTACCTGGAAGATATCTACACCATTTCCGCCAACCTGGCGGGACTTCCGGCCATGTCCCTGCCCTGCGGGCAGGCAGGCGGCCTGCCGGTGGGCCTGCAGATTATCGGCAACTACCTCGACGAGGGGCGCATGCTCAACGCTGCCCACCAGTTCCAGCAGGCCACTGACTGGCACCGCGCGACCGCGCCCTTTGCACAAGCGGCAGGAGAACAGTAAATGGAATGGGAAGTCGTCATCGGGCTGGAAGTCCACGTCCAGCTCGCCACCGAATCGAAGCTCTTTTCCGGGGCCAGCACCCGCTTTGGTGCGGCGCCGAACACCCAGGCCTGCGCCATCGACCTGGCCATGCCGGGCACCCTGCCGGTGCCCAACAAGGAGGCGTTCCGCCACGCGGTGATGTTCGGCCTGGCCATGAACGCCGAGATCGGCCGGCGCTCCGTATTCGAGCGCAAGAACTATTTCTACCCGGACCTGCCCAAGGGCTACCAGACCACCCAGCTGGCGGAACCCATCGTCGGGCCCGGTGAGATCGAGATCCACCTGGAAGACGGCAGCAGCAGGAAGGTGCGCCTGCACCATGCCCATCTGGAGGAGGACGCCGGCAAGTCCCTGCACGAGGACTTTCATGGTATGTCCGGTATCGACCTGAATCGCGCCGGCACACCCCTGATCGAGATTGTCTCGGAACCGGACCTGCGCAGTGCCGCCGAGGCCGTGGCCTACCTGAAAAAGCTGCACAGCATCGTTACCTACCTGGGCATCTCCGACGGCGACATGTCCCAGGGCTCCATGCGCTGTGATGCCAATGTCTCGGTGCGCCTCAAGGGCGAGAAAGAACTTGGCACCCGCACCGAGATCAAGAACGTCAACTCCTTCCGCTTCGTGGAGCGGGCCATCAAGGTGGAGGCGGAGCGCCAGATCGACCTGCTCGAGGACGGCGGCACCGTGACCCAGGAAACACGCCTGTACGATGCCGATAAAAACGAGACGCGCTCCATGCGCAGCAAGGAAGTGGCCAACGACTACCGTTACTTCCCCTGCCCCGACCTGCTGCCGGTGGAACTGTCCGAGGACTACATCGAGCAGCTGCGCGGCGAGCTGCCGGAACTGCCGGATGCCAAGAGTGCGCGCTTTGCCAGCGAGTATGGGCTGTCCGCCTACGACGCCGACCAGCTGACCCAGGAACGCGTACTCGCGGATTACTTCGAAACCGTGGCCGGGAAATCGGGTGAGCCCAAGCTGGCCGCCAACTGGATGATGGGTGAGCTCGCAGCACTGCTGAATCGCGAGGAGAAATCCATCGGCCAGTCACCGGTCAGCGCCGAACAGCTGGCGGGCCTGATTGCGCGCATCGTGGACGGCACCATCTCCAGCAAGATTGCCAAGCAGGTGTTCGAGGCCATGGCCAATGGCGAGGGCGATGCCGACACAGTAATCGAGCAGCGTGGCCTGAAGCAGGTTTCCGATACCGGTGCGATCGAGCAAATGATCGACGAGGTAATCGCCGGCAGTGCCAAGCAGGTGGAAAATTACCGCAATGCCGACGAGGCCAAGCGCCCGAAAATGATGGGCTACTTTGTCGGCCAGGTGATGAAAGCCTCGAAGGGCCAGGCCAACCCGCAGATGATCAACAAGATCCTCAAGGACAAGCTGGACGCCCTGCTCTGATCGCCAGCCGCATTTCCCTTTACGTGGCCATGGGCCGCTCCTGCGGGTAGGACCCCGTAACCCGGGTTGACTACCATTGCCCGTAGGAGCGGCCGCTGGCCGCGACAACCCTGAGTCCGGCGCAGTGCGCTGCGCTTATTGCGCCCTACGCCCCGCCCAATGCCTGCGACTCACCCTCGCTCCATCTCGCGGCCAGCGGCCGCTCCTACGCATTGCTTTCCGGTACACACAACTTTCCGTAGAAGCGGCCCATGGCCGCAAAACACCTCCACCGAAAAACACACCCCCCACTCCGGTCACAAAAATTCGCCCCACCCTCTGGACAAAAGGGACGCAAGTCAGGAAATTAAGGACCAGCAAGCAATAACAAAGATAACAACGGAGAGATACAAGCGATGACAGAAAGGCGCCCTAGCTATACCCGCGGCGAGGCCAGCCAGCCGCTGATCGAGACGACCATCGGCGATACGCTGGATGAAACCGCCACGCGCTTCCCGGACAACGATGCCCTGGTGGTGCGCCATCAGGACATCCGCTGGAGTTACCGGGAATTCGTGCAGCAGGTGGACACCTGCGCGCGCGCCCTGCTGGCCATCGGAATCGGCAGGGGCGACCGGGTGGGAATGTGGTCCCCCAACAATGCACAGTGGACTACGCTGCAGTTCGCCACTGCCAAGATCGGCGCCATCCTGGTAAACATCAACCCCTCCTACCGCCTGCACGAACTCGAATACGCCCTCAACCATTCCCAGGCCCGCATGCTGGTGATCGCCGAGCAGTTCAAAGCCTCCGACTACACAGGCATGCTCTATGAGCTGGCACCGGAGCTGAAGACCTCGCCCGCCGGGAAACTGCGCTCCGCCAGGCTGCCGCACCTGGAGATCGTGGTGAACCTGGCCGGCAATGTCCACGACGGCATGTGGCGCTGGGATGACCTGCTGCTGGAATCATCGCAGGTCGATCAAGCCCGGCTGGCAGGGGTCCAGGCGTCACTGCACTGCGAAGACGCCATCAATATCCAGTACACCTCCGGCACCACCGGTTTCCCCAAGGGCGCCACCCTGTCCCATCGCAATATCCTCAATAACGGCTTTTTCGTCGCCGAGAGCATGGGACTCACCGAGCGCGACCGGCTGGTAATCCCGGTGCCGCTGTACCACTGCTTCGGCATGGTGATGGGCAACCTGGGCTGTGTCACCCACGGCGCCACCATGATCTACCCGGGGGAGGCTTTCGAGGCGAAAGCGGTCCTGGAGACAGTGGCGGAAGAACGCGCCACCGCCCTCTACGGCGTCCCCACCATGTTTATTGCCGAACTGGACCATCCGGACTTTGCCCACTACGACCTCAGCTCCCTGCGCACCGGCATCATGGCCGGCTCCATCTGCCCCGCCGAGGTGATGAAGGCGGTCAATCACAAAATGCATATGCAGGATGTGCAGATCGCCTACGGCATGACCGAAACCAGCCCGGTGTCGACCCAGACCGCCGCCGACGATCCCTTCGACAAGCGCGTCACCACGGTCGGCCGCACCCAGCCCCACCTGGAATCCAAAATCATCGACCCCGCATCCGGCGAGACCCTGCCCCGTGGCGAGGTGGGCGAGCTGTGTACCCGTGGCTACAGCGTGATGCTGGGCTACTGGAACAACGAGGAAGCCTCCCGCAACGCCATCGACAGCGACAAATGGATGCGTACCGGCGACCTGGCCACCATGGACGAGGATGGCTATATCCAGATAGTCGGGCGCATCAAGGATATGGTGATCCGCGGGGGCGAGAATATTTACCCGAAAGAGGTGGAGGAATTCCTCTACACTCACCCGGCGATCGCCGATGTGCAGGTGACCGGTGTCCCCGACAGGAAATACGGTGAGGAGCTTGTCGCCTGGGTCCAGCTGCGCGCCGATGCCGGCGAGGTAACCGAGGAGGAATTGCGCGAGTTCTGCAGGGGCAAGATCACCCACTTCAAGATTCCGCGCTATTTCCGCTTTACCGACAGCTTCCCGATGACCGTCACCGGCAAGATACAGAAATTCCGCATGCGGGAGATTTCCATCAGGGAACTGGGCCTAGAGGCCTGACACTTACAGGGCGCGGCCAGTGTCCGCGCCCTGCCCCTGGCCATTGCCGCCCCCCTGCAATTCCTGTAGCCCCCACCAATAGCCCACACCAACAGCCCCGTACCCTTCGCCGGCTGCGATTCTCGGGTAGTATGGGTTTTTACTGCGGCCAGCCTGCCGGCGGGACAGCCGCGGAAACCAGTTCCCGAATACAGGTGCACCATGAAAACCATAACAAGAGTCATCTTCTTCACCATTGCCGCCCTGGTGACACTGGCAGCAACGCCGCTGTCCGCGAATGACTTCCCCTCCTTAAGCGACCTGCGCACGGCCCTGGAGAGCGGTGAGAAAACCTCAGCCCAGCTGGTGCGTGAATACCGTCACCGGATCGAGAGCTACAATGAGCGCCTCAACGCGGTGACCCAGTTGAGTGACAACGCGCTGCAGGAGGCCGAACGGCTCGATCGCCTGCGCAGTGCGGGTACCGTACTCGGGCCACTACATGGTATTCCGGTGCTGCTCAAGGACAATATCGATACCGGCGACGGCATGGCCAACACTGCAGGCTCCTGGCTGCTGCGGGAGAACATCCCCGCAGACGATGCCTTCCTGGTGCGATCCCTGCGCAAGCAGGGCGCCATCATCCTGGGCAAGGCCAACCTGAGTGAGTGGGCCAACTTCCGCTCCACCTCCTCCTCCAGCGGCTGGAGTGCTGTCGGCGGCCAGACACGCAACCCCTACGACCTGAGTCGCTCGCCCTGCGGCTCCAGCTCCGGCTCCGCCGTTGCGGTGGCGGCCGGCCTGGTACCGCTCGCCGTAGGCACGGAAACAGACGGCTCGGTAACCTGCCCCGCCGCGATCAACGGGGTGGTGGGCATCAAGCCCACCCTGGGGCTGGTCAGTCGCGACGGCATAATCCCCATATCAGCCCACCAGGACACCGCCGGGCCCATGGCCACCACCGTCGAGGGTGCGGTCGCGCTACTGGATGCGATGGTAGGTGAGGACCCGGGCGACCCCGGCAGCATCCCCGCGCGCGGCCCCTACCGCCGGCACCTGAACGCGAACGGCCTCGAGGGGCTGCGTATCGGGATCGTCCGCAACCTCACCGGCTACAGCCCCAAGACGGACGCTGTCTTTGAGCAGGCTCTGGAAACCCTGCGCGCACAGGGCGCCACCCTGGTCGACAATACCAATATCGACACCCTGGGCGACATACATGCGAAGGAGTTTGACCTGCTGGCGTGGGAGTTCAGGGATGCCCTGGCCGAGTACCTGGAAACCACGCCGGTCAAGGCCAGGTCACTGGATGCCCTGGTGGCGGCCAACAAGCGCGCACGGGACCGGGAGCTACAGCACTTTGGCCAGGAAATTTTCATCAAGGCACAGGAATCCCGCGGCCGCCAGGAACCGGGTTTTGCCGAGGAGGTGGCACGACTCAAGACACTGGCCGGGGAACAGGGTATCGATGCCCTGCTCAAGGAACACGACCTGGACCTGCTGGTGGCGCCCACCACCAGTCCGGCCTGGAAGATTGACCTGGTCAACGGCGACCACTACCTGGGCTCGGCATCCACACCGGCCGCGGTTGCTGGCTATCCCCACATCACTGTGCCGATGGGCTTTGTCCGCCACCTGCCGGTGGGCCTCTCGTTCTTCTCCGGTGCCAACCGGGAGGACATCCTGATTGCGGCTGCGTACAATTATGAACAGGCCAGCGGGGCGCGCCGGGCACCGGAAATTCCGGCAGGAACCCCGCGAGGCGAATAGCCCGGGCGGTACTGCACCCGCCCCACCCGATCCAACATGCACCAACTAAGGAACAGATTGTGACCCTGAAGAAAGACAAGCAGAAAGTCCTCGGTGAGGTATTCGATGAAGAGCGTATTGCCGGGTTTCTTGAGGGCGAGGCACCGGAAGGCATGGAGCGGGATTTCTACCTGCTGGAGCGAGCCTACCGGGGTATGAAAGCGGAAAGCTTCGCCACCTTCGTGCGCCTGTTCCGGGAGCAGGACCGCAACCTGGACAGTGTCGGCCCCGACGGCAAAACGCTGCTGCAAAAAGTGGCCGGCCATCGCCAGAGTGAAGAGTACGCGCACATCCTGCGCGATGCCGGCGCGGTCGAATAAGTCACAGGCAACAGGGAACACCCGATGACTTCCAATCCCACCCATGGTGTCGACGCACTGATCCAGGGGGCACGCCTGTTGGGACGGCGCGAGCTGCGGCCATTTATCATCGTGCCACTACTGATCAACCTGGTCCTGTTTATCGCCCTCACCGCCGTCATGCTGTCGCAGCTGGGCGGACTGTCGGACTACCTCGGCAGCCTGCTGGCACACGAGCCGGTCGACACCGAGAACATGTCCTGGTGGCGGGCGATACTGGCGCAAGGTGCCGCCTGGGCGGCCAATGTTTTCCAGTGGCTGGCGTGGCTGATCGCCATTGCCGTGGTGATCCTCTTCCTCTTCGTGTACGGCTACCTGTTCGGCATTATCACCAATATCATTGCCGCACCGTTTAACGGTTTCCTGGCGGAAAAGGTCGAGGAGCTGCTCACCGGCCAGGCGCCACCGGCAGAGCCGATGGTAAGCATGGTATGGCGCACTATCGGCCGCGAACTGCGCAAGCTGATGTACTTTGTCGGCTGGGGCCTGGTGATCTTTGTCATCGCCATGCTCACCAGCTGGACGGTGTTTATCCCGGCGATCCTGGGCGGGCTCTGGGGTGCCTGGTGCATGGCGATCCAGTACGTCGACTACCCGCTGGATAACCACCAGCGTCCCTTCGACGAACTGAAGAGTGTGCTGCTGCGACGCAAACTTTCCAGCCTCAGTTTTGGTGGAGCGGTGATGCTGGCCAAGATGGTGCCGGTCCTGAACATCTTCGTGATGCCGGCGGCCGTGGCGGGGGGCACGGTCCTGTGGGTGGATCGCCTGCGACGCCACGGCGACCCCGGTGCCGACCGCCTGCTTACCGATGAGGGCAGGCACCCCTGAAATCTGCATACCGGCCCGCGTTACTCAGGTGCCCACAAAGGCCGCCATCGGGCGCCGGTGGTACCAGCGGGCCGCCAGTACACTGGAAACCAGCACCATCAGGGTCACCACGCCGGCGGTTATCCCCAGGTATTCCGAGGTAATCGAGCCGGCTATTCCCGGCTCGGGCATCACCCCGGTGGGCTGGTAACTGGCCGCCGCCATCCCGGTATAATGCATCCCGCACACCGCTACCGCCATCACCAGCGAACTGCCGATTTTCTGCCAGCGACCGCGCATCACAAACGCCATCCACAGCGCGGCATAGGCTGCGACCACCGCAATCACTACGGAAATGATCATGATATTGAGGTCATACTTGATGCTGGCCGGCATCAGCATGGCCTCCATGCCCGAATAGTGCATACCTGCCACCCCTGCCCCCATAAATACCGAGGCCGGGATCAGCCGGTCAAACATAAATTTACCCGTGCCGACAATCGCCAGTCCCAGGGCGCATGCCGCCACCGCCACCAGCACGGAGCCGATAGTGCCGGCCACATCATAGGCCATGGGCATTTCGGTCTGCAGGGCCAGCATGCCGACAAAGTGCATCGACCAGATGGCCCCGCCCCCCATCGCCAGCCCCGCCACCAGGATGGCGCGACGCCGGTCATTCCCTGTCACCGCCTCGGGTATGGCGGTCACCAGCTGCAATGCGGCGAAGGAACCAAGGGCGGAGATAAGGTAAGAGAGCAACACCAGCAGGGGATCGTATTCGGTGGACATGGCAGCCTCATTGTCATTATTGGGTCGCATGGCCATTGTCGGGCCATTTCCAGAGACTACGGCCACCAATGTGAAACAGATCACACAGCATCAACAGACTTCAATGAGGAAAGTGCCACTAATCGCCTGTGGGGGCGGCCGCTGGCCGTGACAGGAAAGGCGGGATGAGGGACAGGCCGGGGAGCAGCGCTCACTGGCACGGCGGGGCGTGTAAGCCGGGGCAGGAAATTCAGGCGCTGACGCCGTCCCGGCATTCACCCCGCACTTCACCACCGAAAGCGTGCTCGGTGCGCTCAAGCTCGAAGAAGCCATCGCGACAGAATCCGGTCTCGGCCAGCTTCTGCTGCAACATGCGGTCGAATTGCAGGCGATCACTGAGCGGCCGCACCCGGTTGCGCGGCTGCTGGATCATGCCCTGCTGGGCCATGCGGCTGCGATTCACCCCGCTGGCAGTCGCCGGCCGGGGGATGTCATTGCGCATCACCTCAAGTGAGTAGGTGAACCGCTTGGCGCCATTGCGGGCAATCTCCGTATGGAAGGATTCTTTCAGGCCCGGCACTGGCAAGGAGCGCTCGCTGGCACAGGCTGCGGCCAGTAGCGGTACCAGCAGGAGCAGGGAACGGCGCACCAGGCGGTTGTCCTTTTTCTTCATACTGTGGATTCCCAAACCGTAAAACGACCAGGTACCTGTGGACAGGCCCGTGCGGGCCACCAGGACAGGGACCGGTTACTTGAAGACTACCGTTTTATTGCCGTGAATAAAAACCCGCTCTTGCAGCACCAGCTGCAGGGCCCGGCTCAGCACCGACTTCTCCACATCACGCCCTGCCGCCGCCATGCCATCGGCAGAATAGGCGTGGTCCACATGAATCACATCCTGCTCGATGATGGGCCCCTCATCCAGGTCGTCGGTGACAAAGTGGGCGGTGGCGCCGATGATCTTCACCCCGCGCTCGAAAGCCTGCTGGTAGGGCCGCGCCCCGATAAACGCCGGCAGGAAGGAGTGGTGGATATTGATAATGCGACCGCGATAGCGGGCGACAAAGTCCGGCGTCAGCACCCGCATATACTTGGCCAGCACCAGGTAATCCGGACCGTAGCTGTCCACCAGCTGCACCACCTGTTCTTCATGCTGGTTGCGCTCCAGCCCGCCTGCAGGCAGGCAGTGGAAGGGGATATTGAACTTCTCCACCAGGGCGCCCAGGTCCGGGTGATTGCCAATCACCGCGGCGATCTCCACATCCAGTGCTCCGGCATAGCACTTCATCAGGATATCCCCCAGGCAGTGGGGCTCGCGGGTGACCATCAGTACCAGGCGCTTGCGCCCGCTGGGAACCAGCTTCCGTACCGCACCCGCCGGCAGCGCCATATCCAGGTCTTCCAGCAGGGTGGAGTCGTTGAAATTGCCCTCCAGTGCGGTGCGCATAAAGAAGCGCCCCTGCACCCGGTCCACATATTCATCGTTCTTGATGATATTGAGCTGGTGCTTGTAGCAGATGTTGGTGATTTTCGCGATCAATCCCTTGGCATCCGGGCAATCGGTTAGCAGTATCTTCTTTTCCATGGTCGAAATTCAGGCCAAATATCCAGTGCAGAGACTATACACTACCGGGTTAACGTGAATCACACCTTGCTCACCAGGGAGAACCATGGACAAGAAACTCTACGCCACGCATATGGCCACGCTCCGCCAGCGCTATGACAGCATCCTGGAGGAAACCGGCTTTGACACCCTGAACGTATTGAGTGGCCGGCCCAAGGTGCAATTCCTGGACGACAACTACTACCCGTTTCGCGTCAACCCGCAGTTCAAGGCCCTGGTGCCGGTCACCGATAACCCCCACAGCTGGGTCATCTACCGCCGCGGGCAGAAGCCGAAACTGCTCTTTTATCGCCCGGTGGACTTCTGGCACTACGTGCCGCCGGCGCCGCAGACCTTCTGGAGTGACGAGTACGAGATCGAGTTGCTGAGCAAGCCCGATGAGGCGAAACAGTTCCTGGATGCCAGTAATGCCGCCTTTATCGGCGAAACCGACGGGGTGGAAGACTGGAGTATCGGTACCGCCAACCCGGAAGAATTGCTGGCACGGCTGCACTGGGCGCGGGCTTACAAGACACCCTATGAGATGACCTGCCTGCGGGAAGCCAACCGTATCGCAGTGCGGGCCCACCGCGCCGCCGTGGCAGCCTTCCGCGATGGCGCCAGCGAGTTCGAGATCAACCTGGCCTACCTGAACGCTGCCGGCCAGGGCGAGAACCAGATGCCCTACGGCAATATTGTCGGCCTCAATGAACACGCCGCAATCCTGCACTACACCCACCTGTCCACCGAGCGCCTGCCGGAAGCGGAGCGCCGCAGCTTCCTGATTGATGCTGGTGCCGACTGCAACGGTTTCTGTGCGGACATCACCCGCAGCTATGCCTACCGCGACGGCGAGTACGCCGAGCTGGTGGCGGCCATGCACGAAAAAGAACAGGAGCTGGTGGCCGGCCTCAAGCCCGGCGTCCCCTACCCGGACCTGCATCGCGACTGCCACCAGAAAATTGGTGAGCTACTGGAGCAGTTCGGGGTGATCAAGTGCTCCGCCGGCGCCGCCGCTGAATCAGGCCTCACCGCCACCTTCATGCCCCACGGCCTGGGCCACTTCCTGGGCCTGCAGGTACACGATGTGGGCGGCCACCAGAGCGCACCGGAGGGAGGCACCACCCCACCACCGGAAAAATACCCGTTCCTGCGCACGACCCGCATCGTGGAAGCCAACCAGGTCTTCACCATCGAGCCCGGCCTGTACTTTATCGACAGCCTGCTGGGCGACCTGAAGGACACCGGGCTGGCCGCCGAGGTGCACTGGGACAAAGTGGAGGAGCTGCGCCCCTTCGGCGGCGTGCGCATCGAGGACAACGTAGTCGTGCACGAGGATCGTGTCGAGAATATGACACGGGACTGTTACGGCGAGTAAGGAGCTGTATCGCGCGGAGCCCGGGCTCCGCGCGTCCTCCCGCACAATTCCCAGCCTTCATTCACTTTCATCGCCCCGCCTGGCCCACTCAGGCATGAAAAGCAGAACTTCTGGCACGCCTTTCTTTCCTGTAAGAGAAAGTATTCCCCCTCGCTTGCCTTCCCGGTAGAAAAATTTCAATCTTGACCCGCCAATAAAAGCAAAGGGTCCAGGACCATGAAAATTCCAGCTTTTACCGCGCTCCTGGCCGCTGCCCTGCTGGGCGCAGCGAGCCAAGTGCACGCAGATGTCATCGAGTATGTTATCTACAACAAGGAAGGTATTGCCGGCACCAGCACAATTGAACGGGATGGCGAACAGGTTTCCGGAAAGCTCAAGCTGGGTTGGAACAACCGGCGACTGGAGCTCAGGGAGGAATTCACCGTCGGTACCGGCGCCATGCCGGAGCAGCTCCACATCGAGGGTATCAGCCCCTTTGGCGCGCCGGTCGACGAAACCTTCTCACTCCAGGATGGCGTAGCCAACTGGAACAGCACCGACGAGCGCGGCAGCGCCAAATCCCCCTCGCCCCAGTTTTTCATCCCCAAGAGCACGTCCCTTGGTGTACAGAACCAGCTGGTTAAGGCCCTGCTCGAAGACGGGGACCGAACTGTTGACCTCCTGCCGCAGGGCCAGGCCCGGCTGAATGAACTGGACCAGCTCACCCTGGCCGAGGGAGACCGGGAGCAGAAGCTTTACCTGTACGGCATTTCCGGCCTCGGCCTGACCCCGGAACTGGCCTGGTATGACGACCAGGGGGACCTATTCGCACTCGACGATGGTGGCTGGTTCGCAATCCTGCGCAAGGGCTGGGACAAGTCCCACCTGGAACAGCTCAAGGAGCGCCAGATTCGCGCCGCGGATCACTACCTCCAGGAGCTGTCAGGCAAGCTCACACTGAAATCCGACACCCCCATCCTGATCAGCAATGTTGACCTTGTTGATGTGGAAGCGGGCCAGCTTCGCAAGGGAAAGCATGTCCTGGTCGAGAATGGCAAGATCAGCCGCATCAGTAACACACCAATACGCATACCAGGCATTACCCGTATCAATGCCAGGGGCATGACCCTGATGCCCGGGCTCTGGGATATGCACGGCCACCTGTCGCCGCAGGACGGCGTGCTGAATATGGCCGCCGGCGTGATCAACGTCCGTGATATCGGCAACACCCATGAAAACATCATGCGGATCGAGAAACTGTACGATTCCGGCAAGGTAATTGGCGGGGATGTGTATCGCGCCGGCTTTATGGACCGTGACAGCGAGAATGCCATGCGCATGGGCAAGACTGCCTCCAGTCTTGAACACGCGAAGGAAATAGTCGACTGGTATGCCGATCGCGGCTATATGCAGATCAAGACCTACAGCTCCATGGAGCCCGAGTGGATAGCGCCCCTCGCCGAGTATATCCACAGCAAGGGATTGCGACTGTCAGGGCATATTCCCGCGTTTATGACCGCGGAGGAAGCGGTGGATGCGGGCTTTGACGAAATCCAGCATATCAACATGCTGTTCCTCAACTTCATGGGCTCAATCGACACCCGCAAGAAATTACGCTTTACCGAAGTAGGTGAGCACGCCCACGAGCTCGACCTGGAAAGTGAGGAGGTCGCAGCATTCCTGGACAAGCTCGCCCACAAGGGCACGGTGGTGGATGCAACCACAACAGTATTCAGTTCGATGCTGCTGCGCCAGCCGGGCAAAATGGATCCGGAATACGCGAACATCGCCGATAACCTGCCCATCAATGTGCGCCGAAACTTTATCGGCGCCGAGCTCGATGTAAAACCTGAACATCGCCATGATTATGACCTGTCCGCACAGGCCCTGCTGGAGATGATGCGCAAACTGCACGAGCACAAGGTCCCCATGGTGGCGGGCACCGACGGACTGCCGGGCTTTACCCTGCTACGCGAGCTGGAACTCTATGCCAAGGCCGGCATTCCCAATGCCGATGTGCTGCGCACTGCTACCGTAAATCCAGCGAAGGTGGTGGGCAAGCTCCAGACCAATGGCACCATCTCGGTGGGCAAGGACGCCGACCTGGTATTGCTCGACGGCAACCCCCTGGAAGATATCAGTGCACTGCGGCGCACGGCGCTGGTGATCGAGGGACAGAACCTCTATCGCCCGGACGAGCTCTATCGGGCCATGGGCATCAAGCCCTTCCACGAGTCGATTCCGGTGCGGCTAGGTGGTGCTGTGGATATCGCCACCAACTAGTTTTAGCCACTTCCACCAGGACGGGCGGGCCGCCGGCCCGCCCGCTCCCCCGCGGCCAGAGATTACGCCACAGGGCCGTTGGCACTTTTACGCGAGGTCTTTCACCTCAAGTTGCGCCCGCACTGTCCGCGCTGCCTCAACCATGTTCAAAAGCGACGTCCCCACCTCGGCCCAGTCACGGGTTTTCAGGCCACAGTCCGGGTTAACCCACAGCTTTTCCGGCGGGATTACCGCCACCAGTTTCTGCAATCGGTCCACCAGCTCCTGCCGCTCCGGTATATTGGGAGAATGGATATCGTAAATGCCAGGCCCGATTTCATTCGGGTAGCCGCCATTGGCACCGGCGAAAGCCTCCAGCAACCGCAGGTCTGAGCGGGCCGACTCGATGGTGATGACATCCGCATCCAGCGCCACAATCGCGTCCATAATGGTGTTGAAATTGCTGTAACACATATGGGTGTGGATCTGGGTTTCCGGCTTTACCGTCGCACAGGTAAAGCGGAAACACCCCACAGCCCAGTCAAAGTAGGACCGGTGATCGGACTCGCGCAACGGCACACCCTCGCGCAGGGCAGGCTCGTCGATCTGGATAATGCCGATGCCCGCCTTTTCCAGGTCCAGCACCTCCTCGCGCAGTGCGCGGGCAATCTGCAGGCAACTTTCACCGCGCGGGATATCCTCCCGCGGGAAGGACCAGTTGAGGATGGTCACCGGGCCGGTCAGCATGCCCTTCACCGCCTTTTTCGTCAGCGACTGAGCATAGCGACTCCACTCCACAGTCATGGGGCTGGGGCGGGAAATATCGCCGAAGATAATCGGCGGTTTGACACAGCGGGAGCCATAACTCTGCACCCAGCCATTGCCAGTGTGGACAAAACCGTCCAGCTGCTCGCCGAAGTACTCCACCATGTCATTGCGCTCAGCCTCACCGTGCACCAGCACATCCAGGCCCAGGATTTCCTGGCGACGCACCGCCTCGGCAATTTCCGCGCGCAGGTGATCCAGGTATTCCTGTCGGCTGATATCTCCCGCACGGTACTGTCGGCGAATCTGGCGCAACAGGTCAGTCTGCGGAAAAGAGCCGATGGTGGTGGTGGGTAACAGGGGAAGCTGCCAGCGCCGGGCCTGCAGTGGCGCGCGCTCGCTATATGGCTGCGCGCGCCAGGTGTTCTCCAGCCCTGCCGGCACATGGGCTTCCCCACCGCCAATGCTCGCACCCGCGGCCGCATCACCCGATGTAACCGGCTCACCCGAATGCAGGGCCTCCTGCAGCTGGCGCAGCTCGTCGAGCTTCTGCCGCGCATAGGCGAGCCGTTGGCTCTGCTCAACCGGCAGTGCCTTTTCCGTGTCCAGGTCCACCGGGCAGTGCAACAGGGAGCAGCTGGCAGACAGCCACAGGTTATCCCCCAACTCCCGCGCCAACGGGGCCAGCCGGCCCTGCCAGCCAACGAGGTCAGCCCGCCAGATATTGCGGCCGTTTACCAGCCCCACTGAAAGCACCTGTCCGCCGCTGCGGGCGGCAACCGCCTGGCCGACCTCTTCCGGTGCCCGTACCGCATCGATATGAACCCCCTGCACCGGCAGGCCGAAGGCCAGCGACAGGTTTTCCCGCAGTGGGGAGAAATACGTGGCCAGCAGTTTTTTCGGGCCCTGCCCTTCAGCCAGCGCTGCGTAGGCCGGCGTAAAGGCATCGCGCCAATCCCCCGGCAGGTCCAGACCCAGGATCGGTTCATCCAGCTGTACCCATTCCACGCCGGCCTCTGCCAGCTGCTGCAATAGCTGCCGGTACAGGGGCAGCAGTCGTGGCAAAAGTTCCAGCCGGTCCCCGGCCGCACGCCCCAACCACAGGTAAGTGAGCGGCCCGATCACCACGGGTTTCGGTTGAAAGCCCAGGTCACGGGCCTCTGCCACCTCCGCCAGCAACCACTCACTGTCGAGCGAAAACTGCTGCCCGGCCTCGAACTCCGGCACCAGGTAGTGGTAATTGGTATCAAACCATTTCGTCATGGCGCTGGCAGCCACCGGCTCGCCACCCGGTGCACGGCCACGCGCCATACGGAAGTACTGGTCAAGCTTGCTGTCCGCCGCACCCACGGTAAATCGCTGTGGCACAACGCCGAACATCAGGGAGTGATTCAGTACCTGGTCATACCAGGCGAAATCCCCCACGGTTACCTGGCCCAGGCCTGCCTCGGCCTGCACCTCCCAGTTCCCGCGACGTACCACTGCCCCGGCTTCCAGTAGCTGTTCCTGCGCCACCTCTCCACGCCAGTAGGCTTCCAGTGCCCGCTTCAGCTCGCGATTGGCGCCAATGCGCGGATAACCGAGAATATGTGTCTGTGCCATTACGTTTCCCTCATGTGCTTGTTCTTTTGCCATTCGCTGATACTTACTCTTGCCGTCATCACGGCAGTGAGCCTGCATCTGCCCGGGCGCACACAAGGTGCGCCCCTACATGCCCCGCTCTGTTTCCCTCTGTTCCGGCAAATCCCCTGAACTTCGTGATCCCGGCTCGAGCCGGGTGACGAGGGCGGGAGAGTCATCTTGCCGGGAAAGCCGGACCCATCGCGGCCATTGGCCATAGCGAAGCGCCCTGTAGCCGGCCATCAGCCGAGGCGCGAAACCGAGGGTTGATTCTGCGATCCATGTGATATTCAATCAATTTCATATTTCTTGCCTAGAACATGAATATTTCTAAAGATGATTGAATTACGCCAGCTAAAGGCCCTGACGGTGCTGCGGGAGACCGGCAGCATGGTTCGCGCTGCGGAGCGAATGCACCTGACCCAGTCCGCCCTCTCCCACCTGTTCCGGGAGATGGAAGACCGCCACGAACAGGCGCTGTTTGTGCGCAAATCCCGGCCGCTGCGCTTTACCAGCGCCGGCCTGCGCCTGCTGCAACTGGCGGACGATGTGCTGCCACGGGTGGCAGTGGCGCAGCGGGACCTGGCCCGGCTGGCCTCGGGCCAGGCAGGGCGGCTCAATATCGCCATCGAGTGCCACAGCTGTTACCAATGGCTGATGCCTACTCTGGACACCTACCGGGACAACTGGCCCGAGGTGGAACTGGACCTGTCCAGTGGCTTTCACTTCGCCCCGTTGCCGGCCCTGACCCGGGGAGACCTGGACCTGGTGGTAACCTCCAACCCGGACCCGGAGCTCCAGGGCATCCACTACGCCCCGCTGTTCAGTTTCGAAATGGTGCTGGCCGCCAGTCGCAAGCACCCGCTGGCGGCAAAGAAGTGGGTGACGCCGGAAGACCTGGCCGGCGAAGTGCAGATCACCTATCCCGTGGAGCGTGAGCGGCTGGATATTTTCCAGCACTTCCTGGATCCCGCCGGTGTGGAGCCGGCAGATGTGCGCACGGCTGAGCTCACGGTAATGATGGTGCAGCTGGCGGTCAGCGGCCGCGGTATCTGCGCCCTGCCCAACTGGGCCCTGCACGAATACCTGCAAAAAGGCCTGATTGCACAGCTACGCCTGGGAGAACAGGGTTTGTGGAGCACGCTCTACGCGGCAGTCAGGGAAGAGATGCTGGGGCAGGCCTATCTGGCGGACTTTCTGCAAACCGCAAGGGATACCTGCTTTGCCAACCTGAACGGTGTTCGCGCTGCAGAAAACGGGGGGCACAGCCTTTAAACGAGAATCGCAAGCAGAACTACTGGGAAGAACAGTAATCAGGGGCTGGAAGCATAGGGGAGGCAGCAACGTCCTGGACCACCTGTCGACCGACAGGGGATTCACGCGGAAGTAGAAAACACGGTAATCTTTCACAAAGACTAAACCGGTATTCAGGGAGAGATATTATGACCGACACCATCCCCCAGAAATGGCACCCCTTGAGCCGTGGACTCCACTGGCTGATCGCCATCCTGTTCCTGTGCGCCTGGGCTTCGGTCGAACTTCACGAAGGGTACGACAAGGAAGATCCCATGCGTAGCTGGTGGATGGTGCTGCATTTCTCGATCGGGCTGAGTGTGCTGGTGTTCGCGATCGCCCGCATCTACTTCCGGGCCATCTACCCCCGCCCGGAACTCTACGGCGGGCGCTGGCAACGCAAGCTCTCACAGCTTGTGGAAAGCCTTTTCTACGTCATCATGCTGGCCATGCCGATCACCGGGATGGCCATGCGGCAATTCGCCGGCAAGGAAACCACGGTTTTCTGGCTATTTGAAATACCCACACTGGTAGAAGAGAACAGCGACATCGCCAAGCAACTGGCCTTCTTTCACAAGGAGCTGATCTGGAACGCCTTCCTGGTGCTGCTGGTGCTGCATATTGCCGGCGCCCTGTGGCATCACTTCGGCAAGCGGGACGGGACGCTGCGGCATATGTTGCCGTGGGGAAAGAGCTGACAATTCTTACTGGCGCAGCCCGGCCATAAAGCCGGGACTGCGCAGCAACAACGGATTACTGTTTTCTCTTACGGGGCTTGTCCGCGGTTTTGGGGCCGGACTTGGGCTTGGGCTTGGGCTTGCGCTTGCTCTGCGCCGGCTTGTCGCTAAACCGTGAAATTCGCATCTCCCGGCCTGCCACACGCACTTTTTTCAGATGACTGAAAATCTCCTTGGGCATGCCCTCGGGCAGGTCCACGGTGGTGTATTCCGGGTAGATTTCAATGCGACCGATGTAGGAACTATCCAGGTCCACTTCATTGGCAATAGCACCGACGATGTTACCCGGCTTGACGCCGGCCTCGCGGCCCACCTCGATACGGAACCGTTCCATCCCCTCATCCGGCGGCGGCATTTTCTTGTCTTTTTCGTAGCCACCCTGCTTGCGGCCGCGGCTCTCGAAATCGCCATCCCGTTCGCGGCGCTCGCGCTTCTCGCGCGGCTTGAATTCCTGCTCCTTGACCAGCAGCGGCTGGTCACCCTGGGCCATGGCGGCCAGGGCAGCAGCCAGGTCCAGCGGGTCCACCTCGTTCATCTCCAGGTACTTCTCCGCCAGCAGGCGATACGGCGCCAGGTCGATATCACCGTCGAGCGTCCCGGTGATACGGTCGCGGAAGCGCTGCATGCGCGCGTCGTTCACCGCGGCGGCGCTGGGCAGCTCCAGCTGCTCGATAGTCTTCTTGGTGGCACGCTCGATCGTGCGCAGCATCCGCCGCTCACGTGGGGCCACGAACAGGATGGCATCACCCTCGCGGCCAGCGCGGCCGGTACGGCCGATGCGATGGATATAGGCCTCAGCATCGTAAGGGATGTCATAGTTGATGACATGACTGATCCGCGCCACGTCCAGGCCGCGCGCAGCCACGTCGGTGGCCACCACGATATCCAGCTTTTTCTTTTTCAGCTTGTCGATCACCGCCTCGCGCAGGTTCTGTGCCATGTCGCCGTTCAGGGCGGCACTGGCGAACCCTCTCGCGGCCAGCTTGTCGGCCAGCTCCACGGTGCTGTTCTTGGTGCGCACGAAGATGATGGTGGCATCCACCGGCTCTGCTTCCAGGATACGGGTCAACGCGTCCAGCTTGTGCAGGCCACCCACCGGCCAGTAGCGCTGGCGGATGGTCTCCGCGGTCTCGGTCTTGACGCGGATCTTCACCTCTACCGGCTCGCGCAGGTACTCGCGGGCAATGCGGGCAATCTCTTTGGGCATGGTGGCGGAGAAGAGCGCGATCTGGCGCTGCTCGGGAATCTGCTCCAGCACCCATTGCACGTCGTCGATAAAGCCCATGCGCAGCATTTCGTCGGCTTCATCGAGGACCAGGGTCTTCAGGTTGGACAGGTCCAGGCTGCCGCGGCGCATATGGTCCATGACCCGGCCCGGGGTTCCCACTACCAGCTGCACACCGCGCTTGAGCTGCAGCATCTGGCCGCGGTAATCGGCGCCACCGTAAATGGGGGCCACATGGAAGCCTTTCAGCTTCTGGGCGTAGGACTGGCAGGCCTCGGCTACCTGGATGGCCAGTTCGCGGGTGGGCGCCAGCACCAGCGCCTGGGGGCGGCGGTCCTTCAGGTCCAGCTGCGCCAGCAGCGGCAGCGCGAAGGCCGCGGTCTTGCCGGTGCCGGTCTGCGCCTGCCCCAGCACATCGTGGCCGGCCAGTAATGAGGGAATAGTCTGCGCCTGGATCGGCGACGGGGTTTCATAGCCCAGGGACTGCACGGCACTGAGGATTTCGGACGGCAAGTCCAGCTGGTCAAAGCCAATCGGCTCGGGGGTATCGGTCATTTTGGAATTCACTTGAATCTACATAGGGGGGCCAGGCGTGGCCAGGTTCCCGGTGGGATAACCATAGCGCACAGCCGCACATTGCTGGGCAGGCGAAAAAGCCCATTAATAGCAACCCGCTATCTTCAAGCTTATTCAACGCAGTACAGGGGCCTTTGGCGAGGAGGTCTGTTACCCATGAGGCTTATGTCCCGCTTGCAACCACGTAAGGTGGTGGGGGCAGAAGGCCGCGCAGTCTAGCAGAGTGGCGGGCAGATTGGCAGCTTATTTTTTAACCAATCGAATTTGAAGGAAGCACGGCCCCCCGGTGCCAGAGACAACCGGGGAATGCCAGTCAGGCGGACGGTCAGTCGCGTCCGTACAAGTCGCGGGTGTAGACCTTACCGGCAACATCTTCCAGTTGCGGGCACATGCGGTTGGCCACGATAACATCGGCACGGTGCTTGAACGCCTCGAGATCGTTAATCACCGGGGAGTTGTAGAAGCTGTCACCCTCATATGAAGGTTCGTAGACGATCACCTCGATCCCCTTGGCCTTGATCCGCTTCATAATCCCCTGGATGGAGGAGGTGCGGAAGTTGTCGGAACCTGCCTTCATAATCAGCCGGTGCACGCCAACAACCTTCGGCTGCAGCTTCAGGATGGATTCCGCCACAAAGTCCTTACGGGTCGAGTTGGCATCAACAATGGCCTTGATCAGGTTGTTGGGCACATCCTCATAGTTGGCCAGCAGCTGCCGGGTGTCCTTGGGCAGGCAGTAGCCGCCGTAGCCGAATGAGGGGTTGTTATAGTGATCGCCGATACGCGGGTCCAGGCCGACACCGCTGATAATCTGGAAAGTATCCAGGCCATGGGTTTCGGCGTAGGTATCCAGTTCGTTGAAATAGGCCACCCGCATCGCCAGGTAGGTATTCGAGAATAACTTGATCGCCTCGGCCTCAGTGGAGCCAGTCATCAGGATTTTCACATCCTTACTGAGCGCGCCCTGCAGCATCAGCTCGGCGAACAGTTCCGCCTTCGGCGACTCGCCGCCGACCACAATCCGCGAGGGATACAGGTTGTCATGCAGCGCCTTGCCCTCGCGCAGGAATTCCGGGGCGAAAATAATATTGTCGTTGCCAAAACGCTCACGGACTTCCCGGGTAAAGCCCACCGGGATCGTGGACTTGATCACGATGGTGGCGGCCGGATTGATAGCCGTCACATCCTCAATCACTGACTCAACAGTGCTGGTATTGAAGTAGTTGGTCTCGGGGTCATAGTCCGTCGGCGTCGCCACGATCACAAACTCGGCGCCCTCATAGGCCTGGCGCTTGTCCAGTGTGGCGGTAAACTGCAGCTCTTTCTCGCGGAGGAACAGCTCGATCTCAGCATCGACGATCGGGGCAACTCCCCGGTTCAGGCCTTCCACTCGCTCGGGGACCACATCCAGGGCCACAACTTCATTGAACTGCGCCAGCAACAGCGCATTGGAAAGCCCCACATAACCGGTCCCGGCCACGGCGATTTTCATATTGGAACCTCTTGGAATCTCTTCTTGCCTCGCAGCAACCATTGCGCGGGTACAATTTGACAGGAGCCTGTCCTGCTGAAAGTGCGCAATTCTACGAAAAAACGCCCCTCCGGAATATAGGTCGGGCCCTTAAAAGGGCCCGACGGGTCGAAAACTGGTCAAATGGCCAAGTAGATTACTAAACAGCCTCGACCACCGACTGCTTCGCGTCTGCCAGGAAGCCCTGCAGTTCCTCGCCCAGGTCGGGGTGGCGCAATCCGTATTCGATCTGGGCCTTCATGTAGCCCAGCTTGTTGCCACAGTCATGGCTGCAGCCAACGATCTGGTAGGCTTCGACCCGCTGGCGGGTAAGGAGCTGGTCGATGGAGTCGGTCAGCTGGATCTCGCCACCGGCGCCGGGCTGGGTCTGCTCCAGCAGGTTCCAGATCTCCGCAGGCAACACGTAACGGCCTACCACAGACATGTTGGAAGGGGCTGCGTCGACACTGGGCTTCTCGACCAGGCCGTCAATCTTGGCGGTGCCGCCGGCGTGCAGCTCGGCACCCAGGCAATCCACAACGCCATATTTGCTGACCTCTTCCCAGGCCACCGGCTCCACCATGATCTGGCTGTGACCAGTCTGCTCAAAATTGCGTACCATGGCCGCCAGGTTATGGGCCGTCGGGTCAGCCCGATACTGGTCCACCAGCACATCCGGCAACAGCACTGCAAAAGGATTGTCCCCTACCACAGGGCGGGCGCAAGCAATAGCGTGCCCCAGGCCCTTGGCCTGCGCCTGGCGCACGGAAATCACCGTAACGTCCTCGGGCACGATCGAGCGTACATCGTCCAGGATCTGGCGCTTCAGGCGGTTCTCCAGCTGCGCTTCGAGCTCAAAAGAGGTATCGAAGTGGTTGGCGATGGCGTTCTTACTGGCGTGAGTAACCAGGACAATTTCCTTGATCCCGGCACTCACCGCCTCGTTGACCACGTACTGGATCAGCGGCTTGTCCACAATCGGCAGCATCTCTTTCGGGATAGCCTTGGTGGCCGGCAACATACGGGTTCCCAGGCCAGCCACCGGAATGACCGCTTTTTTTACTTTGTTCATTTTCTCTCCTGATAATACTGGTGTGAATTCCATTTCACTGTGCGGGCCCTACCCGCTGTTAAGAGAATGCCAGAGGCACCCGTGACTCACTGTCACCCGAATTAGGAATCCGCTTCGCCGGTCGCGCCTAATGGCCGCAGCACTCCATAATGCAAAGCTTGCAAGATACATCCCCGGCAAGCAACCGGCCATAAATCACACTGCATTACAGCCCACCATGTAGCGGACTGGCAGCACCCGCTGCCGGTGCCGCCACCCGCCGGCCACTGCCCACCACCGGTAGAATCCTCATGGTGGCTGCATCTACCGCATGGCCAACCTGCTTGAAGAAACTGCCATCCAATTGTGTCAGTTCATAGAGATACTGGCGGAAACGCCGGAAAAGCCGGAAGTCCACCGGATCGGCGTCGCGCCAGAAGCTGTCCAGGTCTCCCCGGTGGGTAAGGCCGGGCAGGTCGTAGAGGGCCCGACCGATCAGTTTTGTCGGCACCCGGTGCAGCAGCGCCGAAATTCCCACAGTGCTGTTGATGGTCACCAGGCCCTTGGCATGGTCCAACAGTGTGGGCAGGTGCAAGTCGTGGCAGTATATCACCCGCTTTTCAACGTTCTGCTGGACGGCCAGGGTGCGGATCAGGCGTCCGTAGTGGCAGAACCCCCGGTCCATGGGGTGGTGCTTGATCACAAGGTAATCACTGGCGTCCGCATTGGCGGCGAAAGATGAGATCACCTGGTCGATGGAATGCTCAATCGACAGCAGGTCGGAATGGGTACGCAGCTGGAAGTCGTCCCGGGTTTGCAGCGGCAGGAGGTAAAAGCGACCGGAAAGCTCTCCGGCCAGGCGCGGCAGGATCGAGCGCTCGGTGAGCTTGTACAGGCCCTTGCGGTAGAAGCTCCGCAGCCAGCACAGCCCCTCGGCAACCCAGCTCCGCCCCCGGTGATGCTGGTAGTGGGGAAACTTCCCCTGGGCGAAACGCGTGAACAGGTAGTAGCGGCAGGCATACTTGGTCCGCTGCCAGAAAGTCAGCCCCACCTCGAGCGAGGGCTGCCGGCCACGGGGCTCAAACGAATCTATTGCAGAGAGGGACCAGTCGGTACGGGAGTTGGCATTGACCCCGTACCACTCAAAGGTGACGAAGTCCGGCCGCAGGTAACCCTCCTCGAACACGCCGAAAGCCACTCCCAGCTCCTCACACACCTGCCCGGCTACACGGTGATAGTAGCGGCAGTCGCCATACACAAACACGGCATTGATGCGATGCTCAATCAGGTAGGCACGGATAAAGGAAGGCCAGTCGCGATATTGCCCGGTGTAATCGACCTGGTGATCCGCCCAACCGAAGTGGCGGTCGCCACCATTGAAGTTGATTTTATGGGTCTCAGTCCCCTGGCGCGCCAGGCGCCGTGCCAACTTGGCAAAGAAAGGCCCCAGCGGCCCCTGTAAAAAGACGACGGATGACACGATTCCCCCACACCGGTCCCGGGCCAGGCGGCCCGATTCCCCGGAATACAGCGGTCCCGACACCCGGTTCCGCGGCAATCCCCATTGCCAGCGGAAACGTTTTTACGGTGTCGCAAACCGCCCCCCATTTATTATGCGGCTGTGCCGCCGATCAGTGGCTGCCGGTTCCGGCGGGGTATTGCTACCAACGCCAGTGCCGTACAGAGTCCCCGACCACTGATCTCCCCATTGACCGCTCAAAAAAACAGCAGCCTTAGTATAATTTCGTCGGTTATTCTACCGCTAATCTGGTACTTAGTCCGCAGTTTGTAATGCGATGTAATGGTAGTAGCAGAAAGAAGTTGGATTGCCGGCAGCCAGACAGACCAGCGTCCAGCCGCCCACTACTATGAGCTAGCAATCGCCGTTCCAGAAAACGGCGGCGGGGTGAATTTCCCGGGATTCAGCGGCTGAAACGGCCGGTAAACCTGCGCTGCTCGCCTGCAAGCTCGCGGGGCCCATCCAGCCGGCGCAGCACTCGTTCCCACACCCACTCAAAGGCGCGCCCGGCAGCCCGGGGAATGGGGGTAAAGATAGGGTTGAACGGGTTGTCCCGCGCCTGCATCCAGATCGTCATGCGGTGGGAGGCCGCGTTAGCCTCGCCGCGGCGGTGAAAGCCATAGACATTGGCAACCAGCAGGGTATTGGCCGGTACACGGAAAACCCGCGGTGCAAAGCCCATTTCCGTAAGCTCCTGCGCGCTGACCCGGAAAGAGCCGTCCCAGTAGCGCCCCGGTGCCCGGGCCTCGCCCTTCTTGCAGGCCTCCAGGCTCTGGCGGTACTCCCACTTTAGCCTCGCCCAGCCCAGCCGCTGGGATCCCGGCACATAAACGAAAGGACCATTCCTGTCGTCCACCGGGTCAAGGTACAGCCACCCTTTCACACAGGGATGGAAAGTATCCGCGTGCATATCGCGCTGTGGATCCGGTCGCGGAGTCACATTGGCGTGATTGCACAAATTTTCGACATAAAAGAGCGGCGGGCGGTTCTTGGAGGAGCAGTAGCGCACCAGGTGATCGAGACGCGGGTCATTGGCGAAGGCAGCCATCTGCGGCGTCCCATTCCGGACCTCATGCGTCATAAAGGTGCGCTGGGTGAGTGTGGTGCCCTCCACGGTCTCACGCACCTCGCCCTCGTAATGCAGGAGCTCATCCCGCAGGCGCTGGAACTGCTCCGGCGGCAGGAAGTTTTCCTTCAGCACATAGCCATCGCGCAGGAAGGCCCGGCGATCTGCAGCGGGCACCAGGGGAGCCAGCAACAACAGGCGAAAGCGGAACAACCCATGGGCAATCACCACACGCAAAACGTGCAGCCCGCAGCGGTTCAGCCAGTAACTGCCGATAACCGGGTTGTTCTTGAAACTCTTGCCCCAGGCGAGCAGCTCCACGAGCCACAGGGGTAATTTCCACAATTTCGTCAGCCTGTGTGCCGGCATTAGTCTTTCTCGATCAATAATTTGTTCAAGCCGGTACCGGCGCGCTGGCCCATACCGTAGGAGCGGCCCATGGCCGCGATCCCAACTCGCCAGTCCCACCAGGTCGCGGCCATGGGCCGCTCCTACAACAAGAGGAACCCGGGAATCCCAGGCGGGTAGCGCTTACATACCGCACAGCACACACCCTGCAACAAGGTTTAAACCCCACACCCCGTAGGAGCGGCCCATGGCCGCGATCCCAACTCGCCAGTCCCACCAGGTCGCGGCCAGCGGCCGCTCCTACAACAAGGGGAACCTGGGAATCCCGGGCGGCTAGCGCTTACACACCGCGCAGCGCACATCCTGCAACAAGATTTAAACCCCAACCCCGTAGGAGCGGCCCATGGCCGCGATCCCAAATCGCCAATCCCACCAGATCGCGGCCATGGGCCGCTCCTACAGACATCATGAGATATTTCTGGATGCTACCGGCGCAAGAATGCATTGCGGTAAAGGCGAAATAACCGGCGCCCGATGGCCAACGGGCCCGATGGCGCTGGTCGCTCGCGTTGTTGCTGCAACAGGCGTACTGCCGTCTCGGCATTCACCAGCTCGCCCGTGTGCGGATCGCAATACACCGGGTACAGCAGCAACACACCGGCCACCAGCTGATCAATCTCCAGGGTTCGCCCCCGCCTTGCCAGCACGGGTGCGGGATCAAACTGCCCGGCCCGCGCGTCGGCCACAGACTGGAGTTTATCCCTGGCTACCGGATCCAGAAGCAGGTCCTCACTCACCCCCCAGCCCGCATAAAATGGCAGTCCGTAAGTGACCACTTTGCGCCCGCGCAGTAGTGCTTCAAAGCCGCTCAGGGAGCAGAGGGTATGCACCTCATCCACCTGCTCCAACAATTGCGGCATGGCAGCATCGGTAATCTGCCGGTCCCACAATTCCGTTGCCGTAACGGCACCCCTGCGGGCGCCGGCCACCACATCCGGGTGGGGCTTGTAGACAATAAATGCATCGGGGTTGAGCGCACGCACAGCGCGCAGCAATTCTTCATTGGTTTTCAGCAGCGGCGAGCCACCGGCAATGGACGCATCGGTTTCCACCTGCCCCGGCACCAGCAGTACTCGCTGCCCGGGTGCCGCGCCGAGGTCCGTTAACTTCCCAGCCTGGCCCACGTTGTATTTACTGAGCCGCGCGCTTACCAGTGACTCGCGCAGGGCACAGGCGCGCGCTAGCAGGGCCCGGTCGAATTCTGTTTCCGCCAGGATTGCCTCCAGGTCACTGGCAGCCCGGGCATCGTAATAAATGCCCCGCGCATCCAGCACCAGCGACAGGGGCCGGACCAGGTCGGCCCCCAGCCCCACCGAGCGCAGGAAACCATCCTCCATCCGCCACAGCGGCATGCCCGCATCTTTACATGCGCGCACCAATGACGGTGCCAGCCCACTGGCCCACGCCGCTACGCGAGTTTGGCTGGCCCCCTGCCGTGCCCGCACCGCCGCCGGCCGCGCAGGGGCAAACTCCAGTGTGCTGGGCCGCCCCAGGAAATCCGGCACAAAGCGCCTTTTCCACGGCGAGAAACCCAGCCCCAGCCAGCAATCCCCCAGCCGCGCCCGCTGGCGTTTCTGCTCTGCCAATAGCGCAATGGTGTCCTCGAGTTCACAGCGCTCACCGGTATAGGGGTTGATATAGCGGCTGTAACGCAGGTAGGCCGCGCAGAACACCTGCTCCAGGCTGCGCGGCACACCCCGGCGCTCGCAGTGCTGCCGGTCTTCCGTCAGCCCCCAGCCGGCATAAAAAGGCAGGCCGAAGCAGTGCACTTTCCTGCCCGCCAGCAGCGCATCAAAGCCCATCTGGCTGGTAACCACATAGACTTCGTCCACCACGTCCAGCACCGCCCAGGGTGAAATATCTTCGGCCAGTACACGGCAGCCGTGCTCCCGCGCCAGCTCCAGCAGGTAACCGCGCTTCTTGCCAGCAATAACATCCGGGTGCACCTTTACGCACACCTCAGACTCCGGATGCTCGGCAATGGCCGCCTCCAGCATCTGCCGGAAACTGTCGGCACCGGCCCCGCCGAATGTCACCGCCGCATCCCCCAGGGTCTGGTCCACCACCAGCACCCGCGGGCGATCGGGCCATTGCAGTGGCATATCCGGGGCGCGGTTATACTTGGACAATCGGTAGCGGCGTAACAGCACCATACACTCGCGCGCCCGCTCGATTTCACTTTCGCTGAAGTCCGCGTCGCGAACCAGGGTTTCCAGGTCACTGGGGTGGGTGGCGTCGTAATAAATACCGCTGTGGTCCACCACCATACTGTGGGCTGGTGCCCCACTCACACCCAGCTCCAGCGAGCGCAAGAAGCCGTCTTCCAGACTGATATAGGGCAGGTCGCGGGCAGCGGCAATGCGCCGGGCCTTTTTCGCCGTGGGCTTCAGGCCCCAGCCGGCAATATGAGTGACATCCCTGCCCGGCCGCTGGAAGAAAAACCGCGCGGGTGCCTCAAGCAATGTATCCAGGTGCCTGATCCGGAGAATACCCGGTGAGCAGTAACCGACTACAGGCATGCGCGGGCCCCCTCCAGCAACCGCTGACGCAGGGCAGCATCATCCACCAGGCGCAGGATCGCTTCCGCCCAGGCCCCCTGCTCCATGGGCACCAGCAGGCCGTTTTCACCGTCGCGGACAATATCGCCGTAAATATCGCCCCGGGCATAAACGCCCACCGCGCCGGCCAGGGTGATATCAAAAAACTTGGTGTGGGCGCGGGCACGGTTGAAACGGTTATCCAATAGCGGCGCCAGGCCAATGGTACGGCCCGGCCGCTGTACCAGGGCGCGATAGGTGGGCCATTTCATCGGGTGCAATACGTGGACCCGCGGCAGGCCGCGGAACAGCCGGTTGACCGCCGCATTGCCGATCACCTCGAACACCAGCTTCTCATTGCGTTCCAATACCTCGGCAATTACGGGCCGCAACCAGCGCAGGTCGGCACCGTGGGAGGCGGAACCGTGGTAGAAAACTGTCATAACCGGGGGGGATTCAGCGGTTCCCGCACCGGCCAGCACTGGTTCCGGCGGCCGGGCCGGCAGCAGCTGCGGCTGCCAGTGGGCATATTTCGATTGCAGGTAGGGAGTGGAAACCAGCAACTTTGCGCCCTGTGACCTGAGCCAGCCTCGGTGACGCCAGCTAAGGCGCAACAGCTTGGCCTGGTAACGCAGCGGCATGCCGATAAAGGCCCGCCAGTCGAACAGGTCATCGTCCATAAACAGGTAGAGCCCGGCGATGGCGGCCCGGTGCTGCGTGACCAGTGCGCGCCAGGGCCCGGGCAGGTAGCGCACAAACACCACCGTCGCCCCCTGCAGTTCACCCGCCGTGGGCAACTGGGAAAAAGTCCGGCGCAGGGGCGTGTAGCCCTGCTCCCGCAGGAAGGGCATCACGAAATAATCGGTGGACGGGTTCTCCCCCTCTTCCACCACAAAGCAACGCTTATCCCCCGGCAAAAAGCACTTCCCCAATATTATTATTGATTCACATTCTGTAGGAGCGGCCCATGGCCGCGACATCATAGTCCGATCACAACCCATCGCGGCCGCTGGCCGCGACCTAACCGCCCCGCTACCAGAACTCCAGTCGCGGCCATTAGCCGCTCCTGCAGCGAGCTTATCTTTATCATCACCCCGTAGGGGCGCACCTTGTGTGCGCCCAGGTCCCAGAACCGGGAATGGGCGGACACAAGATCCGCCCCTACGACAATCTGGGACCTAACCGCTAAAGGGGAATACCAGACGAACCCGGGATCCTATTCTTTCCACTCTCCCCGTAGGAGCGGCCGCTGGCCGCGACCTAGCCGCCCCGCTACCAGAATTCCAATCGCGGCCATGGGCCGCTCCTACAGCGAGCTTATCTCTTATCATCACCCCGTAGGGGCGCACCTTGTGTGCGCCCAGGCCCCAGAACCGAGAATGGGCGGATACAAGATCCGCCCCTACAGAACCCTGGAACCTCAACCGCTAAACGGGAATACCAGACGAACCCGGGATTCTATTCTTTCCACTCTCCCCGTAGGAGCGGCCGCTGGCCGCGACCTAGCCGCCCCGCTACCAGAACTCCAGTCGCGGCCAGCGGCCGCTCCTGCAGTGAGCTTATCTTTATCATCACCCCGTAGAGGCGCACCTTGTGTGCGCCCAGGCTCCAGAACCGAGAATGGGCGGATACAAGATCCGCCCCTACAGAACCCTGGAACCTCAACCGCTAAAGGGGAATACCAGACGAACCCGGGATTCTATTCTTTCCACTCTCCCCGTAGGAGCGGCCGCTGGCCGCGACCTAACCGCCCCGCTACCAGAACTCCAGTCGCGGCCATTAGCCGCTCCTGCAGCGAGTTTATCTCCTATCATCACCCCGTAGGGGCGCACCTTGTGTGCGCCCAGGCCCCAGAACCGGGAATGGGCGGACACAGGATCCGCCCCTACAACAATCAGGGACCTAACCGCTAAAGGGGAATACCAGCGGCAACAACACCAGTACCGTAACCGAATAAGCAACGGTCAACGGCAGACCCGCACGCAGGAAGTCCCGCAGGTGATACCCGCCCAGGTTCTGCACCATCAGGTTGGTCTGGTAACCGAAAGGGGTCAGGAAGCTGGCACTGGCCCCATAGGCCACCGCCATCACAAACGGCATCCAACTGACGCCGAAGCTCTCCGCCAGGCTCCACGCCAGCGGGAACGCCAGCGCCGCGGCGGCGTTATTGGTCATCAGCTCGGTCAGCGCCAGGGTGAGGAAGAAAACCCCAACCAGGCCCACATAGGGCCCGGCATCCGCCACGGTCCCCCGCAGGGCCAAGGCCAGCCCATCCGCCAGTCCGCTGCCGGAAAACGCCTCCGCCAGCACCAGCGCACTGGCAATAATCAGCCAGATCTGGAACGGGAAGCGGCGCTGCAACTCGGTGGTGGAAACAATATTCAGGCTGATCATGCCCCCGAGCAAAACCACCAAACCTTTCAACAGCGAGAAATAGCCCAGCGCCGCGCCGGCCACCACGGCAGCAAAGCCAAAGCCCAGCAGCCAGCTATCGCGCCGCGACAGCTGCCGCTGCACCTTGCCACCGCTGATCACATAAAAGTTCTTGTCGATATTGCGGTGATGCTTCCAGTCGGGCCCCACCGCCAGCAACAGCGCATCACCCGCGCGCAGCTCGATCTCCCCCAGCTTGCCGGAGAGGCGCTCACCGCCGCGGCGCATCGCCACCACGGCGGCATCGAAGCGGGTCCGGAACTGGCAGCTCTTGAGGGACTCACCCAGAATACTGGAGTTGGGTGTGAGCACCACCTCGGTCAGGTTCATCTTCAGCTGTTCGTCTTCCAGGGCAAACACCTTGAGGCCCTGGATATCCTGCAGCCGCCCCAGGTCTTTTACATCGCCACTGAAAATCAGCTTGTCGCCACTGCGGATGATCTCGGTAGGCGCCACCGGGCTGATCACCGTGCCACCGCGCACAATCTCCACCAGGTACAGCGTCTCCAGCTGGCGCAGCTTGTTCTGCTCCACGGTATGGCCATGCAGCGGCGAATCCTCGATCACTTTGGCTTCCAGCAGGTACTCCATCACCGGCTCACTGGCCACCCTGCCTTCCGGCAACAGGCGGTTACTCAGCAACAGCACCGCCAGCCCCACCAGGGTGGCGGCCAGACCCACCGGCAGGAAGGCAAAGAAGTCCAGCCCGGGCAGGCCCCGGTCCAGCACAAAGCTGTTCACAATCAGGTTGGTGGAAGTCCCGATCAGGGTAAGCGTGCCGCCCAGTATGGCGGCATAGGAAAGTGGCAAAAGCAGCTTGGCGGGCGGGTAGCGGCGCTGCGACCGTACACTGGAGGCCAGCGCTGCCACCACCGCCGTATTATTCAGGAACGCCGAACTCAGCGCCGTGGTACCGATCAGGCGCAGCAGGCTGCCCTTCAGTGAACCATTGATCAGCCCATCAGAGATCGCCCGCAGCCAGCGCGCCTTCTCCAGCCCGATGGAAGCCAGAATCAGGGCCACCAGCGTAACCAGGCCCGGGTTCACCGCCTTCTGTAAAACGGATTCAGCCGGCACCAGGCCGGTCAGGAAGCACACGCCGGCAGCCGAGGCGAATACCAGGGATGGGCGGGTACGGGTAAAAATCAGGGCGCCGATCACCAGGAGGAAGATACCGGCAACGACGAATTGGGTCAGTGTCATAAGTTATTGTGCCGGTCTTGTATTTGGTTGGCTGCCTACATTTTAAGCAACCGGCTGGTTCGGGCAATTATGCCAAATCTACCGACGCAGCCCAAAGTACTTAGCGCTATCGACATATAGCCATCAGGGCGCTATCTCAGCGAGAAATCCTCATAAATCAGTGTCAGGTTGGGATTGTATGCGGGATCTGAGTCCAGCACCTGCCCCCAGCGCCTGCGCATGTACTCCGCCTCGCGCTGGGCGCGACGGCGCTTGGCCATGGTATCGTCCGCACCCCGGGAAACTGACTCATGATGGTAAAGTTCCGCATGGGGAGTCCACAGGTTGCGGTACCCGGCCTCGCGAACCTTCAGGCATAGGTCAACATCATTAAAGGCCACTGCCAGGTTCTCCTCATCGAGGCCGCCCACCTGTTCGAAGATGGACTTGCGCAGCAGCAGGCAGGCACCGGTTACTGCTGACAGGTTCTGTACCAAATGCAGTCGCGAGAAGTATCCATAGTCATGGCGCTGGAAATACTTGTGAGAGTGGCCAGCCACTCCGCCAATACCCAGGATCACCCCAGCGTGCTGGACGGTGTCGTTCGGGTAGTAGAGCTTGGCACCTACACAGCCGATTTCCGGGCGGCAGACCTGGCCTACCATCTCTTGTAGCCAATCCTTGTTGATTGGCTCGATATCGTTGTTGATCAGCCCCAGGATCTCACCCTTTGCCAGCCGCGCCCCGAAGTTATTAATGGAGGAGTAGTTGAAGGGGTGATCCCAGCGATGCACTGATACCCGTGGATCGGAACTCACTTCCTCAAGATACCGCAGCGTCCTGGCGCAGCTACTCTGGTTATCCAGGATCAGCAACTCGAAATTTGGGTAATCTGTGCGGGACAGCAGCGCATCCACACAGGGCTTAAGGATCTCACAACGATCCCGTGTCGGCACTAGCAAGCTGACCAGTGGCGCTGGCTCTGGCACGGACCAGCGTAGGCTGTAGGTATTTGGGGCAGTACCCGGCTCCACCCGTGCTGGCAGATTCTGCCGCTTAAGATAGTCTGCCACCGCCCGCAGCCCCGCCTTCATGGCATAACCCTTATTGGCCCCCGCCAGTGCTGTAGAGCCCTTGGCGGCTCGCCAGTGGTAAAGCACTTCGGGGATATGTACCACTGTGCTTTCACTCAAGTGGGGCAAACAACGGAGTAGCAGGTCGTGATCCTGACTGCCCTCAAATCCCTGGCGGAAACCACCGACCTTTCGTACCAGGTCGGTCTTCAGCACCATCAGGTGGCAGATGTAGTTCTGGGAAAGAAGCAGGTCCGGGTTCCATGCGGGCTTGAAGTGCGGATCAAACCGTTCGCCTGCTTCGTCAATCTTATCTTCATCGCTGTACAGAAGCTGGGCGCGGGGCGCTTCTTCGATAGCCTCAGACACCCTGGCCAGGGCATGGGGCACCAGGGCATCATCGTGATCCAGCAGCGCGACGTAGTCCCCGGTCGCCAGCTGTAACGCGCTGTCACTGGCCGCAGAAATATGCCCGTTTTGCTCCCGGCGGCGCACTTTTATCCGCGGGTCCTGGGCAGCATATTGCTCCAGCAGACTGCCTACCCTCCTGTCCGGAGATGCGTCGTCCGCTACGCAAAGTTCCCAGTTCTGATAGGTTTGCCCCAGAACTGAATCGATACACTGCTGTAACAGGGAAAGGTCGCTGTTATAGGTGGGCAAGAGGATAGAGATTAAGGGACCGCCTCCTGTAGAGGAGAGTTCAGCTGGCCCGCGAGATCGTTCCACCTCAGCGATCCAGTCGTGATAGTCCCGCCCGTGGTTCCTGCGCTCAAATGTTTCGCTATAACGAGCCCACGCAAACTCCTGCCATGGCTGTCCCCGCTCGCCTGCCTGATGCTTTAGCGCCGAGCGGACCTCCTCCTTAGTCAGGCCGCGATAACAGATGTGCATATTCGCCAGCCGCTGCACCAGCCTGTCCAGGCCGAACCAGGAACTCAGTCGAACTAACTGCAAGTGTCCTACCGAGAAAAGACCAGGGGCTTCTAACGGATCGAATCGCACTGCGCGGATTGCCGCGGGAAAATACAGCAACCGCTTGGAGACCTTGCCGGCCCGCAAGGGCAAGGAGTACTTCTCGTCTTCACTGAAGCCATTGCCGGAATCAACGTATAGGCAAACGTCGGCCTCATTCTTCTGGCACTCCAGCTGGAGCTCCAGCATGTACCAGCCAGGCCGAAACCTGCCGGGCACCACCTGGAACTGGGGGTCAATGCCGGTCGAGCGCCACTGGTAGCCATCCCCTCCATCTGCCGCCACCACGTCGGTGGTGGGCCGCAGTCGAGCTAGAAGGTTCACCCTGAAAAATGACTTAAAAAATTCAATCACGGCTTTGGTCTTAAACTGGTGCTAAATAACATTATCTAATTGGGCGCAACGGCAGCGGCCCGCCCCACGCGAGCCCGCCGTGCGCCATTCAGGTGACGAACTGCCTGTACCAGCCGGAATAGTCTTGCCCAAGCAACTTGGACAGCTGGTCGATCTCATCACGGTATAGGTTTGCCGCGAACTCAAGGAGGCTCTCTCTCAACGGGTGCTGTTCGCCGGCAAACACCCGCTCGGTAAAGAAGCCCGGAGGGAAATCATCCCAGGCGGAAGGGTCCACACCAATATGCCGACTCACTGTATCGAGTGCATTCCTGGGGCGCTCCAGTAATTCCTGGTAGTCCAGCAGCAGGAAATTATCCCTCGGAAAAAACTCAAACCAGTTACGCAAGCATGCAGAGTAATTACTTCGCGCGCGATTGCCTTTGAGGTTCAGCTGCCACCGGAAAAATTCATCGGACAGGTGCTCCGGCTGTATGGCCTGTCCCTCGAAGCGGGTCTCCTGCAGCATCCGCAGGTTCATCAAGGCCAGGGACCAGGCCCGCTCAATCGGATTGCGCATAATAAAGATAATGGGCAACTCGCCCGAGAAGCCACGCACGCGCCTGATCATTCGCCGAGGCAGAATAGCGTAGGCTGGTGTAATATCGCCCCGAGCTGGGCCCGGAAGGCCCGCATACAAGTCACTGTACCAATCAGTGCCCTTATCGTAGTGCAGGTCCCAGAAATGAACTTCTTTCCGACCGGGGAAGTTCACCTTTGGATGCGCACTGAGCTTCTCGTACAGCCAGGTGGTCCCCGCCTTTTGGGCACCGATGCAAAGAAAGTCCGGGCCCTGCCGCCTTTCGCCGGCAGCCGGAAGCAGCACTGAGGGCAAAGCACTCAACTTGATGCCTCCTCAAGCTTGGTAGCCCGCCACTCGGCATGGGTCATCCAGCGTTCTAGCTCTGGAAACTGAATCGGTTTTGCGTGCAGGGGCTTTACATCATCCACCACCCGCACCTGAATGACGTCCGAGGGAGCCACATCCAATGCCTTCAAATCCAACTCATAACCGCACTCGCCAGTGGGGTGAACCCCCGGCTTTTGCAGGTGCTCGCGGTAGATACTGGCCTCGACCTGTGCGATCACCTTCCCGTTTACCTCAACCTCTACCGTGACAGGCCGGGCGTGGTGCACAGCCCGCGCCCAGCCACGGAGCACACCCGTGCGCAAAATATCGAGGTTCACCGCACCGCGGCCCTTGGTGATTCGAGTTTTATCCAGGTAGTCAGAGGGGTTCGGAGAGATAAACCGAAGTGCTGTCTCTAGTTCTTGTGAACTAGGCTCCAGACCGGCAAAGTCGACCAGTTGCTCGACAAACTCGCGCTTGTAGCGGACTACCTTGTCAGACGAGACCATCATTGCAGGAGATTCGGTACGCTGGAGAAACTCAACAATCTTGCCATAATCATCAAGCGCCTTACGCAGCCCGACCTTCATGTCCTGCTTCATCGAAATGGCATTGCGGTTGGCAATGGAGAACAGATCACGGAACACAAAGATAAAATGGGGATTTCGCAGTTCCTGCTCCAGGAAATCGAGTCGAGAGAGAGTCGAAGGCCGCTTCCAGCCCCACTGATCATGCGATGCGTTATAGGCAGATACCACATCCTCGAAAGCTTCTTCCGACTGCCCCTCAAAGGACAGGCTGAGCCGCAGGTCTTCGAATACCGGTGGGTGACAGCGCTCGCCCATAGGCAGGCCCAAGGCAGCAAGAGCACCGGCAACTATCGAGGTGCCCCCGCGCGCTACGCCTACTACCACAATCGTGCGCGGGCCGCCTGGCTTTGGTTCTGCCACGACGGCAGCGCCCTTGTTTACCAACGCTTCAGAGTTCATTTACTTCTCGAATTATATCTATCAGCGGGACCTGTAAGCGAAGGTCGCCCGCCACAATTACCTTGTTAAGCAACCGAACTATCGGGCTGTGCTTCTTTAGCATTAGAGCGATACCCATTCGGGTTCTGGCTCTGCCAACGCCAGGTATCAGCCATCATTTCCTCTAACCCGAGTTCAGCATTCCACCCCAGAAGCTTTTCAGCTTTGGTCGCGTCTGCCCAGAAGGCAGGAAGGTCGCCGGGCCGACGGGGCGCGATGCTATAGGGAATCTTGACCCCAGATGCCTCTTCAAAGGCCTGGATAATCTCAAGCACAGATGTGGCCTTGCCAGTTCCGAGGTTAAATGCCTCTGCACCCGTGTTATTTTTCACCCAATCGAGTGCCTTTACATGCCCCCTGGCCAGATCCACCACATGCAGATAATCGCGCTCGCAGGTGCCATCGGCAGTCGGGTAGTCATCCCCGAAAACCGACAGCTCGGCCCGCTTGCCGACAGCTACTTGGGCGATGTATGGCAAGAGGTTATTGGGAATACCCTGAGGATCTTCACCGATCAAGCCAGAAGGATGCGCACCAATAGGATTAAAGTATCGCAGTGATGCGATCGAAAGCTTAGGAGCTGCATTTGCAGCATCCTTCAAAATCTGCTCAACCATCCACTTACTAGTGCCATACGGGTTGCTAGTGCCACCCGTTGGAAGAGTTTCGACATATGGCACAGGCGCATCGATCCCGTAAACAGTGGCGGAGGAGCTAAATACTAAATTTTGTATACCAGCCTCGCGCATTGCATCAATCAGGACAAGACTACCTGCCACATTATTCTGGTAGTATTCGACGGGCTTTAGAGAAGACTCGCCGACGGCCTTCAATCCAGCACAGTGTATAACCGAAGATACAGATTGCTCCGAGAGCACCACATTTAGTATTTTCGAATCACGAACATCACCTTGATAAAATTCAATATCTTTTCTCGCCATGCTTTTTAAACGATAAAAAACATCAATAGCACTATTAGCAAGATTGTCCAGAATCACTACATCCATGCCTGCAAGACCAAGCTCTATAACAATATGACTCCCTATATAACCAAGCCCGCCCGTCACCAAAACTGTACTCATCTGCACAACTCAATTTATAACCAAAATGAAAAATATGATACCTGGCGGCAGACTACTAAAAGCCCTTAGGCGCGCCCCTCAAGCAATTCGACAGGGACACCTGCTTGCGAAAGAAAACCAGATTGCCTGAGAACCTCAGGAGCAACGCTCTTAAGAATCCTAAAAATACTACGCCTAATTGCCATTTTATCCGGCGGAGTAACACGATAATCATCTTCCAAAGCCAACCAACTTTCTTTTATGAAATCAATTAGAATGCCGCTCTCTATACGATCAAAAACAGCCTCCAGCATAGAAAATAGCTTGACAGAGGACTTAGCACCTCCGGAAAGAGACGAAGACAAAATCTTGGAAGCCCTATCAACATCGCCTATGTTCAGATAACAGCTAGACAGCGTATAAATATACGAATCACTATCTCTTATATTGGCGGCCCAAGCCCTCTCAAATTCATCCAGAGCAGACGTTGAATAAGGAGAATATATTAATCTTATAAACTCAGACAAGAACTGAAAATGTTTATCCTGCTCCGGCAAAAACGTGTTCGTGAAGAACTCAATATTTGAGGCGCTAACCAGACGCCTTGCTCCGTAATGGATAATCAAAGGTTGGACAACAGCGTGCTTAACACCTTCAAACATTAAAACACAACTATTATTGAGCCCAGCAAACTCCAAATAAGACAGATGGTCGTGGATAATCTCATCCCCATAAAGTACTTTCTTTTTAGCGGGACTCAACATAATCTTGTCTTTTAACTCATAAAATCTCTCTATATTTTTAGCATGGCAATCCGCAGAATAGATAGACGCGCAATATCGAGGGCCGGAAGGGGATAGAGAGATTACATTATCCGCACCGAGAAATGCTCCATAGAGAAGCGCACCATAACCTCCCATTGAACACCCAAAAGTCGTGACCTTTCCATCAGCTTTTCTTAGTTTAGCCACAATATCAGATAGAAATTCAATTGAATCAGATAATTCTCCTACACCATCGATGCCAAATTGATAATAGCTCTCACGAGAAGAATTCATAAGTATGACGTTAGCACCAACAGACTGCAGTTGCTTATAGTACTGAAACCTTCCAGGAGGATTATTAACGCCTGAGAATGCCAAAACAACATCATTCGAATTAGGGTTCTGAAGAACCTTGACGTAATCTGTAACTTTTTCTACTGAGCTAAAATCGCTCATAATCAACTAACGCTCATCCAAACTAAAATGCTCACATCTCCGGAGAGAGGCCATCAAACACCCTCGAGATACAAATGGCTATAATTAGAATCTATTTTAGCCATTCGACTCAAAACTTCCGAAAGCGTACTATTTAGCCTTGCAATTGTCTCTTCTTTGAGCTCTTTTTTATATCTACCAGGCATAGTATCGGAGCCAGACCAGCGATTCCCAACCCACTTAGGGTTTCCAGCTAAATTCTCTACTCTTTCCGGCTCTACCTGCTCTCTTAATTCATCTGACAGGTCCACACCAACAAAGTCCGCGGCGGCATCTACAAACCCATCAAAATCCAAACAAAGCTGAGCATAGGTGAGCAGCTTATAACGATCCCGCAACTCATTTATTAGCCACCAAAAGTTATCATAATATCTAATCTCGGCTGCAGCCTGCTTGAGCACCCAAGAGTCAATCCCTTGCTCTGCAATTCTTCTTCTTCTCTCATTCAATACGTCCTCACTAACTCCCGGAGCAGGGTGGCTCTGGGTCCAATGAAACATATTACAAAGCCGATCTCTTGGATCCCTAAAATTCAATGAGAAATCGTAATTAGAAAGGGTTGTCTGCCGATTAAAATCTATCGGCCTATTAAAAACATGGAACTTACCGTCCTGCGGTACCGTAGAATCCCTAAGCTCTGCCAATCTGCCGTCAAGCATGAAACGATCAACAAACTTGCTTTCCCGCTCGCAATAGCCTCCGAGGCGACACAGTATACGGATCATGGATCCTGTTCCGGACGTCGCAGAAGCAAAAAATATTTTCGTTCTCATTTCACAAGACTCAAGTTCACTCAAGCTCCAACGCCTCCTTATAAACCTCTACTTTCTTAGATATTAGCTCTCCGTGAGGCCGTAATTTTTTGGCCATACACATAAACTTGTATGCGACCTCAATATCTCGCCCTTCCCAATAAAGAGCTGTGTCTCGCAAAGTAACAGCATCAAACTCCATCTCTTGACCGCCCATCAGCAACCCCTTAAAGCAGTCTATAGCATGTACCCCTCGATTCCGAAGATAGTCATAGATACAAAGTCTGATATGAAACGGAAGTTGCTGAGATTGGCGAACTAAGCATGTCAGCATTTCATGATTAAAGCCTCCCCCCGTATTCGTTGGGAAGTCCTTATCACAGCATTCATCTCCTAACATATCTCTTAACGCATTATTTTCTTCTTCTAATTCCGCTCGAACAGCCTGCAGTTCATCATCGGATAATAGAAACTTTCTATCATCAAAGTCGAGCTCTGAATTAAAGTGATGGATATCATCTCGCAAAGGGTTCAACTTGCCGTCAACTATACTCGGATACTGGCTATTAATATAATTAATCAACCTAACTGTCTCGTCACCCAGGCCCTCGTTGGCATTAACAGTATTTATATATGTCGCCTGCTCAGCAGCGATCAATTCGAGAAAAAAACCAACCGGCCCAAAAGATGACTGACAAGCTCTTTCGAACGAGTAAAACTCAATTTCAGGAAAAATCCCTTTCAAATTTCTTATTAACAGTGATGCCTTTGGAACGGAAATTTTACTCAGGCTTTCTTGCCCCCCCTTAATGTTTTGCTGAAGCATAGAACATAGAAAGGAGTATGGCCTTCTCACAAAGGAAATAACTCGTACTCTAAATCCAAAATTACTTAAATAATCTCTAAACTTAGCTAACGACCTCTCGGAGAGGATCGATATATCCTCGCCTGAAAAAATTAGCTTTTCATGTCGCTCGAGGCACTCATCTAGCTGACGCCTGTATTCTTTGTTTACCTCTTGGACATCAACGTCCCAACGAACATTAATATGGTACGTGGATGGCGACTCTGAAAAAAGGCTATATATCGGTATCGAATGATTTTCAATTGTGCGCCCATCAAGATTAAAGACAGGATATTTATATCCCGTTTTAGACAACATGCAATCCGCATTTCTCGCGAGCGTTGACTGTATCGTGGATGTCGCCGTTTTATGAAGCCCTACGTGAACTATAACCTCTTTCATTTCTTTCTTTCTCTACCTTAATAGCACTCAAGATGAAGCTTAGAACACTCAATCATATTTATTGGTTGTGCAATTGCATTCCGACAATCTTGCCAAGCCCCATAACAAGAAACCGCCTCCATGAGAACCGAACGCAAACTTGATGAAGTGCGCCCCTTATAAGTAAGCCCACCTTTATTTTTTGAGATTTTTTCACCAACACCGCCTAAGTCAGATCCTATTAGAGGACGTCCATGATTGTAGGACTCCTGAATAACCATGGGCGAATTTTCCCACCAAACTGAGGGAATGATGACCCAATCAGCTTGCTCCATCAGCCTTCCAATTTCATGGGACTCATAAGGGCCATGTAGCGTCACAAGATCATCCAGCTCTTCAAGCAGATCGTGAATTTTCTCCTGAAATTCTTCCGTCTGGCCTTCCAAATTTGCGCCGTGGATATCCAGATGAACTTTTTCTTTGATATCTTCGGGCAGAAGCTTGAAGGCCTCCAGCATCACGTCCACGCCCTTGAAGGGGTTAATCTGGCCGAAGAAGGCAAAGCGCCCACGCACCTCACCATCAGCGAGAGGGCGCGGACGTGGAGCTTCCACTTCCGGCTGGCCATTCTCAATCATGACCATCTTTTCCTCGGGAATGCCCCAGGCTTTGTAGCGGTCGATCAGGAAGTGGCTGGGAGAAACAAAGACATCCACCAGGTCAAAAATCGATTTGATGTACTTCTCCCTCAGGAAGAAGTCCGCGGCCGAGCGCTCTGGGAAGCAGCGGGCACAGTCCGTTGGCGACGACTTATAGCAGAGTTTCATCTGCTTGCCCGGCTTGACCATCTGGCCGTTATTGGCACAGATGGCCAGGTATTCGTGCAGGGTCAGCACAATGCGGGCTTCCGGCAAGGTGTTCTTGACCTCCCGAATTAGCTCCAGCCCCATATGGATATAGTGATGAAGGTGGACCACCGTGGGCTGGTAGCGCTGCAACAGTGCGCGGAAGTCCTGCCAGACATGCTTCTTGTTCCCCGACTGGAACAGGAAGAAGTCCGACATATGGGTATGGAACAGGATCTCGCGCTCGGAATTGATCGTCGAGAAGGCGGAGCCACCGTGGGACGGCTGGTCCGTACGGGCCAGGAAGACCGTATCCAACCCCCGGCGCTCGTATTCCTTAAACAAATTATAGGCAGCCACTTCTGCCCCGCCCTTACTGTGGTCCGGGTGCCCGTGGGAGATAATCAGGATTTTTTGTTCGCTCATTGGTTTCTCCTACCGCACCAACTCTTCAATGAGGCTGCCCCAACGCTCGGTATGCTGCCAGGCGTTATAGAGGGTGATCTTGAATTTCCAGTCCCGGTTATCGAACAGGTCCTGGGACTGGCGCTCCAGGTGATAGAGTTTTTCATCGCCGAGCACATAGTGCCGATAACCCGCCTTGCGGAGTTTGAGGCACAGGTCCGTGTCTTCGAAATCGCCCAGCACATAGGTTTCATCGAGGCCCCTAACGGATTCGTAGAGTGCCTTGTCAATAAACATGCAGGCACCCGTGACTGCCGGCGACTCGGCAACGGGGGGTTGCTCGACCAACCACTCCGGATTGCCTTTGCCCGGGTGCTCGTTCAGCCACACGTCGCCAAAGCGGGGGTTTTTAGCAAAATCGATGCCGACATGCTGGATGGTGCCATCGTCGAATACCAGCTTCGGGGCCACCACGCCAATGTCTGTAAGGCTTTGGGCTTTTTCTTCGATCCGTGACAGCCAGCCACTCTCACTGGGAATCACATCTGAATTCAGCAGTACCAGTTTATCGGCTGTAGCAAAGCGTGCGCCCAGGTTATTGGCGCCGGCATAACCCAGGTTTCGCCCGGCATACAGGACACGGAAGCTCACTGGAAACAACATGCTGGTATCGTGACAGAAAGGGATAAACTCGTTGTACAGCCTTGGATCGTCGAGAACGTAGATCAGCTCAGTCTCGGAAAAATCACTGTCGTTGGTGAACTGGGCTAGCTGGTGCAGCAGGAAATCGTAGCGGCCGTAAAGGGGCACGATGACGCTGCGCCAGGGCTTGTGCACCGCGGGGCCAAACTGTAGCTGCTCTACTTCCATCTCACCGAGACTCTCCCTGCGGTGCTGCCACAGTGCCGCCAACGCAGGTCCGATGTGCTGCTGCATATTGCCCTGGTAGTCGCTGCCTCCGACCTCGAAGTTAACCAGCACCTGCTGACTGGCGAGGCCAACATCCTGGCCCACTATCTTTTGCTGCACTGGAAGTTCGCATACTGCACCTTCGCGGGTAATAAACACCATCTCCAGCTGGGCACGCTCTATAAGGTGCGGCATCTCGATCCAGGCATACAACCCGGGTCGATAGGAAGCATCCGCTCTGCCCGGAAAGGCATCAAGCACATCCGGGCGAGGATAACGTGCAGAGTTTTCGAGCAGGTTCTCGCTATAGGTTCCATCAGTTGTGCGGATAACCAAGGAAGAAAGACCCTGTTGCCCATCAAGGAGCCAACCAGACATAAACAGGCCCTTGCCCGGCACCGCAAGCAAGTTTTCCCAGTGCCAGTTTACGCTCTGGCGAAGCTGTTCCTCGCTGAGTTTTCGCAGACCGGGGATTTCAAAGAGCTTATTGCCCATATGTCGCTGCAGTGCGCGTTTCAACCTGACCTTTTCCTCACTCCGCCAGGTGGTGCAGTGGCCGAAAAGCTCCTCACCGTTGAGGGTCGTAAAAGGCTTCAACTCAACAATGTACCGATCTTCACCAGCCTTGATCTCCAGGGTGAGCTGCTCATGGTCTGGTAACCGGTCGTGAACCCAGTCTGCCAGGAGGCTAAAACCCCAACGATTCTCCTCGCCCTCGTTTGCGAAATGCTTGCTTACGTCCATTCGAGTGGTCCGCAAGAGTGAGAACGGGAGTTCCGTCTTGCTTGACTTGCGCGACTCTTCCTTGCTCTCAATCAGATTGAGTTCGAAATCGACAGCGGCATGGCCGGGATGGAATGCCCAGCCCTGGATCAGCAGATGGCGCTCATTAACTACACCACATACGTCTACCCAGACCCGCACAGGATCAGTTTCGATTGTTTCCGGCCCGGAGGCGAATGTCTTGGTAAAAAGGCGCACAGTGCCCCTCACTTTGATGCTCCCAGAGTGGGGTTGGTTACCTGGTATTGTTCCTTGATCCAGCTTTGGTAACTGCCATCCATCACAGCAGACCACCATTCTTCGTTATTCAGAAACCAATTCACTGTTTTAGCGATGCCACTGTCAAAGGTTTCCCGGGGCTCGTAGCCCAGTTCGTTATTGGATCTGGTTGGATCAATTGCATACCGGCGGTCGTGACCCGCTCGGTCTTCAACATATGTGATCAGCGCTGCTGAATTGCCTTCGCTGGCTTTAGCAGCCTTTGGAAAACGTTCAGCTAGCAGGGGGCACTCCACAAATGCCTGATCAACCAGCCTACAGATTAACTTGACGATATCGATATTGGCCCATTCGTTAACACCACCAATGTTGTAGCACTCTCCCAGTTGGCCGTTTTTGATCACCAGATCGATACCACGCGCATGATCTTCCACATACAGCCAATCCCGTATCTGCTGGCCATCCCCATATATGGGCAGCGGCTTGTCCTGCAAGATGTTGGTGATGACCAGCGGAATCAGCTTCTCCGGGAAGTGATAGGGCCCGTAGTTGTTGGAACAATTACTGGTAGTGACTTTCAGCCCGTAAGTGTGGTGATACGCCCTCACCAGGTGGTCCGATGCAGCCTTGCTGGCCGAGTACGGGCTGTTGGGTGCGTAGGGTGTGGTTTCACTGAAAGCAGGGTCTTCCGGACCAAGGGTGCCGTAGACTTCGTCTGTCGAGACGTGGTGGAAGCGATGGCTCTCTTTGTTGAGGCCCTCGTCCAGCCAGATTTTCTTAGCGGCCTTCAGCAGGCTGTGGGTGCCGATGATATTCGTCTCGATAAAGGCATCCGGGCCGGTGATGGAGCGGTCTACGTGGCTCTCTGCGGCAAAGTGCACCAGGGTATCGATGCGATGCTCTTTCAGGAGCATCTCTACCAGTGCGGTATCGCAGATATTGCCGTGGCAGAAGAAAAAGTTTGGGTTCTCTGCTACCGGGTCCAGGTTGGCTTTGTTGCCGGCATAGGTCAGCGCATCCAGCACGACGACCTTGTCCTGGGGGTAGGTTTTCATCCAGTAGTGGACGAAGTTGGCGCCTATGAAGCCGGCTCCGCCGGTGACTAGTAAATTGCTCATTGTTCGGTTTTTCGTCTTCTCTTTCGCGGCCATGGGCCGCTCCTACAAGTTTCTCAGTTTCCGGAGCCCACGATTGACTGGGATGCCGGTGGTAGTCGGTTTCTAGTTCGCCTTGCTTTGCAGGACCTGGCGGAGGACCTGGCGCCAGTGGTGCAGCTTGATACCCTTGCCGTTCACCTCTACCCGCTTTTCCAGCACGCTGTAGGGTGGACGGGAGGCGGGGGTTGGGTAGTCGGCGGTGGTGATTGGGTCGATGCTGACTTCTTTATCGGCCGGGATCAGGCCGCTGGCTTTGCCCTCTTCGTAGATGGCCACGGCGAAGTCGTACCAGCTGGCAGCGCCGGCGTCAGTGCAGTGATAGATACCCTGGGCGCAATCGTTGGCGGCCAGTGAGTAAAGGGCCCTGGCCAGGGTGCCGGTCCAGGTGGGTGTACCTATCTGGTCAGCCACCACACCCAACTGGTCCCGTTCGTTCATCAGGCGCAGCATGGTGTTGACGAAGTTGTTGCCATGGGCGGCGTACACCCAGGCGGTGCGGACAATAACGGCTTCCGGCAGGATGGCCTGCACGGCGACTTCGCCCGCAGCCTTGCTGCCGCCGTAGACGCCCAGCGGACGGATTGCGTCCTCTACCGTATAGGGGCTGGACTTGCTGCCGTCGAAAACGAAGTCGGTGGATACGTGGATCAGCCGTGCACCAAACTCCTTGCAGGCCACGGCCAGGTTTTCCGGGCCGGTGGCGTTGATGGAGTAGGCGCAGTCTACTTCTGACTCAGCTTTGTCGACAGCGGTGTAGGCGGCAGCGTTGATCACCACATCCGGGCGGTGTTCATCCAGCGCACTAAAGACGGCAGCGCGGTCGCTGATATCGAGATCTTCGCGGCCCAGAGCCACCAGCTCGACTCCTTTTGGTGCATCCTGTTGCAGCTGCTGGCCCAGTTGGCCGTTCTTGCCGGTGATTAATATCTTCATTTGGTTCTGTGCGTTCTTGTTTGTTCTTTGCGGCCTTTTGGCTCTACTTGTTTAGCCTGCGGGGTTGTCCGCCATGTGGCTCTGCTTGCGCCTGCCCTGGAACCCGTTACCGGATCAAATTCGGCAAGAGATTACTGCATGGCACAGGCAGCAATTACGCGGCCAGTGTCAGGCGAAAGTGACTGCATCTTTTAGCAAGCTGCCCTCGGCGTCTTTGGCCGACAGCTTTGGTTGTTCACCGTTCACCAGCGGCCAGTCAATGGCCAGGTCCGGGTCATCCCAGCGCAGGGAGTGCTCGAACTCCGGCGCGTAATAGTCGGTGCACTTGTAGACAAACTCGGCGGATTGGCTGGTTACATAGAAACCGTGGGCAAAGCCCTCCGGCACCCACAGCTGCCGCTTGTTTTCAGCGGACAGGGTGACGCCCACCCATTGGCCAAAGGTAGGCGAGCTTTTGCGCATATCCACAGCCACATCAAACACCTCACCGGCGGTAACACGCACCAGCTTGCCCTGGGTGTTCTGGCTCTGGTAATGCAGGCCCCGCAGGATGCCCTGGCTGGACTTGCTATGGTTGTCCTGCACAAAGATTCGGTCAGCACACTCGCGGCTGAAGACGTCATGGCGGAAGGACTCAAAGAAAAACCCACGCTCGTCACCGAACACTTTCGGCTCGATAATTTTCACTTCGGGAATTTTCGTCTCGATAATTTTCATACTACTTATCCTGGAAATTGTCTGGTCATCAATAGGTCGTCCAGCGCAGAACCGCTGGGTGATATTCCCGGCAATCTGAAGCCCAGTGAATCAGCGCCCGAAGGCGTGGTCGCTCCGTGACTCGGCCAGTATCTGCATCAGGTACTCGCCGTAACCACTCTTGATCAGCGGTTGCGCCTGCTCTTCCAGCATGGCGGCATCGATAAAGCCCTTGCGGAACGCCACTTCTTCCGGGCAGGCGATTTTCAGGCCCTGGCGGCGCTCGATGGTCTGCACATAATGGGCGGCATCCAGCAGGTTGTCGTGAGTACCGGTATCCAGCCAGGCGGAGCCACGGCCCATCAGTTCCACATTCAGCAGTCCCTGCTCCAGGTAGATACGGTTGAGGTCGGTAATTTCCAGTTCGCCACGGTGACTCGGCTTGATCTCCCGCGCCAGGTCGCACACCTGGTTGTCGTAGAAGTACAGGCCGGTAACGGCATAGTTGGATTTGGGCTGCGCCGGCTTTTCCTCGATGCTGATGACCTTGCCATTGGCATCGAACTCGGCCACGCCGTAGGCGCGGGGATCCGCCACGTGGTAGCCGAATACCGTGGCGCCCTGCTGGCGGGCATCCGCATTGCGCAGTACTTCATTAAAGCGCTCTGCATAGAAGATATTGTCACCCAGCACCAGTGCACTGGGGCTGTTGCCCACGTGCTCGCGGCCGATAATAAATGCCTGCGCCAGGCCATCCGGGGAGGGCTGCACGGCGTAGGTGAGATTGACGCCCCACTGGCTGCCATCACCCAGCAGGTTCTGGAACAGTTGCTGTTCCGTAGGCGTGGTGATGATCAGGATATCCCTGATACCCGCCAGCATCAGCGTGGTGAGGGGGTAATAGATCATCGGCTTGTCATAAACCGGCATCAGCTGCTTGCTGACGCCTTTGGTGAGCGGGTACAGGCGCGTGCCCGAGCCGCCAGCCAGGATAATGCCCTTGCGGGCGGAGAGTTCCTTTTCCATTGATAGTGCTTCCATAAGTCCCCCTTTTGTTGTTCGCGGCGGCAGTCACTGGGCCGGCACGCCCAGAATCATCCTCATAATGATTCAGGGGCTGTGCCATGCTGGCCCGGGATACCACTGCTTCGCAAAATTGCGGCCATTTCTGCCGCTACCTCTTCTTGCCCGGCTCCGGGCTGGTTAACCTGTTATGAGCGCTCTCCGCGATTCCAGGATTTAAAATACTTATCGGTCCGCACGTCAGAACGACAGTACTGCGGCGGTCCCGACAGCAATACGGTACAAAATTTCCGTGACATCCTTGGTCACCTGCAGCTCGCTGGAATTGATCTTGGGCATCACCATGATCTCGTCCCCCGGCCGCAGGGCTTCACCCAGGCGGTTGTCGAACTTGCTGTCTTCGATGCGGCTGATAGTACCGTCCAGGTGCAAGATCACCAGTTCGTCCTGGTTGGCGTTGTTGGCAAAGCCGCCCGCCAGCTCGATATAGTCTTCCAGTGTGCGCCGGTCGTTGTAGACCAGCGAGGTGGGGAACACCACCTCACCCACCACGGAGATGGTGGAGGTCTTCACCGGCACCACCAGTTCGTCGCCATCTTCCAGCAGCATGTCACCGGCATTGGGGGTATTGGCCAGTACCACCTGCCCGCGCGGTTGTGCCTTGCGGGCCTGCTTGATAAAACTCTGGATCATGGCCGCATTATCTCTCTGCGCCGCCTTCTCCAGGTCGGTATTGGGCTGGCGGGTGAGCACTTCCATCTGCAGGGCATCCAGCGAGCGCTCCAGTGCCACGCGCTGCTTTTCTGCCACGCTCTCGCGGTAAAGCTGGATCGAGTCCCGATCGGCATTGGCGCGGAATTGCAGTTGCGCCAGCAGTTCGTCCAGGGTTGCACCGTAGGGCATCACATAAGTGGCAGGGCCGTCGGTTTCACCAGTGACTTTCACCGAGATGGACTGGATTTCGTTATCGCGAATCAGCTCTACCCGCGCGCCGGGGTGCAGGGCGGTAGTGAGCGCCTCTTCCAGCGGCACATAGGTGGCCTGCTGCTGGTCATCGATGACCTGGGTGATGCGGGCGAAATTGGCCTGTGGATCCGGCTTGGCCACCATCAGCATTTCCGCCAGGTGTGTGCTGGGGCCGATAAACTCGATCTGCGCCGGCTGCTGCACGGCGCCCTCGATGGTCACCGCACCCTTGCGTGGTCCAACCACAATGGAATCGCCATTGCGCAACTGCAGTGGCGGCATGCTGCCTTCCACCAAAAAGTTGTACAGGTTTACCTTTTCGATCAGCCGGCCATTACGCTGCACCCGGACATCGATAAAGCTGCCACTCTTGCGGTCGATACCACCGGCACTGTCCAGGTAGTAGAGGATGGAATCAGAGGAATAGCCGTTGTAAAGGCCCGGGCTCTTCACATAACCGGTGACAAAAACCTTCACCGGCTGGCTGGCCTCCAGGTTGGCGTAGGCCCGCACATTGTTCTTGAATACGCGTTTCACGTGGCGCAGCACGAACTCGTTCAGTTCGCCGTTTTCCACGCCGGCCACATGCACTGGCCCCACTTCCGGGATAAAGATATTGCCCTGCGGGTCCACCGGCAGGGTGGCGCTGAAGCTGTAGGCACCCCAGAGCTGCAGGTTGATCTGGTCACCCACGGTGATGCGGTAGGACGGGTTGAAGCCGGAAAACGGCTGGTCCTTGAAGGCACCGCGGAACAGGGAGGCACCAAAAACCGGTACACCACTGTCGGCCGGCATCTGCGCGCTCTCCCCCTCCAGCTGCTGGGTTTCCAGCTGCGCCTGGGCGGTGAATGCGGCACTCCCCAACAGTGCCAGCAGCAGGATTCCCATGCCTTGTTTCAGTGTCTGTTTCATGTTGTCCGTTTTTCTATTTCGTATTTTCAGCTTGTTTGCCCGCCTGCAAGCAGGCTCCTACGGGGGGAAGACCTCCCGCGGGTTGTCAAATCCGGTGGTCGCGAATACTGGAAACCAGCATCTTGCCAATGCCGTAGAGCAATAGCAGGATCACCGCCAGGCTGGCCAGGTTATAGAATTTGCGCGGGTACTCCGCCTCTTCTGCCAGTGACGGCTTGCTCACCGTCATCAGGTGCTTGAGCCGGCCAGATGCCTCCATCCGTGCGGTTTCCAGTGCCTTGAGGGCTGCCTGGTAGGCGTCCATGGCGAATTGCAGGTCCAGCTCCAGGTTCTGGAAATGGGCGCTCAGGCTATTCAGCCGCTGCTCGCCGTCTTCCTCGGTGGCCCCCACCAGGCGCACTTTTTCCGCCTCGATCTGCTGTTCCAGTGCGCTGATTTCCGCTTGCAGGGAAACCACCTGGGAACTGCCCGGGTTCAGGTAGGTTTTGGCTGCGGTGAGCCTGGCGCGCTGCTCGGACACCTTGGCCTCCAGCCCCTGGATAATGCTGCTGATGCCCCTGGTGAGTTCTTCCGGGCTGACCACCTTGTTGCGGTTCTGGAAATCCAGAATCTCCTGCTTGGCGCTGCGCAGCTTGGTCTGGGCCAGTTCCAGTTCGGTGCGCACGAAAGCCACCTGCTTGTCCGCCAGCTGGTTGCTGAGGGCGTTGACGAAGTCCTCGGATTTTTGCGTGAGCACTTCTACCTGCTGCCGGGCAAAGTCCGGGTCGAATGCCTGGGCAGCGATGGTGATGATGCCGGTCTGCTCATCAAAGGCTACCGACACGTGTTCCCGGTAGTATTCCAGGTAGTCTTCCTGTGATGCGTCAGCAGCCAGGCGGGAGAACACATCGTGCTCGGTGCTCTTGTAGTAATCGGACAGGTTGAGCTCCTGGTCCAGGAACAGGGCCATATCCAGGGAGTGGATGTAATTCACCACCAGATGGGCATCCTGGCTTTCACTGCCTACACCCGGCACCAGGAATCCCAGCGTCGAGGACATACTGGGCTCGGAGCCATTCTCTTTAACGATCAGCTGGGTGGTACTGACATAGCGCTCGGTGACCCAGAACAGGTAGTAAGCACTGACCAACAGCAAAGGCAACAGTACGAATACCGCCAGCCCCTGCCAGCGACGCCAGCTACGGGCTACGGGTGAGGCGTCCGCCTGCGGCTCGTTGGCCGAGAAGTGCGCCATCATGCCCTTTACACTGGCCGCGGCTTTTTTCAGGCCCTGCGCTTCTCCACCCTTGCCTTCTGGCCCTGGCTGGGAGTTGTGCGCCGGCGCTACCGGTTCCTTTGTTTCCATAAGTGCTGGATGCTTCCCCAAATCAATGGCTGGTAGCCGCTGCCGGCTGCTGGTTATTCTGTTGTTTCTGCTTTGGCTTTGGCAGGCCCTGCTGGTACAGCGCAATTGCCTCCTCGACCGTGTCGAAGATTTTCAGGCCGCCCTCCCCCACGTAGATGCCTACATCGCAGTTCTTTTTCAGCTGCGGCATAGCGTGGGCGACGATAATAAAGTTTGCTGTCTTGCGCTTTTCCGCAATCACCTGCTCGCACTTGTGCTTGAAGTGGGCGTCCCCCACAGACATCACCTCATCCACCAGGTATACATCGAAGTCAACGGCAATACTCAGGCCAAACGCCAGTCGCGAGCGCATACCGGAGGAGTAGCTTTTTACCGGGGCATCAAAGTAATCGCCGATCTCGGCAAAATCCTGCACCCGCTCCAGCACCCGGCGGCGGGCTGTGCCCCAGATACCGTGGATACCGCACACAAAGGCGCAGTTCTCGCGCCCGGTCATACTGCCCTGGAAGCCACCCTGCAGCCCCATGGGCCAGGAGATGCGCTTGTCTGTCACAACCTCACCCGAATCCGGGTAATCGATCCCGCCCATCAGTTTCAGCAGTGTGGACTTGCCGGCGCCATTGCGACCGAGGATGCCGATGTTCTTGTTCTCCGGGAATACCGCGCTGACATCCCGGAACAGCACCTTGCGGCCTTGAGGCGTGCGGTATGACTTGGTGAGGTTGCGTAGCTCGATCATTGGCTGCGTACCAGGTCACGCCAGTTCGCCCGATAGACCAGCAGCCCAAACGCCAGCATGGCCACCGAACTGAACGCCAGGTACGGCAGGTTGGCGAACATGCCATGGTAGCTGGCAAACAGGCCCTCACGGGTCAGCTCGATTACGTGCAGCAGCGGGTTCCAGGACAGGTACGGGTGGTACTCCTCCGGGATCTGCTCGAGGGAGAAAAACACCCCGGACATAAAATAGAGTGGGCGAGGAACAATGGAGGCAAACTTACTCACTTCGGGGTAACGCTCACCGAGCACACACAGGGCCAGACTGAGCCCCAGGCAGAACCCCAGGAAAAGCAGGTTCACCACCACCAGCAGCAGGAAATCATTAAAAGTGGCAGAAACCCCGAACCAGGCCAGAATGCCCAGCAGCGCCACCATCGCGAACAGGTAGATACAGAACTCCAGCAGTACCCGGGTGATCACCGCATCAAACGGGCGCAGCTGGCGGTAATTGAACAGGCCCCGGTTGGATTCCACTGCAGCCAGTGATTTTTGGAAACAATGGGAAAAGAACAGGAACGGCGCGATACCGCCGAGCATAAACAGCATGGTGGGAATACCCGGGTAAAACTCCCGGCCCAGGAAGCTGAAAATAAAGGCCAGCACCATGATGTGCATGGCCGGCTCCAGCAGCACCCACGCGTAGCCCAGGCGCCACTTGCCGAAGCGGGTCTTCATCTCGCGCACCAGCAGTGCGTGGACCACGTCGCGCTGGATCTGCCAGGGACTGCGTTGAGTGATGGAGTTCATTTTTAATACAGCTTTTTTTGTTTGTTTTTGGCACCGCTCGCAGGCTATCGTGTATCCGGGATTTGACAATGCAAACCCCGGACCAGTGTCCTACTTTTAGCGGCCACCGGCCCCGCGGCATCAATAACGGACAACAATCCCGTAAATTGCAGCCACCCGGACCATTTTGTGAACTCCCTCTCTTTTCCCCGTTGCATGACCGGCTAGTATTTGCGGCCTTGCCAAATTCCGTTTTCCACAACGCGGGGATTTTAACCCCCGTACCACAACCGAATCAGCTGTAGTCTGATTACATGCGATTACAGCGCACTGCCCGGGTCACGAACCGCTTCCCCATAAGCGGCACTCCCTCACCAGGAGCTTAAGCTGCGCCACTCCTGAAAATTCTCGCAAGACGCTGCGCATTTGACGCACCAGAATCAGAACCCCTCAAAGGAAATGCGATCGCTCACAGTTTGAGCAGACCTGGCTGGGCAAAAAATGACCTATCACGCCAACTCACTGCTACAGGCGCCTTCGCAAGAATCCGAGCAAAAAACAAACAGAGCAATCGTCAGCAAATATGCGAACCAGTTCACTAATGCCGGCGAGAGTATGCCGGATTGCTTATGGCGATTCCACGAGTTTTTTGTAGGGATATTTGCTGAAAAATCATGATGTTAGGCAATCACAGAACCCTGTACGCGGTGATATGGACTGCAAGGAAATACGACCGCCAGATACATGGGCAGTTCAGCAGCGTGGAATATTTTCCCAAATTTTTTGTAAATAAATTACCAGGATATCCTTTCAAGCATGCCGGGAATACACATGCCCCCTAATCACGACTGGACGTCAGGGCGCTGCTAACACGGCCAGTAATGCACCATGGCCCTGCCTCGATTTCGCAGCGACAGCGGACAACAAAAAAGGCCGCATCCTTTCGGATGCGGCCTTTTTCATATTTGGTGGAGCCTAGGCTGGGCGCCCCACGGTATCAAACCGCTTTCAGCGGTTCGACCTCTGAATTCAAGCCAAACAAAAACCCCGCACCTTTCGATGCGGGGTTTTTTTGTTTGGTGGAGCCTAGCGGGATCGAACCGCTGACCTCAACACTGCCAGTGTTGCGCTCTCCCAGCTGAGCTAAGGCCCCAAATTGGGTTGCTTTCTTGTGGGTTTCCCCTGAAAGCGAGGCGCATTTTAACAGCGGGCCGGCGCCTGTCAACAGGGAAAATAACTTTTTAATCAACCAGTTACGACCGGTGCGTCGAGATCGGTCTTTTGCGCGCCCCGGGCCGGGAGTCACTGTGCCAGCCTGGTCGTGAATCCGGGCGCACACGAAGTGCGCCCCTACTGGGGTTCCGGTATACGGGTGCGGGCGGTATTGGCCGTAGGGGCGCACCTTGTGTGCGCCCTGACCGGTACGGGCGGTTACGCCAGGCTGGCGTATTCCTTTTCCCAGCGTTTCAGCACTTTCTTGCCGGCACCGCCGAGGACATCCACGGCATGGCGCAGGCGGGCACGGCTGAGGTCCGGGCCCAGCAGGACCATGGCGTCCATGACCGAGAAGGACGCAGTGGTCCCGCTGATGGCCACGAACAGCGGCGCATTGAAGTCCTTGAGCTTGATCTCCATGGCCTGGGACAGGGCTTTCATGCTCTGGAAGATGCTGTCCTTGTCCCAGCTACGCAGGGCCTCCAGGCGCCACAGGGCGAACTGCAGCAGCTTCTTCTGCTCGTCCAGTTCCAGCTTGTTGGCGCTGAAGCTGGCCTCCGTGAGCGGCAGCTGGCCGGCGGCCAGGAAACTGGCCAGCGGGGCGAAGTCGCCGAAGGTCTCCATGCGGCCTTTCGCGTGTGGGAGTACCTTGAGCAGGTTCTCGCGGTTGAGCAGCCAGTTTTGCAGGCGGTCTGCCAGTTGCTCGTCTTCCAGCTCGCGGATCCACAGTCCGTTGAGCCAGGACAGCTTCTCCACGTCGAACACCGGCCCACCCAGGGAGACGCGCATGATGTCGAAGTGCTCCAGCATCTCGTCCAGGCTGAACTTCTCGCTCTCGTCCGGCATGGACCAGCCCATGCGGCCCAGGTAGTTCAGCAGGGCCTCGGGCATAAAGCCGGCGCGCTGGTAATAAAGGATGGAGGTGGGGTTCTTGCGCTTCGACAGCTTGGTCTTGTCCGGGTTGCGCAGCAGCGGCAGGTGGCACAGCACCGGCATGTCCCAGCCGAAGTACTCGTACAGCAGCTTGTGCTTGGGTGCGGAATTGATCCACTCCTCACCGCGCAGGACATGGGTGATCTCCATCAGGTGATCGTCCACCACGTTGGCCAGGTGATAGGTGGGCATGCCATCCGACTTGAGCAGGATCTGCGCATCCACCTGGCCCCAGTCGATCTCGATGGTGCCGCGCAACAGGTCTTCCACCACGCAGGTGCCGCTCTCGGGCACGTTCATACGCACCACGTAGGGCTCACCGGCGGCCCGGCGCTTCTCCACCTCTTCTTCCGGCAGGGCCAGATCGCTGGGCTTCAGCGCGGTGCGGCCGGCCTCGCGCAGTTCCTCGCGCAGCTGTTCCAGCTCGTCGGCGGTGCGATAGCAATGGAAGGCGTGGCCCTTCTCGACCAGCTCGTCACAGTATTTTTTATAGACATCGCCGCGTTCGCTCTGGCGGTAGGGCCCGTGGGGGCCACCCACGTCCGGGCCCTCGTCCCAGTCGAGCCCCAGCCAGCGCAGGCTGTCGAGGATGGCCTGCTCGGATTCCGGGGTGCTGCGCTGCTGGTCGGTGTCCTCGATCCGCAGCACGAACTTGCCGCCCTGGGCGCGGGCGAAGCACTGGTTGAACAGGGCGATGTAGGCGGTACCTACATGGGGGTCGCCGGTGGGCGACGGCGCGATACGCGTTCTTACGGTCATGACAAGCCTGGTCCAGATCAATGGGAGTGTTTTTGAGGCGCGGCATTATATCGCTGTGGGGCTTCGGGTCACAGTCGGGGCGCGAAAACTGTCCCACCTGACTAATCGCGCAAAATACCGGCAGGAAGTGCAAAAAAGACCCGCAAAAAGCGTGACTAAGTTCACGAAAACCTTATTATTGGCGCGAAAACCAGAGGGTGCTACGTCCGTACCTAAAAACTGGGTGAGCGATAACAAATTAGCTTGATAACAACCCACTATCGACCTGTCTTTTATAAGGGAAATTTCATGAAGACTATTCTGCGCAGTGCCGCTGCGATCCTGGTATTTGCCGTTCCCAGTGCAGTAATGGCTGCCGGAGAGACTGACTCCAAGGATATCCTGATCAACCTAACGATCCCGGAGCGGATCGTCGTCGACCAGCTCGACAATATTGACTTGACGCCAACTGCTGGCAACGATGCTGCTGGCGAGGATGCCTTCTGTGTCGGTGGTACCGGCTTTGCCACCTACTCAATCCAGTTTGATAGCGGCAACGGCAGCACAGCTGATCAATTCCTGCTGGCTAATACTACTAATGCCAGCTTGACGGTGCCCTACTCCGTTGGGTACAGCAACGACGAGACTGCCTCTTCAGCGACTTCGACCGCCACACAGGGAGACCTGCTTCCAGGTAATGCCCGTCGCGACTTCAGATGCGGCGTAGGCTACGAAAACGCCAAACTGTTTGTCAGCGTTCTGGCCGATGACTGGCAGGATTCCGCAGGTGGCTCATACAGCGATACGCTGACCGTCCTGGTAACGGCCGAATAACGACGGCCCAGGGTGCCGGGCCATACCCGGCACCAATGCCCCTCCCATGAAGTACCTAACCGCGGCTGTCATCTTTACCGCCGCCTGCTACAGCTGTCCCACTGCAGGCACGGCCGCGTTCACCCTGGAAACGGCGCCCCCTGCCGGATTTGATGACCTCACCGAGCCCCAGCAGCTGGTGGCAGACCTCTATTTCGGGGGCCGCATGGTCGGCGCTGTCGCGGTCACGGTGACGCCAGGCCAGGTCAGCTTTGATGAGCCCGCTGCGGTGATGGCCCTGCTCCCGGAAGCGCTGCCACCGGAGCAGGTGATACCTTTGCTACAGGGAGAGCACCCTACCAACGCGCACCGAATATGCCGTCGTGGACAGGACTCCGGCTGTGGCTTCCTTGAGCCAAATGACTTTGCCCTGATCTATGACGAGGATCGCTTCCGCGTCGACCTGTTCTTCGCCCCGCACCTGCTGCCCCGCCGCACCGCAGTGGAAGACCCGTATTTACCCGAGTCCAGCAGTGATGTTTCCTACATCCACAGCCTCAGCGGTAGCTGGAGCGGCATAAGGACAGATGCCGGCCCGGATGACACCACTGCCAGCTTATTCGGCCGCTCGGTCCTGGGTTTCGGCGAGAGTGGCGTGCATGCCCAGTGGGCCACCGGCAACGAGCGTGGAGCCGAGCTTTACCAGCTCAACTGGGCACAGGATTACCGCGGCCGGGCCTGGGCAGCAGGCCTGATCCAGCCCCAACAGGGGTTCAGCAGCTTTGCTGCCGCCCCCTATCTTTACGGCCTGGAGTACCGCAGCTCCTATAACAGCCGCACCGACAACCGCCAGCAGCAGGGTGCCCCCCTGGAGGTAAATATGCCGCTGCGCGGCCGGGTGGAGGTGTACCGCGATGGCCGGCTGTTGCACAGCGAACTGCTGGAAGCCGGCAACCAGCTGCTGGATACGTCCACGCTTCCCGGCGGCGCCTACGAGATAGAGGTACGCTCTTTCGACGAGAGCGGCCGGCCACTGGCGCAGTTCACCCAGTTCTTTGCCAAGGATGCGCGCCTGCCCGCGCCCGGCGAGTGGCGCTGGAGCCTGCAACTGGGGCGCCCGGCCCAGTTGTCCAAAGACCTGATGCCCACAGCGGCGGGCGACTACCTGGTGAGCGGCGGGCTGGCCCGACGTATCCACGACAGTGCCGGGGTATTTGCCAGTGCGGCAGCCACCGAGACAGAGCAACTGCTGGAAGTGGGCGCACGCTGGGTGACTCCATTCGTCGCCATCTCCCCGAGCCTCCTGCAGACCGCCGATGGCCGGCAGGGCCACCGGCTCACCGCGCAGGTCACGACCCCGTGGTTCCGACTCAACGCAAGCGAGTCTTACCTGGAAAATGCGCAAAAGACGCGCGCTGCAGATAACTTCTCATTGCTCGGGCGAGGTTTCCGCCAGCGCAATGCCAGTGCCAGCCGGGAATTCTGGGATGGCCAGCTCACTCTGAGATACAGTTCGCGGGAATTTGGTGGTGCCTTCGTGGAACCGGACTTTGAGCTGGACACCGGGCTGGAGTCCGCCGGTGAACTCATCACCCTCGAATATCGCCGCAATATTCTCCGCAATCGCAACTGGCTGGGAGACCTGACCCTGGCACACAGTGAGGCGGACGGCCGCCCCCTCTCCACTGCGAGCCTACAATTCCGTGCGCGCGACAAACACTGGGGGCACGGGACTCGTGCGCGAAGTGAGTATAGCGAAACCGGTTTCGACAACCGCGTGGGTGTGGACAGTACCTGGAATGACCGCGACACCTGGGCTGCGGAACTGGAACAAAGACTGACCGCTGAAACCGCGGGCGGGGACCACTTCCTCGGCAGCCGTACCCGCCTTTCGGGCCACCGCGGCTACTTGGATTCGTCCCTGCAATGGACAGATTCCGCCGGCACAGAGGCATTCAATTATGTCGGGAGTTTCAGCACGAACCTGGCAGGTGATGGCGATACCATTGCCTGGGGTGGGGAGCGCCCCTACCAGAGCGCCGTGGTAGTGGATATCGACGGCAGCCCTGAAGAGGATTTTGAAATCCTGGTCAACGGTGTCCGGCGCGGCTACGCCCGTGGCGAACAGCGCTCGGTAGTGAACCTGCCCTCCTTCGATACCTATGAAGTCAGCCTGCGACCTCTGTCCGATGGATTCCACGATTACACCGAAACAAGCGAATCCCTGACCCTGTACCCGGGCAATGTTGCCCGGGCACGCTATCGCATCCAGCCACTCATCCTGGCACTGGGGCGCATTGTGCGCAACGGCCGTCCGGAGGCAAAAGCCCGGATAACCATTGGCGAATACTCTACTGTCACCGACGAGAACGGCGTGTTCCAGATGGAGATGCACGGGGACCCGCGCGCCCTGACCTTGCCGCCAGTGCGCTGGAAAGGTTGCCATGTGGCCCTGCCCGACCAGATCGCTGGCAAGCACTGGATCAACCTGGGCGAGATAGATCTCGGTAAAGCGGAATGTGAACCGGCAAGCGCCCGACTCGAACGGACGGGGGAACAGGATGCTTAAGCAGCTCTGCCAGAAGTTGTTCCTGTTGACCTCGGGTGCTTTTTTGCTACTGGCTGCCGCTGGTACCAATGCGGCCTGCGATCCCGATGCATTGCTGCAGGCGTGTGATTTTGACAGCCCTTACAGCGTGACCCTGCAGGGTGCCACTGCCGGGCAGGCGATAGGCGCAATTAGCTTTCGCGTCACCAGCAAGCGCCCCAAGAACAAAGGTACTTTCCAGGCCAGTAAATACAGTGTTATCGCCTACGCCGAGATAGGAACCGAGTTTTCACTGGTTTCCCAGTACGGTGATTCAATGCCTCTGGTGCTGACTTATAACAACTGGAACGGCAACTTCGCGGAACTGGCCCCGAGCACCAGCTCCGGTCAATTGAACGGGACCACCACATTCCAGCCCGCCTCACTCCAGCTTGCGATAAGCGATACCGCCACCGCGTTGCGTCCCGGTACCTACACCGGCGGTATCCGGCTTTTATGGCAACCGGCGAATGCCTGCAAGGAGTGCGTACCCTTCACTGAAACCATCGACATTGCGGTGACCATCCCGGCCACTATTGCAATCAGCGGGCTGGACGATGTCAGCATCGATTACCCCGCCAGTAGCAACAGCCAGGCATTCTGCGTGACCACCTCTGCGGGACTGGATTTCAATATCCGCGCAGACAGTGATACCGGCTCCGGGAGTTTTATCCTCGAAGGCCTAGGTGTCGGCGACAGGATAGAATATCGCGTGGCTGCCGGCAGTGTCGGCGGCAGCCCTGTGGACCTGGTGGAGGGTATACCGAGCGCGGCGCAGTGGCCGGGGGATCCACTGGACAACTGCGGCAGCGGTGGTGAGAACATGCAGCTGGTGATTGCAGTGGACAGTAGTGCGCTGGAGAGCGCGGTGGAAACGGCTTACACAGACAAGCTGACGATTACAGTAGAGGTGCAATAGTCCCGCTCAGTCCGGGATCGGTATTTCGAACCGCCGGCTTTCCCTGCCCCGTGCCAGCAATTTCAGCATCCCACCCGACTGCAGGGACTCATCCACGGCCAGGGCCGCCCCTGCGTATATGCGCCCCGCCATATCCAGCGGGCGGCAACTGGCTCGAGAGGGGCAATAAGTGACCTCCGAAACCTCGGTATTGATGTTGCCGCGATTGGTCAGCTGCCAGCCCTCTTCGCCTTGCTCAAGTGCCAACTGTGCCCGCCCCTCTTCCGGCTGCACAAACACCAGCGCCTGGTAAGCCACCAGGATTTTCAGCGCTGTGCGATCAGACTTGATTTCCCCCACCACCGGCTTGAAAGTCACCCGATAGACCTTTTCCCGGTCCAGGTCGCGCTCCAGCGACATAAGCCGGAAACGTTTCTGCTCCCCGGAGGCCAGCACTGCACGTGCGGGGTTCACCAGCAACTTGAACTCCTTCGGGTTCACCACCCGCACCCGTTTCTCGTCGGGCATACCCGGGTTGTCGACACGGTAGATTTCCGTCTGCAGGTAGAGGGTTTCCTGGTCCGGGTTTGAGACCACGATATCGTCGCGGGAATTGGGCTGGTCGGTGAGGTAGACAATGATCTTGTCCAGCGACATGGCACCCAGAGCGGGCTGGGCCAGCAATAGCAGGGTCAGGGTAAGAACGCGTTTCATGGCACCGATGGCAAATAAAGGGGAGCGGGTGAAGTTCATGACGCCATTCTATGCCGAACAGACGTGCCGGCAACAGCCCGCGGCCCCGACTACTCTGCGGCAACCGTGATCGCGAGAATGCCATCGTCCTGCCGGCCGGACAAGACTGAGTGCTTGCCTACGGGGGCCGGGATACAGCCCTCTTCCAGCTGCCTGTGCGCAATAGCTGATGACCAGTCGGCCCCGCTCCCCACCCGCACAGAATAATGCCGCGCCGGCACGCGACGGATGCAGACCCGAGGCCGTGGACTTTGCAGGTCCGGGGCATCAAATTCGACCGAGACCGGCAAACGCAGGGCGATGTGCACGCTGCCGGTGGCGATTGCGTGGTCCGCCAGGGCGAGCGGGCAGGCCAATAATGACACCAACAGGGCCCGTGTCATCGCGCTGCGCGACATATTTACCTCCACCCCGGCTCTGGGGTAGCTGCACCACTGATGAAGACAGTCTAGCCAGCGCCCCACGGGGCGCCCTGATCGCCCATGCTGATACGGCTTTTTCCCGGCGCTGCAGGCTTGCAACCGCCGGTGTACGGTCTATTTTTTCAGTGGGGCCGCTCTCATGGGGCGACCGTTCGACCGATGTGGAATCCCCCTGGGGTCGACGACAATAACGCCGCTACTCAGGTCTGAAGCTCATGCTCATTGCCCACCGAGGCGACACCGTACGCCAGCAGGCCAATACCATCGCCGCTTTCGAGGCGGCCCACGGCCTCGGTGCCTGCGCGATCCACACGGAAATCCAGTTCAGCGCGAGCGGCACGCCCTGGTGCCACCATGCTCCCAACCTGCAGGTACCGGGTGGCAAGCCGGTGGCCATCGACCGGTTACGTGACGGCGACCTGCGCGGTTTCGGCCTGAATACCCTGGCCGATGTCGTGGACTGGGCCAGCCGTCACCGTCACCTGGACTGGTTTGTGGAAGTGGACCACGCGCAAATGGAGCGTATGGGGGTTGAGAACACCATAGGCCGGGTGGCGCGGCTGATCCGCCCGGAGAGCGATTCCTTTGCCCTGGTGAGTACCGATATCCGCAGCCTGCGGATGGCCCGCAACCTGGGCTGCCACCAGGTGGCATTGAAAGTGGAAAGCGTGGCGCAGAGCCTTTCTGTCGGGGTTTTGACCCTGGCACCGGATTACCTGCTGATCCAGGACAGCCAGGTGGACTGCCCGGAACTCCCCCCGGGGCCCTGGCAGTGGGTGGTTTTCGAAATCAATTCTGCGGAGGAAGCCGTACGCTGGCGCCGGCGCGGGGCGCACCATATCCTGACCGGTAACCTCGCTTTGTTGATGCGCTCCCGGGAAGCCAGTGATGTCTACGGATTTTGATGTACTCGTAGTAGGGGCCGGTATCCAGGGCGCCGGCGCCGCCGAGGCCCTGGTCAATGCCGGCTACAGCGTGGCCATCCTCGAGCAGTCGGGCATTGCCGCGGCCACCTCTTCCCGTTCATCCAAGCTGATTCACGGCGGCCTGCGCTACCTGGAGACCGGGCAGCTGCGGCTGGTGCGGGAATGCCTGCGCGAACGCCAGTGGCTGCTGGACCACAAACCGCACCTGGTCCATATGGTGCCCTTCTACCTGCCGGTCTACCGGCATAGCAAACGCCCCCCGTGGCAGATTCGCCTGGGACTGACGCTATACTCCCTGCTGGCCGGCGTTACCCGCGAGTACGCACGCTTCCGCAAGGTTCCCCGCGATGAGTGGCATACATTACAGGGCCTGGACCAGGAAGACCTGCTGGCGGTCTACCGTTACTTCGATGCCCAGACGGACGACGCCGCCCTGACCCATGAAGTTATCAATTCCGCCCTGCATGGTGGCGCGCGCCTGATCTGCCCCGCCAGCCTGGTGGGGGCGGAGCTTACCGACCACGGGCTGCTGGTGGACTATGTAGCCGATGGGCAGCTCAGCACCCTGCATACCCGTGCCCTGGTGAACTGCAGCGGACCCTGGGTGGCCTCCACCAATGAACGCTGCTCACCGGCGGCGCCCCTGCCGCGACTGGATCTGGTGGCGGGTACCCATATCGAGCTGCCGATTATCCTCGGCGACAGCATCTTTTATGTGGAGGCAGAGGACGGCCGCGCCATTTTCATCATGCCCTGGCGCGGCAGAACCCTGGTAGGTACTACCGAGCGCAGTTATCACGGCGACCCCCGCGACGTCGGCCCCACCGTGGAGGAGGAGCGCTACCTGCTCCACACGCTGCAGCGTTACTTCCCGCGCACCCGCAACCTGTTACTGAGCGATATCTGCGATAGCTGGGCTGGCCTGCGGGTGCTGCCGCAAACCGAGGCCAGTCCGTTTTCGCGCACCCGTGAGGTATTGATCACCGGAAATGACAGCCGCCACCCGCGCATTCTCGCCGTGGCCGGCGGCAAGCTGACCAGCTACCGTGCCACCGCACGCAAGATCCTGCGCAAACTGCAGCCGACCCTGGATGGCGGGCCCGGTGGCGGCGGGCCACTGCGAGCAGTCAATGACCCCCTCGGCGCCTCCGAGAAGGAACGCAACCTCTGAACAGCTGCCCGGGCGACCGGTTTATGGATTGGCGTCCCCATCCCCTATAATGCGCCGTTTTACTACGCCACAAACCGACACGCTGTTTTATGTCCGCAAGCTTTACCCACCGCTTCTGTACCGCGCCCCTGCTCGACTGGAGCGATCGCCACTGCCGCTATATGTGGCGGCTGCTGAGCAAGCGCGCGGTGGTGTACAGCGAAATGGTCACCACCGGGGCCATCATCCACGGCGACCAGCCCCGTCACCTGCAGTTTGACCCGGCAGAGCAGCCGGTGGCCCTGCAGCTGGGTGGCAGTGACCCGGCGGAGCTGGCCCAGTGCGCACGCATAGCCGAAGAGTGGGGCTATGACGAAATCAACCTGAACTGCGGCTGCCCCAGCGACCGGGTGCAATCCGGCCGTTTCGGCGCCTGCCTGATGGCGGAGCCGGAAGTGGTGGCCGAGGGCCTGGCAGCCATGCGTGCGGCAGTATCGGTACCGGTAACGGTCAAGCACCGCATCGGCATCGACGATATGGAGGAATACTCCGGCCTGACCCGCTTTGTAGAGGCCCAGGCGGCGGTGGGGGTCACTACCTTTATCGTCCATGCCCGCAAGGCATGGCTGAAGGGCCTGAGCCCGAAGGAGAACCGCGAGATACCGCCGCTCAAGCACGAGATGGTCTACCAGTTGAAGCGGGACTACCCGCAACTGGAGATCGTCCTCAATGGCGGTATCAACACCATCGACGAGTGCCTGGAGCACCTGCAGCATGTGGACGGTGTAATGCTGGGCCGCGCCGCCTACCAGACCCCCAACCTGCTGGCGGAGGTGGACAGCGCACTGTTCGGGGAAGCACCCGGTCCCGGTCCGGTGGAAGTGGTGCAGCAGATGCTGCCCTATATCGAGCGCGAACTCACCGCCGGCCACCGGCTCAATCATATTACCCGCCACATGCTGGGCCTGTTCCAGGGGTTGCCGGGGGCCAGGCGCTTCCGCCGCCACCTGAGCGAGAACGCCCACAAGAAAGGGGCGGGGGTGGACGTGGTGGAACAGGCCCTGTCTCTGGTCACCCAGGCCGCCTGAGTAGCATCGGGCGCGGCGACGGGGGTTGCCGAGCGCACCTTTCCCTTCCATGATGGTAATCCGCTTTTTTACGTGCCGGGCGTCAATGGATACGGACACCGGGAGCAGCGGCAGCAGGAACCAGGTACAGGAATCAGGTAATTCAGGGAGCCCCGTCATGAACAAGCTCGAACAACTCAGGCAACGCAGCCAGGTGGTGGCCGATACCGGCGACATCGAGGCCATCCGCCGCTACCGTCCCCACGATGCCACCACCAATCCCTCGCTACTGTACAAGGCGGCACAACTGCCGCAGTACCAGGGCTATATCGATGAGGCCCTGCAATGGGCGGACCGCCAAACCGGCGATCGGGAAAAGCTCGCGGCGATGAAACTGGCGGTCAGCGTCGGCCGGGAGATCCTGGACCTGGTGCCCGGCGTGGTCTCCACCGAGGTGGATGCGCGCCTGTCGTTCGATACCCGCGCGTCGGTGGAATACGCACGCCGCCTGATCGCCCTATACGAGCAGGCCGGCGTGGAGCGCGAACGGGTGCTGATCAAGGTCGCCTCCACCTGGGAGGGCATTGCCGCCGCGTCGGTGCTGGAGCGCGAGGGCATCCACTGCAACCTCACCCTGCTGTTCAGTTTCGCCCAGGCGGTAGCCTGCGCCGAAGCCGGTGTCACGCTGATTTCCCCGTTTGTCGGGCGCATCCTGGACTGGCACAAGGCCAAAAGCGGGCTTGAGCACATCCCCGCCGACGAGGATCCCGGGGTGGCATCAGTGCGCAGCATCTACCATTACTACAAGTCGCGGGGCTACCAGACGGTGGTGATGGGTGCCAGCTTCCGCAACACCGGGGAGATCGAGGCGCTAGCCGGCTGCGACCGGCTCACTATCAGCCCACAGCTGCTCGATGAACTGGAACAGGACAACGGCGAGTTGGCCGCCGGCCTGGAGGCCGGTACTGCGGGCGAGGCGCGCCCGGCTGAGCCACTGAACGAAGCGGAATTCCGTTTCCAGCTGAACAGTGATGCCATGGCCACCGAGAAACTGGCCGACGGTATCCGCAATTTCGTACACGACCAGGAGCAACTGGAAGCCATGCTGGCCCGGCAGGTGACCACGGGAGAGAAAAACCGGAATGCTGCGACAAATACGTAAACTCTTCGAGCAGATCGGCAGCGGCGAGGATGTCGAGGTCAACAATGACCGGGATGTGCGCATGATCAGCGCCGCACTGCTGGCCGAGGTGGCCACCGTGGACCAGAAGCTGGACGATCGCGAGCAGGCGACACTGGTGCGCCTGCTGCAGGAGCACTACCGGCTCGATGAGGCGGAGGCAACTGAGATGGTCGAGCACGCCCTGTCCCACCGCGAGCAGGCGACCTCCCTGTATGAGTTCACCCAGGTGGTAAACGACCAGTTTGATGAACGCAACAAGTACCTGCTGGTACGCCAGATGTGGGAAGTGGCGTTTTCCGACGATGTGATCGAGGCATTCGAGGAGCACCTGATCCGACGCGTGGCGGAGCTTATCTACCTGCCCCACGGGCTTTTCACCCGCGCGCGGGCCGAGGCCCGGGAAATGCGCCGCGGGGAGGCCTGACCCCGCTACAACCTACCGCCCGCCGATGCCGATGCCGGTCGCGGCCAGCGGCCGCTCCTGCGGCAATCGCCGCGGTGAAGGGGGATGGGCCGGGCGAACAAAAGGTTCGCCCCTACAACCGGTTTCCATAACCCCTTCCCCTGTAAGAGCGGCCCATGGCCGCGAATGCGGTGAGTGCCGGCATGATGCTAATGGGCCAGAGCCGGGCGAACACAAAGCTCACCCCTACAACCGGTTTCCACAACCCTCGCCCCCGTAGGAGCGGCCGCTGGCCGCGAATTTGGGGATCTAAACAGTTTTTGGGCTGGGGGGAGGCGATTAAGAAGGGGAACGGTATCAGTGCATGCGCGCCGAGGGCTTGCGCGTCGGTTCGCACTCGCGCTCCAGGGTATGCACCAGGTCGCGGAAGGTTTCCGCGTTCTGTTCATTCAGGCTCATCAGCACCCGGTGGGCTTCCAGCACTTTCTCACGCGCCGCGCATTCGTCGGGTGTATTGCACTGGAGGGGCTGGGGGTTACTGCCGTAATCGCGCTGCTCGTCGCTGACCTCGATCAGCGCATCGAATCCCATGGCATCGAGGAGGTGGCGAATGCCCGGATCGGCGCTCAGCGCCAGCGGCTTCTCGCAGCCCCGCTCCAGGGCACGGATCGCGACCTTGGCCATCAGGCCGAGGGTGGTGCTGTCGACACCCCTGGCGCCATGCAGGTCGAACACCACATCATTGAAATCATCGTGTGAGAACATCTTGTCGATGAAGGTATCGAAAGATGTGCACAGATTCAGTCGCACGTCGCCAACCAGCTTGATGACGTAAACACCCTCGTGGGCGCCGACCATAATTTGCCCGGACTGCATAGCAACCTCTGGCACGCCGGTCAGGAGACACAAAACAACTGTTCCGGCGGCGAAAGTTTATCGACAGAGCACCGGTGGCAACGCTTTTTCATCGCGCTGCAACCACAGTGCAACTTTGATGCATAAATCGAGCGGAGCTTACTCCTGCGTACAGGCACTGACAAGCTTTGGCCGCCAGCATCACGGACTTACCGGTCACAGCAGGCCGGGCTGGCAGGCTTCAGCCCTGGCGGACTGTCAGTATAGTGACGTCGTCGGGCAGTTCCTCGGACGTATCCACGTGCAGGGCCGCACACAGGGAATCCAGGTCACCCCGGCTCTCGTCTATCTTCTGCAACAGTTGTGCCTCCCGCTGCAGCAGGTCCCCCTGCAACAGCTCCAGCACGCCGTCGGAGCAGGCCACCAGCCGCCAGCTGGTCGGCAGGCTGGCATGCAGCACCTGCCAGTTGCCCTGCTCGAACAGGCCCAGGGGCCGTCCCTTACCCGGCAACCACTCTGCCCCGGAGGATGTTACCAGGGCGGGCATCGGCACCTGCCCGGCCACCGCGTAATGCAGCTGGCGTGCCCGGCTGTCCACCACCCCCACGAACATGCTGGCATGCTTGTCGAGCCGCGTGGAGAGCAACTCGCGATTGATCAGCTGGAGGATATCGATGAGATCGGAATCCAGGGATTCCAGGCTGGAAAAGAGTGGCCGCTCACGCAGCAGGTGCATGATGCTGTGCTTGATCAGGGCCGTGACCAGTGCGGATGACACCCCGTGCCCGGAGACATCCACCAGGTAAAAGGCCACAAAGCGCTCGCCGAACAGGCCGTAGTCAATGAAATCGCCACTCAGGTAGAGGGAGGGCACCAGCCGGTAGGCGGCCTCGATATTACCCGGGTACTGAAACGGGGTGCGGGGCAACAGGTGTTGCTGCAACAGCCGCCCTGCCTCCTGGTCCCGCTGCAGCACCTCCACGTGTTCGTGCAGCTCGCGATTGCGCTCCTCGAGCTGCTCCCGGTATTCGCGATTCTGTCGCTCCAGGGCCTCGGACTCAGTGATGCGGGTTACCGCATGCTGGATTACCGCCTCGTCCTCGATGGGCTTCAGGAGGTAATCACTGGCCCCGAGGCGCAGGGCCTCGACCACGTCACTGACCCCACTGTTGGAGGCGATTACCACTACTGCGGCATCGGGGGCCCGGTGCTTGATTTTGCGCAGGACTTCCAGGCCGCCCATATCCGGGAGATGCAGGTCGGTGACGACCAGGCGGTAGAGCCCGGGGGCAAACCGACTGATGCCCTCCAGGCCGGTTTCCGCCGCATCCACCTCAAAGCCCAGGCGCGCGAGGCTGCGCCGCACGAATTCGCGCGACACCCCGTCGGACTCAATCAGTAACAGACGCTGGCGGTCAGGCATGAATCTGGGAGGTTCAGCGTCCCCCACTGGTTGGATTTAACTGTCGAAGACATCGGCTTCGGTTGCGGCATCGCCACTGCTCCCGGTGGTACCGCTCTCTGAATCAGGCGCAGGTGCGACCGGCTGCTCGTCGGCGCCGGCATCCTCACCGCCATCACCGAAGGGATCACCGCCAAAAGGATCACTCTCACCGGTGGCAGTATCGGCGTCAGCCTCAGCACCACCGCCAAACGGGTCATCATCTCCGCCGAACGAATCAGCATCATCGCCGAAATCGTCTTCAACATCACCGTCCCGGATCAGGAAGTCACGGCGCTGCAGGTAGGCGTCGCGCAACAACACATAGCGGTCTCCCTGCAGGAGTGATTCGGTCTTCAGCAGGCTGGCACGGGTCTGGATAAGGTCGGTAAACTGGAGGCTATAGCGCGTCTGGCTGTGGTCAATGTAATTCAGGGGATCGGTATAGTAATCCACTGCCATACCCGGCACGCCTCGCACCGTCGAGGGGCCAAAGAATGGCAGCACCAGGTAAGGACCGGAAGGCACGCCCCAGACTGCCAGGGTCTGGTCGAAGTCCTCGCCGTCAGTGGGTTCCAGGCCCACATGCTCGGCGACATCGAACAGCCCGGCCACGCCAACAGTGGAGTTGATCAGGAAGCGGCCGGCACCGTTACCCGCCTCGCCCCACTTCCACTGCAGCACGCTGTTGAAGGAATTGGTGATTTCGAACAGGTTGCCGAAAAAGTTGCTGACACCATGCTGCATGAAAATAGGGGTTACCTGGCGATAGGTTACCGCCATCGGCTTCAAGACCCAGCGATCCGCGGTGTCATTGAAACGGAACACGGCCCGGTTGAATCCCTCCCACGGATCGCGCTCGCCCGGCTCCTCACCCTCTTCACTGGAGAACTCTTCCGCCGGGTCAAAGCCGTACTCATCCTCGAGGCTATAATCACCTGAGTCGCCTGTTTCCTCCGCTGCGGGACTGCTGCCCTCCCCGCCTTCGGCAAAGGGATCGGCGTCGTCCGGGTCGGCTGCCCCTGCATCGGGGGCAGGGGACTCGGCGGGAGGGGAAGCGGGTGCCGGACCTGAGGTCTCACTACCGGACTCGGCTGCCCCGCCCTGCGGCTGCTCTGCAACCGGGGCCGCGCCGCCGTCTGCGAAGGGGTCTTCCTGGGCTGCCTGCACCAGCATTGGGCTGGCTGCCAGCAATGTTGCCAGCAACCATGGTGATTTTACTGTGCGTCCAAGCAAGCCACTGCTCCTCGTTATAGGTTCACCCTGAAGTTGCGCGAATTCTACCGCCCCCCGGGAATGCGGGCCACCCTTGGCAGCATAGCACCTGCCCCCGCTACGGTTTCGGTCAAAGATAAGGCAGTATCGGGCAAGCGCCAGGGACACCCTGCCCGGGCTATCGACGGGGCTCCAGCCCCGCGATCACTCCGGCCTGCAGCAGCTGCTGCAACAGGGACTGGCCGAAATCCACCACCGCCCCGGTGTCCCCGTGGTTCATTTCCACGGCGAGGTCTTCGAGCAGTGCCCGGCCGGTTTGGTTCCCCGCCTGCGCCAATTGCAATAATCGCGCGGTTACTGCGTTGATTTCCATGAAGCCCACCTCATCTTCGCGATTGCGATAAACCAGCAGGAAAGTGGGGTTGTCCGGTGGTTCACTGGGCTGGAAGGTGGGGCCGATCATATGCACGGGAAAGCGGTAACTGAGGCTCCAGGCGACCGGGGAGACCACCGGCACCTGCGCCAGCACATCACCCTCGAGCTCAAGCCCCGGTGGGGGCTCCGCCGGATTCACGTCCAGCGCCAGCTCGACCCACTCGTAATGCGCCAGCTCCAGCAGGAAGGGCGGGTCAGACTCCTGCGCAACGTGCTCTTCCTGCAGGTACTGCAGGAATTCCTCACTGATCTGCAGGAAGTAGGGACTCCGAGAGGCGTGCCGGTGGACGAACTCCCGCACCATCGTGTGCCACGCGTCGTCAGTGTAGATACTGCGCAGCACCGGGAACCCGCTGGCGATAAAGGATTCGATATTGTTGTAAATAAGGTCACGGTAAATGGCCATGCGGCGGTCTTCGATATCCGCCGGAGGCTCGTTGACCAACGGGTTGCGCAGATGCGCCGCGAACTGACGCTGCTCACGGGCAAAATGTGCTTCGTGCGGGCCGCGGCCAGCCCCTCCGGGGCGTTTTTCATCGCTGCGCATAAACCACCTCACCAGGCGAGCCGGCAATGCCCCGGGCGCCGGAAGCAGTTTTGGCCGCACGGGCCTGGAGTTCGCGGACATGCGCCACCTCTCCCACCAGCTCCGGCAGTGGCGGGATATTGAAGTCCCGCTCCAGTAATGTGGGGAAAACGCCAAAATGGGCGTAGGCCTGCTCCAGTAGCTCCCACACCGGGTCGATTACCGGCGCACCGTGCGTGTCTACCTTGAGATCATCCGCCTCGTTGAAATGGCCGGCCACATGCGCATAGCGGATACGCTCGGCAGGCAGCCCGCGCAGGAACTCTGCCGGGTCGTAGCTGTGATTGATGGCATTCACGTAGATATTGTTGACGTCCAGCAGCAGGTCGCAGTCGGCCTCCTCGAGGACGGCATTGAGGAATTCCAGCTCGGTCATTTCCCGGGCCGGTGCCGCGTAATAGGAGACATTCTCCATCGCGATTCGCTGTTCGAGCACATCCTGCACCCGGCGGATACGTCCGGCCACATAGTGCACGGCGTCCTCGGTAAAGGGGATCGGTAGCAGGTCGTAGAGGTGACCGTGGTCGGAGCAGTAGCTGAGGTGCTCGCTGTAGCAGCGGATACCGTGCTCGCGGATAAACTGCCTGACGGATCTCACCAGCTCCAGGTCCAGCGGGGACGGTGAGCCGATGGACAATGAGAGACCGTGAATCACAAACGGGTAACGCTCAGTGTACTCGCGGAACCAGCGGCCATAACGACCGCCAACATTTATCCAGTTCTCCGGCGCCACCTCCAGGAAGTCCACCGCACTGGCAGGCATATCCTCTCCCATCATGGAGCGGCGCAACCCCAGCCCGGCACCCCGGACGGGATATTCAACGGTCTTGGTCGTATTCATGTTCTTACTTCTGCTGTCGCCAGCAGTGAGAGTGGCAGGGGAGGGCTATACCCCACCCCCGCCTGGGAACAATGCGGAGATTAGCCGCCGCACTTACCCTCACCACATTTACCTTCCTTTTTCTTGCCTTCTTCGCCGCACTTCCCTTCGCCGCACTTACCTTCTTTTTTCTTGCCTTCTTCGCCGCACTTACCTTCGCCGCACTTACCTTCTTTTTTCTTGCCTTCTTCGCCGCACTTACCTTCTTTGTTCTTCTCGTCACCGTGCTCACTCAGCATGGCCAGGTTGTAACCGGAAGAAAGCTCTTCAGCGGCGAATGGGTTGGCATTGCCAACGCCCGCAGAAACGTTCATGGACGCCGAGGCGATAAACGCCGCACCTACTGCGGCAGCAAGCGGCAGATTCTTCTTAGTCATAACAACTCTCCTTTTAATACCCTAACTTGTAGCAGTTTACGCCGACGGCGCTTTGCCGGCCGCCTGCCGGGATTATAACCACCAATCCCATCGGACGGTCACGCATTGAGACCAGCCGTATCCCATCAGCGTTCAACACATCCGGGTACGTTTTCCTGCGTCTCGTGGATTCAGTCGCGCCATACTGCTGTTTATTACACACGTGAGCACGCTATTTCCAGCTGCCGTGTGCGCCAGGGCAGGTTTCCCCGGCAAACGCGGTCACATCCGGGCGATCAAGCGGGGTTAGCCGGGAACGGGAGCAGGGAAGAACAGATAAAGAAAAGCCGGTCCGCGCACTGCACGCAGCGGACCGGCCACCGGAATCCCGGTTTAGCGGATGGACAGTACATGAAAAAGAACCCACGGAAGCCGCGTGCCCACGATTGAGAGCGGCCACCCTCCCTGGCTAGCACGCTCTCAGGACCCCGACGGCCGTTTCCGTCACCCCTGTATACGCCGGTCAGAGCGAGATGGATTGATCGATTTCACTCCAGAGCTTGTTCAGTCGCTTGCTGGATACCGGCAACAGTGTTTTCAGCGACTGGGCGAACAGGGAGACGCGGAATTCCTCCAGCATCCAGCGATACCGGGCCAGCTGCGGCTCCGCGGCCACGATGCGTGGCGAGTGCTTCTCGACCTGCGCCAGGAACGGTTCGGCGGCCTTGTGCCACTCCGCCTGCAGGCGCCGGTCGCGATTGGGGTCCAGCGCGGCCTTTTCCAGCCGCAGTTCGATGCCCTTGAGGTAGCGGGGATACTGGCGCAACCACTCCAGCGGGGTATCAAACAGGCAGCCGCGATAGAACAATCGCTGCAACTGCTGCTGGATATCACCCACCGCCATCGCCACCGCCAGGTTTTTCTGTTGCTTGATCTGCTTGCGCAGGGGCACCAGCTGGCCCAGCGCCTTCACCAGCAGGTCGGCAATTTCCTGCGCCACCCCCACCAACTCGCCGCTGCGCTCCAGTGCCTCCAGGAAGCCCGCCTCGGTGCGGGGCCATTCCTCGCCGGGCCAGAACAATTCACGCGCCGCTGCCATCAGGATATCGTCGGCCACCTCTTCGCGGCGTCCCAGGTCGGCCGCGCTGAGGCCCAGCTCCTTGCCGCGCAGCAGTTCCTTGCGCAGGTACTTGACCGGCTCGGGCAGGTGCAGCAGCGCCAGGCGGCAGGTGCCGGCCCGGGACAATCGCCAGGCCTCGCGGGGATTGTCGAGCAATTTCAGGGATACGCTGTCACGCTCTTCCACCAGCGCCGGGTAGGCACGCACCTTCAGGCCGCCCTGCTCCAGGGTGTGGGTTTCTGGCAGGTCGCCGAAGTCCCAGCGGGTAATTCCGTCACGCTCGAAGTCATCCCCGGCGGTGGCCAGTTCGCGCTGTACCCGGTCCCTGTAACGCGCCTGCAGGGTGGGCAGGTCACGGTCCTGGTCGATCAGCTCGCCGTCCTCATCCAGCACCTGGATGTTGAAACGGTAGAAATCCTCCAGCGACTGCTCGGCAGACTCCCAGGCCTCGGCTGGCAGTTCAATGGTCGTCTGGCGGTGCAACTCATGCGCCAGTGCCTGCCACAGGGGTGTGTCACCGGCCTGCATCCTCAACAACGCGCGATCGACGGCGGCGGGCACAGGTACAAAGTACTTGCGCCACTGCTTGGGCAGCGCCTTCACCAGCGCGATACATTTGTCCCGCAGCAGCCCCGGCACCAGCCAGCTCAGCCGCGCCGCCGGCACCTGGTGCAGGGCGCCCACCGGCACCTGCACACTGACACCGTCATCCGCGGCACCGGGCTCAAAGTGATAGCCGAGCGGGAACTCGATTCCCCCCGCGCGCAGTTGATCCGGGAACTGCGCCTCTCCCACATGATCGGCGCTCTGCTGCATAAGGAGTTCGCGGGGGATAAACAGGAGTTCGGGGTCCTCTTCCTCCGCCTTCTTACGCCAGTGCTCAAAGCCGGCCAGGTTGACGATTTCCGCCGGGAGACGCTCATCGAAGAACTGGAACACCACTTCGTCGTCCACCAGGATGTCCCGGCGCCGCGACTTGGCCTCCAGGTCTCCCAGCTCCTCCAGCAATTCCAGGTAGTGACGGAAGAAGCGGCCCCGGCCACGGCGGTTTTTGTCGTAGCGCTGCTCCACCAGTGCCTGGCGGATAAAAACCTCGCGCGCGGTCTGTGGGTCAAGTTTGCCGTAATGGATCCGGCGTTTTTCCACCAGCACCAGGCCGTACAGCGAAATCTTCTCGTAGGCCATCACCTGTCCGGCGCGGGTGTCGTAGTGCGGCTCAAAATAGTGGCGCTTCACCAGGTGCTCGGCTGCCGCCAGCACCCAGTCGGGCTCTATCTTGGCCACCGTATGGGCGAACAGGCGGCTGGTCTCCAGCAGTTGCCCGGACACCACCCAGCGCGGTGGTTTCTTGTACTGGCCGGAGCCCGGGAAAATGTGGAAGCGCCGGTTGCGACAGCCAATGAATTCCTTGTTCTCGTCGCGCACGCCGATATTGCCCAGCATCCCCGGCAGGATTGCCCGGTGCACGGCCTCGTAGGTGGCGGGCTCGCGATTCTCCTTCAGTTTCAGCTCGCGGCTGGCCACTCGCAGCTGGTGGTGGATATCCCGCCACTCGCGCATGCGCAGCCACGACAGGAAGTTCTTCTGGCACCACTTGCGCAGCTGGTTCTGGCTGAGTTCCTGCCGCTGTGCCTCGAAGCCGTCCCACAACTGTACGAAGGACAGGAAATCGGATTTCTCATGGCGCCACTGCCGGTGCTTCTCGTCTGCAGCCTGGCGTTTTTCCGCCGGCCGCTCCCGCGGGTCCTGCACCGCCAGCGCGCTGACGATCACCATCAGTTCGCGCAGGCAGCCCTGCTCGCCCGCCGCCAGCAGCATGCGGCCCAGCTGCGGGTCCAGCGGCAGGCGCGACAATGCCCGACCGAGCGGCTTTACCCGCCCGCGGCTGTCCACCGCCTGCAGCTCCTCCAGCAGTTTGTAGCCGTCGTTGATCAGGCGCGCATCGGGCGGGTCGACAAAGGGAAAGTTGTGGATATCGCCGATGCGCATCTGCAGCATCTGCAGGATTACCGCCGCCAGGTTGGTACGCAGGATCTCGGCATCGGTGAATTCAGGCCGCTGCTCAAAATCACGCTCTTCATACAGGCGCACACAGACACCGGCACTCACCCGGCCACAGCGGCCGGCACGCTGGTTGGCGCTGGCCTGGGAGATGGCCTCCACCGGCAGGCGCTGGATCTTGCTGCGGTAGCTGTAGCGGCTGATACGCGCCGTCCCCGGATCGATCACATAGCGGATGCCAGGCACGGTAATGGAAGTCTCTGCCACGTTGGTGGCCAGCACGATGCGGCGGCCCTTGTGCCCGTGAAAGACCCGGTTCTGCTCGGCAAGGCTCAGGCGCGCATACAGCGGCAGTACTTCCAGCTGGGGAATATGGGCATCCCGCAGCGCCCTGGCACACTCGCGGATTTCCCGTTCGCCGCTCATGAACACCAGGATATCGCCACCACGGCGACTGCTGCCCTTCTCGTCGTGCAGCAGCTCCTCCACCGCCGCAATCACCTGCTCGGACAGATCGGCGTCGCTGTCCGCTGGTGGCCGGTAATGAATCTCCACCGGATAGGTGCGACCGGACACCTCGATGATCGGTGCATCATCAAAATGTTGTGAAAACTTCTCCAGGTCGATGGTGGCGGAAGTGATGATCAGCTTCAGGTCCGGCCGTTTCGGCAGGATGGTCTTGAGGTAGCCCAGCAGGAAATCGATATTGAGGCTGCGCTCGTGGGCCTCGTCGATGATCAGGGTGTCGTACTTGTTCAGCAGCGGATCCCGCTGGATTTCCGCCAGCAGGATACCGTCGGTCATCAACTTGACGTGGGTGTGCTCGTCACTGTGATCGGTAAAGCGCACCTGGTAGCCCACCGAGTGCCCCAGCGGTTGCTGTAGCTCCTCGGCGATACGGTTGGCCACGGTGCGCGCGGCGATGCGCCGCGGCTGGGTATGGCCGATCTGTCCGTAAACGCCGCGGCCGAGTTCCAGGCAGATCTTGGGCAGCTGGGTGGTCTTGCCGGAGCCAGTCTCACCGGCCACCACCACCACCTGGTTTTCCGCAATCAACTTGGCGATCTCTTCGCGCCGCGCCACCACCGGCAGCTCTTCCGGCCAGCTGACAGTAGGCAGCTTGTCCCGCCGGGCGGCCGCCAGCGCCCGGGATGCCCCCAGATCTCTCTCCAGCTGGGCCAGCATCCGGTCCGCCGGCTTGCCCTCCCGCAGCCGCCGGCGCGCGCTGTCCAGGCCCTTGCGCAGGCGATGGCGATCGCGCCCCATGCACTCGGCGACGCGGGGCTCGAACTCTTCGCTCAGGACTTTCAGGGCGGCGGTGTCTTCGGTGTGACTCATAATCCGGGGACTGACTGCAAACGGGCGATTATACCTGCTGGGCCGTGACAGACTAAATGACCGGCGCGAGCCCACCGAAGACAAGCAGGTCCACGCACCTGCGCCAGGATACGGCGGGCGACGGTCTGAGCGGTCAGGACGACCGCGAAGACCAGCAGGTGAATGCGGCACAGGGATGTGCCGCCCGCCGGCAAAGCCGGCGCGAGCCCGACGGAGACAAGCAGGTCCACGCACCTGCGCCAGGATACGGCGGGCGACGGTCTGAGCGGTCAGGACGACCGCGAAGACCAGCAGGTGAATGCGGCACAGGGATGTGCCGCCCGCCGGCAAAGCCGGCGCGAGCCCGACGGAGACAAGCAGGTCCACGCACCTGCGCCAGGATACGGCGGGCGACGGTCTGAGCGGTCAGGACGACCGCGAAGACCAGTAGGTAAAAAATGGCGCTGAACTATACTCAAGGCAACACCGTCCCCGGATACCCAGTCCGGGCGACACCTTTTCCTATGCCCGGGACTTGCCAGAGGTACCTTCATGCAAGATCTCAAGCCAAAACCGCCCTCCTCCGCCGGGGAGATGCTCGGCCACCCCAAGGGGCTGTTCCTGCTGTTCGGCACCGAGATGTGGGAACGGCTCAGCTATTACGGCATGCGCGGTATCTTCGTCTTTTACCTGACTTCCGCTGCCGCCGCGGCGGCCTTTGGCTGGGAACAGCTGTCAGATACCGAACTGCAGTCCCAGGCCCTGAGTTACCTGGGCTGGTACGCGATGCTGGTGTACCTGACACCGATCATCGGCGGCTGGATGGCGGACAACAAATGGGGCCAGCGCCGCTGCATCATGTTTGGCGGCACGCTGATGATGCTGGGCCAGTTCGCCCTGGGTTTCCCCCATGGCTGGCTGCCGGACGGCACCGAGATCTATATGCTCTGGCTGGGCCTGGCCCTGCTGATCGTGGGCAACGGCTTCTTCAAGCCGAATATCTCCACCATGGTGGGTGACCTCTACGACGAGGGTGACCACCGGCGCGATACCGCTTTCACCATTTTCTATATGGGGATCAACCTGGGCTCGATCCTCGGCTACCTGGTAATCGGCTGGATCGGCGAGAAGGTGAATTACCAGCTGGCGTTCTTCACTGCCGGTATCGGCATGTTGCTGGGCCTGTTGCTGCAGATGTTCCAGGCAAAAAAATTCCTCGGGGATATCGGCGTAGAGCCCTCGGCCAAGCTGGGACTGAAGCAGGACACGGTCGACAAGCACAAACCACTGACGCCGGAAGAGCGCGATCGCATCAAGGTGATACTGATCCTGGGTGTATTCACGGTAATCTTCTGGGCCGGCTTCGAGCAGGCGGCGGGCTCTATGAACCTGTTCGCCAAGTACAACACCGACCTGAACGTGATGGGCTTCGAGATCCCGGCCAGCTGGCTGCAGATGGTGAACCCGCTGTTTATCATTATCCTGGCGCCGGTAATGGCCAGCCTGTGGGTGGGACTCGGGGCGCGCGAGCCCAGCTCCCCGGCCAAGTTCAGTATGGGCCTGGTGTTCCTGGGGCTGGGCTTTGTCTCCATGTGCGGCGCGGCGCTGCAGATCGGCGATTCCGAAACCATCAAGGCGAGCATCTGGTGGCTGGTATTCGCCTATATCTTCCACACCATCGGTGAGCTGAGCCTGTCACCGATCGGCCTCTCCATGGTCACCAAACTATCACCACTGCGCTACCTGTCACTGATGATGGGGCTGTGGTTCGCCTTTATTGGCGTGGCCAACAAGGGCGCCGCTGAAATCGGTAAGCTGGTGGGGGAATCGGGCCCACTGGCCACCTTCGGCGGCGTCGCCATTGCCGCGATTGCAGCGGGGATCATCCTGTTCCTGATCCGCAACCGACTGGTGGACTGGATGCACGGCGCCGAGGAGGAGCACACGAAAATTGGCCCCACCACCCAGGAAGAGATCGGCATCACCGCCGACCACGAGGGGGCGCCTCGGCGGCACTTCAAGGAATGATTTGAGGGGATTGCCGGGCCGCTCCCCTGCAGGAGCGTCCCATGGCCGCGATGGACTGTACGGGCCCGGGTTCAACGCCCCTTGACCAGGCGCCCGATAGCACGGTCCAGGCCCTCCAGGGTCATGGGAAACATGCGCCCTTCCACCAGCTGCCGGGTCATGCCGATACTGGGTGTGTATTGCCAGTATTCCTCACCCACCGGGTTAAGCCATACCAGGTTGCTCCAGGTATCCGTCACCCGCTCCATCCAGGCAGCACCGGGCTCCTCGTTCATGTGCTCGACACTGCCGTAGCGGTGGGTGATCTCATACGGCGCCATGGAGGCATCGCCGACAAAGATCACCTTATAGTCATTGCCGTAGGTGCGCAGCACCTCGAGCAGCGGTGTGGTCTCCTGGTAGCGGCGCTGGTTGTCCTTCCACACATGCTCGTAAATGAAGTTGTGGAAATAGAAATACTCCAGGTGCTTGAACTCCGAGCGACAGGCCGAGAACAGCTCCTCGCAGGATTTCACGTAGGGATCCATGGAGCCGCCCACATCAAAGAAGATCAGCACCTTGATGGCGTTGTGGCGCTCCGGCACCATCTTGATGTCCAGCAGGCCGGCATTGCGGGCCGTGGAGGAAATGGTGTCATCCAGGTCCAGCTCCTCGGCGGCGCCGGTACGGGCGAACTTGCGCAGCTTGCGCAAAGCCACCTGGATGTTGCGGGTGCCCAGGGACACGCTGTCATCCAGGTTGCGGAACTGGCGCTTCTGCCACACCTTGGCCGCCGACCGGTTGCGGCTGTTGCCGCCCACCCGGACACCCTCGGGATTATAACCACTGTTGCCAAACGGGCTGGTACCGCCGGTACCGATCCATTTGTTGCCACCACTGTGGCGCTCTTTCTGTTCCTCGAGGCGCTTCTGGAACTCTTCCAGCAGCTTTTCCAACCCACCCAGGCTCTCGATTTTTGCCTTTTCTTCCTCGCTCAGCTGCTTGAGGAACTCGGCCCGCACCCACTCTTCCGGAATCATCTGTTCCAGCAGGTCATCCAGGGTTTCCAGGTCCTGGAAATAGGCATCGAAGGCCCGGTCGAACTTGTCGAAATGCTTTTCGTCTTTCACCAGGCAGGTGCGCGCGAGGAAATAGAATTCCTCCAGGTCGGCAAACACCAGCCGCTGCTGGAGCGCTTCCAGCAGGGCCAGCAGCTCGGTGATGGACGCCGGCAGTTTATAGCGGCGCAGGTTGAGGAAAAATCCAATCAGCATGGGAAAGCGTCAACTCAGCGGTTTTCGCGGCGCGCCATAAAGGCGAGGCGCTCGAGCATATGCACATCCTGCTCGTTCTTCAGCAGTGCGCCATAAAGCGGCGGGATGGCGCTGGTGCTGTCGCGGTTCTTGAGTACTTCCTCGGGGATGTCGTCGGCCATCAATAGCTTCAGCCAGTCGATCAGCTCGGAAGTGGAGGGCTTTTTCTTCAGGCCCGGGACCTCACGCAGCTGGAAAAAGATATCCATTGCCTCTTTCACCAGCTGCTGCTTGATGTCCGGGTAATGCACATCGACGATCCGGTGCATGGTATCCCGGTCCGGGAAGCTGATGTAGTGGAAGAAGCAGCGGCGCAGGAAAGCGTCGGGCAGCTCTTTTTCATTGTTGGAAGTGATAATCACGATCGGGCGCTGTTTCGCGCGGACAGTTTCGCCGGTCTCGTAGACAAAGAACTCCATCCGATCCAGTTCCACCAGCAGGTCATTGGGAAACTCGATATCGGCCTTGTCGATTTCGTCGATCAGCAGCACCACGCGCTCGTCGGAGTCGAATGCCTCCCAAAGTTTGCCGCGCTTGATGTAGTTGGCGATGTCGTGCACCCGGTCCACCCCCAGCTGGGAGTCCCGCAACCGCGACACAGCATCGTACTCGTACAGGCCCTGCTGGGCCTTGGTGGTCGATTTGATATGCCACTGGATCAGTTTCAGGCCCAGGCTCTGCGCCACCTCCTCTGCCAGCAGGGTCTTGCCGGTACCCGGCTCGCCCTTGATCAGCAGGGGGCGCTGCAGGGTGACCGCTGCGTTCACCGCCAGTTGCAGGTCGTCGGTGGCGACGTAATTGTCGGTGCCGGTAAATTTCATGGTGACTCCCATCGCGAAAAAACAGAGATGGGCAGCATGGTAAGGGATGGCAACGGGAGATCAATGACAATTCAGCATGGATCGCTTGCCCGGACTTCGCAGTATCCGGGCGGTGGGTTCAGGAATGGACGGTCACTCGCCCACACGCTCATCGGCAACGGCCTGGGCACTGCGCCGGCGTACCACCTGGCGGCCCTTGTCGGTGATATACCAGCGGATACCCAGGTGGCTGTGGATCTTGCCCACCATCTCCAGCACCAGCAGGCTGTTCAGGGCCCGGGCAGCGGAGTTGGTCTCCATGCCCCCCTCCTGCACCATGCCGCCCAGGGAGCGGAACACGCACTCGCCGGTGTTGAGCAGTTTCAGCACATGCAGGGCGTTCTCGTCTAGCTTGCGGATCTCGTTGAAATCCAGGGTCGGCCCCTGGTCGGGGTCGCCCTCGATCTCATGCTCCAGCAGCGGCATCATCTCCAGCTGCATGGCGCGCAATTCCTGCTCGAGGTTCTCCACCCGGGCCCGAGCGATACTGGCGTCCCGCAGCTGGCGGCGCGCGGCGTTGAACACGAACATGCGTGAGGCGATGGCCGCAAGCAGGCAGTAGCCGGTAAACAGCAACAGGCGCGACGGATCCCCCTGGATCTCGATCAGCAGGTCGCTCTGGGTAAACTTGAGGAAGATGGGCACCATCAATGCGCCGCACAGGCCCATGATCAGGCAGCGCGCCAGGCCGGCCGGGTCCTCCTCGGTGAACAGCATCTGGTAGTAATTCACCAGGCCACCGAGAATACCGGAGACCAGCATGACAGCACTCAGAATTAGCAGATGATCGAGCATCCGGGTTCCTCTGCCGGGCAGGGCCGGAAACCCCTGTACTCCCGCAGGCCCGGGAGGCTGTATGGAAGGGGGTGGATTCCCGGGTACCAGGCCACATTCTTGTAGTCACCGGGCCCCGCTTCGCTGCGGGGCCAGCCCTATAGATATAGCAGCTGTCCGCCGGGCGCGGACAGCACCAAGAGGAATTACGCGCCTTTGCTCGACCGGGCGCAGCCAGGCGGTACTGTCACTGGTTGCTGTAGTAGGGATCGTCCTCAAACTCGCGGCGCTTTTCCCGGCGGTGGCGCAGGATCAACGTCACCAGCCCCCACAGGGACACCAGTGCCAGCGCTCCGCCGGTGGCGAACACCAGGTTGGCGGTCACTTCCGGGGCCGGCCCCTCCTCCTCGAACAGCAGCTGGTAGGCAAACATCGGCAGTACCGGCAGCGGCGCCGAGTCCGGCGTGCGGCCGACGGTGGGAACCAGCAGCGCGGCAGCCGCCACCAGCAGCAGGGCGCGCCGCGGCCAGGACCAGCGCCAATTGCGCATAAACCACCAGCCCGCCAGTAACAGTACCAGGGTCCCGCCTGCGTAAATCATCCAGGCAATTCGAAACTCTTCCGCCATAGTGTCCAGTTCTTGGTTATGTTGTTCTAAACGGGATCGTCACCCACCCAGGTGACGATATGTTCCTCGAAGTCATCCGGGTGCACCAGCTCCTCGCTGATTACACAGCCGCGCACCGAGATACCGGCCTCGTGCACCGATTCGGCACGGCCCGATACCAGGGGATGCCAGTCTTCCAGCGGGCGCCCCTCCGACAGGGCGCGGTAGGCACAGGTGCGCGGCAGCCAGTGGAAATCCGCCAGGTCGCTGGCGCGCAACTGGATACAGTCCGGCACCCGCTGCTTGCGATTCGGGTAGTCGCCACACTGGCAACTGTGCGTATCCAGCAGGCGGCAGGCGATGCTGGTGCTGTAAATCTCGCCGGTCTCCTCGTCCTCGAGCCGGTGCAGGCAGCAGCGCCCGCAGCCATCGCAGAGCGACTCCCACTCGCTGTCGCTCATCTGCTCGAGCGACTTGCGCTGCCAGAAGGGTTGCCCGCTCACGGCTCAGCGCTGCAACTTGCTGTTCTGCGCCGAGATCGCACGCATCTCATCATCGACCACCGGCGGCATCTGCAGGTAGAAACCGCGCTCGCGGATCTCTTCCAGCACCCGCGCCGCGTCGGCCCGCGCCAGTGGCTTTTCCGGCGTGAGCAGCAGGGTCACCACATGCTCGGGCTTGCCGAACAGCTGCAGCAGCTTTTCCGGCACCCGCGCGATCCCCTCACGCTTCTCCACGTAAAGATACATTTCCTCTTCCCGCGGGCTGCGGTAAATATCACAAACTGTCTTCACTCTGGTACTTACCCTACTTTCTCGCCACGCAGCGCCCGCAACTCCTGCAACAGGGGCTGACCAATGACATCGCTGCGCCAACCTTCCAGGCGTCCCTCGAGAGAGGGCCTGTCAGCCTGCACCAGCGTTTCCAGTTCTTTCTTGCGCACCAGGATCTCTGCCGGCAGGTGGTACTCCTCGGCCACCTCCCGCACCCGGCGACGCAACTGCTTGAGGCATTCACCCTCGCGCCGGTCCAGCGGGCGGGGCAATGCCGGCGGGACGTCATCACGCCCGGCTGCGCGCTCGATGACCTGCAGCAGGATATCGCCATATTCCCGCAACGTCTTGCCCTCGAGCCCCGGCTGCGCCATGGCGGCGGCATGCGCCGGCAGCTGCTCGGCCAGGTTCATGCAAATGCTCTCTTTCAGCAGGTGGTTGCGCGGCATATCCCGCAGGCGGGCCTCGCGCTCGCGCCAGGCGCAGAGATCCTGCAGGGCGGCCAGCTGCGAGCCGCGCAGGCGCCAGGCACCCTTCACGCGCTGGTAATAGAGTTCCGGCGGCTGCGGGTTGCGCGCCGCGCGGACCAGCGCCGCGCAGTCCTCCTGCAACCACTCTAGCCGCCCCTGCTCCTGCAGGCGTTTCCGCAACAGCGCGTAAACCGGCGGCAGCCAGGCAACATCCAGGGCGGCATAGTTCTTTTGGGCCTCGCTCAGGGGGCGCTGCAGCCAGTCGGAACGGGTTTCACTCTTGGGCAGCTCCACGTTCAGGAGCTCGTTGACCGTAGCGGCATAGCCCAGCCCCGCGGCCATACCGGTCATGGCCGCAGCAACCTGGGTATCGAATATCGGCTCGGGTATCGCCCCCAGTAACCGCTCGAGGGTTTCCAGGTCTTCACTGCAGGAGTGCATGATCTTCGTGACACGGCTATCCAGCACCAGCTCGCGCAGCGGTTCCAGGTCATCGATCGCCAGGTTGTCGATCAGGTAGGCATGCTCACCATCCCCCACCTGGACCAGTGCCGGCTGTGGATAGAAGGTGCGGCTGCGCATAAATTCGGTGTCGAGTGCCACGGCTTTCTGCCCGCGCCACTTTTCACACAGCTGCGCCAGCTGCGCGCTGTCATCCACCCAGACGGGTGTGGTGTCCACATTCAGCATCGGGACCTCAGTTACCGGAGAAAAACGCCGTACGGCTGTTGAAAGCGTGTGCGAGGGTGCCGCCATCGATGTATTCCAGCTCACCGCCGATAGGTACACCGTGGGCAATGCGGGTGACCGCTATACCCCGGTCCCGTGCCCGCTCGGCAATAAACTGGGCCGTGGCCTCGCCCTCGACGGTAGGGTTGGTGGCGACGATCAGCTCCTGCACCGGCTCGCGGTCGAGCCGCTGCTCCAGCAGGTCGATGCCCAGGTCCGCCGGGCCCACGCCATCGATGGGGGAGAGGTGGCCGTGCAGGACGAAGTAGCGCCCGTGGTAGTTGCCCGCCTGCTCGATTGCGAGCACATCGGCCGGGGTCTCCACCACGCACAGCGAACTGTCATCGCGCCGGGTGCTGGCACAGAGGGCACAGCGTTCCTGCTCGGTGAGGGTACGGCACTGCGTGCAGCGCCCGACCTTCTCCACCGCCTGTTCCAGGGTCCGCGCCAACAGGCCGGCCGCATCCCGGTCACGCTCCAGCAGGTACATGGCCATGCGCTGGGCAGACTTGGGGCCGACACCGGGCAGGCAACGCAGTGCGCGGATCAGCTCTTCAATCAGGGGACTAAACATAAGTGCCGCAGGCCATCAAAAGGGGAACTTGAAGCCTTCCGGCAGGTTCATACCAGAGGCCAGGCCACCCAGCTGCTCTTTCTGCAGTTTCTGCGCCTGCTCTTCCGCCCGGCGCACCGCGTCGTTCACGGCCGCTGCCAGCAGGTCCTCGAGCATCTCTTTGTCTTCACCCATCAGGTCGGGATCGATCTCGACCCCGGTGCAGTCGTGGCGACCGTTCATGGTGACTTTCACCATCCCGGCTCCGGCCTCGCCGACCACGCGCAGCTCGTTGAGCTGCTCCTGCATCTTCTGCATTTTCTCCTGCATGTCGGCCTGCATTTTCTGGGCCTGCTGCATCAAATCGCCCAAACCTTTCATTGTCTCACTCACTCTCTTTCAGATATTCGACCGACTCGGCCACCAGTTCGGCGCCGAGTTCTTCCTGCAGTTCCCGCACCAGCGGGTCCTGCGCCAGGGCGTCGCGGGCCGCTGCCGCGCGCGCCTCGCGAGTGGCCTGCACCAGTCGCGCAGGGGTGGTGCCATGTACCTGGCCCACCTGGATATGCACATTGACCGGCTGCTGAACAAAGTCACCGATGACATCCGCCAGGCGACGCTGGTGCACCTCGTCATACAGACTGCTGTAGGACTCATCGAGGGTAAAAGACAGTATATTGTCCTGCCGCCCCACCAGTTCCAGGTGCATGGCAATTGAATGCAGTATGCCGGTAATCCCCAGCTGCGGGTACAGCGCCGGCCAGTTACCCGGAGTCAGGGCTTCCAGGCGGGCCCGCGGCGCGGCCGGTGCGGGCTCCGGTTCCGGTGCCGCCGGCTGCGCCTCAACCCCGGCCACCGGGGTGGATTCCACCGCGGCTACCTGCTGGCGCAACTGCTCGCGCAACGCCGCGCGCTGCTCCGTCGCGCCGCCCGCCGCTGCGGCCCCTGAATCGTGGCCATCCTGGACGGGCCCACCAGGGCCGGCCTGTCCCGCCGCCGGGGCTGGCTGGGGATTTCCGGCTGGCCCGGGGGGCTCTGCCCGCTGAGGGCTCCCTACCCGCTGAGGGCTCTCCACCCGCTGAGGGCTCTCCACCCGCTGAGGGCTCTCAACCGGCTGAGGGCTCTCGACCGGCTGATGATTATCCGCCCGCTGGGTACTGTTTATATTGCCTCGCTGGGGATTCCCCACACTCCCGGGCTGGTGGCTCTCCATCTCCTGGGGCTGATGGCTCTCCATCCCATGGGGCTGATGGCTCTCTACGCCCACAGGCTGCTGGCTCTGCATAGCCGCAGGCTGGGGACCCTGCGTGGCTACGCGCTGAGGGCTCTCTACCGGCCCGGGCTGCGGGACTTCCTCCCAGGGCGGTGTGCTGTCAGTAGCGGCGGCCGCTTCAGGTACAGGCGCGGGTGGAGTGCTCGCCGCTTGAGGGAAAGCGCCAGCCGGCTGCGGGCCGCTGCTGGCCTGCTGCGCAGGAGTAGCCGGGCTGGAAGGCTCTTCCGCCCAGGTGGGCCCTGCATGATCGGGCGCACCAGCGGGCATGGACGCTGTTCCGGGAGCCGCGGTTTCGGGTTGCGTTTGTACGGGAGAAGTGCCGGCTTCAGCCGGCGCCGGGTCCTGTTGCGGCTTTTTTACGCCGGGATCTCCCGCAGCGGGCTGGTTGCCGGCATCCGCTTCCAGCCGGGCGCTGGGAATATCCGCCACGCCCTGGGGCCGGAAAGCCAGCATCCGCAGTAGGGCCATCTCGAATCCACTGCGCGGGTCTGGCGCCAGCGGCAGGTCCCGCCGGGCAAGCAGGGCCATCTGGTAATACAGCTGTACGTTTTCAGGGGCCAGTCGCGCGGCATGCTGCTGCAGGCGCTCCCCGTCCCCCAGGGTGTTGTCCACCGACTGCGGCAGGACCTGGGCCACAGCGATACGGTGCAGGTTGTTGGCCAGTTCCGCCAGGGCGGCGCTGTAGTCAGGCGCCTGCCCGGCGAGTTCCTCTACCGCCGCGAACAGGGCCGGGGCACTCTCATCGGCCAGGGCTTCCAGCAGCTTCCATACCAGCCCGGTATCGATGCTGCCCAGCATGGCGCGGACCTCGGCCTCGGCCACCTTGCCGCCGCCAAAGGCGATTGCCTGATCGGTCAGGCTCATGGCATCGCGCATACTACCATCCGCAGCACGCCCGAGGTGCCACAGGGCCCCCTGCTCGAACGGCACCATTTCCTGCTCAAGCACGAAACGCAGGTGCTCCACCACCCGCTCGGGGCTCATGTTCTTGAGGTTAAACTGCAAACAGCGCGACAGGACAGTCACCGGCAGTTTCTGCGGATCGGTGGTAGCCAGCAGGAATTTGACGTGGGGCGGGGGCTCCTCCAGCGTCTTCAACAGGGCGTTGAATGAGCTGTTGGAAAGCATATGTACCTCGTCGATCAGGTACACCTTGTAGCGGCCCCGGGTGGGAGCGTACTGCACATTCTCCAGCAGCTCGCGGGTGTCCTCCACCTTGGTGCGCGAAGCCGCATCCACTTCAATCAGGTCGACAAAGCGGCCCTCGGCGATTTCCGTACAGGCCGCGCACTGGCCGCAGGGCTCGGAGCTGACCCCGCTTTCACAGTTCAGGCACTTGGCCAGGATGCGGGCAATGGTGGTCTTGCCCACCCCCCGGGTACCGGCGAACAGGTAGGCATGGTGCAGCCGACCGTTATCCAGGGCGTTGATCAGGGCCTGCAGCACGTGCTCCTGCCCCACCATCTCCCGGAACAACCGCGGCCGCCACTTGCGAGCCAGTACTTGATAACTCATCCGCTCTCCAGCGCTCCCGGCGCCCTGTGAATTCATTCGGTCTACGCGCCCACGGCGCGGGCCCCATTATAACGGGATCACCGCCAAGTAATAGCGTCGCCACGCCGTGGCCAACCGGATGTCCCGGGCAGGGGCAGGGATTTCCCCCGGCCCCCTCGTCGCCGGGGAGAGGCCTGTGATATAACTGTGCGCCAGCTCGCAACACAACAAAATCACAACGAGCGCAGTCAGGAATCCCACTTATCGATGAATAAAAGTCGGAAAACGCTTCTCGAAAAGCTGTTTGCCGAACACGGCCAGGCGCTGGTGCGCTTTGTGACTAGGATCGTCAGGAATACTGAGGATGCCGAGGACATTGCCCAGCACGCCTACCTGCGCCTGCAAAAGCTCAGCGACGAGAAAGAGCTGGATAACCCCCGGGCGTACCTCTACCAGATCGCCAACAACCTGGCTGTAGACCAGCTGCGCCGTGGCCGCCTGCACATGGACTATGTCAGCCAGCAGACTCCGGCCGAGGGGGAAGCACTGCCTGACGACCACGCCGATCACCAGTCCCCGGAACGGGTCCTTGCCGCCCGACAGCAACTGCAGTCCATCTACGAGGCAATGGACAGCCTGCCACTGAAATGCCGGCAGGCGTTCCTGCTGCACCGCACGCGCGGACTCTCTTATAACGAGATTGCCAGGGAAATGAATACCTCGGTGAGCAGCGTCGAAAAGTACATCCTCCAGGCACTCAAGGCCTGCCGTCGCAAAGTCACCCCACCCTGACAGCAGCCTGCACCCGGGCGACTACACTTTTCCCCGCCCCTGCAACAGTACATCCGGGAAACTGTCAGGGAACCTTCACGATCCACCGTTAACATGCGCCAGCCAGCAGATTTGCGGGGATTTGACCGGCAACAGTGGAGGGCGTTCACGAGAAAAAGTTCTCTCCACGCTGCCCCGGAGGGGCTAGCCGAGACCTGGCGCACAACGTTTGTGCGCAGTGCGCTAATTTTTTTACAAAAACTCTTGAGGGATCCCCCTGGTCGGTCGTCTCATCTCAAGAGCTGGTCATCTGAACACAAAAAACAGGCCCAGCAGCACAGAAAACGCTAATATTGAGCGCAACTGCTAACAGTTATTGCGCGAAGCAGCGCCCAGGCGCGGAAAAACGCGCCAACAGTGCACATTATCGATAGAATGCGCCGTTTTGGGGCGCCCGGCAAGGCGCCCGGCTTCAGCGACGCAAACCGCCAACAGGCATAACAGGATTTGGACTTAAACAGGTTAAACAGTGGTGAACTCAGCGGGCGGACAGATCAATCCCAGCGAAGAGCAGCTCGACCAGGCATGTGCCTGGATCGCGCGCCTGCGCTCGGACGCCGTTTCCGCGGCCGACCGGCGCGAGTTTGCCAGCTGGATCGGCGGCTCTGCGGCTAATCGCCGGGCCTTCGATGAAATGTCCGGTCTCTGGGGCGACCTTGGTGCTCTCGGCCATATGCCGATCGACCAGCTGTTTCCGGAAAGCCTGCCCACGGTATCGACCCGCCCGGCCCCGGAAGGTCGCCGCAAAGCCAGCGCGGACAACGGTGGCTGGGGATGGGCGCAGTGGCTCAGCGGTGGTGGCCTGGTCGCGGCCTGCCTGGTGGTGACCCTCTGGGTCGGCAACCAGTGGCTGGCCGAGGACGCCGTGAACCAGCAGGTGTACACCACTGTGGTTGGCGAAACCCGAACCGTAACCCTGACTGACGGCACCCGGGTGCAACTGAATACCAACTCTGAACTCCAGGTAAGCTACAGCCGCGAAGAGCGCCGCACCACCCTGTTGCGCGGCGAGGCGTTCTTCGATGTAGAGCGCCAGACCGCACGCCCGTTTACCGTGGCAGCCGGCAAGGCGAAGATCCGCGTACTGGGCACAGAATTCAATGTTGAGCGCAACCCGGACAATACCCGGGTTTCCGTCACCGGCGGGGTGGTCTCGGTGAGCGAGTCCAGCAGCGCCAGCGGCCTGCGTCCCGAGTCCGTCAAACTGGTAAAAAACCAGAAAGTCAGTGTTTCGGGCAGCGGCCTGGGCCAGGTAAGCGCAACTTCCGCCGACGAGGCCCTGGACTGGACCCGCGGCGTGCTGGTGTTTGACCGAACCCCCCTGGAAGAGGCTCTCGAGGAGCTGAATCGTTACCTGCCAATACCCGCTGCGGCCGACGCCAGCGTGCGTGAGCGCAAGCTATCCGGCACTTTCGAGCTGTCCGACCCCGATAACACCCTGAAAGCCATAGCCGCGGCCCTGGACCTCCAGGAGGATCGCAGCAATCCAGACCTGACTCTCTTGTCTCCCAAGCCTAACTAAGTTATAAAACTGCCCGGGCGGACAAATATTAAACAGCCTCCCCGCTGAGTCCCGCCGTTCACCGATAAATCCAGATAAGAAACAGCGGCATATCCGGCCAGGCCGGCCGCCGTTGGTGCGAAACGGGCAAGCAGATTGATTAGACGGCTCTGGGCCACACTGTCACTGGCGACTCTTGCAGCGCTTCCGGCGTCTGCTGGTGCTGCCTGCCCGACTTCCGGGATCCAGCTACCCGCCGGCAAGCTCTCCAGTGCCCTGATCACCCTGGGCCAGCAATGTAAGATTTCCGTGCTGGTGCACGCTTCTGCAGTAAACGGCTATACGGTGCCGAAGCAGGAGCTCCCTGCGAAAGATGGGGATTTCGTCGCGGCACTGGAGCAGCTACTGGGCGGCTCCCCCTTCGATTACCGCCGTATCGGCCCGGCGGCCGTGGCCGTGGTGGCACGGGCAGCGCCGGTCGAGCAGTCCTCCGGCGACCAGCCACCATCGCCCACGGAGGAGATTACGGTAACCGGTCGCAGCCTCACCGGCACCCACTTGCGGCACAAGCGGCTGAGCAGCTACGCCCCCATCGATATCCTTGCGCAGCCGGAGCTCGAGATCACCGGCGCACAGACGATTTCAGAACTGCTGAAATTCCTGCCGGCGGTTTCCGGCAACTCCACCAGCACCTCGGTCAGTAACGGCGGCGATGGCACCGCCAATGTAACCCTGCGCGGACTGCCCGCCAGCAACACGCTGGTGCTGATCAATGGCCGGCGGATTGTGAGCAACGGCTTTGGCGGTGAGACCGCCGACCTGAACACCATCCCCCTCTCTGCCGTGGACCGGATTGAAATCCTGAAAGATGGCGCCTCCGCTGTTTATGGCTCAGACGCCATCGCCGGCGTAGTCAATATCATCCTGCGCCGCGACTTCGAGGGCCTGTCGCTCAACACCTATTACGGCGCCGCCGAGCAGGGCGACCAGGAGACCACATCGAACCACCTGACCTGGGGCCAGGCATTCGAGAACGGCCACCTGATGTTCAGCCTCGCCCATTACCAGCAGGGCGAACTGAAAAGCCGTGATCGTATACTGTCCGCCACTGCGGACAACCGTGACCGGGGCGGCACAGACTTGCGCTCGGCAGCCTCGCCCAACGGTTTTATCGGCCTCGCTGGTGGGAATATCGTCACCACCACCAGTGATGGTGAATATCGCCAGTGGACCCAGGAAGATCGCTACGATTACAGTGAGTTCACCACCGCAGTAGTGCCATCTGAGCGCTGGTCCGCTTATACCGCAGGGGAGCTGGTCCTGCAGGACAACAGCACCCTGTTCGCCGAAATCATGGGCGTACAGACCCAGGCCGAAACGGTTTTTGCCCCGACGCCCGTTTTCACCCGCTTCGATAATGGCGACCTGGAAATCAGCGCCGACAATATTTACAACCCGTTCGGTGAACCTCTTACCGATGTGCGCAAACGGGTACTGGAGCTGGGCCCGCGCGAGCAGGAGAACCGCACCGACACCTGGCGGGCGAACACCGGCCTCAAGGGCTCCTGGGACAGCTGGCAGTGGGAACTGGCCGTAGGGCTTCACTACACCAGGGCCGAGGAATCCCTCAGCAACCTGATTGACCCCCAGCGCCTGTCCGCCGGACTCAAGGGGGCGAGCTGCACTGACAACCAGGATTGTGTTCCGGTCAACCTCCTGGGCCCCAGCGGCAGCATCGACGGCAGCCAACTGGACTTCATCCGCGCGCAAAGCCGCGTTACCGGTGAAACCGAAATGATGTCGCTGACCTACATCACCGACGGCATCCTCGCCAGTTACAACCAGGGCGACATCCCTGCCGCCGCGGGTATAGAACTTCGCAGCGAAGCCATTGATTTCCGCTCCAGCGATGCCGGCGGGCTGTCAAAAATTGGCGGCATCGCCGCCGGTGCCGCCGAGGGCAGCCGCTTGGTGGCCGAGGCATTTACCGAAATATCGGTTCCGCTGCTGCACGAGCAACTCTGGTTTGATGCTGCCCTGCGGGTATCTGATTACAACGATTTTGGCAGCACTGCCAACCCTAAAATGGCGCTGCGCTGGAAGGCCATTCCATCCCTGATGATCCGCGGCACCTATGCCACCGGTTTTCGCGCGCCCAATCTTGTGGATATGAACCAGACCGGTTACCAGAGCCAGGAGTTCCTTTTCGATCCCTGCAGCCGGGCGGACGCAGACACCCTGCCCGGCTGTACCGGCGTGTCTGACAGTTCGCGCATCCAGTTCCTGACCGAGTTCGGCGGCAACAGTGAGCTGCAGCCTGAGACCTCCGACAACCGCACCATCGGTATCGTCTGGACACCGGAAGTCGTGGAGGGCTTCGCTGCGACACTCGACCTGTTCGACATCCGCCAGAATGATGTTATCGATACCAGCCCGCAGTACCTGATCGACCAGAACGCCAATCGGGGCCTGTTCACGAACCGGGTGCTGCGCGACGCGCAGGGGGATATCACCAAGATCATCGCCACCCGCCTCAATATCGGGGCGCGCGAGGTCCGCGGACTCGACCTGGCCCTGCGTTATGAAAAGTCCTCCGAGAAACTCGGCCAGTTGCGCTGGTCGTTCAACGCCAGCCACCTGCAACGGTACCTGAACCAGGCCGCCCCCGGGGCGGAAACCGAGGACCTCACCGGGACTTTCGTGGATCCCGCCAGCGGTGGCGCCGGCTCCCTTCCAGAATGGAAAGCCAACACCGGCATCTACTGGAAACGCAAGCGCTGGGAAGGCGGCTATACCATCCATTACGTGGATGCGCTGGAGGAAACCTTTACCCGCGGTACCACTGCTGTAACACGAAAGATCGACAGCTGGACCAGCCACGACATGCAGGTGGCCTATGCGGTGCCGCGCGGTTTCCGCGTGGCGCTGGGAATTGACAACCTTTTCGACCGCGCCCCGCCTTTTGCCGCCACCGCCTTCAACGATAATCACGACGGTCGCACCTACGACCTGAGCGGTCGTTACTGGTATACCACCCTCTCCTACAGCCTGTAATGGCACCCAACCGGGTCATCCTCAAATGATGAACCTGCGGCCTTAAATCCTGCCTGTGGCATTTTATTTATCGATCTGCCGCGCCTTCGGCGTACGAATGTTCGAAGCAAACTTTCCATGTAGAAAAAATGTTCTAGTGTTTTAGCAAGCCTCTGTTGATAGAAGTTTGCAGTTGTCATGGAGGGCACTGCCGAATTCGGCGTTTAGAACCGGTATCAGGAGAGGTATACCATGGACAGATCCCGTCTATCCCGGGCAATCAAGGGCGCAATCGCAGCCACCGCCGTATCTACAAGCTTTTTTGCCACTTTGTCGTTTGCTCAGGAAGTGGAGGAAGTTGTCGTTACCGGTACACGCATCCAGCGTGCCACCGATGCCACCAGCGCCACCCCAATCAGCGTTTTCGACGCCGCGGCACTGGAAGCATCCGGCCAGACAACGCTGGAGGATTTCCTGCAGGAAGTTCCATCAATGACCGGCGGCCAGCTGGGCTCCTCGGTCAACAACGGCAACCCCGGCCTCGCCACTGTTTCATTGCGCGGCCTGGGCTCTTCCCGGACACTGATCCTGCTGAACGGTCGGCGCCTCAGCTCATCCGGCCCCTCCACCGGCGTGGTGGACCTGAATACCATCCCCACCACTGCGATCGAACGCGTGGAAATCCTGCGGGATGGTGCATCCACCATCTACGGTTCTGACGCCATCGCCGGCGTGGTCAACATCATCACCAAAAAGAATTTCGAGGGCGCAGAAGCGTTTTTTGATGCGGGCACCTCCCAGGAAAACGATGGCCAGGAATACCTTGCCGCCTGGACGTTTGGCGCGGCCTCGGAAGACGGCGATGGCAACGTAATGCTGAACATCCAGTACACGCGGCGCCATGATATTTTCCAGGGCGACCGCAAGTTCTCCGATTGCCCGCTGTTTGAGAGCGGCGGCTCAGTGCTTTGCGGTGGCAGCAGCTATACCGTGCCCCCCCGGTTCTTCAGTGAGAGCTTCCCCGGCGGCCCCATCCTCGATGCCAATACCGGACAGATCCGGCCCTTTAACCCGGCCGGGGACGCGTTCAACTACGCGGAAGTCAGTTACCTGATTACCCCGCAGGAAGTGGTTACCTTCTACGGTTTCGGTGACAAGGAACTTTGGGACTGGGAAAACTTCACAACGTTTGGCACCTTCGGCGAGCTCCTCTATGCGAACCGGCAATCTGACCAGCTACTGGCCCCGGAAGGCACCTTCTTCCAGCCCACGGCGCCGGCCACCAACCCCGGCAACCCAACCGGAGAGGACGCCATCATCCTCCGCCGGCTGGTGGAAACCGGCGGACGCTCTTTCAACCAGGACCTGAGCATGTGGCGGGGCGTGGTTGGTTTCGACGGCGAAATCTGCAATGAGTGGACCTGGGATATTTCCTACAACTACGCCCGCTGGGTCGACTCGCAGATCGATCGCGGCCGCTCTAACCCGGGACGCTTTACCACCCTTCTGGATCCGGCCCTCTGTGCGGCCGACGAGGACTGCGCTGCGGCGGTGGACGAAGCCGGGGTAACCGCCTGGGACCCCTTCCGGCCGGGCACCTTTACCCAACCGCTGCAGGACTACGCACTGGTGGTCAATTCGCCGGTGGAAAAAGCCACCCTCAACAGCCTGCAGGCCAACCTGGTCGGCGACTTCTATGACTGGTCGATCCCCTGGGCCAGCGAGGCCCCCGCCTGGGCCGTGGGCTATGAGCGGCGCCGGGAGCGCACCGAAGTCACCGTCGACGGCGCCGCGTCACTGGGACAGATCTACTTTGTCAGTGGTGTGGACTGGGGCGGCGCATATGACGTGGATGAATTCTACGGTGAGGTGCGCCTGCCCATTATGGACGGCCGTGACTGGGTAGACCTGCTGGCGGCCGAACTGTCGTTCCGCTACTCCGATTATGACACCATCGGCAGCGACACCACCTGGGCCGGTGTACTCGAATATGCGCCCATAGAGCAGCTCCGCTTCCGCGGCACCTATGCCGAGGGCTTCCGCGCGCCGGGCCTCGATGACCTGTTCCTCCCTCCGACGCAGTCGGCAGAAACCTATACCGACCCCTGTGTGAACTGGGGCGGCAGCAATAACGCCAACGTGCGGGCGAACTGCGCCGCCGATGGTTTGCCCCCCACTTTCGAGCTGGGCAACTCCCAGGCAACCGGTCTCTTTGGTGGTAATGAGGACCTGAAAGCGGAGGAATCTGAGAGCTGGACCCTGGGTATCGTATGGACGCCGACCTTCGTCGAGGATCTGAGTTTCTCCGTCGACTACTTCGATATCTCGGTGGACAACGCTATCGGCACGTTCAACACCAATACCATCGTCAGCAACTGCTACACCAGCCCGAACTTCAGCTCGCCCTCCTGTGACCTGATCACCGGCGCCGGTGCCGTGGGCCTGTCCTCGCTACCCACCAGCCCCCGTCGCGACCAGAGCGGCACCATTGCCGGCCAGCTGTTGAATGCCCAGAACATCTCGACCTTCGAGACCTCGGGTGTCGATTTGGGTGCTGAGTACAGCCAGGACCTGGGCCCGGGTGTCTTTACCTTTACCGGTAATGCCACCTGGCTGGACGAGTGGAAGTTCCAGGCCAGTGAGTTTGAGCCGGAGGTAGACCTGGCGGGTTACTACGGGGTTGACCCGGTCACCACCCGGATCGCAGCCTTCCCGGAATGGAAGTTGTACACCAGCTTCGGTTACGAGTATGACTGTTGGTCCACCAATGTGATCGTACGCATGGAAGGTGCGGTCGATGATATCGACCCGCGGGACGTTGACCTGGCCACCCGGGTGGACGAAACCTGGTATACCGACTTCAACTTCCGTTACTTCCGCTGGGAGAACGTGACCCTGTCCGGCGGTATCCGCAATGTCTGGAACCAGCAGCCGCCCTATGTCACCAACTACGATGACATGAACACGCTGCCGCTCAACTACGACACCGTGGGCCGCTTCTTCTATGGCCGCGTAGCTTTCTCCTTCTGACATGCCCCTCCTGCCCCGCCCAAAAGGGCGGGGCAGCCTTCCTCCCTTCGCCACAACCCCCCTTACCTGTCCTAACGATATTTATGATCATAATTTGATCATCATGTCTATTTGTTGTTCGCGACCCTACGTCCCCAAGCTGTCATTAAGCTTTTTCGGGAAAAAAATGAATTTTTTTTGAGGGGTCTGGCGTATGGATCGTCTTAATCAACGTTGGGAGAGAGGTGGCCACTTGGGGGTAGCCACTTCTACAAATCGCCTTCACAGGCAGAAGTACACATAAATCCAACGATTTAAGAGAGGATGTACAATGAAAAAGAACCTCCTGTCCGCCGCTGTGAAAGGGGCCATTGGCCTGACCGCAGCCGCAGTTATGGTTCCTGTAATGCCCGCCTTTGCCCAGAGTGGCGACGCCGCCCTGGTAGAAGAGGTTGTAGTAACTGGCTCACGCATCAAGCGCACAAATTTTGACCAGTCCGCCCAGGTTGTCAGCATGGATCGCACTGACATCGAGGCCACTGGCAGCCTGATGATTTCCGATACCCTGCGCGCAACTCCGCTGAACTCCCTGGGTTCTTTCAACGAGCGCTCCGGTAGCTCCGCACAGTCCAACGCTACCGTTGACCTGCGCGGCCTGGGTTCCCAGCGCAGCCTGGTAATGATCAACGGCCGCCGCATGCCGGGTTCCCCGAACCTGGGCGCTGCTTCCGTTAACCTGAACATGATTCCGATGACCGCCGTTGAGCGCATCGATATCCTGGCCGACGGCGCCTCCGCTGTATACGGTTCCGACGCCGTTGCCGGCGTTGTCAACATGGTAATGCGTGAAAACTTCGAAGGCCTGGAATTCACCACCCGCCGCGGTGAGCGTTCCAATGATGACGGCATCGAGGAATCCTTCGGCTTTATCTCCGGCATCACCAGCGATCGCGGTAACGTGACTTTCGCTGCCGAGTACAACCGTCGTGACCCGATCTTCGACGCCGACCGCGAGTACACCGCTGCCTGGATCCGCGACAATGGCGACGGCCGCCTGGACGCCTACCTGGATACCGATGGCTACTCCTACTACGGCAAGACCATCGAGATCTACGATCCGAACACCGAGTACTACGACATCCAGGCTGCGACCAGCTGCTCCAGCGACTCCACTTTCATGGAGACCGGTGCGGCCGCCTTCGGTGAAGCTGACGGCACCCTGTGTACCTACCCGTACGCCAACATCTCCGCCAACAAGGCCGAGCTGAGCCGCGTCAACACCTTCCTGAGCGCCAACTACGATATTTCCGAGAACGTTGAGTTCTTCTCCAATATCCTGTTCTCCAAGGTAGATTCCTTCGGCCGCTACGCGCCGCCGGCTGCCCCGTGGAACGACATGCCGGCTGACTACGCCGACGTACCGTTCGACGTCGACAGCCTGCTGGCCGACGGCTCAATCACCGAAGACTACGAAGTGAACGGTTACTACCGCTGGACCAACATCGGCCCGCGCGACAACTACGTGACCGACACCCAGTACGACTTCACTGCCGGCTTCCGTGGCGACCTGCCCAACGGCATGAGCTACGAGACCTACGCACAGAAAGGCCGCTACGAGTCCAAGGAAAATGGTAAGTACTACCTGTCTTACCCGGGCCTGGACTACGTCCTGAACAACGGCATCGATCCGTTCTCCCCGGAAGGTGCGGCCGCCATGAAGGCCACCACCTCCCAGGACAACTTCACTGCCCTGTCCAAGGTCTACGGCCACCTGCAGTTTGACGCTGGTGACTGGTTCGGCGCAGGCGAGACCATCGTCCTGAGTGGTGCCGAAGCCTACAAAATCGAGTACGCCAACCAGTACGATGCCGCCTCCGAGGCCGGCCTGGTGGGCGGTAGCTCCGGCAACTCCGCTGCCGGTGAGCGCGACGTAGCTGCGGTATTCGCCGAGGCCATCATCCCGGTTACCGACCAGATCGAGATGAACGCTGCCGTTCGTTACGATGACTACAGCGACTTCGGTTCCAATGTGGCACCGTCCCTGTCAGCCACCTACAACGTGACCGACACCCTGAGCCTGCGTGCCCGCGCCGGTAAAGGCTTCCGCGCACCGGCCCTGGACGAGCTGTACGGCCCGTCTGCCTTCTCTGCAGAAGACGCCACTGATCCTGATTCCGGCCTGTCGCGCCAGTGGGACACCTACTACTCCACCAACGAAGACCTGGATGCGGAAACCTCCACGTCCCTGTCTATCGGCGGTAACTGGGAGTTCGTCAGTGGGTGGACCCTGGATGTGGGCGTCTGGAATGTAGAAGTTGAAGACGTGATCCTGCAGCCGTCTGCTCAGGAAATCTTCTGGGCTCGCGCTGGCGGTGTCGATCTGGACCCGTCTACCGGGATCTACATTAGTGGTACTGGCGCCCAGACCGAAGTATTCTCCCAGACCACCAACGCGGGTATCCTGGACGTCTCTGGTGTCGACGTGAAGCTGGACGGTGGCTTTGACACCGAGTTCGGTATGATTACCGTGGGCGGCCTGGTAAGCCAGCAGCTGTCTTACGAGAAAGACGCTTACTACCTGGGCCCGGTTCAGGACGTATCCACCTTCAACCTGTACCCGGATATGCGCGGCCAGTTCATGCTGGGCTGGAGCATGGGCATGCATGCAGTTGACCTGACTATGGACTACATCGCCGCTCATGATGAGTTCACTCAGGTCTCTGGTAGCGGCGCCCTGTCCAAGACCGGCGAGGACCTGGACGACTGGACTACCCTGAACCTGTCCTACCGTCTGGACACCGAGTCTCTCGGCTCCATCAAGGTTGGCGCACGTAACCTGACCAACGAAGATCCGGTACTGGATAAAGATGGCAAGTACGCGCGTGACCACTACAACCTGTATGATGGCACCGGTCGCATGGTTTACGCCGAGTACACCATGAGCTTCTAAGAAGCGACAAAATTCTTGAGGTAACTCGAGAAAAGGAAAGGGCCAACTCTGTTGGCCCTTTTTTTTGGTTAAGAGGTAATCAATGGCTGATCAATGGGATCAATTCTGGCGCCAGGGCTTTATCACCACATTTGGTGGCGCCATGGAAAGCAACTATATCGGTGAGCTGCGCCAGCTGTGGGAATCGCTGTTTGCGACCATGAAGCCGGGCAGCCAGGTACTGGATCTCGCCACAGGCAATGGGGCACTGGCATGCATCGCGGTGGAGACATTCCGGGATAAGGGCATCGATGCCCGGGTGGTCGCTGCCGACAAGGCCGTGATCCCTGCACAGATCAGCGCGCCCAGGCCGATCCTGGCCCTGCGCGAGTGCGTTTCCTTTCACAGCAATATGCCCTGCGAACAACTGGCATTCGCCGACGCCAGCTTTGACCTGGTGACCTCCCAGTACGGTATCGAATACAGCGACTGGCAGTACTCCCTGCCCGAGGTGTACCGAGTATTGAAACCTGGCATGAGTGCTCACTTCGTCTGCCATACGACAGATTCCTCACTACTGGAAAACTCCAGGCGTGAAATTGGCATCTACAAGTCTGCGCTTCAGCAGTACCAGATTTTCGACGCGGCCATGGAATTCTGTAAAAACTTTTCGCACAGTGCCCCCAAACAAGCGGCTGACAGATCACAAGAGCTGAACCGGGTCATCAACGGGTTTCGGGAGGTCCATGGCGGTGACGAGCTCGGCAGTATTCTGATTGCTGACATCTCAAACCACTTGAAACAACTGAAAACCGCACCCGCGCAAAAGATCACCGACGAGCTTGAAGGCAGGAAAAGTGAATATGATTCAGCATTGCGACGGCTCATGGACATGGAGTCGGCGGCCCTGGCTGAAACGGATTTCGATATCATAAAAGACCTCGCCTACAAAGCCGGCTTTTCCTCGTTTGAAGAACAGCAAATTTTCCAACAGGGAAAAAAGCTCGGAACCCACCTGCACCTCACCCGCTAAGGCTTCGACAGGGAGGATACAGATTGCGCCCCGACGAAAAATCGGTACCGGCGAATCCGCGGCACAAAATCTTAAATGACACAAAATAATTTATCGGCACGAAAGACAGGAAAGGGATGATATGCACCCACTTTCTGGCAGCCAAAACAGAAGGCAACCCCGCCCCTTAACAGTCACCACTCATGCTGACGGGTGGCTGTACCCATACCGGCGCAAACCGAATAGTAATTCGGTAAAAATCAGGATGGCGTAAAAAACTTCTTTCTGTCATTTCGATTCACTCAATCCTGACACTGCAAACTCCCCCACCTGCCAGAAAATACCGGTCAATTATTTTTAACCTGTCGTTAATGCATATTTAACAGCACTTTACAGTCAATTCTCTTTGAGGCTACGTAATTCCTGCACGTCATACTCTTGTTGGGAGGGAAGCGGCCGCTTGGGGGTAGCCGCTTCTGCATCGCCATTTCTGGCAAACACCAATAAATCCAACGATCAAGAGAGGATTTACAATGAAAAAGAACCTCCTGTCCGTCGCTGTAAAGGGAGCCATTGGCTTCACTGCAGCCGCAGTCATGGTTCCCGCGATGCCTGCCTTTGCGCAGGATGACGCAACTGTCGTGGAAGAAGTTGTCGTCACCGGTTCGCGGATCAAGCGCTCCGATCTCGAGTCCGTAACGCCGCTGACTTCCATCGGCGCCGAGGAATTCAAGATCTCCGGTAACCTGAACGTAGAGCAGAAGCTCGCTGAACTGCCGCAGACCCTGCCCAGCTTCGGTCCCAGCTCCAACAACCCGGGTGACGGTACTGCCCGTGTCGACCTGCGCGGTCTCGGTTCCAGCCGCACTGTAGTGCTGGTTAACGGTCGCCGCTACATCCCGGCCACCCAGACCGGTGTGGTCGACCTGAACACCATCCCGGGCACCCTGATCAAGAGCGTTGACGTGGTAACCGGTGGTGCTTCCGCCGTATACGGTTCCGACGCCCTGGCCGGTGTTGTCAACTTCCAGATGATTGACGACTTCGAAGGCGTCCAGATCACTTCCCTGCACGACGTCACCGCTGATGGCGACGGCGCCAAAAACAACATCGACCTGACAATCGGCGGCAACTTCGCTGATGGCCGTGGTAATGCCACCGTCTACGCGTCCTGGTCTGACCGTGAAGCTGTTTTCCAGGGCGACCGCGATTTCACCAATGTCGCACTGGGCGAGAGCGACACCAACGGTGACGGCTTCGCCGACACGCTGGTACCGGGCGGCTCTTCTGGTGTTCCCGGCACAAATGTTTTTGACACCGGCACCACTTTTAATGCCGATGGCACATCTCGCGCATTCACGCGCCCGGATGACCTTTTCAACTACGCGCCTGACAACTACCTGCAGCTGCCGCAGGAGCGTTTCCTGATCTCCTCCTTCACGCACTACGATATCAACGACAAGGTTACCGCTTACGGCGAGATGGCCTTCTCCCATAACGAAGTGCCCCAGGAGCTGGCTCCGACCCCGGCGTTCACTACCATTTCTGTGAACCCGAACACGCCGTTCTTTGACGCTGCCTACCAGCAGACCCTGCAGCAGATGAACATCGACGCAGGCCTGGATCCCAGCACTCCGGTTGACCTGTTCGTCGGTCGCCGCATGGTTGAAAACGGCTCCCGTCAGTCCCTGGACACCCGCGATGCCTTCCGCGTACTGGCAGGCTTCCGTGGTGACATCAACGAGGACTGGTCATTTGACACCTACTACAGCCTCGCCAATCTGGAAAACACCAACCTGCTGAATAACGACGTAGCAGCTTCCCGTTTCCGCCAGGCGATTCTTGTGAACGATGCCGGTACTGCGTGTCAGGACACTTCCAACGGTTGTGTGCCGCTGAACATCTGGGGCCCGGGTAACATCTCCCAGGAAGCTATCGACTTCATCAATGTCGGCGCTACCAACAAGACCAGCATCACCCAGGAAGTAATGTCCGCAAGCCTGTCAGGCGTGCTGGCTACTATCCCGACTGCCGACGAGCCCGTCGCAGTTGTGTTCGGCCTGGAACATCGTGATGACGAGTCAACCTACCGTCCGGACTCCTTCCTGTCCTCTGGCGACGTACTGGGCTTTAACGCAGGTAAAGAAACCGTTGGTGGCTACAGCGCCAGCGAGGTCTTCTCCGAGGTAAACGTACCTCTGATCGCCGGCAAGCCGGGTGTAGAAAGCCTGAACGTCTGGGCTGCAGCGCGTTACTCTGACTACTCCAACATCGGCGGTGTAAGTTCATACGCTACTGCACTGAACTACGCTCCGATCGAAATGGTGAAGTTCCGCGCTGGCTTCCAGCAGGCTGTACGTGCGCCGAACGTCTCCGAGCTGTTCCTGGGCGAATCCAACGGCTTCCCGCCGGCTGACGACCCCTGTGCCGCAGGCAAAGGCAGCAGCTCAACCGATACCGCCCTGTGTGAAGCCACTGGCGCTGTCGCAGGATCCTTCGCCCAGGCTAACACCCAGATCGAAGGTATCTTCGGTGGTAACCCGGACCTGCAGGAAGAGACCTCCAACACCGTTACCTTTGGTGCGGTTGTCCAGCCGATGGATGGCCTGGATATCGCTGTTGACTACTACAACATCGAAATCGAAGACGCCATTGACGTACTGGGCGGCGGTGTGAGCAATACCCTGAATCTCTGCTACAACGAGATCAAGGATATTAACTCTGAGTACTGCCAGGCCATTACTCGTCGCGCTGACGGCAACGTCGATTTTGTCCGTGCCTTGAATGCCAACATTGGTAAAATCGAGACCACCGGCGTCGACTTCAACGTCAACTATGGCACTGACCTCGACTTTGGCTTTGACGGTGGCTCCTACCTGACAGTTGCTTTCAACAGCACCTACCTGATGGACTTCGATGTCACTCCGGTTGCTGACCAGCCTGACCAAGTCAACGAGTGTGCTGGTTTCTACGGCACCACCTGTGGCTCTCCGCGTCAGGACTTCAACTGGAACAGCCGTATCACCTGGAGCAGCGGTCCTCTGACCCTGTCCGCACTGGTACGCTACATCGGCGCGACTGATGATGATGCTCTGTCCACCAATACCGGGCCGAACACCATCGAAGTTACCAACGGCAACATTGAAGACCTGATGGATGCAGGCTCTTCGTTCGACAGCATCGCTGTTGGCGACGTCGTTACCAACCCGTTTGATGCGCGCAACCAGCTGGTAGTGGAGTCTCTGGACGAGCAGTACTACCTCGACCTCACTGTCGGCTATGCATTCAACGAGAACCTGGACTTGAACCTCGGCATCAAGAACGCCCTGGACACCGAGCCCAACGCTCTCGGCGATGCACAGGAGCAGGCGAATACCTTCCCGTCGACTTACGACATGTTGGGACCGCGCTACTTCCTGAGCGCCAGCTACAAGTTTGACTAAGTCTGGCTTGTAAGCTCTAGAGGTAAGGAAACGGCGGGCTTTGCCCGCCGTTTCTCTTTTACGCCCCATATGGTATTGATGTACGCCATGAAGACGATCAAAGCCAATCCCCAGACCCTCAGCCAGCTCTACCAGCTGATCAACAGCAACCAGGCCGCACGCGCCCTGCCCCTCCTGGACCAGCTGGCGATACGGAACCCGCGTGATACTAACGTCCTGCACCTGACAGCCCTGGCCCATGCGGCAATGGCAGATCACCAACGGGCCATTGCGAGCTTTGAGCGAGCCCTGGAGATTGATTTTCGCCAACCTGAAGTGCACAACAACTTTGCCAACTTCCTGAAAAGTACCGGGGATATAGCGAGGGCCCGGCAGCATTACCAGCATGCCACCGAATCAGCCCCGCGCTTTGAGGACGGCTGGCGCAATCTCGCTATTCTCGAGTACGAACAGGGCAACCTCGAGGATGCCCAGCGGCTCGCCCGTAAAGCCGATGAACTGGCGCCAAAGCGACCGGCCACCCTGACACTACTGGGTAATATCGAGCGCAAACGTGAACACCACGACGCGGCACTGGGTTACTTTGACAGCGCCCTGTCAGTGAAGCCGGAACACCTGACCGCGCTGTACGGCAAGGCCCAGGTCTATTCAGCACTCGAACAGGGTGAACGCGCCCTGCCGCTACTGGAAAAGGCTCTGCAGCTACAACCACGCTCCCCGGAGATTCGGTACAGCCGGGCAATGGCTCTGCTCAGCCAGAACCAATACTCCCGGGCAGAGGAAGCGCTGTCCGAGCTTCTCACCGACACCCCCCTGTACCTTGATGCACACCGCACCCTGAACGAAATTTTCTGGCAACAGGGCAAGCACTCGGAATTTGGCCAGAGCTACCGAAAAATTCCCACTCAACTGCGGTCGGATATCCGCGTCGCCATGGCGCAGGTTGAGGACCTCCTGGCAGCTGGACGAGTGGAAGAAGCGGAGCAACAGCTGGAGGCCGGCTGGAAAAGCTCTGATGACCCACGCATCGTTTTCCTGCGCGGGCGCATCACCGAGGCACAGGGTAACAGCAGTGACGCCTTGCCGTTTTTCGAACGCGCTTATACGGGCTTTCCGGAAATCAGCGTCGCCAAACAGTTTTTTATTTCTCTCATACGCGCCTGCCAGTTTGAGCGGGCCGAATCAGAAATCGGCCGCTACCTGCAGCAGTCGCCCGACGATCAACTGCTATGGGCCCTGCGCGGCACCTGCTGGAAGATGCTCGGCGACGATCGTTACCGTTGGCTGACCCGGGATAATGCCTTCATCCAGCCCTTCGAAATCCCAACACCCAGGGGGTTTAGCAGCCGTACCGAGTTTCTTGCCCAACTGCGAGAAACCCTGCTAAGCATGCACAATTTGCGGGCACAACCGCTGAACCAGTCAGTGCGCGCTGGCATCCAGACACCTGGTCGCCTGCTGCACAAACACGACCCGGTGATCCAGGCTCTTCGAAACAGCCTTACCGAAGTGGTCAGTAGCTATATTGCGGGAATGCCCGCAGAGGACGACCACCCGCTAATGCGGCGCAGATCATCGCAATTCCGGTTCTCGGGCTCATGGTCAGTGCTCCTCAGGGGCAGCGGCCACCATGTCAGCCATGTGCATCCGCAGGGCTGGATCAGTTCGGCCTTTTACGTCAGCGTGCCGTCCGCTTCCGAAAATAGAGGCAGCGCCCTCCAGGGAGGGGATATTGTCTTCGGGCAGTCTCCTTACGAACTTGGTGATGCCGACATGGTTGAGGAGCGAATCACTCCGGAAGCGGGTATGCTGGTGCTCTTCCCATCTTTCACCTGGCACGGCACTGTGCCACTGCCAGCAACGGAAAAGGGGGAACGGCTTACGGCGCCCTTCGACGCTGTTCCCGCCTGAATGCAGCGGCATCCGTTGCTCCATCGCGGCCCGGCAGAGTAGCTTCATTCGTTTTATCGGGCACTGGGGCTACCGCGCCTTAGCCACCCGGTGATAGAGAAGCGGCTGCCCCCGGCAAATGGTGTCACATAGGAGACTGAATGCTTACGTGGCACCCGGAAAACGTTGATGGCATTGAAAGCCGGTACCAGGCTGTGTGCAACAGAGTCATCCTCATTGAAGATATGGAAAATCCCACCCCAGTCCGACTGCCAGTTCCTGGTCAGGTTAATCACGTAGGCCGCCACGCGATTCTTGCCCTGTACATTGTCATCATGTTCGCGGAGGAAGTGGCCCCGCTCATAGCTGGTGGCCTGGACATCGGCAAAGCTGATCGAATCATCCCCCACCAGCCGGCGCATGGAGCCCAGGAAGGCACTGCTGTTCACCAGCTCATAAATACTGTTCAGTGCGTTACCCGGTAATAAGTTTTGTGTATAGATATCGTATACGGGGATCGTCTTGTAGAAATACTGGAAACCCACCTCAGCCTGGGCCCAGACGACCTCCGAAAGCGTCTCCTTCTGCTGTGACGTCCAACCGGCGTAGTCGCGGTAACTGAGGTCCACATGCTCCCCACCCTTGTTGAAGGCCAGGTTCCATTCGGGCTGGTCGGCCAGCAGTCTGTACAGGGCTTCAGCGGATGATCCCTGTAGGAAATCCGGCACCTGTACAACACCCTCGGTGGCAAATGCAGACCGGTATGGCTCAATGTCCAGGGATGTTGAGATGTGATACATTGCTAGGCCCCGTATGAAAATAATTACCGGGATCAAAAACCAGAAAAAACCTTTCCCGGAAACGGATCTGTCCGGCGAAACAGTAGCTGAAAACGTCGTCCATTGTAGCAGAGAAGCCCTAACGGCATGAATCAACCCGACCCGTTTACCATCGCCAGCCAGGCTGTCCACAACGGTGAACCGAGCCGGGCCTGTAAGATCCTCGAGTCAGGCATCAACCACGGCCAGGTCCCGGCGGAGCGCATGGTTCAGGCACGGCAGATGTTGGCGGAACTCTATATTGAGCAGCGGCAGTTCGGCGCAGCCAGGCAACAGCTCCAGGCATTGGACAAGCTGGTCCCGGGCCACTTGCCGGGCCGGATACTGGCAGCCCATATCGCACGACTCGAGGGCCATGCCAGCGAGGCGAACCGCCTGCTAACATCGCTCGCCACCGCTGCGGAGGCCAGCCAGGCCCAGCTCAGGTTCATCGCCGCGGAATTTGTAGCCCTTGGCGCCTATCAGCAGGTGATACAAACCCTGCAGCGGGTGGAGCCAATGGATGCACAGAGCTTTTATCACCTGGGCTTGTCCCACTTCAGGCTCGGGAACATCGGCAAGGCCCTGCCAATTTACCGACGGCTATTCGCCAGCATCCCGGACAACCCAGCCATTGCCCGGGAGCTGTCCCTCGTTGCGGCCGCTTTCCGCGAGTACAGCACGGCTGTTGAGGCATTTACCCGCTATATGAAACTGATCGAGCCCGATGCCAGCGATTTTGTAAAGTTCGCAGACCTGCAATTGATGAATCACAATGTGACAGCCAGCCGTGAACTGCTCGATGAGGCAATCGCCCTGGGTGAGGACTCTGCGGACAGCCGGCTACTGGAAGCGAAGATTGCAAGACTGAGCGCAGATTATGGCGCCGCACTGGAACGGGCAAAGGCTGCCATTGAGCTGGACCCGGCCTCGGGTACTGCCTGGAGCATCATCGCCGAGCTTAGCGACAGAGCCAGTGTTGACAGTGCCCTGACCAATAGACTTTCCGGTGCCATCACCGGTACCGGAATGACGCCCCACGACCTCGAGCTGGCGCAGTTCGCACTGGCCGAGCTCCAGGCCAAAAGCGGCGATTTCGAAGCCGCCTACGGCCAGATCCAATGCGCTAATAACACCAAGGAAAAGTTATTGCGGGATACCGGCATGACCTATAGCCGGGAGTCCACCGAGGCTCTGTTAGGAATCGCCCGGCGGAGCTTTTCCGGGACACGGGTCCCGAAAGTGTCAAGCAGCCAATGCAGCCCCATTTTCATTGTTGGCATGCCGCGCTCCGGCACAACGGTCATCCACCGCTTGCTTGACGCCTGCGGTGAACTACAGTGTCTTGGCGAAAGCGAGGCCCTGCCCTTCGTGTATGCACAACTGCAGCAACGGCTGGGCCAAATTCCGGAAGCGCTGGCTCCAGAGCTGGGTGAGGCGGACTGGGACCAACTGGCTTCGAATTACCTGCAACGGGCGGGTGCGGGCGACAGGGACGTGGTCGACAAGATGCCCCATAACTTCCTGTATGTGGGTATGATCCTGTCGATATTTCCCCGCGCACGCATCGTGCAGTTACGGCGAAACCCCTTCGACGTCTGCATGTCCATCCTGGCCAAACCATTCCCGGAGGGCCACAGCTATGCCTGCAATGTCCGTGACCTTGCCCACTTTTACCATCACTCACAAAAATTAATGGACTTCTGGTCGCAGACCTTTCCGCAGCAGGTATACGACCTGGACTTTGATCGCTTCCTGGAACACCCCGAAAATTTCGCGCGAAGTCTTTTCGGGTTTCTAGGGTATGCGTGGGATAACGATTACCTTCAGGCCAGGCCAGTTTCATCCCAGGCTTTCACTTTCAGTGAGCTACAGGTCCGCAAGCCAATCAGCAAGTCCGGGACCAGCAAGTGGCAGCCATACCGGGAGGTTGCCAGTGACCTGGTGCAGGCACTGGAAGACGAGTCCGTCAATTCCAGCGGCGGAAACCAGTAACAGGTAAGAGGGGACAACTGAAAAAATGGCCTATCAGCTCAATACAAACCTGGACACCGGGCACTGGGCGGCAGAATACCGTCACGACCTGCGCTGTCGCGTGAAAGACTTACTGGCCCCTCCGGCAGCAGCTGACATTGCGCAGTTACTCACCCATCATGCCAGGTTTCGCCAGGCCCACATCGCCAACGGGGAATACCGTGAAATTTCCCGGGAGGAGTTTTCCGCACTTCCTCCAGCTGCGCGACAACAGCTGGTGCGGGAAGTGTATGACATGGCTAGCCGTGGCGTGGGCTTCTGGTATGGACGCCAGGGGCTCGACAGTAATACTGCTGCACCCCTGGACAAGCTTGTCTCCTGGCTAAACAGCGAGCCCCTACTGGAGCAGGTGCGGGAAATAACCGGCATCCAGGAACTGGCCTCCACCTCCGCACAAGCGACGTCTTTTTCTCCCGGTGATTTCCTCACCCGGCACCGGGATGACGTCACCAGCGAGGGCCGACGGGTGGCATTCGTCCTGAACCTGACTGAGCACTGGCATCCTGACTGGGGCGGCTTGCTACAGTTTTTTGAGGATAGTGGCGCCACGCGGGAGGCATGGTCACCAGAGTTCAACAGCCTGTGCCTGTTTGACGTCAAGCATGTGCACTCCGTAACCACGGTCGCACCATTCGCGCCCAGAGTGCGCCTGGCAATCAGCGGCTGGTTCCATGACCGGAAGCACAACTGAACGCCCGACTGCTACGGACCTGTGAACTTTCGGGGTTAATGCGGCGCGCCTTCAAGGAAGCCACGCCTTCGACCGCACTCTTCTGCGATCCCTGGCGGCGAAGCCCTGCAGAATGGCCAATACTTGTCTACAATGCGCCGCTTCACGAAGTGCCGCGCCTCTTCTGCCAGTCGGGTGCCGGACCATTCAATCGTGCGTAACTCACCCAACTGCACGCAACCATCGATGAAGAGATGTTATGGATACTTTTACCGCTTTCCTGACCCTGCTGTTCGTCATGGACCCCCTGGGGAATATCCCGGTGTTCCTGGCAGCGCTCAAGAACGTACCCCAGCGACGGCAGCTTTACGTGATAATGCGCGAACTCATCTTCGCTCTGATTGTACTGCTGGTATTCCTGTATGGCGGTCGGTTTATCCTCGCCTGGCTCGGTCTCTCCCAGGAGGCAATCCGTATTGCAGGCGCGATCATTCTCTTCCTGATCGCAATTCGCATGGTGTTCCCCATAGAGGGCGGCATCATGGGCGAGCGTCTCGAGGGGGAGCCCTTCTTTGTGCCCCTGGCGGTCCCGCTGGTAGCCGGCCCCTCTACAATGGCAATCCTGATGCTGATGACCAACAGTGAAGGCGAACGGCTGATGGGCTGGACACTGGCATTACTCGGGGCCTGGGGTGTATCAGCAGTTATTCTGCTGGCCTCCGCACCACTGGCAAAACTCCTTGGCGGCCGGGGGTTGATTGCAGTGGAGCGGTTGATGGGCATGGTACTGGTTATGCTCGCCGTGCAGTTATTCCTCGATGGGATGAAGCAAAGCCTTGCGTGACCACTGAAAACGCAAACAAACGGCTACTTTGCCCACACATTTCCCAGGGTTGTCGGAAACGGCAACTCTGGCCCACCCGAAAGCTCACTTTTTAGTCGATTCGACAAACCGATTTCCTCCCCGAAAAAACGAATTGAACATCCTAATAAAATAATATTTCCTAGATAAAAATAACAATTGTGTAGATTTTGTAATATACACATCCCTCTGAGAAGTTTATTTTTCAACCTTTCTGGTTAACTTGCAATCAACCCGACCTTGTTCCGCCCCCTTCGCTCTTAGTCAGGTAAGTTCCATTAATCATTTTGATACATTAAAGTCAGCTCGCGCATTTAAGGCACGAACCGCGCAAGGTGCACTTCTTACCTTGTAGCGCAATAAAAGCCGCCTCCGAGCGCGGCGGCAATAACGGCAAGCAGTCCTCACTGTACGGGGTGCCGTTTTGATCAATCGCCTCATGAGGCTGAATCACTATAAATCCAACGATTCAAAAGAGGATTTACAATGAAAAAGAACCTCCTGTCCGTCGCTGTAAAGGGAGCCATCGGCTTCACTGCAGCCGCAGTAATGGTTCCCGTTATGCCCGCCTTTGCCCAGAGTGGAGACGCCACCCTGGTCGAAGAGCTTGTTGTGACTGGCTCGCGCATCAAGCGCACAAACTTTGACCAGTCCGCCCAGGTTGTCAGCATGGACCGCGCCGATATCGAAGCATCCGGCAGCCTGATGATCTCCGACACCCTGCGCGCTACCCCGCTGAACTCCCTGGGTTCTTTCAATGAGCGCTCCGGCAGCTCCGCACAGTCCAACGCTACCGTTGACCTGCGTGGCCTGGGCTCCCAGCGCAGCCTGGTCATGGTCAACGGTCGCCGCCTGCCGGGTTCCCCGAACCTGGGCGCCGCTTCCGTCAACCTGAACATGATCCCGATGACTGCCGTTGAGCGCATCGATATCCTGGCCGATGGCGCCTCCGCGGTATACGGCTCCGACGCTGTTGCCGGCGTGGTCAACCTGGTCATGCGCGAAAACTTCGAGGGCCTGGAGTTTACTGCCCGCCGCGGTGAGCGCTCCAACGACGACGGCATCGAGGAATCCTTTGGCTTCGTTTCCGGTATCACCAGTGATCGCGGTAATGTGACCTTCTCCGCCGAGTACAACCGTCGCGACCCGATCTTCGACGCCGACCGCGACTACACCGCTGCCTGGATCCGCGACAACGGCGACGGCCGCCTCGACTCCTACCTGGACACCGACGGCTATTCCTACTTCGGTAAGTCCATCGAGATCTACGACCCGAACACCGAGTACTACGACATCCAGGCCGCCAACAGCTGCGGTGGTGATGCATTCCTCGAGACCGGTGCGGGCGCGTTCAATGAGCCCGACGGCACCCTGTGCAACTACAACTACGCAGCGGTTTCCGCCAACAAGGCCGAGCTGAGCCGCGTCAATACCTTCCTGAGCGCCAGCTACGATCTTTCCGAGAACGTCGAGTTCTTCTCCAACATCCTGTTCTCCAAGGTTGACTCTTTCGGCCGTTACGCCCCGCCGGCAGCAGCCTGGAACGATATGCCCGCTGATTACAGCGATGTACCGTTCGACGTGGACTCACTGCTGGCCAACGGCGATATCACTGAAGACTACGAAATCACCGGTTACTACCGCTGGACCAACATCGGCCCGCGCGATAACTTCGTGACCGACACCCAGTACGACTTCACCGCCGGCTTCCGCGGCGACCTGCCCAACGGCATGAGCTACGAGACCTATGCCCAGAAAGGCCGCTACGAGTCCAAGGAAAGTGGTCAGTATTACCTGTCCTACCCGGGACTGGATTACGTCCTGGCCAACGATATCGACCCGTTCACCCCGGAAGGTGCCGCCGCTATGCGCGCCACTACTTCCCAGGACAACTTCACCGACCTGTCAAAGGTCTACGGCCACCTGCAGTTTGACGCTGGTGACTGGTTCGGCGCAGGCGAGACCATTGTCCTGAGTGGTGCCGAGGCATACACCATCGAATATGCCAACCAGTACGACGCCGCCTCCGAGGCCGGCCTGGTAGGCGGTAGCTCCGGCAACTCCGCCGCTGGTGAGCGCGACGTGGCCGCGGTATTCGCCGAGGCCATCATCCCGGTTACCGACCAGATCGAGATGAACGCTGCTGTTCGTTACGATGACTACAGCGATTTCGGATCCAACGTCGCGCCGTCCCTGTCCGCCACCTACATGGTGACTGATACCCTGAGCCTGCGCGCCCGCGCCGGTAAAGGCTTCCGCGCCCCGGCCCTGGATGAGCTATACGGCCCGTCTGCGTTCTCCGCGGAAGACGCTACCAATCCCGAAACCGGCCTGTCCCGTCAGTACAACACCTACTACTCCACCAGCGAAGACCTGGACGCGGAAACCTCCACCTCCCTGTCCGTGGGGGGTAACTGGGAATTCGTGGACGGCTGGAACCTGGACGTAGGTTTCTGGAACGTGGAAGTCGAAGACGTGATCATCCAGCCTTCCGCCCAGAGCATCTTCTACGCCCTGGCTTCCGGTGTTGAGCTGGATCCGTCTACCGGTATTTACACCACCGGCACTGGCGCCCAGCGCGAGTTCTTCTCCCAGACCACCAACGCGGGCATCCTGGATGTTACCGGTGTAGACATCAAGGTTGACGGTGGCTTTGACACCGAGTTCGGCCTGATCTCCCTGGGCGGCCTGGTGAGCCACCAGATGTCCTACGAGACCGACGCCTACTACCAGGGCCCGGTACAGGACATTGCAACTTTCAACCTGTACCCGGACCTGCGCGGCCAGTTTATCCTGGGCTGGAGCATGGGCATGCACGCGGTTGACCTGACCGTTGATTACGTAGCGGCTCACGACGAGTTCACCGATGTCACCGACGCCGGTACCCTGGTCAAGAGCGGCGACGACCTGGACGACTGGACTACCCTGAACCTGTCCTATCGCCTGGACACCGAGTCACTTGGCTCCGTCAAGGTTGGCGCACGCAACCTGACCAACGAAGATCCGGTACTGGACAAGGATGGCAAGTTTGCTCGCGAGCACTACAACCTGTACGACAACACCGGTCGCATGGTTTACGCCGAGTACACCGTAGCGTTCTAAGAAAGCTGCACTATTCTTGAGGTAACTCGAGAAAGGAAAGGGCCAACGTTGTTGGCCCTTTTTTTTTGCAAGCAACTTGAAAAAGCAGCGCCTTCTCTCACTGCAGAAACTTCTTCCGGACAATTAAAAAAGCCCCCTTGCCAAAGCAAGGGGGCTCAAAGTCCTAACTACCTATAGTTTTGTTTCTTAGATCAAGAGTTAGAAGTTATAGCTGACCCCGGCTGTTACATAACGTCCCAGGATGTCGTAGAGACCAATGGCAGTAAATGAGTTCACTCCTGTCGGCGGCTCTTCATCAAAGACATTACGCACAGACAGGCTGGCCCGCAGGTTGTCATTGAACTGGTACCCCACGTAGGCGTTGTTCAGCCAGTACTCAGGAACGACCGGGATATCGCGGGATTCAGCGGTATCGTCATTATCGACATTCGCCTCACCGATATACTGCGTCTGCCAGCTGGCCGTCAGGTTATCCAGGTTGTAGGCCAGGCTGAACTGCCCCTGCCAATCAGAATAACCAATCTCACCGGCATCCACTTCAAGGTCCTTACCAGTTACAGAGAACTGCTGCTCCTTGATATGGAATGCCTTCATGCTCACATCAAAGGAACCCGGAACACTCCAGTTTGCCAGGTCGAAGTTATAGGTCAGGTCAGACTGGACACCACGGAAATTGTAAAAGCCCGCATTGCGGAAGCCAGTGGTGAAACCATTGATCTGGAAATTCTCATCGCGGGTGAAGTTATCACACGCCACATTACCCTGGTCACCGTCATAACAGGCTTCCATCAATACCGTCAGGGATAGCTGTTCAATCGCATCCTCGATATCAATATTGACCCAATCCACAGTCAACTCGAGCCCCTCGGTAAAGCCCGGTGCCCATACAAAGCCCCAGGTTGATGCATCGGCGCGCTCATTCAGCAGATCCGGGTTGCCGCCAGTAAAACCTTCTTTGGTGGCATTGACAATCTCGGACTGGTAAGAGTTGGGATCGTAGGTATAACCGGCTGCCGCCGCTTCGGCTTCACAGTTCGCACGACGCTGGGCGGGATTCTCACCCTGGCCCACATAACGCTCGTCACAGGGGTCGTTAGCCGAGGAGAAAGTTTCGGACAGCGGCAGCAGCGCCTCGGTAACAGCGGGGGCACGGATCGACTCGGTTACGTTACCACGCAGAGTCAGCGCGCCGACAACCGGGATATCGAACATAATCCGGGTACCGACGCTCCAGGTGTCATCATCCCCGGCCTGGGAATGATCCACGTTCCGCCAAGCACCCTCGATTTCCATACCTTCCAGGGTGGGAATCAGGTCTGCCGGGAGAACCGGGATCAACGCTTCGGTATAGAACTCCTTGGTATCGAAGCCACCGGAAAGCGGGGACAGCGCAGCGCTCCGGCCCAGCCCCTGGCGCATGAAGTCATCGGGACGGAAAGCAGAAAACTCATCCCGCATTTCATAACCAAAGCCCATGGACAATGGACCCGCCGGGAGGTCGATCACATCACCGCTGGTATTCAGGCTGATGATCTCCTGCTCGAGATCCCCCCAGGTTACGCCCTGGGTAGTCACATAGCTGATCGCGGCCTGGTCAGTGACGGTACCCATAACATTCAACGGCACACAGTCAGGATCAGCCGAAACACAGACGATATTACCGTTGGCATCGGTGGTTACATCGATTGCCTTTTCGTAGTTCGCCTGCACCAGCTGGGTTCTGCTGGTGGTGGAAGAGGTTTCACCCTTGTTATAGGTAAAGTCCCAGGTCCAGTCCCTTCCCGCCAGGTCCAGGTCACCCTTGAGGCCCAGCACATAGCGGAACATTTCGTTCTCGCCACCGGTCCGGCCACTCTGGGAGAGATCATTCATCCCCTTGTGCAGGTAGAAGGTACCACCGGCAGGAATGCCGTTAGCGGTTAGCAGCTCACGGTCGCGAGCATTCAGGTAGGGGTTGTCAATGGACAGAGGCAAGGCTGCTGAATCACCACCGAAAATACCGGACTGGTAGAACGGCTGGGCGTTGGGGTCGCTGGATTCAGCAGTGTAGTAGTTTATTTCCGCATAGGCCTGGACCCGGTCAGTCAGGTCGTAGTGGCCCATGGTGTTAAAAAGGTTACGCTCAATCGGCGCACGAACTGAATCGTAGTTCTGCAGCAGCAGGCCATCACCACCAATAAAGTTGATGATATTACCGGATGGCTCACCGATATTGATCTGCGTCAGGTGACCATCGGCACCAAAGCCAATCGGGTTACCGTCTTCATCCGTCATGTTAAGGCCAAAGGCGAACAGGGGCAGTCCGCCGGTGGCAGTCGGGATACCCTCCTCGGTCAGAACGGCAATGGAACGGCCTTTATCGAAAATCTTGTCGACGATGCCGTCGTCAGGCCCCTCACTTTCCGGGTTCTCAAAGAAGTAGTAGTAGTCACCGGTAAAAGCACGGTCGTTCATGAGTACGGCATCAGCCTTGTTGTACTCGTAACTTGCCACCACGTTACCACGACCTTCTGCAAAGTTCTGGCCGAAGGTAATGGAGGCCTTGTGGTCACCTGCGTCATTTTCGCCCTGGGCGAAACCACTGGAGAACTCGGTCTCCACGCCTTCAAAATCGTCGCGGAGAATCACGTTAATCGTGCCCGCAATGGCATCAGAACCATAAATGGGGGCGCCGCCTACTGAGACTACGTCAACGCGTTCAATCAACGCCGTCGGCAGGGAGTTGAGATCCACCTGCAGGCCGCCAGTCGCACCAAATGCGGTGGGCGCATTGGCAGCCACCACCCGACGACCGTTTACCAGGGTGAGTGTGCGCTGGGAGCCCAGGCCATAAAAGTCAGCGAAGCTCTGGCCCACGTTATTCGGGTCTGACTCAGCCAGGCTGGTGCCGGACGGCACCATCATGGGCAGGCTGTTCAGGGCATCAGCCACATTGGTATAACCGTTGGCGTCAAAGAAATCCTTATCGAGGCTGGAAGCTGGCTGCATAGTGTCGTAACCGGCACGAGCGATACGTGAGCCCGTTACGTAAACCTCTTCAATCAGCTCGCTTTCCCCGGTTTTCTTCGCGTCAATCTCCTTATTGCTTGCATCGTCCTGGGCCATGACTGGCAGCATCATCGTAGCCGCAGTAAACCCGATGGCAGTCCTGATTGCGCTCGCGAGTATTTTCTTATGCATGGATTCAACCTTCCTGTTTCATTTTTTGTTATGCGGCCAACCTCTATTACAAGCCCCGCCTTCATGGCGGGCACAGTAAAACGGCCGTTTGCATTGAGAGGACGAATGAAACAGGCTGGCCCTCAATTTTTTTTATACTTGTCAGGATATTTTTTTGTCTCGAATAATAAAGTGTCATTATTTATTCATAAACGAGCGCTGACAAACCTGATATAGCCCAGAATTGGGACCCAAGAACCAGTTAGATATTCCCTCCTGCAAACCAAATTTATTTGGTTTTCATATGCAATACTTACCGCATACCCCAGCAGAACCAATCCAGGAGGCGTCAATGAAATTCACCGTTTACTCCAGACTGGCACGACTCTGCTATGGCGCAATATTCATCCTTTTAATTTTCGGTCAGTCAGCCAATGCCGAAATCATATGGAGCTGGGAAGACCAGTTCAGTAACGGAGAAAAGCGCAAGCTCCGGCAATGGGTAGCCCGGACAGTGTCCGGTATAGAGCAACATGTCACGACCTACCCTTTTGATATTCATGTATCTTTTTATCGCCGCGACCAACAGCGCGAGCCAGTCCCCTGGGCCAACACCAGAAGACACGGTATTCAGGGAATAGACTTCCATGTTGACCCTGCGTTTTCACTGGAAGACTTCCTGGACGACTGGACAGCCCCGCACGAGCTCAGTCACCTGTTAATCCCTTACCTGGGGCGTGAACATGCCTGGTTTGCTGAGGGTTTTGCCAGTTATATGCAGTATCAGGTGATGGCAAGCATGAAGCTGATTTCCCCGGAGGAAATGCAGCAGCGCTACCAGTCCAGGATTGAGCGCGCATCGCAGGCATACCAGCGCAGTGGATTTGTTTCCGGCGAACCATTTGCCCGTGCTGCACCCAGGCTGCGCAAAGCAAGGCAATACCCGACGATGTACTGGGGAGGTGCGGTTTATTTTCTTGCCGTGGATCGGGAGCTGCAAAGCAATGGCGAATCCCTGCAGGCGATCCTGCGGGAGTACCTGGCATGCTGCCGGACCAAGGCGCACGATATGGAAGGGCTGGTCAACGAACTGGACCGGATTGCCGGGGAAGCCGTATTCAGCCGTGCGATGGACGTAATGAAAAACCGGGCCGGCTTCCCCAGGTTCGATCACCTGCTGTGAGCTGACAGCCCTGTTACTTTCTAAAAGAAAGGCAATGCGTTCTCGGGGCTGACTCTCTGCCACCAGGAATCGCGCTGTGTGGCTTCCCCTCCCCCACGAAACTCGAATTGCGCTTTACCCCCGGAAATAGCGCGCAACTTCCGCGCATAGGCCTTTTCTGCACCAGGGTTTTCCGCCAACAGGAATGCCTGGGTAAAGTGCTCCCGGGAACCGTTAACATCCCCCAGGCGCAGACTGGTCAGGGCCATGAGAAAGTGGAAACGGTGATCTTCCTCATGCTTCCAGAGGGCTCTTTTAAGCTGGTGATGCGCCTGCTCATACTCTCCCTCTTCATAAGCTGAGCGAGCCTTCTGGTAGAGATAATAGGGATTGCGCTCCCGGTGGTAGCGGGCACTACGGGCATAGGCGTCGGCCAGCTGCGTGCGCCCGCCAGCACGGTAAAGGCGTTCCAGGTTACTGATGGCCACCAGGTGCCCTGCATCCAGCACCAACGCCTGGCGATAGCTGTTCTCCGCCTCGGTCCTCTGCCCCGCGCGGCTATACAGCGCCCCCATGTTCGACCACAGGTCACCACTTCCCGGCTGCAGGTCGATTGCCTTGCGCAGGTGCAGGAAAGCGAGTTCGATGTTGCCCTGCTGCATCAGCTCAATGCCACGGTTGCTGTAATACTGGGCGAAGGCTTCGCGGTCAGTCAGGCGGCGCTGGTCGTAAACCGGGTCATAGGCCTCCAGGTTGAAATCCACGACCCGCCGACCACGCCGGCTTTCCGAAACCATGTTGATATGGCGGTAGACCACGAAGGTCTGGTCTTCCGCGCTGTCCCAGACCGGCGGCACATCCACCTCGTTGAAGTAGGCATCGGCCCCCAGCTCCCGGCTCATCGCCACCATCATCAGGGTAAAGGCGAGGCAATTACCACGCTGCTGGTGGTAGGTATCGCTTGCCGTCAGGGTGCTGTTCGCGTCGTACTGTACGGCGAACTCCTGCTGCTCGAAGGCGCGGATCAGCGCCGCCAGGCGACTGTCCGGACGCGCCCCCGGGGCGATTCCGGACAGGTAATCATGCATTTCAGGGGACAGTGCCAGCAGGTCCTGGTCTGGCAGCCGGCTCGTGCTGACCGGCCGGCCAAGGATGCTCTCTCCGGAGAGGATTCCGGTGATATTTGCAGGCGGCTCGGGCTCTGGCAGGCTGGCACAGCCCGCGAGAGTCACCAGCGCCAGGAGGATCAGTGGGGTTCTCATTGTCATTTTCCCCTGTCAAAAAGCTGTCACACAGCATTTAACACCAAATTTCCCCTGTTTGAATACCCGAATACCAAAATGGGCGGTTTCAATTGCAACGAGTCGCCTGCCTAACAGACTGCTGTTAAACTGCGATGGCTTGTTTTGGAAGTCCCCGTGACACTCGCTGTCCACGCCGCCGGCGCCACAGGATAGCCATTGGTCCCGCGGGGCTGCCGATAACCACTGCAGACTGAGGAGTACCATGCATTCACCAGTAGCTGTCGCAAACGCGACCGGTGCTGACGAGACAGTCGGCTACTACCGGCGGTCCGCATTGGCCAGCTCCCGGATCCTGCCACTCGATAACTGGCAACCGGCCCGGTTTGACACCGGCCCCGGGTCTCACGCCTAAAGCTATAACAACTGGAATTTCAGGTTATGTCGTCCAACACACACCAGAACAGCGATGGCTTTTTCGGCCATCCGAAAGGGCTCTCGACCCTGTTCTTTACCGAAATGTGGGAGCGCATGAGTTATTACGGTATGCGCGCCCTGCTCGTACTGTTCATGACCGCGAGCCTGCAGGAAGAGGGCCTTGCCTTCACCGTGGCAGCCGCAACCGCCATCTACGGCCTGTACACCGGCGCGGTTTACTTCCTGGGTCTTCCGGGAGGCTGGATCGCCGACCGCCTGCTGGGCGGACAGAGAACGGTCTGGTATGGCGGCATCATCATTATGTGTGGCCATATCGTGCTGGCCATCCCCAGCGACAGCACTTTCTTTATTGGCCTGATCCTGGTGGCCTCCGGCACCGGCCTGCTGAAGCCCAACATCAGCGCCCTGGTCGGTCACCTGTACGCCTCCGATGATGTCCGTCGCGACAGCGGCTATGCCCTCTACTACATGGGTATCAATATCGGTTCCGTGCTGGGCTACATGATCTGCGGCTACTTCGGTGAAAAAGTGGGCTGGCACTGGGGCTTCGGTGCTGCCGCTGTGGGTATGGCTGTAGGCCTGATCCAATACCGCAAGACTATCGGCAACCTGGGTGATGCGAGCCTGAAGCCTGAGCATCCCATGACTACCGAGGGTGCCAAGAAGGCCTGGAGCACCATCTGGGCGGTTGTCGCCGCGGTAGTGGTCGTCACAGCCCTGACCATGACCGGCGCCATCACCATCAACCCGGTAGCCGTGGCCCAGTACGTGGCTGTGGCCTTCACCCTGATCTTCTTCGCCTACTATGCCTACATTTACTTCGGTGGTGGCCTGAGCGAGACCGAGAAGAAGCGCATGTGGGCCCTGTTCCTGGTGTGTGTAGCCTCGGCCTGCTTCTGGTCCGGCTTTGAGCAGGCGGGCTCTTCCCTGAACCTGTTTGGCCGTGACTACACCGACCGCATGATCGGCGCCTTCGAGATCCCGGCGTCCTGGTTCCAGAACGTCAACCCGATGTTCATCATCATCCTGTCGCCCTTCTTCGCCGCCCTGTGGATCAACCTGGGCAAGCGCATGATCACACCGTCCTACGGCATGAAGTGCGCCATCGGCCTGATGATCATGGCCAGCGGCTTTATCGTTATGTTCTTTGCCGCCCAGTATGCGGCCGAGGGCCTGAAAGTAGCGCCTTACTGGCTGGTAACCACTTACTTCCTGCATACGGTCGGTGAGCTGTGCCTGAGCCCGGTAGCCCTGAGCGCCGTCAGCAAGCTGTCACCGCGCCGCTTCGCCGGCCAGATGATGGGTGTGTTCGTACTCACCTACTCTATCGGTAACATCATCGCCGGCCTGCTCGCGGGTAATTTCGACCCCAACAACGTCTCCGAACTGCCTAACCTGTACCTGCAGATCGCAGTATTCAGCATCGGCATCGGTGCCGTGATCGCACTGATCAGCCTGAAGTCCAAGAAGTGGGAGGGACACAGCGAGGTATCCCAGCCGGTCGAGCCGGCCGAGACCGCCGCCAGAACCACTTCCTGACCCGGATTCCGGGCAAGGGCGACATTTGCTCGCTCCACACTATCAAGGGCCGCTGGAAACAGCGGCCCTTTTTTATGGCCGGCCTACGACGATGCCCCCCCGGAACGGCATCCCCATCCAGTCCCAGCCCAGCCAGGCTTCGTGGTATTGGGAAGCGGGAAGCCGGTTCGGGCCCCTTTCGACAATGTAGCGGGGAGGCGGTCGAGATGCGCCAACAACGAGGAAGACTGAGATCAAGCGTGGCGAATAGGGCGCAATAAGCACAGCGGATTGCGCCGCCTGGGGCACCTTGTGGCGCGACGGTCGCGGCCAGCGGCCGCTCCTACCTAAGACTGAGGGGAGACTATCATCACCCCAGTAAAAGGGACCGGTTGAGCCAGATAAACCGCAGCCCGATCACGAACAGCAGGCCACCGAAGCAGTTCTTGAGCAGGGGCGGGGATAGCCGGTGGGCCAGCAGCGCACCGAAGCGAGCGAAAATTGCGCTGGCCATAACGATACCCAGGAAGGCCGGCCAGTAGATATAGCCGGTGCTCCAGTCCGGCAGCAGCGGGTCCGACCATCCCTGGACGGCAAAACTGATTGCACCCGCCACCGCGATAGGCAGCCCGCAGGCCGCAGAGGTAGCCACGGCGCGCTGGATCTGCACATGGCAGCGGGACAGGAACGGCACGGTGAGTGAGCCACCACCAATGCCGAAGATCGCCGACGCCCAGCCAATCACACCCCCTGCCCCACTGAGTGCCACGGCCCCCGGCAACTTCCCGCCGTCCTCCGGCAAAGGCACCGAGCGCAGGCCATCCAGCCACATTTTGCAGGCGATGGCCACGGCAAACACGCCGATCAGCATCTGCAGCCAGGCGCCCGGCAAGAGGTGAGCTGTCACACCGCCGAGCCAGGACCCCAGCAGGATGCCCGGCGCCATCAACCGGAAAACCCGCCAGTCCACCGCCCCCTTCAGGTGGTGCGTGCGGATCGAGCTGACAGAGGTGATGACGATAGTGGCCAGGGAGGTGGCCACTGCCATATGGGTAAGGATTTCCGGGGAGAGTTCCTGTGCCGTAAATACCAGCACCAGGGCCGGGACAATGATAAGTCCACCACCGACGCCGAACAGGCCCGCAATGGTGCCGGCCACCGCGCCCACGGCGAGATATACCAGGAGTGTTTCCATTACTGCTCTCCCCCTTGAATTCCTTGTCCCCCGGCTGGCGGCAGCAGCCAGTCACGGCGAGCGAATAATAGCCTTGCCCGGGTGCCTGGATCCAGGCAATGCGGGCGAGCACCAGGTTCGCCCCTACAGCCACCGGTCGTGGTTACCAGAAACGGCAACCAGGTACCTAGCGGTTGATTTCCAGCCAGTCGAAGCCCTGTTGCTGGCAGGCGAAAATACAGTTGTCGACCTGCTCCGCGGGCCCCGACAGCGCAGTCCGCGCCAGCTCGACGGTATTGTTCTTTTCACTGATATGGGCCACCACCAGGTGCTGTAGTTGCTCGTGGCCGACGCGCTGCAGGAACCCAGCCGCCTGCTGGTTGCTGAGGTGGCCGTAGGCTCCGCCGACACGCCGCTTCAGCGAGGGCGGATAGGGACCCTGGGCCAGCATCAGGGGGTCGTGGTTGGCTTCCAGCACCAGGGCATCGCAGCCACTGTAGTGCTCCTCGACATGCGGGGTGACGGTGCCCAGGTCGGTAAGCAGGCCCAGGCTGCGGCCGTCGCGGCGGAACACGAACTGTGCCGCCTCCCGGGCATCGTGTGGCACAGCCACCGGGGTGACCTGGATATCGGCCACCGCGAATGGCTTGTGCCCCTCTATCAGGTGCACCTGTGGCAGCTTGCCAATATCCCTGGCCCGCAGGGTGCCCGGCGTCAGGTAGACGGGGAGCTTGTATTTACGGGCCAGCGGTGCCACCCCGGAGAGGTGGTCGCTGTGCTCATGGGTGACGAGAATCGCCGACAGGTCTGCCGGGGACATGCCGAGCCGCGCCATGCGTCGCTCGGTTTCCTTGATGGTAAAACCACAGTCCACCAACAGGCAGTGGTCGCCACTGGCGACCAGCGTGCCGTTGCCCTTGCTGCCGCTCCCCAGGGAGGCAAAACGAAGAGACGGACCGGCTGACATAAGCCGGGCCCTAAATCAGGTTCTGGCGAATTGCCATCAACAGGTCAGACGCCCGCCCACGCTTGAGGGGCTTGCCACTGGTGTCCCGTACCCGCACTTCCACCGCATCCGGCGTGCTGCGCACGACGACGATATAGCCCGGAATATCCGCACCGGTGGCGCCGCCCAGGCCAGACATGCCGCCGAACAGGGCCGGGTCAGTGGTCGGGTCTACATTGCCCAGCACCTGCGGCAGGGTGACCTTGGACGCTGACTGCGCAAGCTTGTCCTCGTCGTCGGAAGAGCCCCAGGAGAACCAGCCGCCGTCTTCCTCCTCAGTGAGCTCGCGATCCTGATCGAAAGTCACATAGAAAATCCGGCGATCCTCATCTTCGAGATGCAGGCGGTAAGCACCGGAGTTCAGGGCATGGGCGACAGTGGCCCAGGCCCGGTCCATCGACAGGTCCAGGGACAGGAAGGGATCGCGTCGGGCCGGCTCGCGCAGCTGTACCTTGACGCTGCCGCCACCGATGGCCTGTGCCACCAGCGATGCCGCGGCACCGGAAGCCTCTGCGGCGAGAGCCGTGGACATCTCGTCGATCATCCAGCCCTCGCGCTCGGGGCTGGTGGACTGCTCCGGCCAGGCAATTTCGTTGCGCGGGTCATCCCTGGGCAGGGAGTAATGCCGTACATGGATCTCAGTGGTATCCGGCTGCACACCGGATTCCACCCGCAGGCGGTACTTGTCCTTGGTTTCCGGGCTTTCGCGGAAACTGAGCCAGGTGGTCTCCATGATCCCGGCGTTGGCATCGGAACTGGCCAGCTGCAGGCCAGAAGTACGCAAGAAGTAGTGCAGTTGGGGCCAGACCTCTTCCGGGGGCTGGGACACCAGGACCCAGCGCCGGCTACCCAGTTTCTGGATCTTGACCCGGTCCAGGCCGACATTGACCGACAGCGCCTGCGGTCGTGGCACCTCGAACTCGTCCACCTCCACATCACTGCTGCTGATCTGCGGAACCTCGTACAGTTCCTCCTGCTGCTTCGGCGCCACACCCTCGGGCATGCGCAGGGGCGGCAGGCTGTCAGCCATCTGATAGTCATCGCTGCGATCGCGGAAGTAACCGTCGTCGCCGAAAATCCCGCAACCCGAAAGCGCCACGCTGGCGATACACAGCGCAGCTCCGGCAGTCAGTCTTGTCATTATTGGTTCCTATGCATTAAAGCTTGTTACGCCGGCCGCCCGGTGGCCACCGGAGATTGTCCGGGCCCCAGGCTCAGAGTACCCCGGCACTGCGCAGGGCCTCGCGCACAGCGGCGTGGTGTTCCGGTGAGAGCGGCGTCAGGGGCAGGCGAATGCCGCTGTCGATCCGCCCCATTTCCCGCAGGGCCCATTTCACCGGGATCGGGTTCGACTCCAGGAACAGCGCCTTGTGCAGCACCTGGATGCGCTGGTCGATGGCTCGGGCCTTCTCGGCATCGCCCTGCAGCGCCGCCTCGCACACCTGGGACACCGCGGCCGGGGCCACGTTCGCAGTCACACTCACATTGCCATGACCGCCAGCCAGCATCAGGTCGAGCGCCGTGGCATCGTCCCCGGAATAGATGGCGAAATCCTCCGGCAGTATCTCCAGCAGCTCGCGGGCGCGGTCGATGTCGCCCGTGGCCTCCTTGATACCCACGATATTACTTATCGAGGCCAGCCGGCGCACGGTCTCCGGCTTCATATCCACCGCCGTGCGGCCCGGCACATTGTAGAGAATCTGTGGAATCGCCACGGCCTTGGCAATGGCCTTGTAATGCAGGACCAGGCCCTCCTGGGTGGGCTTGTTGTAGTAAGGGGTCACCAGCAGGCAGGCATCGGCACCGCACTTGGCGGCATTCTCGGTCAGCTCAATGGCCTCGGTCACCGAATTGGCGCCAGTACCGGCAATCACCGGAATACGGCCCGCCACCTGGTCCACCACGCGGCGGATGACCTCCAGGTGCTCATTGACACTCAGGGTGGCTGACTCACCGGTGGTGCCCACAGCGACGATCGCGCGGGTGCCCTGCTCGATATGCCACTCCACCAGGTTGTGCAGACTGTCCCAGTCAAGGCCACCGTCTGCATACATCGGGGTGGCCAGGGCCACCATACTGCCGGAAAACATCCTAACTCCTTAAATTCTGCCCCGTTTGCGCGCGGGAAGGGCACCGCAAAGAAACCGGTATGTTACTGATGGCGCCCGGCGGATGCCAGAGCCGGGCGACCGGGGATTAACGGCGCTCGCGGCGCCGCTTCTTCTTGCGCCTGCGAACCCCGTCATAGATGCCGGGCTCTCCCGGCGGGCGTGTCTTGAACCGCCGGTGTACCCACATGTACTGCTCCGGCAGCTCGCGCATGCGCGCTTCCACGAACTGATTGACCAGTGTCGCGTCCCGCAGTTCGTCGCCGGAGGGGATTTCTGCAATCGGCGGATACACTTTGACCGCGTAGCCGGCGCCATTATCCAGCCGCCGGACAATATAGGGCACTACCTGGGCCCGTCCCACCCGCGCAAAGCGCGAAGTGCCCGTGACGGTGGCGGCCGGCTGGCCGAACAGCGGGGCAAACACGCCCTGCTTGATGCCGTAATCCTGGTCCGGTGCATACCAGACTGCCCTTCCGCGCTTCAGTGCCCGCAGCATGCCGCGCACATCCTTGCGCTGGAACACCTCGGAATCCGCACCATGGCGCTCGCGCCCCTTGCGCTGCATATAGTCGTACACCGGGTTCTTGTGCGGCCGGTACATGCCATCCACCGGGTGGCACAGGGACATGAACTGGGCACCGATCTCCAGGGTGGTGAAGTGCATGGCCAGCATCACCACACCCTGCCCCCGCTGCGCGGGTCCCTGCAGGTGCTCCAGCCCCTCGATGGTAAAACGCCGGCGCAGCCAGTCGCTGCTGCGGAACCAGGCCATGCCGGTTTCCATCAGCGCGATACCGTTGGACTCAAAGTTGCGCCTCAGCAGGGAAGCCCGTTCTTCAGCCGACAATTCCGGGAAACACAATGCCAGGTTGCGCTCGGCAATCAGGCGCCGGCTGGGCGCGAGTCGCAGCATCGCGCGGCCCAGCACGCGGCCGCAGGCCAGCTGCCAGCGATAGGGCAGCTGCGCCACCAGGAACCAGAGTCCGAACAGCAGCCAGGTAGGCCAGTAACGCGGGTGCAACAGGGCCGCGCGAAAATGCGGTTTTTCCATGGGTCAGGGAGTGTACTCGCCGCCAGGTGGTAGAAAGCGGCGCATTATAGCGGATAACCGGCGACTGTTGCGCCGCCGGGTGCCGGGAATTCACCCGGATTGCGGGGGCTGCTCCTGGTGCCGCCTGGCGCGCAGCTGGCGCAGGGCATACAGGGCGAGAAAGCCGTACATGCCCATCATCGAAACCATATAGGCGATAGCGGCACCGCTGGCCTCCAGCCCCGGGACCAGTGTCACCAGCAACAGCAACTGGATTACCGCACAGGCAGTGAGGGCCGCGAAGGTAATGCGGTGGTGGCGCTGGTACTTGAGGTAGGTCGGCGCCACCCCCAGCCAGACCGTGGCGGCAGTACTCAGCGCCAGCACGCGGAAGGCGGCCCTTCCCTCCTCCACGAACTGCGGGCGGAACAGGCGCAACAGGTCATCGGTAAACAGGAAGGCGCCCAGCAGGAATACCACCAGCACCGGCACCAGCCACAGCAGCCGCTGGCGCCGGTAGCGGTCGACCCCGGTGTAATCGCCCCGCTCCATCAGGACTGAGAGTTCCCGCGCGTAAACCCGGTTGGTGGCCACTGCCAGCACCGCCGCCACGCCGGCCATCGACATGGCCGCGGCGTATGCCCCCGTGGCCGCGGCAGAGGGCTGCAGCCAGTCCAGCAGTATCACCGCCATATGCGCCACCGCCCCCATGGCCAGGCGATAGAGCCAGAAGGGCATGGCCGCAGCGCGCCACCCGGGCCGCGGCACACCCCGGGCCAGGGCCCGGCGCGGCCCGGACCAGGCACGCTGCACCCGGGCCACCACAGCCAGCAGTGCCACCAGCCATCCCACGCCCCAGCAGGCAATGCCCACCGCGCCGCTCAGGGGCAGCCGGAGCAAAATTGCACCGCCGAGGGCCAGCAGCGCCACCGCCGGGGGCAAGAGCAGGGTCAGGAAGGCCGCCCGCGCACAATCGCCGGTGGCGCTCAGTACCGCGCCCAGGAAACAGACCAGCACCCCCAGCGGCACCCCCGCGCAGGCCAGGTAAACCGCATACAGGGTGCCCGGCGGGAATTCGCGCACATACCGCGCCCAGAGCGCCCCGGCGAGGCCCACCACCAGCGCACCGACGAGAACCCGCCTAAGCGCAAAGACAACGTAATCCGCCGCCAGCTGCCAGTCACCCCGATCGAACTTACCGGGCAGCAATCGCAATGCATACTTGTCCAGCCCCTGCGCGGCAATGGCCACCATCAACAGGAACAGGGCCGCCGCCACCACATAGGCTTCGAAGTCCGCGACAGACAGGTTGCGTGCCATCGCAACGGACAGCGCGAAAATCACCAGCTGGCCGGTTACGCCCACCGTTACCAGCCGTCCAACTTCGGAATAATGTTGGCGCGCGGAACTTTGCAAATCCGAATCCATTCATGACGTGGAACTTAGGGCGACATAATCACGCTGGGGTTCAGGAAAACCGGAATATTTGTGCCAGATTTTAGCCTGAAGGCCGCTCGGCCCGATGCTTCATAATTCTAGAGGAAGGGTTGTCATGCCTGTCAGTCGCAGGGACTTTCTTCGCACCGGAGGCGCCGCCCTACTCTTCCCGGCACTCGGCAGCATGTTCCCGGAACAGGGCCTGGCCGCATCCATCAGGAGAGCCCAGGGCCCGGGCAGCTCCCCATTTGATATCGACGAGGCATTCTCCCGCTTTATGCAGGAACTGGGTCGCAGTCCTGCTGACGGCGGCGGCGAGGTGACCTTTACCGGCCGCGACCCGATTCTGCGCAGCCATTTCCGTATCGGCACCTGTATGGCCCTGCCGGCCATGGCCGCGGCAGTGGGGGCCGCAGCCATCTGGAAACAACGCACCGGTGAGGGCCAGGACCTGAAAGTGGACCTGCGGGAATCCATCTACAACATCAACCCCATCATGACGCTGGTGATGCGCCAGCGCCAGAAGAATGGTGACCTGGCTGCCGATGACCCGGTTGCCAATGGTTTTTCCTTCGTGCCGACCGTGAACGGGCTCTGGTACCAGGCGCCTCTTGGCCCCGGCAACCCGATGTCATTTGTGCCGTTCGAGACCCGAGACGGTCGCTTTATGAATATCACCGGCGTCTACCCGCACCTCTACCATCGCGCCCTCAATCTGCTCGGGGCAGAACCAAACCGGAAGTCTATTGCCGGGGCTGTAAAGCGGCGCGACGGGGAGGAGCTGGAGCAGGCCCTGGCAGACGGCGGCGCGGTAGGTGCAATGCACCGCACTACCGGGGAGTGGCTTGCGCATCCCGAGGGCAAATACCTGGCCGGGCGGCCTCTGATCGAAATTGTTAAGGTCGGTGACTCGGAACCGGAACCTTTCCGTGAAAACCCGGCACAACCCCTCTCCGGCGTCCGCTGCCTGTCTCTCACCCACGTGATCGCGGGGACCTGTGCCGCCCGCACACTGGCCGAACAGGGGGCAGAGGTATTGCATATTGCCCGCGATCAATCTTTCGAGCATGAAATACTGATTACCGACGTTAACGTCGGCATGCGCTCTGCCTGGCTCGACCTGCGGAACCGGGAACAGAACGCAACCTTGACGGGGCTGGTCCCCGGTGCCGATGTCTTTATCGAGGGATTCCGCGGGCGCTCCATCGCCAACCTGGGTTTCAGCGTCGAGAAAGTGGCGGAGAAGCGCCCGGGCATCATCTACCTGTCGCTGCGCGGGTACAGCTGGGACGGCCCTTGGAAAGATAGGGCCGCTTTCGACATGGAGGCGGTGACCGTCACCGGCTACACCATGGCCGAAGGGGGCGGGAAAGCGCCACAGTTCCCCCCTACCCTGGTGCTGAACGATTATATCGCGGGCTACCTGGGCGCCGCCGGTGTCACCGAAGCGCTGCGACGCCGCGCCGAATCCGGTGGCAGTTACCACGTGCGCGTCAGCCTGTCCCGGGCCGCCATGTGGTACCAGAGCCTGGGCATGTTCCCGGACAAGGAATTCGATGCCAGCGCGCCGGAGCACCGTATGCAGGCACCGGAAACGTTAACCGCTGCCTCGTCTTACGGCGAGGTATACCGGCTCGCGCCGCAGGTGAAGTTTTCAAAAACACCGGGGCGGTGGCGCGAGCCGCTGGTGAGCGTCCGCGGCAGCGACCTGCCCCGGTGGCAGGAATGACAGTGCCTGCTCCGGCCCGCCGAATTGCCTTGTGGATATGGTTGCTGCCGGCCTTTGCCAGTGCCCAGGGCACTCCCCCGCCGCCAGGTCCCGACACCGGCTATTACCAGGACAGCACCACCGGTACCTATACAGAGGAGGTGCCAGATCTCCTCGACGGGACCCTGTCAGCCGGCGGTGACCTGGAGGAGATCGATCGCCCCAGGGGCGGGCGTTTTCGCTTTCCCAGCGGCCTGCAGAACTGGCTGCAGCGCAAGGAACGCTGGCGCGAGGAATACGGGTTTTCCATTGGCGGCTCCTACCAGGTCCTGGGGCAGCGCTACTCGGACAGCCTGGTTGATGAAGAGAACTCCGTCGGCCAGAAATTCACCCTGAACCTGGGTCTGGAGCTGGCCAACCGGGGCCAGCCGAATTCACTGGAATTCGATATGGCCATCGAGGACCGACGCCCCCTGGAAACGGAACTGCCGCCGTTGCAGGCGGGTATTGCCGCCGGTTCGATTGTCCCCACCGCCGCCACCTGGGGCGAATTCGACCTGGGCATTACCCAGGCATACCTGCGCCAGGACCTCGCCGACAACCGTTTCCAGTGGACTGTTGGAAAGGTGTTTGCACCGAACTACATCAATGCCTACCCGTTCTTTGATGACAACCGGCAGTTCCTCAGCCAGACGTTTTCTACCAGCCCCACTATTGCATCGCCTTTGCGGGGGTTCGGTGCGGTTGCCGCCGCCTACCCCTATGGCTATGACAACCTGTACTTCCTGGGCGGGGTTTACACAGCCCGCAGTGATGACACCGGTTTTACCGCCGATGATTTCTTCAGTGAGAATGAGCGCTTTTACCATATCCAGGTTGGCCGCAGTGCACTGGCCGGTAGCGGCACCCCTATCCAGGCCCGCGGGCCCATGGATACCGACAACCTCAGCATTGACTTCTGGTACCGCAATTCCCTGGAGGACGGCAGCCCCCGCGCCTATGGAATGGCGTTCAACTGGAACATGCTGATTAATGGGAACCTGATGCCATTTCTGCGCGGTGGCTGGTCAAACGGCTGGTTTGTCGATCGCAACCTGACCGCCGGCGTGGGCTGGCGGCCCTGTGTCGAATATTCAGACCTGTTCGGCATCGGTGTGGGCTGGGCGCGCCCTGACAATGAATTCCTCGACAGCCAGACCACTGCCGAGGTTTTTTACCGTTATCATGTGACACCTCAGTTTGCGATCACGCCCAATGCCCAGGTAATTTTCGATCCCTCCCTGAACCCGGCTGAAGACAGCCTGTGGACAATGGGCCTGCGATTCAGGATCGCCTTCTGAGGTCTATGCCCGTGCCTGAAAAATTCACGGCAACAACGGTTGCGGAAAAGAGTGATTCACGGGCGTACTGCCCGGCGACACTAATGGCCGGCAATGCGTCGCCCGGGCAGGGGCGGCAGGCCCAGCGGATGCCACTGAATCATGCCCGGGCCTTTCTTCGTCAGTGACGCAGCAGCGTATCCAGCTCGTCCACCACTTCACACCAGTCGGAATCGTCCTCAATCGCCTGCTCCAGGAAACGGCGCTGGTTGTCAGACCAGAACGGCGCCCTGGCGAGTTTTTCATCCCCGGAAAGATGATGGCGCGCCAGGAATTCATCGATAGCCGCATCCTCGGACGCGAGTCCCAACTGTGCGAACAGGTCATTGAGGTTGTGATGAGTCGAAGTATCCATTGTTGCTCCGTCGTTGTTGCTCCGTCTGTTGAAGTTCGCGGGCGCCAAAGAAAACGCCACTAGCGATCCCAGCATCGGGAAGTTCCCTGAGTATAGTGCCGTCAGGCCCGCGAAGCCCGGCGCAGCACGGTGTAACTACTGGTCATCTCCGCGCCGGGCACCGGCAGGCTGACACAGTGTGCCATCAAAACTGGTACTCACGTTGACTTGGGTACGGACAGTTTATTTTTCAATACTTTTTGAATTACCGCCCCATTGATTGCGCCAGTCTTGACCCAGCTCACAAATTTGGTCGCCCACTGGTCTCACTTTGACGCTCGGCATCTCCCCGACAGGGGAGTAGACTGATAGTCTCGAAACGCTGTAATAATAAAAATAGTTTTCTCAATAAAAATGCATAAAGAGGCCAGACCTATGGAAAGGTACCAATTCAAGAAAACCCCAATCGCACTCTGCCTGTCGGCACTTGTGTTCAGCGCACCGACACTGGCGCAATCGAACCCGACCAGCGGCGACGCCGATATCGCTGAGCGGGAAATGGAGCTGGTGGAGGTCACCGGCTCCCATATCAAGCGGGCGCAACTGGACGGGCCATCCCCCGTAGCCAGCCTCAATGCCGAGGATATTGCCGCCACCGGTGTCACCGACCTGATCGGCCTTTTTAGCAAGCTGCCCATCTCTGGCCAGGGGACCTTCTCTACCCAGGCCAACAGCAGTGACGATACCGCCAACGGAGGCTCCAGTGTCTCACTGCGTGGGCTGGGTGCCGATTCCACCCTGATCCTCGTTAACGGCCGCCGGGTATCGGTGAGCCCGTTTGCCAAGAATATCGATACCGCGTTTGTGGATATCAACAATATTCCGCTTGCCGCCATCGAGCGCGTCGATGTGCTCAAGGACGGTGCCTCGGCCACTTATGGCTCCGATGCTATCGCCGGCGTAATCAATATTATCCTGCGCGATGATTTCGATGGTGTGGAACTGTCCGGCAAGGTGGGGGGAACCTCCGCCGGCGGCGGCAGTGAGAGCAACCTGAGCATGGTATGGGGTAACGTCACCGAGAACAGCAGCCACACCTTTATCGTGGATTATTTCAACCGTGAGGAAACCCTCTACGCCGACCGGGATTACTCCCGCTCCGCCAACCAGTCGGCGCTGCGCCCGAACGACCCTTTCGCCACGGACTTCCGCAGTTCCTCGGGCATTCCCGGCACCATCGAGCTGGCCTCTGACCCCACGGTGCGCGTGCCGGACACCTTCGGAAACGACGTCTGCGCCCCCGAGGATATCGACGCGGCCAACAACCTGTGCCGTTACGATTACGCGCCGTTTATGAGCATGATCCCTTCCACCGAACGCGTGAGCTTCAATTACCTGGGCCGCTATGATATCTCCGATAGTGTCGAGGCCTTTGCAGAAATCAATGGCCAGAACTCGAAGACCACCGTACAGGGTGCAGGCAGCCCGAGCTTTGAGGAGCTGTTCATGGCGGGGGACAACCCCAACCATCCCTTTGCCGATATGCCCACCAGCCAGTTCTACCAGCAGGACCTGACCATGCGCCGGCGCACGGTGGATATCGGCAATCGCCTCAAGGAGGTTGAATCGGATTACTTCCGCAGTGTTGTCGGGCTGGAGGGAGACCTGGGAGACTGGACCTGGGAGGCGGCCTACAGCTATATCAAGAGTGACGCCGTGGAGCGCGGCGTGGACGGCTACCCGAATGCGCGCCGAACCCAGGAAGCCATCGACAGCGGCCTGTGGGATCCATTTGAGCCCTCCTCCAACTCCGCCGAGGCGCTCGCCTATATCGAGACCACCACTACCCGGGTAGGTAAATCCACCACCCGCTCATATGACGGCCAGGTGTCCGGTCCCATCCTCGCCATGCCCAGCGGCGACCTGATGCTGGCACTGGGGGCCGAGCACCGCCAGGACTCCATCAGTGACAACCCGGATGACCAGTTCCTGCGCGGCGACATCTTCGGTACCGAGGCCACCCAGGCCAACGGCAGCCGGGACAACACCGCTGTTTTCGCCGAACTGGCAGTGCCGGTACTGGATACGCTCGAAGTGCAGGTGGCAGCGCGCCACGAGGACTACAGTGACTTTGGCACCACTACCGATCCCAAGGTCTCCTTCCTGTGGTCGCCAATGGACACCATGTCCTTCCGCGGCTCCTGGGGCACCGCCTTCCGTGCACCGTCGCTGTCACAGCTGGGGCTGGGCCGTACCGATGAGTCCCCCAACCTGGTGGACAGCAGCCGCTGTGAGGCGGTGGGCAATATCAACAAGGCCTGTGAACCGCAGGAATATACCGCGGTATTTTCCGGCAACCCGGACCTGGGCCCGGAAGAGTCGGAGAGCTATAACCTGGGCATGATCGTCAACCTGGACGAAAAGCTGGTAATGACCCTGGATTACTACAACTACGATATCGAGAACATCATCGATTCCGATACCCAATATGTCTTCAGCAATTTCGGTAATGATCCCGGCGTGGTAGTGCGCCGCCCCACCGGCATACCCGGGGATCCCGGCGAGGTGGTGAACATCAATGATTCTTTCCAGAATCTCGGTGACCTGACCACCAACGGTATCGACCTGGACCTGCGCTATAACCTGGACACAGACTACGGCAGCTTCGGCTTCTCCTATGTCCTGAACTATATGCTGGAATACGAGGAACTGCGTCCGGCTGCCGATGGCGGCACCCGCATCAACCGTGAGGCGGGCGACTACGAGCTGCCGGAAATGCGCTGGACCACAGCAGTGGACTGGAGCCGCGACACCATGTCAGCCCGTGTTGCAGTAAACTTTATCGACAGCTTCGCCCAGGATGCGTCGGTTCAGCAGCCCGGGATGGGGGACGTGGACTCCATGACCACCGTGGATACCACCGTGAACTATTTCGGCTTTGACAGCATTACCGTGACCCTGGGCGTCACCAACCTTCTGGATGAGGAACCGCCCATGGACTATTCGGACTTTATGGGCTTCACGCCCAGCGTACACAGTGGCCAGGGGCGCTTTGCCTACCTCTCGTCCACCTATACCTTCTAGACCGGAACCTGGCCCGGCCTGAATACCGGGCAAAAGAAAAATCCCGCCCTGCCCTGAGGCAGTGGCGGGATTTTTTTGTTGGCTTCACCCCGTGGAAACCGGACAGAACTGTATCAGGGTGCGGGATTTGGGTTGTCGGCGTGGACCGCCTCTATCTGTTCCAGCAGGTCCTCAGCGAGCACCAGTTCTGCACTCTCGATATCGCTTCGCAGCTGCGCCATGGTGGTTGCGCCGATAATATTCGAGGTAACAAACGGCTGCCGGTTAACAAATGCCAGCGCCATCTGTGCCGGGTCCAGCCCCGCTTCCTGCGCCAGCGCCACATATTTTTCCGTCGCTGCCACGGCGCGGGGCCCGGTATAGCGCTGGAAGCGCTCGAACAGCGTCAGTCGTGCGCCGTCCGGCTTGCGGCCACCAAGATACTTGCCGGACAGGGCGCCGAAAGCCAGCGGTGAATAGGCCAGCAGCCCGCACTTTTCACGGATCGCCATCTCCGCGCAACCCACCTCAAAGGTACGGTTGAGCAGGTTGTAGGGGTTCTGGATACTGGCGATGCGGGGTTTGCCCGCTGCAGCGGACAACTTCAGGTACTCCATCATTCCCCATGGGGTCTCGTTGGAAATTCCGATATGGCGCACCTTGCCGGCCTTTACCAGTTCTTCCAGGGTATCCAGGGTCTCCGCAATTGCAATGCCGTCGTCATTGCCGTGCTCGTAGCCCAGGCGCCCAAAAAAGTTCGCCTGGCGCTCGGGCCAGTGCACCTGGTACAGGTCGATATAGTCGGTGCGCAGGCGCCGCAGGGACTCGTCACAGGCGGCGAGCACCTGCTCGCGACTGAGGCGCGGCCCGCCACGCACATGCCCCACGCCGGAGTTCGACGCGCCGCGCCCGGTGACCTTACTCGCCAGGACAAAGCTGTCGCGGTTGCCGCGCGCCGCGATCCAGCTGCCGATATATTCCTCCGTGCGCCCGCAGGTTTCGGCGCGCGGCGGCACCGGGTACATCTCGGCGCAGTCGATAAAATTCACCCCGTTGGCGAGTGCGTAGTCCAGCTGTCCGTGGGCCTCGGCTTCGGTATTCTGCTCACCAAATGTCATGGTACCCAGGCAGATTTCACTGACCTGGATATCGGTGGTGCCGAGCTGGCGGTATTCCATGGGAGTGCTCCTGCAGTTTCTCCAAAGGAGTAATTATGCAGGTTCGGGGAGGGTAAATGTAGGAGCGGCCCATGGCCGCGATTACAGCCAGGGAAAAGCGGTAGCGTTAATCGCGGCCAGAGCCAGGATCAGGGAATTGTCCTGATGCTCCAGCGCCGCCTGGGACCAGGGCGAACACAAGGTTCGCCCCTACAGGCCGGGAGGGGGGATTATTTGAAATCCGCTTCCACAACCGGGCTGGTCTCGGAATCGTAATCGACACCCTTGACGCCGAAGCCGAACAGTTTCAGGAAGTCCGCCTGGTAGCCTTTATAGTCGGTCAGGTCGAACAGGTTCTCTTCGGTAACCTCGGGCCACAGCTCCTCGATGCGGGCCTGGGTCTCCGGGCGCAGCTCCTTGTCATCCATGCGATAGCGGTTGTCGCTGTCGAGGCGCGGGCTGTCGCTGTACAGCCCCTCGGTGTACAGGCGGTAAAGCTGCTCGATACAGCCTTCATGAGTCCCCTCTTCCTTCATCACCTGGTAGACCAGCGAGATGTAGAGCGGCATCACCGGGATTGCGGAGCTGGACTGGGTCACCAGGGCCTTGAGCACCGCCACGTGGGCGTCGGCCTGCCCCTTGCCACTGATCTCTTTGGCCGCGCGATCCAGGTCTTCCTTGGCCTTGCCGATGGTGGCGTGGCCGTAGATCGGCCAGGTGAGCTTTTCGCCGATATAGGTGTAGGCCACGGTCTTGCAATCGTCGGCCAGTACGCCTGCGTCCCCCAGGGCCTGCAGCCACAGTTCCCAGTCCTCGCCGCCCATGACCTTGACCGTCGCATCGATCTCTTCCTGGTTGGCGGGTTCCAGGGTGATGTCGGAAATTTCCAGCTTGTCGGTATTCAGGTTGCGGGCGGTGTAGGACTTACCCACCGGCTTCAGTACCGAGGAGTGCAGCTCACCGGTTTTCGGGTCCTTGCGGCGCGGCGAGGCCAGGCTGTAGATCACCAGGTCGACCTTGCCCATGTCCGCCTTGATCATGTCAATCGCCTGGGCCTTTACTTCATCGGAGAAGGCGTCGCCATTGATGCTTTTGGCATACAGCCCCGCCTTGTGGGCCTCTTCCTCGAAGGCGGCGGAGTTGTAGTAGCCGGCAGAGGCGGTGCGCTTTTCGGTCGGCGGTTTCTCGAAGAACACGCCCAGGGTGCCGGCCTTGCAGCCGAATGCGGCGGTGATGCGCGAGGCCAGGCCGTAGCCGGTGGAGGCGCCCACCACCAGCACGTTTTTGGGACCACCCTCGATGGCTGGCTGTGACTTGATATAGTCGATCTGTTCACGCACGTTGGCGGCACAGCCCTGCGGGTGGGCGTTGGTGCAAATAAAGCCACGTACTTTGGGCTGGATAATCATGCCTGAGTCTCTCCCTTCAGCTCTGGGATGCGGGGGCGGCGGGCCCTGTGGCTGCCGCACGCCGGTTATTCTGTTCCGGTAGTTACCGGTCGGGCGCTACGACGCCCGGGTCACGGAGGCGAGTCATTCTATCGGCCTTGCGGTCCCAGTCCATAGCAACCAGCTCTGCCACCGCAACAACCTGTCCAGAATATCCCGATAGCAGGCCAAACTGGCCAAGCCGTCCACCTCCTGTGGCAGCGGCGTCCCGGCGCCTCGCTGCCCTTCCCACACCCCAGGCCCCTGCCGGCTCATGGTGCAACCGTCCGGCCGGCTGCCACCAGGGGATGCATCGGGCCGCGCCAGCTGTCACCCGGTTCCCCGGCAGCGTCGCTACTGCTGTCATCTGCCATTGGCACACTCTGTGCACCATCCGGGGTAAATGGTCCGTGGCCCCTGCACTGGCACCACCGTCACCGACCAGGATTTCACGGGCCCCATCGCCCTACACCAGGCGCAGTGGGACCCACTGGCAGCACCGAGAGGTAAAGAGAGGTAATCATGAAATACTATTCCCGCCACTTCGTAAAACCCGGAGATCTCAATCCCGCACAGCGCCTGTTTGGCGGCCAGCTGCTGGCCTGGATCGACGAGGAAGCGGCCATTTTTGCCGGCTGCCAGATGGGCACCCCGATGGTGGTTACCAAGCTGATGTCGGAAATCAATTTTGTCAGCTCGGCATCCTGTGGCGACGTGGTGGAATTCGGCTTTGAGGTGGTAGGCATCGGCCGCACTTCGCTGACCATCCACTGCGAGGTGCGCAGGAAACAGGACCGGGAACTGATCCTTCAGGTGGACCGTATCGTCTTCGTCGCACTGGACGCCGAGGGCAGGCCCACCCCGCACCGGAAAGCCGGCATGACCGTGGAGCAGGCCCGGCAGGCCACGGAGCGCGAGCAGCGGCTGGCGAGCTGACCAGGCCCGGGGCCCGTGCCGGTCAGCGCGCGGGTCCCCCCACGGGCTTGCCCTGCCGTACCCCGTCGCCCGGGTACAGGGTACCAAACAGCAGGTCCCCGATCGGATAAGTGATATTGAAGTTGTACTGCCCCATCAGGCGCGGGTCGTGGTGCCAGGTATGCAGGCGACGCAGTCGCGCCATTCCCGGCAGGCGCCCGATCCACGCATCTTCACGGGTGTGGTAGGCGAAGTGCAGTAACTCGTAATTCAGGAAGTAGGCCAACACCGTCGCCGCATACAGCCAGCCCACATTGGCGCCTCCCAGCCACGCCACCAGGATGCCCGACGGCACCACCGTCACCAGCAGGAAAAACACCACCAGCACCGGCGGAAAGAGTACCGCATGGAAATCCCGGCTGCCGTCGAAGGCCATGGCGTCACTGTGGAAGAAGCGGTGATGGCGCAGCGTGTGGCGACGGTAGACGCCGGACAACAGTTTCCGGCGCCAGCCCCGGGGCGGGTGGTGCATGGGTCCCCGATGGCCCCAGTATTCCATCAGGTTCACATACACAAACGTCAGGGGCACTGCCAGCCAGGCATACCAGGCCGGAGCCCGCAGCTGCAGCAGGCACAGGATACAGACGGCCACCGTGGCACAAACGGTAAATGCCAGGTGCAGCCAGCCGCTGTAGAGGCGGCCGATATGGCGTTGTCGATAGCGGTGGCGAAAGGAGCGGACCCTGGCCGGCACGGGGGGGTTGGCTGGCCCTGATCGGTGGGGGGAATAAAACTGGCTCATGGCGACCCTCGGCTCCATTTTGCATGCCGGCCCGGGCAACGGCACCGGGCGGGCGGGGTCTGCGCATCAACTACAGCGCGGCGGGTAATGTCAGGTAATCAGCGAAGCAACAATACCGGCTGCCGGGTTTTGAGCAGCATCTTCGCCGTGACGCTGCCCATCAACAGGTCGCGCAGGCGATTGTGGCTGAACGCGCCCATCACGGTCAGGTCGATGTCGTTTTCCTGCTGGTAGGCGGTCAGGGCCTCGACAATGTTCCCCTTCAGGTTACTGGCGGTTACTGCCAGGCCCGCAGCGTCCAGCTGTGCACTGGCTTCGGCCAGCAACGCCTCCGCTTTTTCGGGCTCGCCCACGAACACCAGGTGGCAGGATACACCACGGAACACCGGGCTCTCGGCGACCATCTGCAGCGCCTTGCCGGCAGCCTCGCTACCGTCGTAGGCCAGCATGATGCGCTGTGGCTCGGCGAACTCCCGGTTGACCACCAGGATCGGCCGGTGCAGGGAACGCACCACGTTTTCGAGCTGCGAACCCAGCCCCTGCTCGGAATCGCCATGCTCCTCACCGCGGATGCCGAGGACCAGCACCCGGATGGACTCTTCCAGCTCGATCAGTGATTCCGCCAGGCTGTCGTGGCGCTGGCAGGTTTCCACCTGCTGCACGCCGGCCATGGCGGCGCGCTCACGCGCCGCCTGCAGCATCAGCTTGCCCTGCTGGACCATCAGGCGTGCGCGCTGCTGCTCCAGCGCGGTGAGTTCTTCCAGCAGCTCCTCCTGGCTCCCCAGGCCAATACTGCCGGTCAGGTCAGCCACTGCCGGCACATTGCCGCGCTCGATATTGTGCAGGAGCTTCAGTGGCGCCCCGGTGCGCGACGCAATCCAGGCAGCGTAATCGCACACGGCACTGGTATGGCGGGAACCATCGATGCAGGACAGCACCACCGGCTCGCGCTTCTTTCCGTTAACCTGTTTTTCGTTATTGTTTTCTGGACTCTCGGTCATCAGTGTCCTCCCAGGACCCTCTCGATTTCTTCCGGCTTGTCGTGCACACCAAAGCGGTCGACGATAGTCTCACTGGCTGCATTCAGTCCCACCAGCTCTACCAGGGAGCCCTCCCGGCGGAACTTCACCACGGTCTTGTCCAGTGCGTATACCGCCGAAACATCCCAGAAATGCGCCCGGCTCAGGTCAATGACCACCTTGTCCACCACCTCCCTGAAGTCAAAGGCAGCGACAAACTTGTCAGCAGAGTTGAAGAATACCTGTCCTACCACGCGGTACGTGCGGGTGGAGGACTCTTCATCCAGCTCTGAGGCCACGTACATGAAGTGGCCGACCTTGTTGGCAAAAAACAGGGATGCCAGCAGTACACCGACAAATACACCATATGCCAGGTTGTGCGTCCACACTACCACAATCACGGTCGCCAGCATGACCAGGTTGGTGGAAAGGGGGTGCTCCTTCAGGTTGCGGATGGAGTCCCAGTTAAAGGTACCGATGGACACCATGATCATCACCGCCACCAGTGCCGCCATGGGAATCACCGCCACCAGGTCACTCAGGAACACCACCAGGGTCAGCAGGCCGACACCCGCCACCAGTGTAGACAGCCGCCCGCGACCACCGGATTTCACGTTGATCACCGACTGGCCGATCATCGCGCAACCGGCCATGCCACCCATCATGCCGGTGGCGATATTGGCGACACCCTGGCCCTTGCACTCCCGGTTCTTGTCACTGGGCGTGTCGGTCAGGTCATCCACAATGGTGGCGGTCATCAGGGACTCAAGCAGGCCTACCACTGCCAGCGCGGCGGAATACGGGAAGATGATCTGCAGGGTCTCGAAATTGAGCGGTACTTCCGGCCACAGGAACACCGGCAGCGTATCCGGCAGGTCACCCATGTCACCCACGGTACGGATATCGAGGCCCATATACACCGCCACCGCCGTGAGGGTGAGAATACAGACCAGCGGCGACGGCACCACCTTGCCAATTACCGGGATACGCGGGAACAGGTAAATGATACCCAGGCCAGCCGCGGTCATCGCATACACGTGCCAGGTGACATTGGTCAGCTCCGGCAACTGCGCCATAAAGATAAGGATCGCCAGCGCATTCACGAACCCCGTCACCACGGCCCTGGAGACAAAACTCATCAGGCTGCCCAGTTTCAGGTAGCCGGCGATGATCTGCAGCACCCCGGTCAGCAACGTGGCCGCCAGCAGGTATTGCAGCCCGTGCTCTTTCACCAGGGTCACCATCAGCAGCGCCATGGCACCGGTGGCTGCCGAGATCATCCCCGGGCGTCCGCCCACAAATGCAATCACCACGGCAATACAGAAGGAGGCGTAGAGCCCCACGCGCGGGTCCACCCCGGCGATGATGGAGAAAGCAATGGCCTCGGGGATCAGGGCGAGGGCCACTACCAGGCCCGCGAGTACATCGCGGCGGATATTGCCGAACCAGTCGGCCTTGGTCGAGGAGAGCAGCATAGCAGTCGGGTTCCAGGGCGGAATCGGGTAATCAGTCGGGTTAAAAACTGGTCAAAAAAAGGCCGCGCACTCTACCACGGGCCAGATTCCACATAAAGGCGCGGCGCCCCACGGCACACCTGTCCGGGCCACTCTCCGGCCGGACAGCGGACACTTGCAGCGGACACCTGGCGCCCCGACGACCCACCAGGAAAATCAAAATAATCCTTTCATTTCAATAAGTTACAAAAATGTTCAGACATGGCACAGCCCTTGCTCTAATGGCTTGTGACAGTCATCTGCACCAGCGGATACCGATAACACCGACTGCATCCACAACGGGAATTCATTGCGTCAAAGGCCTGCAGGCACCGGCGCCAACTGACAAAAACCTAGCAAGCAGCGATAAAGGACCAGAACAGAACAATGATAAGAGATACCTCGGGACAGGATATCCAGCTGGACGCCGCCCCCCTCTGGAAACAACCCAAGGCCCTGAAGGCCGCCGGCATCACCCTGCTGGCCATGGCCCTGGTGGGCTGGGGAATCAAGTCCTGGCACGACACCGGCAGCGTGGACGGCATCGTGTCCCTGTCACAGGTCAACGTGGCAGAGGTTCAGCGCGGGGACCTGGTCCGGGACCTTGTGGTCCAGGGTAAGGTGGTGGCCGCCAACAGCCCTACCCTGTTCAGCCCGGCCCAGGGCATCGTCAGGTTTACGGTCAAGGCCGGCGATATCGTCGAGGAGGGCCAGCTACTGGCCCAGGTGGACAGCCCCGAGCTTTCCAACCAGCTGGCCCAGGAGGAGGCCCTGCTGAACAAGCTGACCGTTGAGCTTGAGCGGCAGAAGATCCAGGCCAAGCGCCAACGCCTGGAGAACCAGCAGAAGGCAGACCTGGCAAGTGTCAACCTCGCGGCAGCCAAGCGCGAGGTACGCCGCGCAGAACTCTCCATTGAGAAGCAGATCATCTCCCGCCTCGACTTTGAAAAAGCCATGGACGACCTGGCCCGCGCCGAGCTGGAGTACAAACAGGCGGTACAGAATAGCGGGCTGGAGAAAGAGGCACTGGCCTTTGAGACCCGCACCCTGGAGCTGCAGGTATCGCAGCAGAAGCTGAAGGTCGAAGAGCTCAAGCGCCGCGTCGGAGACCTGCGGATCACCTCACCGGTCGCCGGCACCGTCGGCAGCCTGGCCGTGGCACAGCGCAGTGCCATTCCCCCCAACGCCCCGCTGATGACCGTGGTGGACCTGCGCAGCTTCGAGCTGGAGGCCGCCGTGCCGGAAAACTATGCCGATGACCTGGGCCTGTCCATGTCCGTGGCCATCAACCTGGGCGGCCGCGAAGTGCCCGGTGAAATCACCGCAATCTCCCCGGAAGTCATTAACAACCAGGTGGTAGCCCGGGTGCGCTTTACTGACGGCCAGCCGGAAAAGCTGCGCCAGAACCTGCGCCTCACTGCGCGGATCCTGCTGGAAAACCGCAATGACGTGATCCTGGTCAAGCGCGGTGCCTTCCTCGACCAGACCGGTGGGCGTTACGCATGGAAACTCACCGATGACAACCAGGCCGTTCGGGTTCCGATCCAGATCGGCGCCCTGGGCCTGAACCAGGTGGAGATCATCTCGGGACTGCAGGAAGGTGACCAGATCATCACCTCCGCCACGGAAGAGCTCGACAATGCACAGCTGGTAGCACTGAAACAGTAAACACAGAAGTTTTTGACAATCGATAAATAATGACAAAGGGAATCCCACGATGCTCAAGATGCACAACATCCGCAAAAGCTATCGCACCGATACCATCGAGACCCACGCCCTGCGCGACTTCAGCCTCGAGGTCAACGAGGGGGAGTTTGTCTCGGTAACCGGCCCCAGCGGCTCCGGCAAGACCACCTTCCTGAACATCGCCGGCATGCTGGAAACCCCCACCGGGGGCGAGTACCTGCTGGACGGGGATAATGTCAGTCACCTGAACGATCGCCAGCGCTCACGCCTGCGCAATGAAAAAATCGGTTTTATCTTCCAGGGCTTCAACCTGATTCCCGACCTGAACCTTTTTGACAATATTGATGTGCCGCTGCGCTATCGCGGATTCGACGGCAAGGAACGCCGCCGCCGTATTGAAAAAGTGCTGGAACAGGTAGGCCTGTCCGCCCGCGCCAAACACCTGCCGTCCCAACTCTCCGGCGGCCAGCAGCAGCGTGTGGCCATTGCCCGCGCCCTGGCCGGTGAGCCGCGCTTCCTGCTCGCGGACGAACCTACCGGCAACCTGGATTCCCTGATGGCCCGCCAGGTGATGGAGCTGCTGGAATTTATCAACGAGTGGGGCACCACCATCGTGATGGTGACCCACGACCCGGACCTTGCCCGCCGCGCCCACCGCAACATCCAGATTGTCGATGGCCAGGTTTCCGACCTGCAACGGGCCATGGTACCGGCAGCCGCGGACATCGCATAAGGGGATTGCAGCCATGATCGGATACTACATTTCCCTCGCCGTTCGCAGCCTGCGACGCACTCCTATCCTGAGTGCGCTGATGGTAGCTGCCATTGCCGTCGGTGTAGGCGCAGCCATGACCACACTGACTCTCAACTACATGATGTCCCGCAATGCGCTGGCAGAAAAAAACGATGTTCTCTACGCAGTGCAGCTGGACAGCTGGAGCAGTACCGACACCGTAGAAAATCCCAGCGAAATGCCCTGGCAGGTCACCTACCAGGACGCCGTCGCCCTGCTCCGCTCCGACATCCCCAGCAAACAGGTTGCCATGCATCGCTGGGGTGGCCCCATCACGCTGGAGAATTCAAAAATTCGGCCGTTTATCGCCGATGCCAGGGTTACAAGCCGGGACTTTTTCAGCCTCTTTGATGTGCAGTTTATTTACGGCGGCACCTGGAACAGCGAAGCGGATAAAAACCACACCCAGCAGATCGTGCTGTCCGAGGAAACCAATAACAAGTTGTTCGGCGGTGAAAACAGCGTGGGCCGCAGCGTAAATTTCAACGGTACCCCCTTTACAGTCGTGGGTGTAACCGAGCACTGGCAACCCAGCCCCAAAGTGCACGACCTGAACAACGGCCACTTCAATGACTCAGCCGAGGCGTTTCTGCCATTTGGGCTGCATCGCCAGTTCGAGATCTACCCCTGGGGCAACACCAATGGCTGGAAATCCGAGGAAATCAACAGTTACGAGGACCGACTCAACAGCGACATGGTCTGGATCCAGTACTGGGTACAGCTGGACACCGCGGAGGATGTAGAGCGTTACGGGGATTTCCTCACCGGTTATATCCGCGAGCAAAAAGAGCAGGGGCGCTTCCCCCGGCCACTGAAATACGGTCTCAGTAGCCCTTCCGAGTGGCTGGAGTTGAATGAGGTGGTCGATGGCGATGACCGCATGCTCAGCTGGCTGTCACTGGCCTTCCTGCTGGTGTGCCTGGTGAACGCGGTGGCACTTCTGCTGGCCAAGTTCCTGCGCAAGGCGCCCGAAGCTGGTGTGCGCCGTGCGCTGGGTGCAAGCCGCAAGGCCGTATTCAGCCAGCACCTGGTGGAGAGCGGCTGTGTCGGCCTGGCCGGTGGGCTGGTGGGCATCCTGCTGACCCTGGCCGGCCTGGGCCTGATACGCCAGCTGCAGATGGGCTATATGGACCGTGTCGCGTCGATGGACTGGGCTATGATGCTCGCTGCCATCGGCCTGGCCATCCTGTCCAGCCTGCTGGCGGGCCTGTATCCGGCGTGGCGTATCAGCCGTACCAACCCGTCGATCTACCTGAAGACCCAGTGAAGCCCGCAAGCGCAAAAAGGAAAGAACCATGCTGGAACTGAGACCCATTTTATCGGCGCTGTGGCGCCACAAGATCTCCGCCCTGCTGATTGCCCTGCAGCTGGGCCTGACCCTGGCCATTGTCAGCAATGCGCTGGTGGTGATCGACGAGCGCACCGAGCGTATCTCCCGCCCGACCGGCCTGGCCGTTGAAGACATCAACAAGTTTCACTTTATGGCCATCCCGGAAGACTACGACATGTTCGAGGCGTTCCGGCTCGACCTGGACATGATCCGCGCACTGCCAGGAGTAGCCAGTGCCACCATCAGCAACCATGTCCCCCTGTCCGGCAGTGGCTCCGCAAGCGGTTTCTATACCGAGCCCAACAAGGAGACCGGGGGCACCAGTGCCAACTACTACACCGTGGACGAGCACTTTATCGATGCCATGGGTATGAAACTGGTTGCCGGCCGCGGTTTCTCACCGGAAGAGGTCAAGCAGCTGGGCGCCAGCAGTAGCGAGCGTCCCAAGGTTGCGGTGGTCACGCAGAAATTTGCCGACGACGTATTTCCGGAGGGCAATGCCCTCGGCAAGGCGTTCTTCCTTGGCGGTGAAGACCATCCCATCGAGATCGTCGGTATCGTGGAACGCAACCTGGGTCCCTGGCCGAACTCGTCCCTCGCCGGCCGCGGTGTCTTCTACCCCGCAATCCTGGATCAGTGGTTCTACTATATCGTGCGGGCCGAGCCGGGCCAGCGGGACGCGGTACTCAAATTGGTGGAGGAGAAACTGGCCGAACGCGACCCCAACCGGGTAATCAATTCGGGCACCATGGAAGAAGACAAGGACGAGTACTATGCCGGTGATAATACAATGGTCAAGGTCCTGACCAGTGTTATTATCCTGCTGACGTTTATCGTGGCCTTGGGGATCGTTGGCCTCACGGTTTTCTGGATAACCCAGCGGCAGAAACAGATCGGCGTACGCCGCGCCCTGGGCGCAACCCGCAGTGCCATCAGTCGCTACTTCCTGCTGGAAAACCTGATCATTGCAGTCGCCGGTATCCTGCTGGGGGCGGCGGCGGCACAGGTCTTCAACGGGTTCCTGGCCCGGGAATTCAACCAGCCGGCGCTGCCGCCGATGGTGACACTCGCCTGTGCCCTGTTACTACTGGGTGTCAGCCTGGGAGCGGCCCTGGTACCGGCCCTGCGGGCCGCCAATATCTCACCGGCAACCGCCACTCGCAGTGTGTAAACTGCGGTAAACTATCCTCCCCGGAACGGGCGCTCGCGCCCGTTTTCCATTTGCGGATACGACTGAAAACATGGATAAAGTTCTCGTTATCGATGACAACCCGGGCATCATCTCCGCCCTGGAGCTGTTGCTGTCACTGCACAATATCGAGACCGCCAGCGCGGTTACCCCGCAGGCGGGCCTGCAGCTGTTACGTGAACACGGGGATATCAGCCTGGTGATCCAGGACATGAACTTTACCGCGGACACTACCTCCGGTGAGGAGGGGCGGGAGCTTTTCTTTGCCATTCGCGAGATCGCACCCGACCTGCCGGTGATCCTGCTGACGGCCTGGACCCAGCTGGAGATGGCCGTGGAGCTGGTCAAGGCCGGGGCCGCCGATTATCTCGGCAAACCCTGGGACGACAACAAGCTGGTGGCCACGGTCAAGAACCTGCTGGAGCTGAACGAGCTGCAGCAACAACAACAGCGTGCCAGCCAGCGAGCTCTCAGGGCTCGCGCCCAGCTCGAACAGGATTACGACCTGCAGGGTATCGTGTATCGCAGCGATGCCATGCAAAAGCTGCTGGAGATGGCCGCCCAGGTCGCAGCCGCCGACATCCCGGTGCTGATCACCGGTCCCAACGGCGCCGGCAAGGAGAAAATCGCCGATATTCTGCAAGCCAACTCCTCCCTGCGCGACGGCCCCTACATCAAGGTCAATGTGGGCGCCCTGCCCGAGGAACTGATGGAAGCCGAATTGTTCGGGGCAGAGGCCGGCGCCTACACCGGTGCCGGCAACAAGGTGCGGCAGGGCCGCTTCGAGGCCGCAGACGGCGGCACGCTATTTCTGGATGAAATCGGTGAACTCTCCGCCAGTGGCCAGGTAAAACTGCTGCGAGTACTGCAGACCGGCGAATTCCAGCGCCTGGGTAGCAGCCAGACCCGCCGGGTAAACGTGCGGGTAATCAGCGCCACCAACAGTGACCTGCCACAGCAGATCGCGACCGGCAATTTCCGCCAGGATCTCTTTTACCGCCTGAATGTTATTGAGCTGAAGCTGCCTCCCCTGCGCGAGCGGCCGGAAGACATACTGCCGCTCGCGCGCCGCTTCCTGCAGGAGGCCCCCGGCAATGCCAGGCAATTATCGGCCCCGGCGCAGCAGGCACTGGTTCGTTACGACTGGCCAGGCAATGTACGTGAACTGCAGAACACCATGCAGCGCGCCGCAGTCCTCACCCGCGGAGACAGTGTCGAGGTGGAAACCCTCAACCTGCCCGAGCCCGATACTGCCAGTCGCGTGGACCTGGGTTTCGAACCCAGCCGCGAACTGCTCGAGCAGACCCTCGCCAGCTGCAATGGTGTCATTGCCCAGGCTGCGCGGGAGCTGGGCCTGAGCCGCCAGGCGCTCTACCGGCGGCTCGATAAATATGGGATTCCCTACTGATGGCGCTGAGAATTTCGCTGGAGGGACGGATAGTTGCCAGCTGCCTGCTGGCAGTACTCGTCGCCACGACCGTTCCCTTTGTATTGTTGAGTGCCTTTGAACTCGACCCCGGGCTCGCCTGGGCTGGCGGCCTGCTTCTGGGAGTGGTCGCCGTAATTGCACTGGTGCGGCTGGTGACCGGCCCCCTGGAGCGCGACCTGGTAGCGCTTGAGGGAGGACTATTGAATTTTCGCGACGGGGATTTTTCCATATCCCTCGCCCTCAAGCGCAACGACCAGCTGGGCCAGATCGCAAGACTCTACAACGATGTAAGTGAAATCCTGCGGCGGGAACGTACCCATATCTACCAGCGCGAACTGCTGCTGGATACAGTGATCCAGAGCTCGCCCCACACGCTGCTGCTGGTGGACCAGACCGGTCGTATCATTTACGCCAACACCAGTGCCCGCCACCTGCTTCACTCTGGCAGGCCGATCAATGGCATGAAACTGGCCGACCTGTTGCAGGAGTGCCCTGCAGAGCTGGCGACAGCCATCGAGAGCGGTGAGGATGGCCTGTATAGTTACAGCGATGACGAGGGCGGTCACTCCCAGCATGTCAGCAACAGCGTGTTTGTCCTGAATGCGCAGAAACACCGACTGGTATTGATTCGCGAGATGACGCGGGAACTCACCCGCGCCGAGGTGCAGGTGTGGAAAAAAGTCATTCGCCTGATCAGTCACGAGCTGAACAACTCCCTCGCACCCATTTCCTCCATGGCACACAGCGGCAAGCTACTGGCCACCCAGGAGGGTCAGACAGAAAAGCTTGTTCGGGTGTTCGATACCATTGCGGAACGTTGCCAGCACCTGACCGAATTCACCCAGGGCTATGCGCGCTTCGCAAAACTTCCTGCCCCGAGCCGGGAAGAGGTGAACTGGCAACAGCTCATGGAAAGAGTGGAACCCCTGCAACCATTTTTACTCTGCGGCACGCTGCCCAGCCGGCCGGGGTATTTCGACCCGGTACAGATGGAGCAGGCCCTGCTCAACCTCCTGAAAAACGCAGGCGATGCCGGCAGCCCGCCAGGGGAAACGGAAATTGAGGTGCGCACGGATCGCCAGGGGCAGAGGATCACCGTTCGTGATCGAGGCACAGGCATGGGAGACAAAGTACTGCAGCAGGCACTGCTGCCTTTCTATTCCACCAAGCCCGGCGGCATGGGCCTGGGCCTGGCCCTGTGTCGCGAGATTGTCGAAGCGCACGATGGCACTATTCAGCTGCATAACCGCACCGGCGGTGGCCTGCAGGTAAACCTTTTCCTGCCCTGGCCAGATAATATCGACGCACCTTACTAGAATTTAATTTTACGTCGGTACTAACGTTCATAAAAAATGCGGCAACAAGTAATTTTGTACCTAGTAAGGTTCATCACCCCCACCCTGGGCTTGATAACACTGCATGGTTAGTACTTTTTACCAAGATAGAAAGCCGGTGCTCTTTCCCCGCACCATCCCGCCTTACCATTTATCTGACGATTACCCCAACCTGGTCACGATTTTTATTGCGTCCTTTCGCATCCCGTTCGTCATAAACTCCAGCGGTCAAAAGAATTGACCGCCGGGGCCATGGATGGCTCACGGATTTCGCCCTGCGCAATGCATGCAGTCAGCTTCCGATGAGGTTTTCCCGCCCGAATTCCCAATAGCACTAAAGATAATGAGGAATTTATGTCCAAAACCCACCAGCTATTTTCTGCCGGGGCCCTGGCCCTTGGGCTGATTGCCACCGCCCAGGCCGCTGACCGGCCGGCCCACGGTGGCCCCCTGGATCTCGCCATCGCCAATGAATCCAAATTGATTGAGATGCTGAAAAAATCCGGGCGAATCGATGCGAATGCGAACCTGCCCCAAGCCGAACAGGCCTTGCGGGAATACCTCAGGGAACGTGCCCAACAGGCCACCGAGCAGCGTGGCGCTGGCCTCGCCGGCAATAACTCCAGTGTACTCGCGAACCACAGCGAACACAGCTTCGCGCAAGCACTGCAGAACGGCAACGGCAACAAGCTCGGCCGCGCAAAACAGAAAAAACCGTCCCCGCTGCGCCCGGATGCCTATCATGGCGAGGCCAACAACGCCCGCGTGCTGGCCATCCTGATGGAATTCCCGGACTTCCCCCACAACAGCATCCAGCCCGGGGAGTCAGACATGTACTACCCGGATTACACTCCGGACCACTATGCGGGCCTGCTCTTCTCAGAAAGCGGTTTCACCGGGCCCGCCGGCGAAAACCTCCTCTCGATGCAACAGTTCTACTGGCAGCAATCCGGCAACAGCTACAGCGTTGAGGGCTCAGTCGCCGGCTGGTACATGGCCAGCCAGCCCGCCGCGTTTTACGGCAACAATGCTGACGGCGATGCCAGGGCCCTCGTACGCGAGGCTCTGCTGGCGGCGGCGGCAGACCCGACCGTTAACCTGTCGGAATTTGACAACGAGGATCGCTACGACCTCGACGGCGATGGTAATTACTGGGAGGCCGACGGCCTTGTCGACCATGTAATGATCTTCCACTCTTCCGTTGGCGAGGAAGCCGGCGGCGGCCAGCTGGGCGAGGACGCCATCTGGGCCCACCGCTGGACGCTGGGAGCGGCCCCCTTCCCGATCCCCGGCACCAGTGCCACGGTGGATTACTGGGGCGAGGACATGCCGATGGCGGCTTACGACTACACCATCCAGCCGGCCGATGCCGCGGCCGGGGTGGTGAGCCATGAGTATGGCCACGACCTGGGACTGCCGGATGAGTACGATACCCAGTACACAGGCCGCGGTGAGCCGGTGTCCTCCTGGTCTGTGATGTCGAATGGCAGCTGGGCCGGCGTCATTCCCGGCTCCGAGCCTACGGGCTTCTCCGCCTGGTCGAAGGAGTTCCTGCAAAATAGCATGGGGGGCAACTGGCTGCACGGTGCCACCATCGATCTCGCCGACATCCCCGCTGAGGGCGTGCAGGCACTGCTGGATGAGGCGGTCAGCAAGGGCAGCAACAACGATGCCGTCCGCATCGACCTGCCACAGAAAAAGAAGATTATTACTACTCCCACGAGCGGTGAATATGCCTACTTCAGTGGCAGCGGTAACGGACTGTCCAACTATATGCTGGTACCGCTCGACCTGAGCAACGCCAGCAGTGCCAGTCTCGCCTTCAAGGCATGGTACGACATCGAGAAGGACTGGGATTACGCCTATGTTTCAGTGTTCGATGGCAGCACCGAAATCCCTGTCCCACTGGCGGGTAATATCACCACTGACAGCAGCCCCTACGGACAGAACCCGGGCCACGGTATCACCGGCGCCTCCGGCGGCTGGGTCGATGCCGAGTTTGACCTGAGTGCGTATGCCGGCAAGCAGGTATATCTGCTGCTGAATTACTGGACAGACGGCTACGTCGCCAACCCGGGCTTCTTCGCTGATGACATCCGGGTTAGCGCTGATGACACGACACTGTTGCTCGACGATGCCGAGTCCACCGGCGCCTTCAACCTGGCCGGCTTTACCCGCGACCCGGGCTACAGCCTGCACGAGCACTACTACCTGCTCGAGTGGCGCACGCACCGAGGTGTGGACCAGGGCCTGAAGCACGTGAATGTGGCCGGGGAACTGCTGGAGTTCAACGAGGGACTGCTGATCTGGTATGCGGATACCAGCTACGCGGACAACTGGGTCGGGATCCATCCGGGCAATGGCTTCCTCGGTGTAGTGGACGCAGACCAGCACGTGAATACCTGGAATGACCGCCAGGTGGCCTCGACCCGTTACCAGGTACACGATGCCGCATTCAGTATCGACAAGGCCGCAAAAGAAACCCTGGATCTGCTGTCGGGCTACAACCTGCTGCTGCGGGATAACTTCACCGCGCGTAATCCACTGTTTGACGACAGCAAGGATTACAGCAACAGCCCCATCCCCGATGCGGGTCGCGCGATCAGCACCTATGGGCTCAAGGTCCGCGTCACCTCCCAGAGTGACGACAAGTCCGTGGGCCAGGTTTTACTGTACCGGTAAAGCTTCGCAGAAGCCCTTCCGGGGCGGCACGACCTGTGCCGCCCCACCTTTCCCCTTGAAGAAAAATAAACGCGAGCGATTTGCAATTGCACCGAGTTTCGCAACCAGTGCACGCTGATTACTTGTTACCCCCAACATGAACTAACCTAAAACCGGAACTCCACTTTTACGTCGTCTTTCCGAAGAGGTTATTCGATCATGAGTAATGAAAAGCGGGATATCTCGCGCCGGAAATTCCTCAAGCTCTCGGGCTGCGCCGCCATCCTGCTGCCGGCGGCAATCATCGCCACCGACCGCACCGTTGCCCAGGGCAAGGCGAGCAAAGAAGCGGTGAAATACCAGGATAGTCCCAAGGACGGCCAGAAGTGCAAGGACTGCCAGTTCTGGACCGATCCCAACGCTTGCCAGGTAGTAGAAGGCGAAATCAGCCCCGAAGGCTGGTGCAACCTCTACGTCAAGAAGCAGTAGGCGGGCGCGATCCCGGCCCTCAGGCCGGGATCGGTGTCTCACCCCGGAGCTTGTTCACATCGGCCCGCGGCGGTGCACCAAACATGCGGCTGTATTCGCGGCTGAAGTGTGACGGGCTCTCGTACCCCACCCGGTAGCTGGCCGAGGCGGCTTCCAGCCCCTCCGCCAGCATCAGGCGACGCGCCTCATGCAGGCGGAGCTTCTTCTGGAACTGCAATGGTGACATACGGGTCACCTGCTTGAAGCTGTGGTACAGGGAGGACTCGCTCATATTCGCATGATCCGCGAGCTCGCGGATCCGCAGCGGCTCGGCATAGCGCTCCTGCAATATCCCGATCACCCGCGAGACCCGGCTCGACTGGCTGTCTGCCACCGAGAGCTTGCGCAGGTGCGGGCCCATCTCGCTCATCAGCACACGATACAGCAGTTCCCGGCGCGCCAGTGGCGCGAGGATCGGTGCATCCTCCGGTGATTCCGCGAGGGCCACCAGGCGGCCGAGGGCGTCGAGAATACCCCGATTCATGGTCACAGCCCGCATACCGCAGGAGCTCTCCTCACACTGAAAGCCCGGTTCCAGGGCAGGAGCACGTTCACCGAGTTCAAGCACCAGGTCACTCACTTCATTGGGATCCACATTCAGCCTGATACCGAGGTGAGGGGACTCGGGTGAATCGACTATGGCCTTGCCAGTTACCGGAATATGTACCGAGCAGGCGACAAAATTGAGCGGTCCATACTTGATCTCGCGGTCGCCGAACTGGACCGACTTGCTGCCCTGCACAACAAAGCACATGCTCGGCTCATAAACCGATGAGGTAAAAGAGTGGTCAGTATCGGCACGGAACATGGCCAGGCCATCGAGGGAGGCCTCCAGCATGCCTTCTGTGGGCATCAGCCGCAGCATAGTGGACGCCAGCTGCCTGCGCGCCGGCTCAATGCCCGCGTCGATGACATTCGACTGCGGAAACTGTTTTTGCATGGCTCCCATTGATACTCCTCCGCGGACGACGACAGCCCGTAATTTCAGGGACGCCCAGTATACGTAGTTTTGAGCAACCGGCTTAGAACAATGCAGAATTAGGCAAGCACGAAACAGGAATAAGCAACGGTGTCGTTAATCCTGCAGAAAAAAGGCTGAAAAATTCCTTATTACAGTGCGACTCTGGGTATCACATACCCACGAAGCCCGATGCAACCCAGTAGTTTTACAATATCCCGAAAACAGAATCAGGCAATCACCGGCCAGTAACCGGATACCGCCGCAAAGCCACCCTCCCCTAAGGTTCACAGCCTCCGGAAGTGCCCCCATGCACGGGAAAGCCCCGACCAGCCATGGGAACAAATTCCCCTACTGACCATGACTTCGAGGATGGAAACCCGATATGACCAAGCTCCTGAAACTTGCTTCCGCGCTCCTGCCGGCGGTGGTACTTGCCGCCTGCGGTACAGGTGAACCTGGCGGCCAGCAGGCGCCGCCCCCGGCCGTGGAAGTGGCCGAGGTACTCGAGGAAACCACCACCATCTGGGGCGACTTCACCGGCCGCGTGGCAGCGCCGCAAACTGTGGAGCTCCGCCCCCGGGTCAGCGGCTATATCGAAGAGGTTGCATTTACCGAGGGCGACCTGGTGCTGAAAGGTGACCTGCTGTTCCGGATCGATCCGCGCCCCTATCGCGCCCGGGTTCGCGCTGCCGAGGCGCAGCTGGCACGTGCCAGCAGCGAGCTGGAACTGGCTGACAGCCAGGCCGGGCGTGCCTCACAGCTGCTACAGAGCCGCGCCATCTCGCGGGAGGAGCACGACCGGCGCAAGTCAGCCGCGGCATCCGCCCGGGCCGCCGTCAATGCTGCCCGCGCCGAACTGGAAAATGCAAAGCTTGACCTGGAATACACCAGGGTCACCGCACCGATCAGCGGCCGTGTGAGCCGTGCTTTCATCACCCGCGGAAACCTGGCCAGCGCCGACCAGAGCCTGCTCACCACGCTGGTATCCGTGGATCCGATGTACGTTTATTTCGAGGGCAACCAGGAGGCCCTCGATAGCAACCTGGCCCTGGCCCGGCCCGGGAATGAAACACCCGTGCGCATCGCACTGGGGCACTCCGGGGATTTTTCCCTCAGCGGTAAGCTCAACTTTGTCGACAACCGCCTCAACAGTAATACGGGCACTGTGCAGTTCCGCGCGCAGGTAGCCAATCCAGACGGCGCACTGCGACCCGGGCAATTTGCCCGGGTGCAGATGCCAGTGGAACAGGTCCGGCGGGCCATCCTGGTCAATCGTAAGGCCGTGATGACTGACCAGGACCGACGCTACGTTTACGTGATTGGCAAGGACAACACTGTCGCACGCCGCGATGTGGAGCTGGGACCGCAGCAGGGAGAGCTGGTATTGATCCGCGACGGACTGAAGGATCGCGAGCAAGTGGTGATCAATGGACTGCAGAAAATATTCGCGCCGGGTATGCCGGTAGAGCCGCAACTGGTCGCCATGCGCAGCCAGTCGGCGGAACAGCAGGTCGCCCTGCACTGACCGGATGAGCCACCGGCGCAGAGCCTGCCGGTGGCATTCCCCTCATTCCCACAAGGTGCCAGCTTGTCGGCGGGAATGCCGTATTGACACCCGATGAGCCCGAGAGAGACCGCATGAATTTTTCCCGATTTTTTGTCGATCGACCGATTTTCGCCTCGGTGCTGTCGATCATTATTTTTGTCGTCGGCCTGATCAGTATCCCGATCCTGCCGGTTACCGAATACCCGGAAGTGGTACCGCCCAGCGTGCAGGTAACAGCCCGCTACCCGGGCGCCAACCCCAAAACCATTTCCGAGACTGTCGCCACGCCGCTGGAGGAAGCCATCAACGGCGTGGAGAACATGATTTACATGAAGTCAGTAGCCAGCAGTGACGGCAGCCTGACTCTCAACGTGACCTTCTCGCTGGGCACCGACCCGGACCAGGCCCAGGTGCAGGTGCAGAATCGCGTATCCCAGGCCCTGCCCAGGCTGCCGGAGGATGTGCGTCGCCAGGGCGTCACCACGCAGAAGCAATCGCCCAACCTGATGATGGCGGTGCACCTGATCTCACCGGACAACAGCCTGGATGCCACCTATATCCGCAACTATGCGGTGCTCAACATCCGCGACGAGCTCGCCCGTATCCCGGGTGTCGGCCAGGCCGGGGTATTCGGCTCTGGTGACTACGCCATGCGTATCTGGGTGGACCCACAGAAAGCCGCGTCCGTCGGCGTCACTGCAGCGGATATCGTCGCTGCAGTGCGGGAGCAGAACGTGCAGGTATCCGCAGGCCAGCTCGGTGCCCCGCCCATGCCCATGGATTCCGACTTCCTCATCTCCATCAATGCGCAGGGCCGGCTCGAGAGCGCTGCGGAATTCGGCAATGTAGTGCTGAAGACCGGCGACGATGGCCAGATGACCCTGTTAAGCGACGTCGCGCGTATCGAGCTGGCGTCTTCCCAGGACTCCCTGCGCGCATTGCTCAACGGCCAGCAGGCGGTGGCCATTCCCATTTTCCAGGCGCCAGGCTCCAACTCGCTGGAAGTTTCCAGCGCCGTGCGCGCGACCATGGCCGAGCTGGATGACCGCTTCCCGGAAGGACTTGAATGGGAGGTCGCCTACGATCCCACCGTGTTCGTCAGCACTTCGATCCAGGCGGTTATCCAGACCTTGCTGGAGGCCGTGTTGCTGGTGGTGCTGGTGGTGATCCTGTTCCTGCAGACCTGGCGTGCGTCATTGATTCCCCTGCTGGCAGTGCCGGTTTCCATTGTCGGCACCTTTGCCATGCTGCTGATGCTCGGCTTTACCATCAACACCCTGACCCTGTTTGCCATGGTGCTGGCTATCGGCATCGTGGTGGATGATGCCATTGTGGTGGTGGAAAACGTCGAGCGGAATATCGAGGAGGGACTCAAACCGCTTGCGGCAGCACACCAGGCCATGCGTGAAGTCAGTGGTCCCATTGTTGCCATCAGCCTGGTGCTGTGTGCCGTATTTGTGCCGATGGCATTCCTGGACGGCATTACCGGCCAGTTCTACCGGCAGTTTGCCGTAACCATCGCCATTGCCACGATTATTTCCGCAATCAACTCACTGACCCTGTCGCCGGCGCTGGCGGCAGCGCTGCTCAAACCCCACGGCGCCACGCCCGATGCCCCGGCCCGCCTGATCGAAAGGTTGTTCGGCTGGATCTTCCGCCCGTTCAACCGTTTCTTCCAGCGCAGCTCGGAGGGTTACGAACGGGTCGTCGGCCGCAGCCTTAAGCGTCGCGGTGTGGTTTTCTCCGTGTACGCGCTGCTGCTGGCGGGTACTGTCTTTATGTTCAACCAGGTCCCGGGCGGTTTTATTCCCACCCAGGACAAGACCTACCTGGTGGGCAGCATCCGCCTGCCGGAGGGTGCTTCACTGGACCGCACCGAGGACGTTGCGCGCCGGGTAAGCGAGATTGCGCTGGATACCGAGGGGGTTTCCCACGCGGCCGCTTTTGTGGGATTCAATGCATTGCAGAACACCAATACCCCAAACGTGGGTACCGTGTTCGTGTTGTTCGACGATTTTGCCATACGCGATCGCAGCGCGCCGGAGATTGCCGCGGAGCTGAACGGCAAGCTGGCACAGATCAAGGAAGGCTTCGCCGTTTCCTTTATGCCGCCGCCGATCTTCGGGCTGGGTGCGGGATCCGGCTACTCACTCTATGTCCAGGACCGTGCCGGTGCCGGTTACGGTGAACTACAGGTGGCAACCAACCAGCTGGCCGGCGCACTGAGCCAGGCACCGGGGCTGAGCTACCCGTTCAGCTCCTACCAGGCCAACGTCCCGCAAATGGATGCAGAAGTGGATCGCCTGCAGGCCAAGGCGCAGGGGGTCCGGCTGGACGACCTGTTCGGCACCCTGCAGCTGTACTTCGGTTCGATGTACATCAATGACTTCAACCTGTTCGGCCGCACTTACCAGGTACTGGCCCAGGCGGATGCCCCCTTCCGCGATGAGGCCGGGGACCTGGACCACCTTTACACGCGCAACCGCGACGGGGAGATGGTGCCCCTCAGCACCATGGTCGAGCTGAAGGAGAGCTACGGTCCCGATCCGGTGATCCGCTACAACGGCTACCCGGCTGCAGACCTGATGGGCCAGTCCGACCCGACCCAGCTTTCTTCAGGAGAGGCACTGACCGCAGTGGAACAGATCGCGGCCGGGGTATTGCCGCCGGGCATGCAGGTCGAATGGACCGACCTGAGCTTCCAGCAGGTCAACCAGGGCAACGCCGCCATGGTGGTGTTCCCGCTCGCCGTGCTGCTGGTATTCCTGGTGCTGGCGGCACTTTACGAGAGCTGGATCATGCCGCTGGCTGTGATCCTGATCGTGCCCATGTGCCTGCTTGCCGCATTGTTCGGTGTATGGCTCACCGGTGGTGACAACAATATCTTTGTCCAGGTGGGGCTGGTGGTGTTGATGGGGCTGGCCTGCAAGAACGCCATCCTGATTGTGGAATTTGCCCGCGAGCTGGAGCAGCAGGGCCGCGATACCGTCAGCGCCGCACTGGAAGCCTGCCGCCTGCGGTTGCGCCCGATCATCATGACTTCCGTGGCCTTTATTGCAGGTGTCGTCCCCCTGGTACTGGCCGGTGGCGCCGGTGCCGAGGTGCGCAACGCCATGGGAATCACCGTATTTACCGGCATGATTGGCGTGACCCTGTTCGGCCTGTTCCTCACACCGGTTTTCTATGTGGCTCTGCGCCGGCTCAGTGACCGTGGCGGCAACGGCACGCCACCCCCCAGCAAAAGGGACGCCCCCCTGCCCCAACGTACCCGGGAGCAGGCACAGGAGGAAACCCATGCGTAAATCCGGTCTTGCGGTCAGCGGCCTGATTGCCACCGGCTTTATCGCCGGCTGTGCGGTTGGGCCTGATTATCGTGCCCCGGTCCCCGATGTCGGCGAGACTTTTGCAGCCGGGCAGGGCCGGCAATCATTTAACGCGAGCCAGGAGCAACAATTCTGGCGCGGCTTCGGTGACCCGATGCTGGCAGACCTGGTACGCCAGGGCCTGGATGCCAACCAGGATATCCAGGCAGCGGTCTCGCGCTACCAGCGGGCGGCCGCCCTGCTGCGACTGGCCCGGCGAGAACAGTTGCCGGGAGTGACCGCGGCTGCGTCGGCGGGCGAATCGCAACCCGCGCTGGCAGAAGCCCCGGGAGGACTCCGCAGCGAACGCTATGAAGCCGGTATCGCGCTCGACTGGGAGCTGGACCTGTTCGGCCGGCTCGAGCGAGCCAGCGAGGCCCGCCGCGCCCGGCTGCAGGCAGCCGAAGCCGACCTGGGCGCATTGCAGGTGAGCTTGATCAGCCAGCTGGCTGCCAGTTATTTCGAGCTGCGCGGCCTGCAACAGCAGTTACTGGTAGCCCAGGGGAACGTGGACAACCTGCGTGACTCGCTCGATATTGTCGAGGCGCGGCTGGCGGCAGGTCAGGGTACCGAGCTCGACCGGACCCGTGCACAGGCACAACTGGCACAGACCCGTGCCACCATCCCCGAACTGCAGGGCGCAATCCGCATACGTATGCACCGCATCGCCGTGCTGAGTGGCCAGCAGCCCGACGCGCTCGTTGAAAAGCTGCAACCGGCTGCGGACCTGCCGCGGTCACAACCCGCTATCCCCGCCGGGAGCCCCTCCGACCTGCTGCGCCGGCGCCCGGACGTGCGCGCGGCAGAGCGACGCCTGGCGGCGGCCACTGCCGGCGTGGGTATCGTCACCGCCGACCTGTTCCCCCGCTTTACCCTCGGCGCCCTGCTGGGCTCGGTCGCCGGCGACACGGGTGAACTGTTCTCGGGCCCGGCGGAATCCCGCAACGTCGCCCTCGGTATCGACTGGACGTTCCTGAATACCGGCCGGGTACGCGCCCGCATCGATGCTGCCGGCGCGGACGCCCAGGCAGCGCTGGCCGATTACCGCCAGGCCGTGCTCAACGCCCTGGAGGAAACGGAGAACAGCCTGGTGCAGCATCGGCGCAACCGGGAACGCACGGTGCAGTTGCGTGAAGCCCGGTCGGCGGCACAAAAGGCGGAACAACTGGCCCGGAAACGCTACGAGGAGGGCTTCAACAGTTACTTTGAAGTCCTCGACGCCCAGCGCCAGGCCAATACGGCACGCGACGCGGAAGTCCGCGGACGCACAGAGGAAGTGATATCGATGGTCAACGTGTACCGGGCCCTGGCGGGGGCGCCGGCGCCCGCGGCACACTACGCGCAAGGGCGGGGACAATAACTGGCAGGAAAACGCCCGGGCACAAGCGGGGCCGGCTATACGTCAGCCCCGCCCCTCCCGATCGGGTTTTGCGCGGGGAAATACCAGCACGTACAGGCGGGTAATTGCCGAAAGCGGGATACAGGTTACGATGATCAACAGACTGAGAACCAGGCGCATCAGGTCACTGCCCTCGCGCATTTCCTGCCGGTCTTTCAGGTAAGCGAAGTAACAGTGGCGAGGACCGTCGATGGGCAGGAAAGTGAAATCGATGACCCTTTCCAGCAACCGCCAGTAGGGCCACAACGGCCGCTTGTGGTGGCTGGCGAAATAGCCGACCCGGGCAGAGATGGTCGCATCGGGGTTACCGCCGGCAATCGCGTTGCCGAGCTGGTCGATCGCTACCAGTACCCCACCGATCCAGCTCGGGTTTCGTGACCGCGGTTCTTCCGGACCGGGGACATCAGGTGCCACTGGCCGGCATTCCCTCGAAGAACTCAACGCAGCCGGTTTCCAGTGAATATTCGGCGCCTACAATCAGCAGCCCATCCTGCTCCACCAGGCGCTCCAGGATCGCAGAACCGTGGCGCAACTGGTTCGCCGAGGCACGAATATTGGCGCGCACCGCCCGTGCGGCAAGCTCATCGGGCGCAACATGACTCTCCAGTAACGGCTCCACCGCCGGGCGGATACGATCGACAATGGAATACAGGTTGGGCGAGCGGGTTTCACTGGGCTGGTGCAGCTGGTCGATGGTCGCCGCCACCGCACCGCAGTTGGAGTGCCCCAGCACGACTACCAGGCGCGTGCCGAAGGCTTCCGCCGCGAATTCAATACTGCCGACCTGCGACGGTGCAACCACATTCCCGGCGACCCTGATAACGAAAAGGTCCCCCAGCCCCTGGTCGAAGACCAGCTCGGCCGGCACGCGCGAGTCCGAACACCCGAGGACAATGGTATGGGGCGCCTGACCTTCCAGCAGTTCATTGCGGCGGCCTTCGTCTACCTCCAGTGAACTCTGCGGGGCACCCTCGACATAACGCCGGTTCCCTTCCTGCAGGCGACGCAGGGCCTCATGGGCGGATAACATTTTGCACCTCCAAGCGAAATGGTCTGCTTTGGAGATAGCATATCGGACTGAGGCCCCAAAACGCCCTGCCAGACGTCACGGTTTCCACTATCACCGGGCAATTGACAAATTTACCCCGGCGAAACAATCTCTCGCCCACGACCCGGCGGGGGTCCAATAAACCGGCAGCCCCCGAAATAGCACGGGCAAGAAGATTCAATCGCTCCAGCCTCCAGTACCAGTTATACCGCGCGAACGACTCAAAGTACCTATTTGGACTGGTATAGATGCGCGTGGTAAGAGGGCTCCAGCACGAATGGGGAATAGGGACCCGCGCACCAGTCGCCGGTATCCAGCTGGTAACAGTGCGGGGCAGCCTCCAGGCACTGGCCCAGCGGCCCCACCAGCGGATCACTGGCCAGGCAATAGCGCGGGAACGCGGGCATCTCCTCTACCGGCACCGAGCGGTAACCATAAACCTGCGGTGTACCGCGCAGGTCACCCCAGAAACCGTCGAAACTGGTACCGGCACAACCCGGAAGCACCAGGCTGAGCGCGACGATACCGGGAATTTTATTTCTCATAGACAATGCACCGTTTGCCACCGGAAATATCGAAACACTGTGCCGTTGGCGGACAGATGGACCCCTGGGCCAGCTCTTCGGCATCACCGGGGCATGAACCATAGTTGCTGCGTGGCTCGGCATTGGTCGGTGCCGGCGCACGATACTCGGCCGCACGGGGAACCGGCTGGCTATAGGGATAGACAACGTCGTCACGGGGGTCGGTACTACCACAACCGCCCAGTAGCGCAGCAGCAAATACGGATACAGCTAGCGTTCTAACCTGCATGAACCTGAACCTCCAACATTGCAGCAGGACCACTGACGGGCAACGACGCCTGCACAGTCCCGCTGTGATTTTCCTGAACATCGTCCATGCATGTATTTCGCGGCTGTCCCGAGCCGGCTTCCGGGCAATTGCGTCCCGCCAGGCAAAAAGTTGCCAAGTATATCCCTGCGCTCAGTAAACCCGCATTATCGGGAAAAACCAACAGGGCGACCCTACTTTCCGCAGCTCCGACTCGGTCGAGCACTGCCGGCTGCTGGCGGGAGGCAGGTAAGTATTGGGCATGTAGTGCCCCACCTCGACGAAATTTGCACTGGGCCGGACATCGTCCGGGTTGAAGTAAAAGGGGTCATCGCGATCACCGGATTCGACCGGAACAAAGATACAACCCTGCAGGGCCGCTGCCAGTGTCACAGACAGAGCGTACATCCCTATGCGCTTCATTTCCGAATACCTCTGATTTTCGAACGGCGCTTTCCGCTGTTACACCCTCAGTTTAGCTGGCGTATGTTTGGGCTCGCGCCACAGGGGGCAAGATTTGCGCGGGATTCAACGTAAGGAGGTATACAACGCTGGCAGTCAACGCAAGTTACGGACAATGGCCAACAGGTTGAACGTGCAGGAGAGGGAAGGAATGGAGAGGAGAGAAAATAGAAAGCAGGGACAAAGGCAACCGGCACGACATGTGCCGGTTGCCCGAGGCCGGTTGCCCGGCCTCGGGTAGTAGTGGAAAACGACGCCGTTACAGCAGCAGGCGCCGCACGTCCGCGAGGACGCTGACCATATAGGTGAGGAAGCGACCGGCGTCACCGCCGTTTACCGCACGGTGGTCATACGACAGCGCCACTGGCAGCATCTTGCGCGGGACAAACTCCGAGCCATTCCAGACCGGTTTCACACTCAGCTTGGAAACACCCAGGATCCCCACTTCCGGAGAGTTGACGATCGGGGTGAAACCACTGCCACCAATTGCGCCCAGGCTGGAAATCGTGAAGCAGGCGCCCTGCATATCCTTCGGCTTGAGCTTGCCGTCGCGTGCCGCAGCGGCCATGGCACTGGCCTCTTCCGCCAGCTCATACAGTCCCTTTTTGTCCACATCGCGGATGACCGGCACCATCAGGCCTTTCGGCGTATCAACAGCCATACCGATATGCACATAGTCCTTGCGCACAATATGTTCGCCATCATTATGCAGCGACACGTTGAAACTCGGCTCGGCACGCAACGCGGCTGCCGCCGCTTTCAGGAGGAACGGCACCGGCGTGAGCTTCACCCCGCGCTTTTCGGCCTCCGCCTTCATGGACTTGCGGAAGTCCTCCAGCTCGGTGATATCGGCATCGTCGAACTGCGTTACGTGCGGCACATTGAGCCAGTTACGGGACATGTTCGCCGCAGTGAGCTTGTGGATCTTGCTCATCGGCTCGGTGGTAACCGGGCCAAACTGGGAGAAGTCGATCTCCGGCATCTTGGCCACGCCCAGGCCACCGCCAACACCCACGGCACCGCTCTCGGCCTTTTTCACCTGCTCCTTGATATAGGCATTCAGGTCATCCTTGGTAACACGGTTGCGGGGTCCGCTCGGTTTTACCTTGGTCAGGGTAACACCCAGCTCGCGCGCCAGCTTGCGCACCGCCGGACCGGCGTACACTTCCGCCGAAACAGTCAGGTCCCGGTGCAGGGCGTGGTCTTTCTGCGGTGCTGCAGGCGGCTCGGAGGTAGCACCAGATTCTTCCGCCGGCGCAGCAGGGGCGGACTCTTTGGCCGGGGCTTTCTTCTCCACCTTCTTTTCAGGCTTGGCGCCGGACGGCGCGCCGCCGGAAACCACCTTCATCACACCCAGCTTATCGCCGGTAGAAACCTTGTCGCCTTCCTTGACGTCGATGGAGACTACGGTGCCGGCGAAGGGAGCCGGCACGTCCATGGAGGCCTTGTCACCCTCCACCACGATCAGGGAATCGCCCTCTTCCACCTCGTCACCGGCCTGGGCTGTGATTTCAATCACGTCCACGGCATCGGCGCCACCAAGGTCTGGAACCGTGACGGTTTCTTCCTTCTCTTCTCCGGCCCCTGCTGACGCTTCACCGGGCTCTTCACCGGCTTCCTCATCCGCTTCGGAGGGCGATTCTTCGGTGGCTTCTTCAGACGGTTCCGCGCCCTCCTCGCCACTCTCGCCTTCGGCCTCGGTTTCCATTTCACCGATCACATCGCCCTCGGAGACCTTGTCGCCCTCGGACACAGAGATGCTGGTGATCTTGCCGGCGTAGGGCGCCGGCACATCCATGGAGGCCTTGTCGCCCTCCACCACAATCAGTGAATCCTCTTCCGCAACGGTGTCCCCCACTGCTACGGAAATTTCAATCACGTCTACCTGATCGGCACCGCCGAGATCAGGCACTTTAATGACTTGTTTTGCCATGTTTCTGCCTTCCTTATCCAGCGAGCCTTAGACGAGACGCGGGTTTACTTTTTCCGCGTCGACATTCAGTTTCTTGATCGCATCAGCAACCTCACTGGCCTCAATCACACCCTGCTTGGCGAGCGCCGTCAGCGCGGCGATGGTCACATAGTTACGGTCGACTTCGAAGAAGCGGCGCAGCTGCTCGCGGCTATCACTGCGACCAAAGCCGTCTGTGCCCAGGGCAACCATGTCGCCGTCGATAAACTCGCGCAGGGGCTCGACGTAGGCGCGGATGTAGTCGGTGGAAATGACCACCGGCGTCTTGTTGCCTTCGAACTGCTCACTGACCCACGCTTTGCGCGGTTCCTCGGTCGGGTGCAGCATGTTCCAGCGCGCCACATCCTGTCCCTCACGGGCCGCTTCAGTGGCAGAAGTCAGGTTCCATACGTCAGACGTAACGCCAAACTGGTCGGCGAGGATATCGGCCGCGGCCAACACCTCACGCAGGATAGAACCAGCACCCACCAGCTGTACGTGCTTCTTGGCCGCCTTGCCTTTGCCGGCCTTGCGGGAATTGCCTTCCAGCTTGTAGATACCGCGGATGATGCCTTCCTCGACATCCTGCGGCATTTCCGGCTGCAGGTAGTTTTCGTTCTCGATGGTGACGTAGTAGAAGAGGTTCTTCTGCTCTTCATACATCTCTTTCAGGCCATGGCGCAGGATCACAGCCAGGTCGTAACCGTAGGCCGGGTCATAGCTCTTGCAATTCGGGATGGTGGCGGACAGCACGTGGCTGTGGCCGTCCTGGTGCTGCAGGCCCTCACCGTTCAGGGTGGTGCGGCCGGCGGTGGCGCCGATCAGGAAGCCGCGCGCCTGCATATCGCCGGCAGCCCAGGCCAGGTCGCCGATACGCTGGAAACCGAACATCGAGTAGTAGATGTAGAAGGGCACCATCGGCACGCCGTGGTTGCTGTAGGCAGTGGCCAGGGCCATCCACGCGGACATGGCACCGGCCTCGTTGATGCCCTCTTCCAGCACCTGGCCCTTCTTGTCTTCCTTGTAATACATGATCTGGCCATGGTCCACCGGGGTGTATTTCTGCCCCTGGGAGGAGTAGATACCCAGCTGCCGGAACAGGCCCTCCATACCGAAGGTACGCGCCTCGTCCGGCACGATGGGAGCCACGTTCTGCCCCATCTTCTTGTCTTTCACCAGCGCCGACAGCGCGCGCACGAACGCCATGGTGGTGGAAATCTCGCGATCCCCGGAGCCCTTGGTCAGCGCGCTGAAGACATCCAGTTCAGGAATTTCCAGCTTCGCCACCTCAGTACTACGAGACGGAACCGGCCCACCCAGCGACTTGCGACGCTCGGCCATATACTTCATTTCCGGACTGTCCGGAGACGGACGGTAGTACGGAACTTCCTCGATTTCCTTGTCGGTGATCGGGATCGCGAAGCGGTCGCGGAAGCGCTTGAGCGCCTCGGTGTCCATCTTCTTGACGTTGTGGGTATCCATCGCCGCTTCACCGGCGGCACCCAGGCCATAGCCCTTCACGGTCTGCGCCAGGATCACGGTGGGCTTGCCCTTGCTGGCCATGGCTTCCGCGTAGGCTGCGTAGACCTTGTAGGGGTCATGGCCACCGCGGTTCAGCTTCATGATCTCGTCGTCGGAGAGATCCTTGACCATCTCCAGCAGCTCGGGGTACTTGCCGAAGAAGTGCTCGCGAGTGTAAGCACCGCCGTTGGCCTTGAAGTTCTGCATTTCGCCGTCGACGGTCTCGTCCATGACTTTCTGCAGCAGGCCCTTGTCGTCTTTCTCCAGCAGCGGATCCCACAGGCGGCCCCACAGCACCTTGATTACATTCCAGCCGGCACCGCGGAAGACACCCTCGAGTTCCTGCACGATCTTGCCGTTACCGCGCACCGGGCCGTCAAGGCGCTGCAGGTTACAGTTGACCACGAACACCAGGTTTTCCAGGTTCTCGCGGCCGGCCATGGAAATGGCGCCCAGGGTTTCCGGCTCATCGCACTCGCCATCGCCCAGGAATGCCCAGACCTTGCGATCACCGCGCGGCGACAGGCCGCGCGCGGACAGGTAACGCATGATGTGCGCCTGGTAGATTGCCTGGATCGGGCCCAGGCCCATGGAGACGGTGGGGAACTGCCAGTACTCAGGCATCAGCCACGGATGCGGGTAGGAGGACAGGCCGTTGCCGTTCACTTCGCGACGAAAATTGTCCAGCTGCTCCTCGTCGAAGCGGCCTTCCAGGTAAGAACGGGCATAGATACCCGGGGCACTGTGGCCCTGGAAGAAAATCAGGTCGCCGCGTTCCTCGCCCTCATTACCGCGGAAGAAGTAATTGAAGCCGACGTCATACAATGTGGCGGCAGAGGAGAAGCTCGCGATATGGCCGCCCAGGCTGTCGCTGTTGGAGTTGGCGCGAACCACCATCGCCAGCGCGTTCCAGCGGATCAGCGAGCGGATCCGGCGCTCCATGAACAGGTCGCCCGGCATACGCTTCTCGGCGCTGGGCGGGATGGTGTTGCGGTACGGCGTGGTGATGGCCGCCGGCAGTTTCACCCCCACATCGGTGGCGCGATCGGAGAGCTGCTTCAGGATGAACGCTGCGCGCTCCTTGCCGCTGTAGCGGATTACCGCCTGCAGCGCATCCAGCCATTCCTGCGTTTCCTGGTTGTCGTTTTCTTCGTGCATCAAGTGCTCCTCGGCGATTTATGCGACGTCGAGTCGGTATCTGTTCTTTCTCAGGTAATTTCCTGGCAATCAGGCGCAATCGGGCAAAGTACCTTGCGGGAAGAAAATTGCTTCCTTTTTTCAGCAATTGCGCCAATTCACCGCCAACGCTGGCGGAAATGCAGAGTCTTGGGAGTCTCTAAACAAGTCCATGATCTCTCTGGCTTTCAGGCATGTTCGCAATCAGGGCGCGGTCACGATGGCGGGCTGGTTGCCCGTCAAGGGACTGCAACGCCGGGTGCGTGCATGCCTGAATGCCCCAAAGGGCGGTCCCTGAAGAATACACCTGCTGCGTTGCAGCGCTTGTAAAGGACCCTGCCATTCACTGCGCACTGCGCCTTGCATCTGCATCCTTCAGGGACCGCAGAGAGGTTATGAACTTGTGCAGAGCTTCCCCAGTATTATCCACTTCTGCAGCGGCAATCGAGGATGATCCTGCGCCAGCCTGCCGGCAAACATGTCTTTTTTCGATTGTGAAGCGGCTCCCCGGGCGGCGGCTTTCTGTGGCCAGCCGGTCAATCGGGAGCCGGAGCGCGGGGGATTGTAGTATTACTACAAGAATTTTTCCAGATAGGACATTTAGTAACAATTAAAACCAATTTCTAAAACAATTCTGCTCTAAATTGGCGCATTAGCGGAGGATATTGCGGCAAAAAAGCGGAAATCAATTACAAAATGCAGTCCAAACTTGTCATTTGAGTCACACCTCCGGCGCCCTGCCGGCGCCGAGATATTCCGCATAGACCACGAAACGCAGCGGCCCGCCGGCGGCCAGCGCATTGAACGGGTAACAGGTTACCAGCAACAGGCCGGGGCCCGCGAAAACCGGCATCAGCTCCCGCCGACTGTCCACCACCCGGGTTTCAGTAACCCGGTAGCGGTGCCAGCGTCCGTGCCGGCCCTGCAGGGACACCCCGGTGCCGGCCCGCAGCGACTGCAGGGACCGGAAATGGGTATCCCGGTGCGCCGCTATGACCGTGGTGCGCCCGGGATCGCCCGGCTCCCCGGAGCCCTCCACCAGCCCGGGACCGAAAGCCAGTGCCTGGCCGCTGCTTCCCGCCATTACCGGCAGGGCACGCGCCTCGCCCAGGCGCAGGCGCGCCACCGGCCAGGTATCCGCCCAGGGCCAGGGCCGGACGGGCTCACCCTGCCGCAGCTGCTCCTCCCAGGCATCGTCGATCAGGTGGTGGGCCAGCCGGGCCTTGGCCAGCAGCCAGGCGGCGTCCCCCAGCTGCCAGGCACCGGCAAGCAGTAACGACATCACCAGCAGGGCCCGCAGCATCAGCCGGCCCTCACCAACTGCCGCTCCAGTGACAGCCGCGCGCGCCGCGGGTCGGGCAGGCGCCGGCGCAACCAGCGCCGCAACCACCGGCCAGTCGCGGCGCGCGAACGCCGCCAGGTACTGCTCCGCGGCCGGCCCCCCCATCCCAGGCCGGCGCCCAGGCCGAGCAGACCCAGTGCCGCCAGCAGCTGGGCATAGACCCCGGTAGCCGTGGGTGGATAGCTCTGGCGCTGCAGCACCTGCCCGCGCGCCACGGCATTGGGCACTGGGCTCTCGGCCAGCTCCTCACCTTCCGGGCGCACGGGCGCCTCCTCGACCGCGACGAAACTGGTGTAAGGACTGACCAACTGGAACGCCAGCGCCAGCTCTAGGATTTCACTGCGCAGCGTCTTCCCTGCAGCGCTGCTTTTCCCCACGGCGCGCTGTCGGTCCCGCAGCGCCTCGATCCGGCTGCGCGCCCAGAGGCTGCCCAGCCCTTCCGCATCCCTGCCGGGGGTAAGCGCCAACTCACGATGGAACTGCCGGCCCGCGAGGCGGCCGCTCACCATCAGCTTGCCCCGCAGGGCCGATCCCCGCACCCGGGCCACCAGCCGCAGCGGCTCGCCCCGGTACAGGTCGGGCATCTTCTTGGGATAGGCATCCACGTGCAGGCCTTGCGGCCAGGTAACCTGCAGGTCGGTAACCAGCGGATTCTCCAACTTGGCGAACAGCGACTGCATCCGTGCGCTGACCTCACCGATATCCCCGATGGTGATCGACGCCCCCCGGCCAATCTGCGCCGCCTTGCGCATGAAATAACTGTTGGGGGCCGAGCCGATACCGACGGTAAACAGGCGGGCATCCCCCAGCGATTGGCGCACCAGCTCGACCAGGGCAGCCTCATTGCCCACCGCGCCGTCGGTAATAAAAACCACCTGCCGCACGAGGGTCTCGTCCCCGGGCAGCTGCTGGCCGAACGCCTTGCGCAGGGCCGGCGCCATTTCCGTGCCGCCACGTGCCTGCAATGCTTCCACCTGTGACCGCGCCAGGCGCAGGTTATCGGTAGTGGCAGCTACCGGCCGGGGGAACACCGGGCGGGTGATGCTGTTGAATTCGATGATATTGAAGCGGTCCCCGGGCTGCAGGCGGGACAGCGCCAGCAACAGGCTATCGCGCGCCTGGCGAATGGAAGAGCCACCCATGGAGCCGGAAGTATCGATTACGTAAACCACTTCCCGGGGCAGCCGACGGGTTTTACCGGACAGGTCCGGCGGCAACAACAGCAATTGCAGGTAAGTGCCCGCACGGTCCGCGCCGCCCTCGCCGACCGCACCTTCCTCCGGCGCGCCGGCGTCATCCGCGACCACACCGGTAAAAAGTGCGGCCCGGGGCAGGGCCGACTGGCGCGGGCGCCAGCGCAACACAAAATCCCGGTCCATCACCGCATCCCCGCCGCGCAGCGATACGGAATAGGCGCCACCGCCAACCTGCTTAAAATCGATATCGTGGTAGGGGCCGTGGATATCCGCCAGGGGCAGGCCAGCCTCCAGATCCATCTCGATGGCGATTCGATGACTGCCGCTGTCCGTCAGTTCTGCCGCCGGCTGCATAAATGGGCTGATCTTGTGCGCATCCGGCACCTGGTCGGTGGGCAGCGCCCAGCCATTGCCATCCAGCTGCAACTCCTTCACTGCCTCGTCCGGGGCATCGGCCCGGCCCGGAATATAACGCGGCGTCAGGGTCGTGGGCAGCCGCAGGCTGAAGCTGCCACTGTCGAAACCCACCGGCATCAGGAACCGCACGCTCACACGGACTTTTTCCCCGGGAGCAATATTGGCCACCCGGTTGGTAAACAGGTTCGGGCGCTGCTGCTCCAGCAGCGCCGCCCGCTTTCCCGCCGCCCGGGCCTCCCGGTAGATTCGCTCCGCCTGCTGGCGCTCCCTGACCCTGCCCACAATCCGGCGCTCGCCCACACGGATTTCCAGTCCGTTGACAGCTGCCTGCGGTGGCAGCGGGAAAACATAAACCGCCTCCTGCCAGCGGCCTGTGGCGTTCTCGAACACCTGTTCCAGCTCCACCTCCGCCAGCAGGCCGCGCACCCGCAACTCTGCGCGGCTGTTCAGGTGCAGTGCGGGCTGGTATCTACCCTGCCCGGTGGCCTTGAACAGCAGGTCGCCACTGCCGGCCTGCTCCAGGGACACCTCCCGGGTGACTGTGTCCCCGGGCACATTCGCCCTACTCCCAGCTGCGCCCACCACCACCGCCAGGGCGGTAACCAGTAACAGCAGCCAGCGGCCACGCCGGTCACTGCGGTAGCGGCGCCGGTAATACTCCTCTGTGGGCAACACCACCAGTTCGCGCGGTATCCGCTGTCCGGAAAAAATTGTCCTGTCCACGGCCATCCCTCCATTTCATTTTCTCTATGGAGGTCATTACAACGGGGCAACCGGGCAATCAGGGGGCCGCCATATGGCGGAGAGGGGGAGAATTATGGCGAATTGTGGCAGGCGGCAAGTTACGTGATTCCCGCCATAAAAAAACCGGCGCAAGCGCCGGTTTTTTACTGCCAGGATCCTTTCGGCTCAGTCGACCAGGCCGTACTGGTCGCGGAGGATATCGATCAGCTCCGCCCGCGGATTGTCGGACAGCTCCAGCTTCTTGCCGATGATTTTCTCGGCAATTCCCACGTAGGTGGCAGACACATCCATCAGCATGGACTCCGGCAGCTCGTTGTCACGAGCCAGCGCCTGGCGCTCGTCCATGCGCTCCTTGTTCAGCAGGATATCCGGGTCCGGGAAGTAATCCAGCAGGGCCTGGCGGAAGCCCTCCTTGGAGTTCTCGACGATCTTGCCCTGGCGATACTGCTCACCGTCCCAGATGCGCGAGGAATCGGGCGTGCCCACCTCGTCCATGTAGATCAGTTTTTCCTTGCCGTCGGCATCGGTCACGTAACCGAACTCGAACTTGGTGTCGACAAAGATCTGGTCGAGCTTGGCCAGCTCGGCAGAGATCATGTCAAAGCCTTCTTTCAGCAGTTTCTCGTAGAGGTCGATATCCTCTTCGCTGCGGAAATTGAATGCCTCGACATTGTCCTCGATATTCTTGCGGGTGATGTTCACATCGTCCGCTTCCGGTACCCCCGGAATGCCCTTGAGCACGCCCTTGGTGGACGGGGTGATCAACAGCTCCGGCAGTTTCTGGTCCTTCTGCAGGCCATCCGGAATTTCGATACCACAGAACTCACGCTCGCCCTTGGCGTAGGCACGCCACATGGAACCGGTGATGTACTGCCGGGCGATGGCCTCGATCATGACCGGGCGCGCCTTTTGCACGATCCACACCAGCGGATGCGGGATATCCAGGATATGGCTGTCTGCCAGGCCGTTCTCGCGGAACAACCGGAACCAGTGGTTGGAAATCGCGTTCAGCGCCGCACCCTTGCCCGGCACACCGCGCATGCCACCCTCTCCTTTCCAGATGCAGTCGAAGGCGGAGATACGGTCGGAGATCACCATGACCGCCAGCGGAGCATCCGGGGCTACCGGGTAGCCTTTCTCCTCGATCAGGCGGCGGCTGTCCTCTTCAGTCAGCCAGTAAACCGAGCGGACCTTGCCGCTGTGGATGGGTTTGTCGGTGCGGATCGGCAGATCATCATTGACCGCCAGTACTTTATCAGCAAGGCTCATGGATCTTTCCTATTACCTGTGCGGGTGGGCAAAAATAAAGCGCGGGATTCTAACAAAAGTCCGCGCCGCGCACAGCTCCCCTGTGCGCGGGACCTTCTTCCTGATTTGAATGATAGAGAGCGAACCGGCCCGTAACTCCCTGCTAAACATAGGGTTAATTCGTGGTGTCGGCAGTCTCTTCCTCTTCAGCCTCTTCCCTCGCCTGCCACTCGGCCTGGTGTTCCGAAGTGGGCCAGGCATTCATAATCGCCTTGGCCAGGGTCGCGAGCGGGATGGCAAAGAAAACACCCCAGAAACCCCAGATACCACCGAATACCAGCACCGCCATGATAATGGCCACCGGGTGCAGGTTGACCGCCTCGGAAAAAAGCAGGGGCACCAGCACGTTGCCATCCAGTAACTGGATAATGCCGTAAGCCAGCATGAGGTAGAGGAACTCGCTACTGAGCCCCCACTGGAACAGGCCGATCGCCGCCACCGGGATGGTGACCACTGCGGCACCGATGTATGGGATCAGTACACTCAGGCCCACGGCCACTGCCAGCAACAGCGCATAGTTGACCCCCAGGATCAGGAAGGCGATATAGCTGACCACGGCAACAATACCGATCTCGATCACCTTGCCGCGGACATAGTTGGCCACCTGCTCATTCATCTCGTACCAGATCTGGCGCAACATCGGCCGGCGACTGGGCAGGAATGAGGCGCACCAGTTGACCAGCCGATCGGAGTCCTTGAGGAAAAAGAACACCAGGATCGGCACCACCACCGCGTAGATCAGGATACCGGCAAGAATCGGCAGGTTGGCGATGGAGAAGGTCAGCAGGGTCTGGCCAAGGGTGCCCAGCTCACTGCCAAGCGTATTGAAGACCTCCTGGATCTGCGCTGCAGATACCAGGGTGGGAAAACGCTCCGGCAACAGCAGCAATAGCTGCTGTCCCTGCTCCACCATATTGGGCAGCTCGGCAAACAGGCGCACCAGCTGGCGCCAGATAATCGGCAGGACGATAAACCCCAGCGCCGCGATGATTCCCACCAGCACCGTACAGGCGGTAGTCACCGCCGCCCAGTGGGGTGCGCCCCACGACTTGAGACGCTGCACCATGCCCTGCATCAGGAAAGCGATGATCAGCGCCGCCAGCACCGGTGCCAGCACCTGGCCCAGGGTCGCCAGCAGGACCAGGGCGCCCAGGAGCAGCAAAACCAGCAGGACCACTTCCTCCTGGCTGAAATAGCGGTTTACCCAATTGCGTACGATGGTCAGCATAGAATCTCTTCAGTCAGCGTTCGGCTCCCCGTGGCCCAGCGCACCGGCCCGCAGCCAGTAATGGAACTCCCCATGCCCGCGCTCGGCTTTCAGGAGAGGGCGACCGCTCAGCTCGGCAAAACTGTGGAAATCGCGCCAGGAGCCGGGATCTGTCGCCAGCACGCACAACAGCGTGCCCGCCGGCTGCTCCCGCAGGGCCCGGCGCATGGCCAGCAAGGGCTGCGGACACGGCAGACCGCGGGCATCCACGGTCACTGCCGGCTCGCCCTGCAGGGCATTGTCCCGCGCGCGGTCTGTGTTCATCTGCTCTCTGGCCACCAATTTCAGCGGGGCGCAGTATAACGCGGTTTAGCTGCCGAAATCCGTGCGCGATCACCCCCGCCGGACGCTGGACCCTGCAGTCTGTGAATAACCCATCGGTCATTTATAGTGGAAACGAGAACCATTCGTCGTCTGACTGGTCAAAACCTCGACAGTTCAACCAAGTTACGTATAGAGTTGGACCAGTATGAGGCGCAATCAAGCGGGCAGTATTCATCCATGACCGAGTTCTCCCTCCCCCAGTATCGATCCCGACCGCCATGCCAACACCGGGCCAGGCCGCGCTCGCTGTGGCAGCGCCTGTGCGCCCTGGCGGCACCGCTGGGCCTGGGTCTCTTGCTGGGTAGCGCGCCGCTGGCCGCCACCGCACAGGACGACCAGATCCGCCTGCCCCAGCTGGGCGATGCCAGCAGCGGGGTGGTATCACGGGGGCGGGAGAAGGAGCTCGGGCAAATGTGGCTGCGCATGTTCCGCAGCCAGGTCCGCACCTCCAATGACGCACTCCTGCAGCAGTATGTGGAAAATACGCTGCAAGGCCTGGCAGAGCATGCCCCCCTGGAAGACAAGTCGCTGGACGTGGTAGTAGTCAGAAACGAGACCATGAATGCCTTTGCAGTTCCGGGCGGCGTGGTCGGCGTGCATACCGGCCTGTTCCTGTTCGCAGAAAACGAAGACCAGTTCGCCTCGGTGCTGGCGCACGAGCTTGCCCACCTGAGCCAGCGCCACTATGCCCGTACACTCGAGGCCAAGCGCAACAGTACCCTGCCCACCCTCGCTGGAATGCTGGGCGCGCTGGTACTCGCAGCCACCGCCGGTGGCGATGCCGGCCTGGCCGCCATGACCGCCACCCAGGCGGCCGCACTGGACAGCCAGCTGCGCTTCTCACGCCAGAATGAACAGGAAGCGGACCGTGTGGGCATCGAGACCCTGGCCAAGGCGGGTATGGACCCCGAAGCGGCCGGGGAAATGTTCGAGCAGATGCTCAAGGCCACCCGTTACTACCGCCGCCCACCCGAATTCCTGCTCACCCACCCGGTCACGGAAAAGCGGATCGCCGACGCCAAGTTGCGCGCCAGTCGCATGCCGGATGTGCGCAGCGGTGACAGCCGCGAATACCACCTGATGCGCGCCCGCATCCGCGTGGCCGCCGAGCCCACACCGCAACAGGCGGTGAAGCGCTTCCAGGCGGAACTGCGCGGTATCAACGACAACGAGGACGCCGCACGCTACGGCCTGGCACTGGCCCAGACTGCCGCAGGCAAGCCGGACAACGCCCTCGAGACCCTGCAACCGCTGCTGGACCGGGAGCCGGACAAGGCGGCGTTCGTTCTCGCCCGGGCCGATATCGATATGGCCCGCCAGGCCTACGATAGTGCCACCCGCCGACTGGAGAGCGCCCTGCGGCGCAACCCCGGTGACCACGCCCTGACCATGGGCCTGGCCAACGCACACTTCAAGGCCGGCAACTACCTGGCGGCCGAGCGGATCCTCGAGAAGCACAGCCGCACCCGCAAGAAGGACCCGTCAGTCTGGTACCTGCTGGCGGAAACCCACGGCCTTGCCGGGGATATCGTCGGCGTGCACGAGGCGCGCGCCGAGTACTACATCCTCAATGGCGTTTTCGACAAGGCACTGCAGCACCTCCGCCACGGCATGCGCCTGGCCAAGAACAACTACCAGACCCACGCGATCCTGGAGCAGCGCTTCAAGGATGTGGTGGGCATGCAGCAGAAAGCCAAGGAACTCTAGGGCCCGCCTCTCTCCGCTGCTTCGGCAGGGCGCGCGGCGCAGATAGACCTTCCGGGCGCACACAAGGTGCGCCCCTGTCAGACTTGTTTTATCGCCCCACCCGGCCCCAGATCCCGTAGGGGCGCACCTTGTGTGCGCCCCGCATTGTATCCGCGCATCTTCATCCCCTGCGCTGATGTGGCACAGGCAGGCACCTATCGGAGTCCATCGATTACAGGGGGCACAGGCCGGGGCCAGATAAGGCACGGGATTGCCCCGTGCCAGGAGACGGGCTCAGTCGAGGGGTTTGCGGAAATCCAGCATGCGCTGCAGGGGTTTCATCGCGCGCTTGCCCAGCTCGGGATCCACCAGGATCTCGTTATCGCCACGCTCCAGCACCCCGCACAGGTTTTCCAGCGAATTCATCGCCATCCACGGGCAATTGGCGCAGCTGCGGCAGGTGGCGCCAGCACCCGCAGTGGGAGCCACGATCAGCTCCTTGCCCGGGCACTCTTTCTGCATCTTGTAGAAAATGCCCTGGTCGGTGGCGACGATAAAACGCTTCTCGGGGCGGGTCCTGGCCGCGTTGATGATCTGTGAGGTGGAGCCCACCACATCTGCCAGCTCCACCACTGCCGCGGGTGATTCCGGGTGCACCAGCACTACCGCGTCGGGGTACAGTGCTTTCAGGTCGGCCACACCCTTGGCCTTGAACTCCTCGTGCACGATACAGGAGCCATTCCACAACAGGACATCGGCACCGGTCTCGCGCTGGACGTAACTGCCCAGGTGCTTGTCCGGGGCCCACAGGATCTTCTCGCCCTGCTCGTCCAGGTGCTCGACCACATCCAGGGCGATACTGGAAGTCACCACCCAGTCCGCGCGGGCCTTCACGGCAGCGGAGGTATTGGCATAGACCACCACGGTCCGGTCGGGGTGGGCATCACAGAATGCGGAGAATTCTTCTGGCGGGCAGCCCAGGTCGAGCGAGCAGGTGGCCTCCAGGGTCGGCATCAGCACCCGCTTGTTGGGCGTGAGGATCTTGGCCGTTTCCCCCATGAACTTTACCCCGGCGACGATCAGCGTATCCGCCTGGTGCTCGGCGCCGAACCGGGCCATTTCCAGTGAATCGGAGACACAGCCACCGGTCTCTTCCGCCAGGGCCTGGATCAGCGGATCAGTGTAGTAATGCGCCACCAGCACGGCATTCTGCTCCTTCAGCAGGCGCTTGATGCGCTCGCGCCACAACTCCAGCTCCTCCTCGCTGTACTGGTGCACAGCCGGTTCGGCCAGGTGCGCCTGCACCACGGAACGGGAATCGATAGTCTGGGTGGAGAGGGGTTTCTGACTCATAGACACCTTCGAGCGGCGATAAACCGCGCATTATAGCGGTCCGCGACCGGGCCTTCCGACCGCGCAAGTCCATTTTAACGTATCCTGCGCCGCGTCCAGCCCGGCCGGGGCAAGGGGGGGCAGATACACAAAGGGCCGCCGTGCGGCAGCCCCCTGTCAAGATGGTGGGTCGTGCTGGATTAACCGTTGCGGCCTCAAAGGCCTTAACGGCCCGCCTTGCGGGCTTCGTCGCTGCGCTCCTCGTTGCTGGCGCCCCTTCGCGCGCGCCAGTCGAACCGGAGTTCTCATCCAGCAGAACCAACAACGCGGCACCCCGTCGGGGTGCCGCTTTTGTATGGTGGGTCGTGCTGGATTCGAACCAGCGACCAATTGGTTAAAAGCCAACTGCTCTACCAACTGAGCTAACGACCCCGAAAGTGGTGCGTATCTTACTGATCTGTTGCAAAAAAACAAATCTTTATCGCCGCGCCGGCTGCCGTGGATGGCGTGCTCGAAGGGCAATAAAAAAGGGCCGCCTGTCGGCGGCCCTTCGCAATATGGTGGGTCGTGCTGGATTCGAACCAGCGACCAATTGGTTAAAAGCCAACTGCTCTACCAACTGAGCTAACGACCCTTAATTTCCCTTACCGAGCGATGCCTCGATGTGAGGAGCTGCGTATCTTACTGATCTATTTCCGAAACACAAGACCCGACAGAAAAAAATTGTAGGGAATTGAACAGCTTACGCGCTCCACGCCACCAGTGGGGATCAGCGCTCAGTGGCTCGCGTAGACTGTCGGGTCGTCCAGGCCCGCCTCCGCAAACCCGGCGGCCCGCAGGCGACAGCTGTCACACTTGCCACAGGCACCGCCATCAGGCTGCGCCTGGTAGCAGGATACAGTCAAACTGTAGTCAACCCCCAGCCCGGTTCCGACCCGGACGATATCTGCCTTGGTCATTTGCATCAGGGGCGCGTGGATGTGCAGCCTGTGACCCTCGACACCGGCCCGGGTCGCCAGGTTGGCCATTTTCTCGAAGGCCTCGATATATTCAGGCCGGCAATCGGGATAGCCCGAGTAATCCACCGCATTGACGCCGACAAAGATATCCTGCGCCCCCAGGACCTCCGCCCAGCCCAGGGCGATCGACAGGAACACGGTATTACGGGCCGGCACATAGGTCACGGGAATACCGCCGGTCTCTTCCTCCGGCACATCGATCCCCTCATCGGTCAGCGCGGAACCACCGATCGTCCTCAGGTCCAGGGCCACCACCTTGTGTTCACGGGCACCCAGGTCGGCGGCCACACGCTGCGCCGCCTGCAGCTCGGCCTGGTGGCGCTGGCCATAGTCAAAGCCCAGCGCATAACATTCGTAGCCCTCTTCGCGGGCCATGGCCAGCACTGTGGCAGAATCCAGGCCGCCGGATAGCAAAACCACCGCTTTCTTTGCTGTCATCTCTTCCTCTCTTCCACGCGGGAGTCCCGGCACACTGGCCCCCGCCTACAACTCAGACGCCCGGGATATCGCCCCACAGGATCTTGTGCAGCTGTACCTGCATGCGCACCGGCAGGCCGTCCTCCAGGATCCATTCCGCCAACTGCCGCGCCGGCAACTGCTCGTAGCTCGGCGAGAAAAGCACTTCTCCCACCCGCTCCGGCAAACGGTACTGGTCCAGGGTAAATTTTGCCCAGTCGTAATCCGTCCGGTCACAGATGACAAACTTGACCTGGTCATTGCCGGTGAGGACATCGATATTGGCCATGCGGTTTCGATGCTGCTCTCCGGAAGCGGGTGTCTTGAGGTCCACCACCCGCGATACTCGCGAGTCCACGTCCTCTACCGGCATCGCACCGCTGGTTTCCAGCGAGACCCGGTAGCCGGCATCACACAGTGCAGTCAGCAGGGGCAGGCAGTTGGGCTGCGCCAGGGGTTCACCACCGGTGACACACACATGCCGCGCCGGATGGTCCTGAACCCGCTGCAGGATCTCTGCCAGGCTCATGCGCTCACCGCCATAAAAGGCGTATTCCGAATCACAGTAGGTACAGCGCAGCGGACAGCCGGTTAACCGCACGAATACGGTCGGCAACCCCGCGTCACGGGCCTCGCCCTGCAGGGAGTAAAAGATCTCACTGATCCGCAGTGACTCGTTGGAAAGATCAGTCATACACTCTCGTCTTTCGACCAGCCGGCCACCCGCGGGCTGCCAGCAACCGGCAGGCTGTCATTTACCCACCCCTGAAATAAGAAACGCCCGGGCGGCGAACCGTCCGGGCGCGGAATCATAGAACTTTTGTGGTCAAAAAACCAGCGACCACAACCCCCGGGCCCGGCCTTGCAGGCGGCCCGGAAGAGCTATCAGAGATTTTCTTGCAGGTACTTCTTCGCCAGCTTGGCAGCACGGGCATCGCTGGCAGCAACCTGCTCAAGCAACTCCCTGGCCTGCTGGTCATCACCCAACTGGTGGTACACCGTACCCAGCTTGTAACGGCCATCCCATACCTTGTTGGACTCGGGGTAACCATCCAGCAGCGCGGTAAACCATTCCCGCGCCTTCTCCAGGTTACCCTGGACCAACGCGATTTCACCCAGCCAGTAGTTGGCATTGGGGGCGTACTTGCCGTTGGGGTAATCCTCCAGCAGCTTCTCGAATTCGACACTGGCGGCGTCGAACTTACCCTCACGGGCGAGACCGAAACTGGACTGGTAGCGCTCCCGCTCATCGTCACTGGCGGCCGGACTACCGGTATCCGCCGGGCGGCTGGCATCACCACCGGACTTAGCGTCATCGCCTGCTGCCGGAGGCTGCTCCGCCGGCGCGGCGCCAGACAGGCGTGCAATGCGCCGATCCAGGTCCATATAGTCCTCGGTGCGCTGCTGCTTGAGACGCTTTACCTCGTGGCGCAACTCCTCCACAGCGCCGCGCAGCTCGGAGACTTCCTGCTGCAATACCTGCATCTGGTAGTAGGCATCGGCCTGCGGATTACCCTGGGCGCGGGGACGAGCGGAAACCGGCGCGCGCGCGGTACGCGCGTCTGCGTAGGTGGAATCCTGCTCATAGGCGGGCGCCGCGTTGCCGCTGTCATTACCCAGCTCGACAATCGGCGCCTGCGAAAATACGGGCGAAGCCGCAACCATAGTGGCTGCGGCTAGCGCGACTCTCCCAAGCAAAGGCTTGGGAGAAAATCGAATCGATAAGTTCATCGCTACAGGCAATTACTTAACGATTACAACGCGACGGTTCATGGCACGGGCGCTCTCGCTGGAGCCAGCCTGAGCCGGACGCTCTTCACCGTAGCTGATCACTTCCAGGCTGGCAGCGTCTACGCCCTGCAGCACCAGGAAGTCACGAACGGCGTTGGCACGACGCTCGCCCAGTGCCAGGTTGTACTCGCGGGTACCCAGCTCGTCGGCGTGGCCTTCCAGGCGTACTGCCTGGGCGCTGCCACGCAGGCGGTCCGCGTGGGCAATCAGCAGCTCGCGGGTCTCCGGCTTCAGCAGGGACTCGTCAAAGTCGAAGTAGACAACGTTGTCCAGGGGCACGGCAGTTTCCGGCTCCGGCGCGGTGTCGACAACCGGCTCGGTGGGCTGTTCTACCATCTGCTGCTGGGCAGTGTCGTCGGTGTCGGTGCTGGAACAACCAGCCATGACGGCCAGTACACACGCCAGGCCAAGACCAGTTTTTACTGATTTAAACATAAGCAACTCCGCTTTTAAGTGTTATCGAGAAATCCACAAGGTTCAGATTTTGTCTATTTTTTACAACTGCGACCGATACGCCAGTCACAAACAGCGTATCGGGCAGGTCCCAATCAGTCGAAATAGGGCGACCAGGCCGGTTCACGTACATCCCCGCTACGAGAGGGCAGCCTGTACTTCACCCCGGCATCCAGCGAAACCGCAGCCAGAATACCTTTGTCCCCACGCTTGGTGGCGTACATCAGCATGGCACCATTGGGCGCGATGCTGGGGGACTCGTCCAGACGCGTTTCCGTGAGGACCCGCATCCTGCCGGAGACGATATCCATCGTGGCAATAGTGAACACCCCCCTGCTCCGATGGACCATCACCAGCGTTTTACCGTCGGGAGAGACCCGCGGCCTCGCGTTGTAGTCGCCATCGAAGGTTAAGCGGTCTACTTGACCGGTGGCAAGAGTCAATTGGTAAATTTGTGGCTTACCTCCCCTATCAGAGGTGAAAACCAGCGATTTACCGTCCGGCATCCAGTTCGGCTCGGTGTCAATGGAGAAGTGCCGGGTCATGCGGGTGAACTTGCCACTGCGCAGATCCAGTACGTATATCTCCGGGTTGCCGTCCTTGGATAGCACCATTGCCAGCTTGCTCCCGTCCGGCGACCAGGTGGGCGAGCTGTTGATCCCCTTGAAGTTGGTCAACTGCTGGCGCGCACCGGTACGCAGGTTCTCACGGAAAATCGCCGGCCGCCCGGTTTCGAACGATACATAGGCCACTTCCTGGCCATCCGGTGACCACATCGGCGACATCACCGGCTCACTGAAGCGACGAATCACTTTCGGGCGCGCGCCGTCGATATCCGACCTGACCAGCGAATAGCTGGGCCGGCCACCGCGCCGTTCCTCCTGCACGTAGATCATCTCTGTAGAGAAGGCGCCCCGGATACCGGTGATCGCCTCATAGATCTCGTCTGCCGCGCGATGGGCAATATCCCGCAGCTGGCGACTGCCGCCGCTGACCTGCTTGGTGAACATAGTCTGTTGGCCGAAGATGTTCACCAGGTCGAAGGTCAGCAGGTAGCCGCTTGCCTGGGGCTCTATACGACCGGTAACGACGTATTCAGTTCCCAGGATTCGCCAATCCCTGAAAATAACTTCGTCCGGGGCCTTGGGGAAAGACAGCATGTCTTCCTTGGGGACCGGGGCGAACAGGCCGCTGCGGCGCAGGTCGGCTGAAATGATGTCGGAAACATCCTCCGACAGCACCCCGGTACCGGAGAAACTGAAGGGAGCCACGGCGATGGGTGTGGGATCGTCGATGCCGCTGGTGATATCCACCACCAGCTGTGCCCTGGCGCTCAGGCTGAGCGAGGCGACGACGAGTACGGCGACGAGCTTGAATAGGTTCTTTATCATTGGCGCAGATCTTCGACTCGGAAATTCAACAGGGTTGTTCGTACCTCGCGCTCAAAGACCGTCGGCTCCTCCCGGGCCAGCTCTGCCACTTCCGGGAAAGTCTCGACCCGGCGAATGGCGGTGAGCACTGAGCGGTCCAGCGCGGCATTACCACTACCTTCTACAATGTTCGCCGCGACGACGCGGCCGGTGGGGACAAAGTTGATCTTGACCACCGTCAGCATGCCGTTGCGGGCACTGGGCGGACGACTCCAGACGGACTCGATCCGCTGCTGGATCGCCTGCGCCACGGACATCACCGCCTGGGCGTCCTCGCGCGCGTCCAGTAACTCCTCTTCTTCTTCGAGCGCCTCCTCGAACGCGCTCTTGCGCTCCTGCTCGAGCCGCTCCTTGCGCTCACGCTCCTTGCGCTCTTTTTCCTTGCGGGCCTTTTCCTCAGCGGCCTTGCGCTTCTTCTCGGCCTCGGCCTTGCGTTTTTTCTCGGCCTCCTGCTTCTTCTTGCGCTCCAGGGCGGCCCGGCGCTCGCGCTCGGCCTCCGCCTCGCGCTGGCGCTGCAGCTCCTGCTGGCGGCGCTTTTCGCGCATATCCACCTTGGGCGGGGCCTTCTTCTGCTTGACCGTCGCCTCTACGGTAACCAGTTTGGCCTGCACGAACTTGGGCATCTGCCGCTTCTGGGGCTCGTTCGAGGCCTCCCAGCCCAGCGTCAGCACGGCAATCAGCAGGCCGTGGAACGCCAGGCTGGCGACCACCGGCAAGATATAGGAGCTGGCGTTATTCATAATGCTCGCTCACGCCACCCCTACTCTGCCGGAGGCTCGGTAACCAGGCCCACGCTCGGCGCACCGGCGGCCTGCAGCTGGGTCATGGCGCCGACAATCAGGCCATACTTGGCATCGGTATCTCCCCAGACCAGTACCGGCGTCTTGGGCTTTTGACGCAAAACCTTGCCGACAGTTTCCCGGATCTCGTCCATCGGCTTGGCAACTTTCTCGTCGTCGCCCAGGTTGAGGTAATAGGTACCATCGGCGCGCACGGAAACAATCAGGGGCTCATCATCGGTATCGTCGATCGGCGCCGAGGGCGCGTCGGGCAGGTCAACCTTGACGCCCTGCATCAGCAGTGGCGCCGTGACCATAAAGACGATCAGCAGCACCAGCATCACGTCGATATAGGGTACGACGTTGATTTCAGACACCAGTTTGCGCTTGCCGCCCTTGCGAAAAACACTCATGACAATCGTCCGGTCGCGTTAGCTGGAGTGCACTTTGCGGTGCAGGATCGAGGAGAACTCTTCGGCGAAAGTCTCATAGCTGGACAGCAGCCATTCCGCCTTGGCAGAGTAGCGGTTGTAGGCCATTACCGCGGGGATGGCGGCAAACAGCCCCATGGCGGTGGCCACCAGCGCCTCACTGATACCCGGCGCCACCGTGGCGATGGTGGCCTGGTGCATGGTGGCCAGGCCGCGGAAAGAGTTCATGATGCCCCACACGGTACCGAACAGGCCGATATAGGGGCTTACGGAACCCACCGATGCCAGGAATGGCAGGTTCATCTCCACTTTCTCCTGCTCACGGGACATAGCCACGCGCATGGCCCGCTCGGTGCCCTCCATGACGGCCTCGGGGCTGCTGCGGCCCTGCTGACGCAGGCGGGTGAATTCGGTGAAACCGGCACGGAACAGGGACTCGACGCCGTCGACTTTGCCCTTCTCGGCACGCACATTGCCCTCGCGGAACAGCTGGTTCAGGTCGGCCCCGGACCAGAAGCGGCGCTCGAAGTTGGTCAGCCCTTTCTTGGCGCGGGTCAGGTAGAGGCCGCGCTGGATGATCATCACCCAGGAAATCACCGAGGCCAGCAGCAGTAGCAACATCACCAACTGCACCAGCAGACTGGCGTTCTGTATCAGCCCCCACAGGGAAAGTTGTTCACCGGCGTTCATGTCTTAGTTCACTGCCTTCAATGCTTTATAGATAGATTCGGGAAGCGCGCAGGGTCTGCGGCTGTCATCTGCGACACAGGCGACTTTGACCACGCCCTCGCAGATAATTTCATCGTCGCGCCAGATTTTTTGTTCAAATGTCACTGCCGCGCGCCCAAGTTTGCCAATCGCCGCCGTTGCCCGCAATGCGTCGTCCAGCCGCGCCGAGCGCCGGTACTGGATTTCCGCCGAATGCACCACCAGCAGGAGCCCCTGCTGCGGCATGGCGGGCTTATCATAACCGAGCGAACGCACGAATTCTGTGCGCGCGCGCTCCATATACTTCAGATAATTGACGTAATACACGATTCCACCCGCGTCGGTGTCCTCGATATAGACACGCAGGGGGATACTGAAAACTTCTGCCACGTGGGTCCTTATTATCTCTGCTGGCGGCCCGCGGCCGCCGGTCAGCCCATCCGGTCCGGTTTGGGTATGCCGAAATGCTCGTAGGCCAGGGCCGTGACCATCCGGCCGCGCGGGGTGCGGGTGAGGTACCCCTGCTGGATCAGGTACGGCTCCAGCACATCCTCGATGGTATCACGCTCCTCGCTGACAGCCGCGGCGAGACTGTCGACACCCACCGGGCCACCGTCGAACTTCTCCATCATGGTGAGCAGCACGCGCCGGTCCAGCTGGTCGAAACCGCGCACATCCACGTTGAGCATATTCAGCGCCCGGTCGGCAATATCCGCATCCACCACACCATCGCCCTTCACCTCGGCAAAATCCCGCACCCGCCGCAGCAGGCGATTTGCAATCCGCGGGGTGCCGCGGGCACGCCGCGCCACCTCTAGCGCCCCGCCCTCGTCCATCTCCACGCCCATCAGGCGGGCGGAGCGGCTGACAATGCGGGTGAGGTCCTCGACGCTGTAGAACTCCAGCCGCTGCACAATGCCGAAACGGTCGCGCAGCGGCGAGGTCAGCAGGCCCGCACGGGTGGTCGCGCCGACCAGGGTAAATGGAGGCAGGTCCAGCTTGATGGAGCGCGCGGCCGGCCCCTCACCGATCATGATATCGAGCTGGTAGTCCTCCATAGCCGGGTATAGCACCTCCTCCACGTGCGGGCTGAGGCGGTGGATTTCATCGATAAAGAGGACGTCACCCGGCTCCAGATTGGTCATTAGTGCTGCCAGGTCGCCGGCCTTCTCCAGCACCGGTCCCGAGGTGGTCTTGATGGCGACACCCATTTCCGTGGCGATGATATTGGCCAGCGTGGTCTTGCCCAGCCCCGGCGGGCCGAACACCAGCGTGTGGTCCAGGGCATCGCCGCGCAGGCGGGCAGCCTGGATAAAGATCTCCATCTGCTCGCGCACCACCGGCTGGCCCACATAATCGGCGAGACTCTTGGGCCGCACGGCGCGATCGTGCTGATCTTCCTGGCCGGAGGGGCCAATGGGCTCGGGCGCAATCAGTCGGTCAGCTTCGATCATGGCTTCCTCCGCCAGCATAATCACAACCGCAAGGGCGAACCTCGTGCTCGCCCAATTCCGGACGGGCGGCCACGATGCCCGCCCCTACGACACCATTAGCTGGCCAGACACCGTTCATGCCGGCACCATGCTCTTGAGGGCCAGACGAATCAGGGTGGCACTGTCTGCATCGGGCTGCTCCTTCGTCGCCCGCGCCACCATCTTCGTGGCCTCGGTGGGCTTGTAACCCAGTGCCGCCAGGGCGCTTTCCGCCTCCCCGGCATGGTCGACTTTCGGCTCCGCCGCAGTGGCCATCAGCGGGATATCGTTGCTGTCACCGAACTGCGGCGCGAGTTTGTCGCGCAGCTCGATGATCAGGCGCTCGGCGGTTTTCTTGCCCACACCGGGCACCTTCACCAGCGCCGCCACGTTATCCTCCGACACGCAGCGCGACAGCGCAGCGCCGTCGAGGCCGGACAGGATCGCCAGCGCCATCTTGGGGCCGACGCCATTGACCTTGATCAGGGTACGGAACAGTGCGCGGTCCGCCTCACGGATAAAGCCGTACAGCTGCTGCGCAGTCTCGGACACCGCCAGGTGGGTATGCAGCACCACCGGCTGCCCTGCCGGCGGCAGTTCAAAAATGGTGGTCATCGGGGCCAGCACTTCATAGCCCACCCCCTGCACATCCACCAGCAGGTGCGGCGGCTGTACTGCGGCGAGGCTGCCGCTCAGTCTTCCGATCATCGTTATCCGGTTCTCTGTGTGGTTTTACTTCTTTATATATGTTCCCGTGCAACCTTCCCGGCTGCCACCGCCCGCTAGGAAACCGTGAGACGACCGCGTCGGAAGCGGCCCCGGCCACTGCCCGCGGTATGCACCAGGGTCTGCATGGTGTGCATATGGCACAGCGCCACGGCCAGGGCATCGGCGGCGTCCTCCTGCGGCGCGGCCGGCAGGGATAACAGGGTCTTCACCATATGCTGCACCTGCAGCTTGTCCGCCGCGCCACTGCCGACGATGGCCTGCTTGACCTTGCGCGCCTCGTATTCCGCCACCGGCAGGTCGGCGTGGGTGGCCGCCACGATGGCGGCGCCGCGGGCCTGGCCCAGCTTCAGCGCGGAGCCTGCGCTCTTGGACATGAATACGTTCTCGATCGCCATCTGCGCCGGCTGGTATTGGCCGGCGATCTGGCTCACGGCATCGAAGATCAGCTTGAGGCGCTCGGGCAGCTCCGCGTCGGGCAGGCGGATCACACCACTGGCCACATAGCGGGCCTTGCCGCGCTCCACGTCGATCAGGCCGTATCCGGTCTTGCGCGAGCCGGGATCGATCCCCAGGATTCGGGTCAAAGGGCGCCTTCCTGTATGTTTATATAGTAATGGCGAAAGGTAAGAAGTGTCCCAAGGCGGGCGGGAGGCGTCAAGGGAGGCAGGGCGGGCCGGGCGGCCCACCCTCCCGGGTCAGCCGAGCTCGGCCATGACCTCTTCGGGGATATCGGCATTGGTATAGACGTTCTGCACGTCATCCAGGTCTTCCAGCATATCCACCAGTGCCAGCACCTTTTCCGCACCATCCTTTTCCAGCGGGATGGTGGTGGACGGGATCATGGCTATTTCGGCACCGTCCGGCTTGAAGCCCGCCTCAGTCAGTGCGTCTTTTACCGGCATGTAGTCCTGGAACTCGGTGGTGAGCTCGATACTGCCGTCATCGTTGGTCTCGATGTCCTCGGCCCCGGCCTCCAGGGCCGCCTCCATCAGGGCATCCTCATCGGTGCCGGGCTCGTAATACATCTGGCCCTTGCGGGTGAAGAGATAGGCTACCGAACCATCGGTTCCCAGGTTACCGCCGCGCTTGGTAAAGGCATGGCGAACCTCGGCAACGGTGCGGTTGCGGTTATCGGTCAGGCACTCCACCAGGACCGCAACACCGCCGACACCGTAGCCCTCGTAGGTCACCGCCTCGTAGTTATCACCCTCGGCATTGCCCGCGCCGCGCGCAATCGCCTTGTCGATGGTGTCCTTTTTCATGTTGGCACCCAGCGCCTTGTCGACAGCAGCGCGCAGGGCCGGGTTGTCATCCGGGTTGGGACCGCTCTTCGCAGCGACGGTCAGCTCGCGAATGATCTTGGTGAAAACTTTGCCGCGCTTGGCATCCTGGGCCGCCTTGCGGTGCTTGATATTGGCCCATTTACTGTGTCCAGCCATTACTCTCTCCGGTAATTCTCCGTCGTGGCTTTTGCAAACCTGTCGTCACCCCGGTGCCAGCCGGGACCCGGATGGCACTGGTTGCCGGCCAGCGCCGGCAGGGGACGCAACTGTTAACTGACCTGCTCTTCCTTCTTCTGGCGCAGGCGGATATTCAGCTCGCGCAGCTGCCGCGAATCCACGGTGCCCGGGGCATCGGTCATGACACAGGCCGCGCTCTGGGTTTTCGGGAAGGCGATCACATCGCGGATTGAGTCGCTGTCGGTCATCAGCATCACCAGGCGATCGAGGCCGAAGGCCAGGCCACCGTGGGGCGGCGCGCCGTACTTGAGCGCGTCGAGCAGGAAGCCGAACTTCTCGCGCTGCTCGCGCTCGTCGATCCCCAGCGTACGGAACACCGCCTGCTGCATGTCCTGGTTGTGGATGCGGATCGAGCCACCACCCAGCTCGGTGCCGTTCAGGACCATGTCGTAGGCCCGCGACAGCGCTTCCAGCGGGTTCTTTTCCAGCTCTTCCGGTGAACAGGAGGGAGCGGTAAACGGGTGGTGCAGCGAGGTCAGGCTGCCGTCGTCCTCCTCCTCGAACATGGGGAAGTCCACTACCCAGAGCGGTGCCCACTCGGCGGTGTACAGGTCCAGGTCCTCGCCCAGCTTGCAGCGCAGGGCGCCCAGTGCCTCGGAGACGACCTTGGCCTTGTCGGCACCAAAGAAAATCAGGTCGCCGTTTTCGGCCTGCATGCGCTCCAGGATCGCCGCGCGGGTCTCGATGGGCAGGAACTTGGTAATCGGTGACTGGAGGCCGCCCTCGAGGTCATCCTTGTCGTTGACCTTGATGTAGGCCAGGCCCTTGGCCCCGTAAATACCCACAAACTTGCCGTAATCATCGATCTGCTTACGGGTCAGCTTGTCGTTGCCGCCCGGAACCTTCAGCGCCGCCACGCGACCCTTGGGGTCATTGGCCGGGCCGGAGAAGACCTTGAACTCCACCTCGGTCATCAGGTCCTTGATCTCCACCATCTCCAGCGGGATACGCAGGTCCGGCTTGTCGGAACCGAAGCGCAGCATGGCCTCGTAATAGCTCATGCGCGGGAAGTCACCCAGCTCGACACCTTTCAGTTCGCTGAACAGGCTGCGCACCATGGCCTCGGTAATCGCCATGATGGCGTCTTCGTCGAGGAAGGCGGTCTCGATATCGATCTGGGTAAATTCCGGCTGGCGATCCGCCCGCAGGTCTTCATCGCGGAAACACTTCGCAATCTGGTAATAGCGATCGAAGCCGGACACCATCAGCAGCTGCTTGAACAGCTGCGGCGACTGCGGCAGGGCGAAGAACTTGCCGTCGTGGGTGCGGCTCGGCACCAGGTAGTCACGAGCCCCCTCCGGCGTCGCGCGGGTCAGGATCGGGGTCTCGATATCCAGGAAGCCCTCGCCATCGAGGTAATTGCGGATGGCCGTGGTCAGCCTGGAGCGGAAGCGCAGGTTGTGCTGCATCTCGCGGCGACGCAGGTCCAGGTAGCGGTACTTGAGACGCACGTCTTCACCGACATCGGTGTGCTCGTCGAGCTGGAACGGGACAGTCTCCGCCGTATTGAGGATCTCCAGGGCAGTGCCGTAGACCTCGATCTCGCCGGTGGCCATATTCGGGTTAACCGCCTCGGGCGCACGGGCACGAACACGTCCGGTAACCTTGAGGACGTACTCACTGCGCACCCGGTCGGCCAGCTCGAAGTACTCCGCCGCGTCCGGGTCAAACACCACCTGCGCGATACCGTCGCGGTCGCGCAGGTCGATGAAGATCACACCGCCGTGATCGCGGCGGCGGTCCACCCAGCCGCACAGGGTAACTTCGCGGTCGATGTCCGCAGAACGAAGGGCGCCACAGTAGTCGCTGCGCATGAATACAATTCCCGTTGTCGATAGTGATTGGCTGGGCGGCAGGTGCCGCCCGATTGGCTCCGGCCCGGTCCCGGTCAGCTGGCCTTGGCCTTGTCCCCGGCGGGCTTGTCCGCCCTGGGCTTGGCCGCATCCCCGGCCAGGTTCTTCTTGTTCCCGGTCTTGAAGTCGGTCTCGTACCAGCCGCCGCCCTTGAGACGGAAGCCGGCGGCCGAGATCTTCTTGCGAAGCTCGGCCTGTTTGCACTCGGGGCAGTCGGTCAGGGGCGCATCACTGATACGCTGCAGGGCCTCCATCTGGTGACCGCAGGCACTGCACTGATATTCATAGATCGGCATGGATTCAGTACCCGATACATTAAGGGGCGCAGATTATACATGACGCCCCGCGAGGGAAGAAGCAGGCAGAGGCCGCTCCACCGCAGCCGCCCCCGCAGGGTGCAATGCCCACCAAAATGAGCACGGCGCAGCAGTCCGGGGGCCAAAATCGTGAAAAAAAGCACTATTTTTCCCGCTCAACCCCGTGCGCGTGAAAAAAAACTATATATACTTCGGGGCAGTACCACGCTGTACGAACACATTTTTATCGGAAAAACACAACTCAAAAGGAAGCTACTCATGGCCGCACGCAAAGCATCAGCCAAGAAAGCACCCGCTAAGAAGACCGCAGCGAAGAAAACCGCGGCTAAGAAGGCTCCGGCCAAGAAAGCCGCCCCGAAGGCCAAGAAGGTTACTGCGATCAAGGAAAAGTACACCAAGACCCAGATCCTGAACCAGATCTCCGAGAACACCGAGCTGACCCGCAAGCAGGTCCAGTCTGTACTGGACGAGTTGTCCGACATCATCGAGGGTCACATCAAGAAGCGCGCGGTGGGTGAATTCGCCCTGCCCGGCCTGATGAAGATCACCACCGTGAAGAAGCCGGCCAAGAAGGCCCGCAAGGGTATCAACCCGTTCACAGGCGAAGAGACCGTATTCAAGGCCAAGCCCGCCAGCACTACCGTCAAGGTACGCCCGCTGAAGAAGCTGAAGGAAATGGCCGAGTAAGAATACCCGCCGATTCCGGACGCCAGACCCCGCCCCCGGCGGGGTTTTCTGTCTGGGGCCCCGGCCCGGCAGGGAAAACTGCCCCCGCGCGCCCCTACCATCCCCAGCCCGCCCCGGCGTAAAATACCCGCCCAGAAAGCCAGACCCAATTACCAGTAAAACCAACCGGACAAGACTCGATTTATGCGCGCATCCCGCTACCTGATCGCCACCCAGAAAGAAACCCCGAATGACGCTGTGGTCATCAGCCACCAGCTGATGCTGCGCGCGGGCATGATCCGTCGCCTGTCCTCGGGACTGTATACCTGGCTGCCCACCGGACTGCGCGTGCTGCGCAAGGTGGAGCGTATTGTGCGCGAGGAAATGGACCGCGCCGGCGCCCTGGAGGTGCTGATGCCAGTGGTCCAGCCGGCCGAACTGTGGGAGGAATCCGGTCGCTGGCAACAGTACGGGCCGGAACTGCTGCGGGTCGAGGACCGCCATCACAACCCCTTCTGCCTGGGTCCCACCCACGAGGAAGTGATCACCGACCTGATCCGCAACGAGATCAGCAGCTACAAGCAGCTGCCGGCCAATTTCTACCAGGTACAGACCAAGTTCCGCGACGAAATCCGCCCGCGCTTCGGCGTGATGCGGGCGCGCGAGTTCACCATGAAGGATGCCTACTCCTTCCACCTGGGTGCCGACTCGCTGCAGGAGACCTACGACATCATGCACGGCGCCTACTGCCGCATCTTTGATCGCATCGGCCTGGACTACCGCCCGGTACTGGCGGACACCGGCGCCATCGGCGGCTCCAGCTCGCATGAGTTCCACGTACTGGCCGAGAGCGGAGAAGACGACATTGCCTTCGCCACCGACAGTCGCTACGCCGCCAACGTGGAGCTGGCCGAAGCCGTGGCCCCGGCTGGCGAGCGCCCGGCACCCGCGGCCGACATGGCCGAGGTACACACCCCGGGCCAGAAAACCATCGACGCGGTGAGCCAGTTCCTGGGTAGCGAGCCGTCCCAATCGGTCAAGACCCTGATCGTACTGGGGGAGGCAGAAGAGGGCGAAACCGCCCCCCTGGTGGCCCTGGTACTGCGCGGCGACCACGAACTGAACGAGCTCAAGGCGGAAAAGCTGGCCGGAGTCGCCAGCCCGCTGCAGTTCGCGCCCGAGGAGCGTATCAGCGCCGAGCTGGGCTGCGGTATCGGCTCACTGGGACCGGTGGGCCTGGGAATCGAGGTTATCGTGGACCGCACCGCCGCGCACCTGGCCGACTTCACCTGCGGCGCCAACCGCGACGATTACCACCTGACCGGCGTCAACTGGGAACGGGATGTGCAGCTGGCGCGGGTCGAGGACCTGCGCAACGTGGTGGCCGGCGATGCCAGCCCTGATGGTAAGGGGACCCTGGAAATCAAACGTGGTATCGAGGTTGGCCACATCTTCCAGCTGGGCGACAAGTACAGCCGTGCAATGAACGCCACCGTGCTGGATGAGAACGGCAAGGAGCAGACCATGGCCATGGGCTGTTACGGTATCGGCGTTTCGCGCATCGTCGCTGCCGCCATCGAGCAGAACCACGATGATGCCGGCATCATCTGGCCGGAGGCCATCGCACCCTTCCAGCTGGCCATCGTGCCCATCAACATGCACAAGAGCGAGCTGGTACGGGAGAAGTGCGACCACCTCTACGAGACCCTGCGCGAGGCCGGCGTCGATGTACTGCTGATGGACGAACCCAAGGCGCGCCTGGGGGCCATGCTGGCCGACGTCGAACTGATGGGCATTCCGCACCGCATTGTGGTGGGTGACCGCGGCCTGGAGAAAGGCGTAGTGGAATACAAGGGCCGCCGCGACGCGGAGAGCCAGGACTTCGCCGAGTCCCAGCTGGTCGAAGTCCTGCTGGAAAAACTGGGCGGTTAACCGCTCTACGATAGGGGTCGGGAGCCGGCTGGCTCCCGATCGCGCGCCCCCACAACCGGCCCCGGCCGTGTCACCATGAACTACCCCCTGCCCTTTCCCCGCACCTTCTCGTAAAATCGGTTGCCATGATAAGAACAAGCCTTATTGCACTGCTGCTCATGCTGTTTACCGCCGGCGCCAATGCCCAGGTGCGCATCCCCGAGCTGGCGCCGGAGGAGCGTGCAGCGCTGCGCAATGCCATCGGGCAGGCCGACAGCTTTGCCGACCGCTTTGACGCGGAGGTATGGCTGATGGCCAAGTCCCAGCCGCTGGCGCGCTACATCAAGGACCCGGATGAACGTATGCACGTGCTCAAGGCGATCCACCGGGAAGCCACCCTGGCCGGGCTCAGCCCCGAGATCGTCCTGGCGGTGATCCAGATCGAGAGCGCCTTCAACCCCTACGCGGTGTCCCGCGTGGGTGCCCAGGGCATGATGCAGGTGATGCCGTTCTGGAAGAACGAAATCGGCAGCCCCACGGACAACCTGATCGATATGGACACCAACCTGCGCTACGGCTGTACCATCCTCAAGCACTATATCGGCAAGGCCAGGGGCAACCTGGCCAACGCCCTGGCCTACTACAACGGCAGTTACGGCCGACACACCTACAGCAGCAAGGTACTGGACGCCTGGGCGGAGCGCTGGCGCTGATGGCAGTCTGCGGCACGGGTACAGGGGACAGGCAGTGAGTACCGCGTTCATCTTCTTCACCGGCGCCGCCTGCAGCCTGCTGCTACTGGCCGCCGCCAAGCTGGCAACCCATTACCGGGGACTCGACGCCGCACGCTGGCTGCTGCTGGTGATCACCGGCGTATTTTTCTACCTGCTGCGCCACGCCCTTCCCGAAGCACCGCCGCCACTGGATTTCCTGGTGGTATTCCCGTCGATCCTGGTACCCGGTGCTTTCTGGCTGTTCGCCCACACCCTCTGCCACGACTGTGACCCTTTCCCGCGCTGGGGCTGGGCGCTCATCGGCCTCGACGTGGTGATCAACAGCCTGTCCAGTAGCAGCCTGCTCCGCGACAACTGGCAGGCGCTGGATAATGCCACCTATATTCTTGCCCAGCCGCTCAAGCTGGGGCTGCTGTCCGCCGGGGTGATTACGCTGCTGCGCCACTACCAGTCGGATCTGGTGGAAGCCCGCCGCAACCTGCGGCTGGTCCTGATGATCGCTGTCGGCGGCTATATGCTGCTGGTTGTCATGGCCGAATTCCTGTTCACCTACCGGCCCGCCCCCGCCGGCATCCCGGCCCTGCATGCAGTGCTGGCCAGCCTGCTGTCGCTGTCAGCATGCCTCTGGCTGCTGGCCCCGGCCCCCGGTGCACTGGCGGAATCCCTGCCCAGGGACAATGAGGAAGCGGTTACCACCGAGGCCACGCCCCGCCCCCCGTCGCCCATGGATGACAGCCAGCGGCAACTGGCAGGAAAGCTCGAGGCCCACATGCAGGCCGGCGGCTACCGCCGCACCGGCCTCACCATCCGCGAACTGGCGGAGGAACTGGGGGCCCGCGAACATATCCTGCGCGCCCTGATCAACCGCCACCTGGGCTACCGCAACTTCAACGAATTCCTGAACCAGTACCGTATCGACGAGGCCAGCACCCGGCTGGCGGATCCGGGGCAGGCCCACCTGCCGGTGCTGACCATCGCGCTGGATATTGGCTATCGCTCCCTGAGCCCCTTCAATGCCGCTTTCAAGCGCCGCCACCAGCAGACACCCACCGAGTACCGACGCGAAAGGCTGCCCGCCTGAATCGGCATAATTCCGGAATCCGTCAGCTGTTTTTTCGTTTTCCGTAAGCGTCCACCCGCACTTTCCGCCAGACTCTTCCCTGATTCACTGTGGGGGCGGACCTTGTGTCCGGCCCTGCGGCCACCATAAAAAACATCGGAAGAAGAATAAGCAGGTGAACCTATGGAAGTGGCGTTTCTCGCGGAGATGGCCCAGGCATGGCTGTCGCATTTCAGGACTGACCTGTTTCGCTACCTGATGGCTGCTACCGCAGTGAGCCTGTCCGTCAGCTGGCTGTTCCGGGGCTGGATGGAGCGCCGGCGGATCCAGAAGCGCCGTGCCCGCTGGCGGGATATCCGCCGGGAAGTCAGCTTCTCCATGCTGACCCTGGGGATTTTTGCCACCGTGGGCATCATCACCAGCGTGCTGCGCGACTGGGGGCTGGTGAAGCTCTACTGGGAGTGGGGGGACTATCCATTGTGGTGGGCTGTCCTGAGCCTGCCGGTGGTCATCCTGGTCCACGATGCCTACTTCTACTGGACCCACCGGGCCATGCATCATCCCCGCCTGTTCCGGCACTTCCATCGGGTACACCACCTGTCCCGCACCCCCACGCCATGGGCGGCCTACAGTTTTTCGGTGGGCGAGGGTGTGCTGATGGCGGTCTTCTCCCCCCTGATCCTGACCCTGATGCCCCTGCATGTGCTGGTGTGGCTGGCGTTTATTTTCGTAATGATCTTTCGCAACGCGATGCTGCACGCCGGCTGCGAATTCCATCCGCGCAGCTGGGTCGATGGCCCGCTGGACTTTATGACCACCACTACGCATCACGACCTGCATCACCAGAAATTCCAGGGCAACTACGGCTTCTACTTCACCTGGTGGGACCGCTGGATGGGCACCGAGTTTAAGAACTACAAGGACGAGTTCCGCCGTGCCGCTGCCGGGAATAACGGCGATGACGACGGGAGAGAAGATTTGCAGGTGACCGCCTGACACCGGATTGCGGCTGATCGGCAATGAAGTCCGCAAGCTCGCGTGGCCCGGCACCCGTTACAGGGCGTCCGGTGCCACGCATTTTTGTTTCAGGAAGCCTGGGGGCGCTTGTCACGCCCGTGAAGGTAACAGGCAACGCCCCACAGTATTAGCAGCACCTCGGTGGCAAAGAACAACCCATTGCGCCAGTCAAAACCACTGTGGGCCAGCATGCCCACCAGGCGCCCGCCACCAAACCCGGCATAGGCCATTGCCAGCAGGAGGAATGCGGTGGGTCGATGGCGCCGGAACACCAGGGCCAACGCGATCGCTGCGGCGATCGCCAGCATCAGCCCGCCAAATGTGGCCAGGAACTCCGGCATGGCCGAGGGTGCCAGCAACGCAAAGTCGATCGTCTTGGCAAAAGCCGCTGGATTGGCAAAGGCCATCACACCGATGATCGCGAACACCAACGCATTCAGAATCAGGTAAATCGTTCCGCTGTTTCTCACTGCCTGCCTCCTTTACAAGCGGTTCGCCCATAAGACCCTTGAAGTCTGGCCCCACACTCCCCGACGGGCCAGCTTTCCGCCCCTGTCGATGAAATTTGCGTACCGGATGCGGTTTTACCTGCCAGGCGGCCACGACCGGAAGCACTCCGGACTACTATCCGATCGAGCGTCATTGCAATCGCCGTGGGGGAGCCGTGGCAGGCGCCCCGCATCTCCTCCCCCCGACTGGCATGACCCCGGCTCTAACAGCCCCGGGAACTACAGGCCCAACAATAATGGAAAGGACGTCAGTATGCGTAATTCGTACTTGCGTGAACCGCTGGTGCACTTTGCCCTGATCGGGGCGCTGCTGTTCGGCATCAACGCTGTATTTACGGATAGAGATGAAAGTTTGGATGAAATCGTCGTAAGCCGCGACCGTATCGATCATCTCGCCGCCGTGTTCGAGCGGCGCTGGCAGCGCCCGCCCTCTGAGCAGGAACTACATGACCTCGTGGAAAACTTTATCCGCGAGGAAGTGCTTTACCGCGAGGCAATGAACCTGGGCCTGGACAGGGATGACACGGTCATCAGGCGGCGCCTGCGCATGAAGATGGAGTTCCTGGCCCGGGACCTGGTCGATGCCGTCGATCCCGGCGAAAAAACCCTGCGGGATTTCCACGCCGCCAATGCCGAACAATACCGGAGGCCGGCACGCATGAGTTTCCGGCAGGTCTATTTCGACCGCGCGGCCCACGAAAACCCGGAATCGGCTGTCGAGACCGCCCGGGCACTGCTCGGGGAAGGGGTACCGGAGGCGGAGCTGGGTGACAGCAGCCTGCTGCAGGCCCACTACCGTGACGAGAGCAGCGAGCGGCTGGAGCGGGTTTTCGGCGGGGGATTTGCCGCGAAGCTGCTCGACCTGCCCCGGGGGCAGTGGAGCGGTCCGGTGGAGTCAGCGTACGGGCTGCACCTGGTTTTTATCGAGGCCCGCCAGCCCCGGCGGGTGGCAGGTTTTGACGAGGTGCGTGCAGAGGTTCTGCGCGACTGGCAGCGCAGCGAAAAGCAACAGGTACTCGAAGCGCAGTACGAAAATTATCGCACGGCCTACAGGGTGCGTATCGACGAATTCCCGGGGCGCGAAACTGACGGGGTGGCCATGCAATGAATCGCCTGTCGCTGCTCCAGATTACAATGATCTTTGCCCTCCTGGCCCTGCTGCTGTCATTCCAGGCCAGCTCCCACGAACTGCGCCCGGCCTACCTGCAGGTCCGGCAGACCGCGGAAGAGTCCTTCAGGGTAACCTGGCGGGTACCGGCCCGCGGCGACCTGCGGCTGGCCATCAACGCGCGCTTCGACGACAGCGTGGTGCCCACCGGCACACCGCGCGCCAGCTTCGCCAATGGCTTCTACACCGAGTCCTGGGATATCCGCCACCCGGAAAAACTGGCCGGTGCACAGGTATCCATTGATGGGCTGAGCCAGACCATGACCGACGCACTGGTGCGCATCCAGTGGCAGGACGGGCGCGAACAGGTGGCGCGCCTGTTACCGGACAAAACCGGAATGGTGGTGGATACCAGGGCCAGTGGCGCCCAGGTTGCCGCGACCTATTTCGTGCTGGGTGTGGAGCATATCCTGCTGGGTATCGACCACCTGCTGTTTGTGCTGGCACTGGTGCTGCTGGTCAGTGGCTGGCGGCAACTGGTGATCACCATCACAGCTTTCACCCTTGCCCACAGCCTGACCCTGGCCGCCGCAGTGCTCGGCTGGGTCGCCGTGCCGCAGGCGCCGGTGGAGGCGATCATTGCCCTCAGCATCGTGTTTGTCGCCAGCGAGATTCTGCAGAAACAGCGCGGCCGCTCGACCATCGCGATCCAGCGACCCTGGCTGGTGGCTTTTGCCTTCGGGCTGCTACACGGGCTGGGATTCGCCGGGGCGCTGGCGGAAATTGGCGTACCCGGGCACGCGATCCCGCTGTCGCTGGCAGTGTTCAATATCGGCGTGGAGGCGGGGCAACTGGCCTTTATTGGCGCGCTGGCCGCGTTGTACTGGCTGGGCCGGCGGTTGCCATCGGTGCAACTGTGGGAGGCCCGGACCAGTGCGCCCGCCAGCGCACTGGTGGCGACCCCGGTTTCCTATGTGGTGGGCGGCCTGGCAGCCTGGTGGCTGGTGGATCGCACCCTGGCAATGATGCTGGTCTGAACCGGGGCGGGGGCCGGCCATCGCCGGCCCGGAAAGGGACAGATCAGTCCTGGAACAACAGTTCCAGGGGGTAACCCTTGAACGGCTTGGTCTTCTCGATCACCAGGTGCGAGGTCATGCGCGAAATGGCCGCATCCTCGTTGGCCAGCAACTGCTCGGACACCCGGTTGAAGTCCGCCGCGTCCGGGCAGATAAAGCGCAGCATGTAATCGAACTCTCCCGACATCTTCACGCAGGAAACGATCTGCGGGATATCGTTGATGGCGCGCCGGAAGCTCTCGCTGGTGCGGGCATCCTGGCGTTTCAGGGCCACATTGACGTAGAACTCTGCGTGGCGGACCTTGTCCAGGTTGACCTCCGCGAGGAACTCGCGGATGTAGCGCTCACTGGTGAGCCGCTTGACCCGCGCCAGGCAGGCGCTCTCGGACAGGCCGATCTCTTCACTCAGGTTCAGGTTGCTGATACGCGCGTTGGTCTGCAGTGCCTGCAGGATTTTCAGGTTATGCCGGTCGATTTTCACGGTGTTGTTGATCTTCTACCACGGAGGGGCCAAGGATACCGGCATTCGTGCCGGGCCGAAACATCGGGTCGGGCGGGCCACTGGCCCGCCGCCTCAATCAACCCGCCTGGCGGTTACCACTGGTGACGAAGCGCTCGATACGGTCCAGCGCGCGGCGCAGGTCCCCGTCATCGGCGGCCAGGGTCAGGCGCACGTGGTTCACCGCACTGGCGCCGAACGGCGCACCCGGCAGGACCGACACGTGCTCCGCGTCCAGCAGCGCCTCGGCAAAGGCCTCGCCGGATTCCGCCACCTTCGACACATCCACCATCACGAACATGCCGGCGTCCGGCGTGGCACAGCTGAGCCCCGGGATCCCGGCAATCCGCTCGACAATCAGGTCACGGCGCTGCTGGTAGGCATCGCGCATCTGGCTGACGAAATAGGAGTCGAACTCCAGCGCAAAGGCCGCCGCCTCCTGGATAAACTGGGGGCAACCGAAGATGGTGGCGCCGGCGAACTGGGCCAGCCGCTCGGTCAGCTCGCCCCTGGCCACCGCCCAGCCAAGGCGCCAGCCACTCATGGCGTGGGACTTGCTCAGGCCGTCAATCACTACCACGTTGTCCAGCTCCTCGGCGGCGGTGCGCAGGGAGGTATGACGGCGGGCAAAGGTGATCATCGAGTACATCTCGTCGCTGATCAGCCAGATATCGCGCTCGCGGCAGTAGGCGGCCAGCTCGCGCAGCTGCTCCGGGGTGGCCATGGCGCCGGTGGGATTCACCGGGGTATTGATCATCACCACGCGGATGTCGTCGGTGATCGCCGCCTTGATCGCCTCCACGTCAAAGGCGAAGTTGTCCTCCGCCGGGCAGGCGACTTTCTGCATCTCCAGGCCCAGTGCGTTGCAGATGGGCACATAGCCGATATACATCGGCTCCGGGATCAGCACTTTCTCGCCGGGGTTCAGCAGGCAGGCGAGCACGGCGTAAATGGCGTTGGTACCACCGGGGAACACCACCACATCGTCCGGGCTGCACGGGTGCGGCGACACCTTGCTCTCGATCGCGGCGATGGCACTTCGCAGCATCGGCTCGCCGGCATCGGGGGAATAGTGGGTACGGCCGACACCCAGGCGCGCGCGGGTGTAATCGAGGATCGGCTCCGGGGTATCGAAGTTGGGGTCGCCCACACACAGGAATATCACGTCCTCGCCTTTGTCGGCCAGTTCGTGGGCCCGGTCACTGACCGCCCAGACATTGGCATCCGCCTGGTTGAGTCGCTCGCTGGCGTTACTGAAATGTGGCTTGTACATCGTTCCTGTCCGGTTGTTATCGATACTTCTACGTTAACAACCGGGCGGGTAATCGATGGCGCTAAAGCGCGGTGCTTTTCGCATTCCCGCGCCATTTTGGGCGCCTTTGCCGCAGAAAATTCGGTGACCGTACTCCGTTCCTGGTCAAGCGGATACCCACCCTCTGACTGCAGCCTCAGAAGCGGTAATTGATGTTCAGGCCACCGATCTCATCCTCCGGGCGCAGCATGATATTGCCGCTCACCTGCAGTTTTTCGGTGACATTCAGCCCCACCATGGCACCGGCGCCGTTCTGGAAGAAACCGCGCCCGTCGCTGTCATAGGCCCTCAGGTACGCACTGTTGCCACGAATCGACTTGAGACCGACGCGGACATCGGCGGTATCGTCACCGTCATTGCCTTCCACCCAGACTTCCCCGAACCAGCGCCATTCGGCATTTTCCGGCGCGTTGTAGAAAAAGCCAGCACGGTAGCGCAGGTATTCCCGGTCCTGGCCCTTCACCTTGAGCCCGATCGGGTCGAGGGTCTCGCCGGTGACACTGCTGACATAGCGGAGATCTGGATCGGTGCGCTCGCGGAAGCGGTCGACCTCTACCTCGGTCCACTCCACCGATACGAACGGGCCCAGCTGGCAGGGCAGTGCCGGAGCGGTATCGTAACCGCCGCGCAGGAACACACCGGAGGCATCACCCTCGGTGCCCGCCTGGACCCGGGTCCGGAACGACTGGCCCAGGTGGATACGGCGATCCACTTCGTCATAATCGATATCACTGTAGGTGAAGCCACCATCAACAAACCAGCGCTCGTCGTTCCAGCGGGCAAACCAGCTGAAATTCAGGTTGTCCGCCTCCAGCCACAGGTTGTCCGGCGTGTACTCGGTGCTGCCATAGGAAAGCGACAGGGACCACTCGAAATTCTCGGCGGCATTGAAGCTGAAGCCAAACAGGCCATTCCAGGCGCTGTCGTCGTAATACTGGGCCGGTCCGCCGCCCAGCTCGGTCCGCTGCCACGCACCGCCGAAGAAAATGGTGGTGGTGGGCTCGCGGAAACGCTGGGCCACCAGGTGATGGTCGATATTGGTCTGGTGCGTGCGGTAATTCTGGTAACCCAGGTCGGGCAGTAAGCCGAAGCCCACCGGTGCGCTCAGTACCGAATAATAATAATCACCGAGCACTTCCTGCGCTGCCAGGGTCGGGTGCACGCCATCGTTGAAATACAGGCGGTCCGCATTGGGCGCACTGCCGTTTTCACTGAACACCGGGTCCGGGTTGGCACAGGCACCCGCCATATAACAGGTGGCAGCCTGGTCGATATCGGCAAAGCCAAACAATCCCGGCCTGTCCAGTGCCAGCGCGGCAAGCCCAGCAGAATCGAGGATCAGCACATTGGCCCCCAGCAGCACCAACTGCGAACGCAGCGCCTCGTTATACAGCGACGTGCCGATATTGGCAGTACTCACCGCACCCGGGCCGATATCATTCATCAGCGGCGTATTACCCACCCGCGGTACGTTCGATACCACCACATAGTCCGCTCCCGCCGTGCTCAGCTCGGCGACCGCGAAAGTGAGAAACCTGGCCGCCCGCTCCATACTTTCCGGGCTGATGGTTCCGGCCAGGGTGCCGGCAATGATGTCGTTGCCACCCCCGTTCAGGTAATAGAGCGCATGGGAATCGATACTGTTGCGCTGCAGGAACCCCTGCCCACTGGCGTTGGGGACACCGGTCAGCCCGATACCATTGCCGGGATCGTCTACCAGCGCCTGTAGTGCCACCGGGTCACCAAACGCGGCCACGGCGGCTGCCACCTCCGCCGGAGGCAGGTAGGGGCTCTCACCGGCGGCAGGATCGCAGATGCCGTCGGGGCCGCAGCGGGTGGAATCCGGCAGGATGGTAGTCAGGCTGTTGTGGTCGGCGACGGTGGTATCGGGAAACAGCTCGAGAAAGCGCTGCGGACCCACCACGTCGAGCAACACATCGGCGGCCCGGTTACCGCCCACTGCCCAGTTATTACCGTTGGCCAGCAGAGATTGCGAGATCTGTGCCACCTGCTCTGCCGGCGTGCCCGGGGCCGGCGCACAGGGAATGGCGCCACCGAAATCCGGCCCCAGGCCGAAACAGGACGGCGTCAGCATGGGAAGGCCGAAGCGCTGGGCGGTAAAGCTGATGGCCGGCTGGCGCGGAGTTTCCCCACCCGGGTCGGGGCTGGTAAATATGCCGGCATTGCCGCTGTCGGACAGGCTGTCACCGAAGACATAAAAATTACTGTAGAGGTCCTCGGTGACATTCTCGTCGGCAAAGCTGGCCGATGCTGCTGCCAGTGCCACGGCCAGGCTGATGGATTTCGCGGTGAATCCCATGTCGCACTCCTTTGCTTGTACGCGGGCTTACATGTGCCGCACGCCTTTGCGCTGTTATGTTGGCGGTGGTCGCGATGGGCCAAGTATAGACACGCCTCGCCACAATCCCGGGACGGCGCGATCAATTCCTGTTAATCCACGGCAGTTTGCCGGCCGTTCGCCGCCGGTGGTTCATTTCAGGTCTGCAAAGGCCTCGATCGCCCGCTTGCGGGTTTCCTTTACATCGCAGATCGGCGGCGGGTAGTCCGACATACGTGGCGGGCAATGGATTTCATCGCCGCGCACACTCTGCAATTCCGGCACAAAACGGCGGATAAAGTCCCCGTCCCGATCAAATTTCTTTGACTGGCTATATGGATTGAACACACGGAAGTAAGGAGCGGCGTCGGTACCCGTGGAGGCCGCCCACTGCCAGCCCCCGTTATTCGAGGCAAAATCCGCATCCACCAGCTTGTTCATGAAATAGCGCTCGCCCCAGCGCCAGTCGATCAGCAGGTTCTTGGTCAGGAAGGACGCCACCACCATGCGCAGGCGATTGTGCATCCAGCCGGTCTGCTCCAGCTGGCGCATGGCCGCATCCACAATCGGCACACCGGTCTTGCCGAGGGTCCAGCGGCGGAACGACACTTCATCCCCGGACCACTCGACTCCCTCGGTCTCGGGCTTGAACGGCTTGTGCTTGCACAGGCGGGGATGGGCCGCCACCAGGTGGGTGTAGAACTCGCGCCAGATCAACTCCCCCAGCCAGCAGGCGATGCCATCGCTGCCGCCGCTCCAGCGATCCCTGTTGCACTCCAGCGCCATGTGCGCACACTGGCGCACCGAGATGGCACCACTGTTCAGGTAAGGGGACAGTCGCGACGTGGCGTCAATCGCGGGGAAATCCCGCTCGTCCTCATAGCCGTCAATGATCTCACTGAACGACTTCAGGCGGCGCATCGCCGCCTTCTCCCCCGGTTGCCAGCCCTTTACGGTACCGCGTTTATCCACTTCCAGCGGGTATCCCTCCAGGGACCCGGGAATCGTCTGCACCAGGTTGTTACTGCCCTCCACTTCGAGCCAGGCGGGCCAGTCCACATCCGCACTGCGCTTGCGGGGCGCCGGCAGGGGCTGGTAGCTGTCGCCGCCGAACTGGCTGATAAACGCCCGCTTGAACGGCGTAAAGACCTTGTAGGCCTCGCCGCTGCCAGTGGTTACCGAGCCCGGCGGCACCAGGGTGCGGTCGGTGCAGTATTCCACTGGCACATTAATTTTCTTCAGTGCCTCCCGCACTGCATTGTCACGCCGCTGCTCGTTGAGCGGGTACTCTGCATTGGCGAACAGGGCATCGGCACCCAGTTTTTCCACTACCTGGGACAATGCCGCCGGCACCTGCCCAAACTCCCGCAACTCGAGGAAGTACAGCGGTATATTGCGCTGGGCCAGGCCCTCCTGCACTTCCCGCAGGCAGGCCATGCGAAACGAAACCAGTGGATCGCCCTCATCCTGGCCCTGCCAGGTTTTCGGGCAGGCGATAAAAATCGCCGCAACTTCGCTGCAACTCCCGGCCGCGCGATGCAGGGCGGTATTGTCGTGCACGCGGAGATCGTTGCGCAGCCACACCAGGCCGCGTTCGAAGGCTGCCTTGCCACTCATGACAGGTCCTCCCGGAGTTCTTCGATAGCCTGCGCGCCGCTGGCGGGCAACAGGCGCCCCCTGCCCGCCTCCGCCAGCCGCACGAGGTCGCGCTTCTGTAATTCGACGATCCCGCCGGCAAACCATACCGGCGCGCGCATGTTGCGCAGGGCGCGCTCCGCGCCACTGCCAAACGCCGCCATGGGCAGGGCGTTATGGCTGAAACAGATCACGCCCCGCGCCTGTAACTTCTCCACGGCGTAAGGCAATTCCGGCATCTCGTCTACCGGCCCCAGGTGTAATATGTCGATGCCCGCCGCCAGCAGGCCGGCCCCGAACAGGGCGGCAAAAGCCTGCTGCTCGGCACCGGGAAAACTCACCAGCAACAGCCGCCCGCTCCCCGCCTGGCCGGACAGGTTGCGCTGGCCGCTGCGCAGCATCAACGCAAGCTGCCCGTTCAATTGCTCCCAGAAATAAGACCGCAGCACGCTGCTGCCGAACCGGGTACGGCGGCTCAGGTCGCGGTGCAGTGGCGCCAGCCAGCAATCCAGTAAAAGTGCCGGAGGATAAGCCGACAGCAGCTGCTCCAGGTGCTGCTGCAGGGCGGCGGGCTGGAACCGCAATGCCACATCGATAGTTTCCTGCACCGAACGCGCCCAGGTATCCCCCTGTTCCTGTTCGCCAGCGGTTCGCTCGCCGTCATCGCCCCGCTCCAGTAATGGCCGCACCTTGCCGATGGGAACACCGCGTGCCAGCCACGCCTGGATTTCCCGCACCCGCTGCACGTCCGCCTCGCTGTATAACCTGTGGCCCTTGCCGGTGCGCGCGGGTACCAGCAGGCCGTAGCGCCGCTCCCAGGCGCGCAGGGTGACCGGGTTGACCCCGGTGCGCTGGGCGATATCGCGGATCGGTAGCATCGCGTGCTGGCCGGCCGGTGCGCCGGATTCAGTCCCGGGGACTTCTGTTTTATTGGCGTCAGTCACACTCATCGGCTTGGTACCGCTCTCGGTCATTGGGGCCCGGGCCCTCAGTGAAAATCACACAGGCCCATCTCGGCCGGTTCGGTCGCCAGCAGCAGCTGGCTGTGGATAAAGTGGTGCGGGCTGCGCGGCAGGTAGTGGCGCAGCAGGGTCAGCACCGCCGACACCGGCTTCAGGCCCAGCCGGTAATCCTCGATCAACTGGGTCAGCTCGGCCTTCTCTTCCCTGCTGAGGAATTCCTTCAGGTGCCCCTGCACGTGCATCAGGGCGTTGGTGCGGTCCTTGCGGGTAGCCATGTGGGCGAGGATTTCCATCAATCGGCCGCGCACCTCGAAGGCAAAGGTTTCGGCGTCATGGGACCTGGCGTCGGCGATGAAGCGCCCCAGCTCGCGGGTCTTCACCTGGTGGTGGGCGAGCAGCAGGTATTTGTAGGCGGTATAGAACTCGATGATCCGGGCGGGCCGCGGGTCTTCCTCCACATAGCGGAACCAGGCGTCATAGGCGAACACCCGGGTCAGGAAGTTCTCGCGTATCTCGCTGTTGTTGAGGCGCCCGGTCTCCTCCATCGGCAGGTGCGGGAAGTACTCGCGTATTCGCGCGGCAAACATCCCCACGCCGTCACTATCGTGCCCGTGGCCGTTGGGCAGGTAGCGGCGCACCCCTTTCAGGCCACAGCTGGGTGAGTTCTGCATAAAGATATAGCCGCGCACCCGCTGCAGCTCCGGCGCCACACTGTCCGCATAGTCCCGCAGGGGCTGTGTCACATCCAGGTCCGGGTCCACTACCCCGATAACGCGGACTTCGGCATCCGGCGCGGGATCGCTCTTGACCAGGCGGATGGGGTCCCGCGGCACCCCCAGCCCAATGGCCACCTCGGGACACAGGGGCACATAGTCGAAACAGTGCCCCAGCAACTGGGTGCAGACTCGGCTGTGCTTGTGCCCGGCGTTATACCGCACCGGGTCACCCATCACGCACTGGCTGATGCCAACGGGAATCTTCTGGGTCAGCAGCTGGATATTCATATCTACCTATACACTTTTTAAATGTGTACAAGGTTTATAGCGTGAAAACCCAGCCTGTACAACAATATTTTTTGTACAACAGGGTCCGGCAGACGCTTGCGCTGTCAGGTGTCACAGCTACAATGCCAGACCCTGCCGAGAGCCACGGATGAAGTGATGATCCCAGCACTGCGCGAAATCGACGAGGTACAGTCGCTCTACCTGCAATTCCTGCAAGCACTGGCGGAGGCCGGCTTCCGCGGCGATTCCAGCCCCAGTTATGCCAGCCGCACGGTACTGGCCACCGATAACTCCATTTACCAGGTGCTGCCACAGGCAGTGGTGTATCCCCGCGACACCCACGACCTGCAATTGCTGGCCCGGCTGGCGGACCGCGAAGAGTTCCACCAGGTGGTGCTGTCACCCCGTGGCGGCGGTACCGGTACCAATGGCCAGTCACTCACTGACGGCATCGTGGTGGATATTTCGCGGCATATGAACCGCATCCTGGAGATCAACCCGGACGAGGGCTGGGTGCGGGTGCAGGCCGGCGTGGTCAAGGACCAGCTCAACGCCGCCCTGGCCCCCCACGGCCTGTTCTTTGCCCCGGAACTCTCCACCAGCAACCGCGCCACTATCGGCGGCATGATCAATACCGACGCATCCGGCCAGGGCTCCTGCGTGTACGGCAAGACCCGCGACCATGTGCTGGAACTGTCGACCGTTTTGATGGGCGGCGAGTTGCTGCACTCCGCGCCGGTGGACAGCGACGGGCTGGGACAACTGCGCGAGCGGGACGACCGCATCGGGACGGTGCACCGCACCTGCGACGATATCGCCCGGGACAAGGCCGCGCTGATCGAGGAAAAGTTTCCCCGGCTCAACCGCTGCCTTACCGGCTATGACCTGGCCCACCTGCGCGACGGTGACAGCGGCGACTTCAATATCAACAGCGTCCTCTGTGGTTCCGAGGGCACCCTGGGCTTTATCGCCGAGGCAAAGCTCAATGTCCTGCCAATCCCCCGCTGTGTGGCACTGGTCAACCTCAAGTACGACAACTTCCAGGACGCCCTGCGCGATGCCGGCGACCTGATGGGCGCCGGCCCCACCTCGATCGAGACCGTGGACAGCAAGGTACTGCAGCTGGCGATGGAGGATATTGTCTGGCACAGCGTCAGCGAGTTTTTCCCCAGCGATGATCGCCCGGTGCAGGGCATCAACCTGGTGGAGTACACCGCCGACTCGGAAGAGGAACTGGAGCGGGCCCTGGCGCGCTTTACCGCCCAGGTAGACAACGCCATCGGTGAGACCGGCAAGAGTTTTGGCTACTCCATTGCCCGCGGACACAGCGAGGTCAACCGGATCTGGGCCATGCGCAAGCGGGCCGTGGGCCTGCTGGGCAATGTCAGCGGGGAAAAACGGCCCATCCCGTTTGTGGAGGACACCTGCGTGCCGCCGGAACACCTGGCGGACTTTATCGCCGAGTTCCGCGCCGTGCTGGATGAGGCCGGCCTGGATTACGGCATGTTCGGCCACGTGGATGCCGGGGTACTGCACGTGCGCCCGGCCATCGATATGAAAGACCCGCAGCAGGCCGCGCAGATCCGCCCCATCACCGACCGGGTGGTGGCACTGACGCAGAAGTACCACGGCCTGCTGTGGGGCGAGCACGGCAAGGGGGTGCGCTCCGAATACGCACCGGAGTTCTTCGGTGAACTCTACGGCGAACTGCAACATATCAAGGCCGCGTTCGACCCCCGCAACCAGCTCAACCCGGGCAAGATTGCCACCCCCAGCCGCGCGTCAGGCCTGCTGAAAATCGATGCGGTGCAAACCCGCGGCGAGCGCGACCGGCAGATCCCGGTGCAGGTATGGGAGGGCTACAGCGAGGGCGTCCACTGCAACGGCAATGGGGCCTGCTTCAACTGGGACCCGGACTCCGCCATGTGCCCGTCTTACAAGGCCACCCGCGAGCGTATTCACTCCCCCAAGGGCCGCGCATCGCTGATGCGGGAATGGCTGCGGCTGCTCAGTGCACGGGATGTGGATGCGGTGGAAGCGGCGCAGAAATTCCGCGAACAGTCCTTTTTTGTCGGGCTGCCGGGGCGGATCAAGAACAGCCTGGCCAGGGCCCGGGGAGAGTATGACTTCAACCACGAGGTCAACGAGGCCATGCAGGGATGCCTGGGGTGCAAATCCTGCGTGGGCCAGTGTCCGATCAAGGTGGATGTGCCGGAGTTCCGCTCCAAGTTCCTGGAGCTCTATTACAGCCGCTACCTGCGGCCGCTGAAAGACTATTTTGTCGGCAGCCTTGAGTTCGTGATGCCGCACCTGGCCCGGGTACCGGGACTGTACAACCGGCCGCTGCAACTGGCACCCGTGCGCTGGCTGCTGGAACGGGGCCTGGGCCTGTCCGACAGCCCCGCGCTGTCCCGCAAGGGCCTGGAGAAATCCATGGCGGAACTGGGCGTGCCCTACGCCAGCCGCGCCACCCTGGAGGCGCTGGGGCCGGCCCAGCGCAAGCGCGCCGTGATCATTGTGCAAGACGCCTTCACCAGCTACTTCGACGCCGATATGGTGGCCGATGCGCTGCGGCTGCTGCGCCAGCTGGATTTCTTCCCGCTGGTGGCGCCGTTCAGGGCCAATGGCAAGCCCATGCATGTACATGGTTTCCTGCGCCAGTTCCGCCGGGTGGCGGTGGCCAACAGCGAGATGCTCGAAGAACTGGCGGATAGCGGCGTGCCGCTGGTGGGTGTGGACCCGTCCATGACCCTGACCTACCGCGCCGAATACCGCAAACTGCTGGGGGATCGTGCGCCGCAGGTAAAGTTGCTGCAGGAGTGGATGGCGAGCCAGCGCGAACACCTGGAGCAGCAGCGCTCCCGCCTCCGCCCTGCCACTTTCCAGCTGCTGCCCCACTGCAGCGAGCAGACCAATGCAGCCGCTTCACTGCAGGACTGGAAGGATGTATTTGCTGCACTGGGCCTGCAGCTGGAGAGCGAAAGCCTGGGCTGCTGTGGGATGGCCGGTACCTATGGCCACGAAACCGCCCACAAGGAGACTTCGCGGGTAATTTTCCAGCAGTCCTGGGCGCCGCGCCTGACCGGCGAGACCGGCCAGCTGCTGGCCAGTGGCTATTCCTGCCGCTGCCAGGCCAAGCGCTTTGCGGGAGTAAGCCTGCGCCACCCACTGCAGGGACTGCTGGCACAATTACAAAATTAAGCGTTTACTAGGGGGGAGATGAGCCCGGGAATCGGGCCCAGTTACTCCAAGAACCGGGAAGCGACCGCGATGTATCGACTGCTGACACCCCTGTTGCTGGCCGGCCTGTTGGCAGGCAATGCCCTGGCGGAGGCCACCCCGCCGGTCACCAGCCTGGTGGAATCCGCCGAGGCCCGGGCGCTGGAAGGGGACTTCGACGCCGCCCTGCCGCTGTATGAGCGCGCCATTGCAGGCCTGGGCGATGAACCGGCCCGGCAGCACGCGTTGCGCTATCGCTACGGCATCGTGCTCAATGCCCTGGGGGCACGGGAGGATCCCGATACCTTTTATCCACTGGCGCGGGCCCAGTTCTCCGCCGTACTCGACTACCTTGGTGAGGGCGGCGAGCTGGAGCATTCGGCGGCCCGCGTCAGCTCTGCCCTGGCGCACACCCTCCACCAGCAGGCCCCCTATGCCCGCAGCCCCCTGCACCAGTCGCAGATGCTGCGCCGGGCCTACCTCCTGTACAACGACGCGGCTTCGGGCCTGGCCCGGGAACAGGAGTGGCACAATCTGGCCATTACCTACTTCAACCTGGGCCAGGTATGCGAATGGCAGGGCAACCTGGAGGAAGCCATCGAGTGGCTGGAAAAGGCCGTGGCGCTGGACGCACGCCACGGATTCCCGGACCTGGAAGAGGACCGCGCCTACCTCTATGCCCTGCGTGAACAGGTCAATCCCCCGGCCCGGGCCAGCGCAACCGCCCTGTGACCAGGCGGCCAGCACCCATCAACACCCCACCGCCCCGCCAATCCGACGGTTTTCGGCCGCTTCGGACCAGCGGTCACAAATAATTTACTGCAGAATTTTCTCCGGCGGATTCCCGATTAGGAGGAGTGTTTCGTTCGGTTTTTAACCACACCCGAAGATGACATCGCTGTCACCGCGCCGACAAAGCACTGCAACCATGTGCTAGTACAAACTATTTTTTTCAGTCACATATTCACCAGAAATTCATTTGAAAGAATGAAGTTCTCAAAAAACATGATTTCTGGAATTAATGCATCAATGGCAGCGCTGACATTGATACCGGCGGACGCTGTTTAAAAAATGCACAGAAGGATTTGATTAACCGGACCCAACCCGTAATATAGCCACCACTGATTAATTATTAATCAGTTATTTCCAAACTAACTTGGAAATGTCACTGGGCCCCCGGGCCGGTGACCAACTGATTCCTGGAGGTAACGGGAAAATGCTGAAACAGACTCTGCGCAATTTTGTATTTCTTATGACCGCCGTCCTTGCGGCCTCTGTGAGCCTGAATGCATCTGCCGCCGTTAAGAAAGAAAAAACCATGGTTGTAGACGCCACCGCTTACAACTCGGTGCCCGGCCAGACGGACGACGATCCCTGGGTAGCGGCGTGGAACAACCGCCTGCGTCCCGGCCAGAAAGTGATCGCAGTGTCCCGTGACCTCGAAAAGCATGGACTGACCAACGGCGCCAAGGTGAAGATCGAGGGCCTGCCCGGCACCTATACCGTGCGCGACCGGATGAACAAGCGCTTCAAGAACCGTATCGATGTGTGGATGGAGAAAGACATCAAGAAAGCCCGCAAGTGGGGCAAGAAAAAGCTGAAGATCGTGTATCAACCGGTCAAGTAAGCCAACAATTCACACTAACTAACAACAGTAACTGACCGCGGCTATCACCGCGGCCTCAAACGCCCCGCCCCGCGGGGCTTTTTTTTTGCCTGCGAAAAAATAGCCGGCACTTCAACCCGGAACCCGGATTTCAGGGTTCGGTTTCCGCGTCGATTCCCGGGAGCTCTCGGCATTTTTCGTGGCTGGTATGGAAGCGACCCGGCTGGCGATCCCGGTTATAGCGGAATCGTGGGCCATCCTCACGGAACACAATCAGGTACTCCTCCTTTTTCCACTGACCACCTGTGCGGAACTCGGTCAGCCAGAGCAGTGCCTGCTCGCCCTCGTAGCAGCGACCGTAAAAAAGCCGGGTTCTCTCCACCAGTTCCTTACTGAGGTAATCACGGTACTGACCCGGGTAAGTAAAGCGGTCACTGGAAATCGATACCTCTGTTTCACGGTTGTCGCCGTGGCCCTCTCCCGGCCTGCCGCGGGGTACCCGCTGGATATAGATTGAGGTGTTTTCATCGCAGTCGATACAGCTGCGTCCCGCAATCACCGCATAACCATCGAGCTCGGCTACCAGCCGGGCCTCCGCCAGGTGAGTCTCAAGCAGGCGGTCACCGGGCAGGCGCACGTCCACTGCATACACTGACCCGCAAGCCAGGGACAACAGGAGGGGGGAAAGCAATACAAGCAGGGGTTTTATTGCGGACATCGACAGGGGCACCGCTCTCAGTCACCGGGTGGGTCACCGGAAGCATTCTTTCCGTAGAGCTTCGCGGTGCCCCGTGATTGGGTAGTGCGCTGTCACACTGTCGCGAATCCCTGCCAATTAAAACGATAGCAGGGAATTCGGGAAGTGGTGATTGGGGAGCGGGCGGGAGGAAAGGCTGGTTTCAGCTCTCCTGTTCTTCCACCGGTCCGACAAAGGTGGCTATACCCTCCTCGCGCAGGGCATCCAGGGCCTCCTCGAGGGCCTCACGCTCCGTTTCGAAGGCATCCTCCCAGACGGTGGAATTGTCATTCTCGTCGACAATTTCCAGCAACCAGCCACCCTCGCCATCCTCGTAAATATCGATATGGACGTTCAGCCCATCCTCGCTGTAGGCCTGGCTCAGCTCGGATTCGCGGGGTTCAAATTCATCTTCCATGGGGTGCCTCACTTCGGGCCGGTCACTGGGGTCGCAGCACTGTGACAAGATGCGGCCGGCCGGTCAATCAAAATCTGTCGCGGGATCGCGAGCCAGGGCTGCGAAACTGCCCATTAAATGTACGACAAACGTCCCGGTGTGCGTTAAAATGCGCGGCGATTTTTAGCCCCGCCCTGGCCAGGTCCAGGCCGGGAATGTTTTGCCCCGGATTTACGCTCCGGCCCGCAACGAGGAAAACCCATGTCCCACCAGTACGTAGTCTGTGCGCTCTACAAGTTCGTCACCCTGGACGACTTCGAATCCCTCCGCGAGCCCCTCCTTGAAGTCATGCTGGAACACCGCGTGCGCGGCACCCTGCTGCTCGCCCGGGAGGGCATCAATGGCACTGTCGCCGGCTCCCGCGAGGCCATCGACACCCTGCTCGCCTACCTGAAAAGCGACCCGCGGCTGGCGGAACTGGATTACAAGGAGTCCTACACCGATTCCGCCCCCTTCCGGCGCAGCAAGGTGAAGCTCAAGCGCGAGATTGTCACCATGGGCGTCGAGGGTATCGACCCGCGCCAGACCGTGGGCACCTATGTAAAGCCGGCAGACTGGAATGCGCTGATCAGCGACCCCGAGGTGGTGCTGATCGATACCCGCAACGACTACGAGTACCAGGTGGGCACCTTCGAGAAGGCGGTCAACCCCAATACCGAAAGCTTCCGGGAATTCCCCCAGTATGTGAAAGACAACCTGGACCCACAGAAGCACAAGAAAGTGGCCATGTTCTGCACCGGCGGTATCCGCTGTGAGAAGTCCACTGCGTACCTGAAGGAGCAGGGTTTCGAGGAGGTGTACCACCTGCAGGGGGGCATCCTGAAGTACCTGGAGGAAGTCCCCAAGGAAGAAACCAAGTGGCATGGCGAGTGCTTCGTCTTCGATGACCGCGTGACCGTGAACCACGACCTCGAGCGCGGCGAGTACCAGCAGTGCAATGCCTGCCGCATGCCGGTCACAGAAGAGGAAATGCAGTCACCGCAGTTCGAGCAGGGCGTCAGCTGCCCGCACTGTTTTGACAAGGTCTCGGACGCCGATCGCGCGCGTTTCCGCGAACGGGAGAAGCAAATCCAGCTGGCCAAACAGCGCGGCGAGGAGCATATCGGCCACGATGCCCGCGAGACCACCGCCGAGCGCCGCCGCCGCAAGCAGGCATTGCGCCGGCAGCAGGCGGAGCAGGCAAAGCAGGAAGAACTGCGCAGCCAGCGCGCCTGAGCGGGAAGCTCCCAGGTTCCGCCGGGACAAAAAAGGCCGGCCCGGTGCATCCGGGCCGGCCTTTTTGGTTAACCACCCCGCAGGATCGTCAGTCGATTTCTATCTCCGGCATTCCTTCCCCCTCGCCACTGCGCAACCACAGCTCCGCTCCCGCACGCCGGGCGATCTCGCGGTAGTGGCGCGCCACCTCGCCGTCCGGCTCCGCCACCACACTGGGCCGGCCGCTGTCGGTGCCCTCGCGGATCGACATGGCCAGTGGCAGCTTGCCCAGCAGGCCGGTGTCGTAGTCGGCCGCGATGCGCTCGCCGCCACCGGCACCGAATACCGGTTCGGTATGGCCGCAGTTGGAGCAGGTGTGCAGTGACATGTTCTCGACTATCCCGAGCACCGGCACATCGACCTTGCGGAACATCTCCACCCCCTTGATGGCATCCTTGAGGGCCAGGTCCTGGGGCGTGGTAACGATCACCGCGCCCGCCAGGGTGGCTTTCTGGGCCAGGGTCAGCTGGATGTCGCCGGTGCCCGGGGGCATATCGACCACCAGGTAGTCGAGTTCCTCATCCCCCTGGCACCAGAGGGTCTGGGTCAGGATCTGGTTGAGGGCACCGCTGGCCATGGGTCCGCGCCAGACGGCCGGGGTATCCTCGGTCAGGAGGTAGCCGATAGACATGGTCTTGAGGCCCAGGGCCTCCACCGGCAGGAAGAACTTCTGTTCCCGCACCTCCGGCCGGGCGTCCTCGGTGCCCAGCATGGTAGGCAGGCTGGGGCCGTAGATATCGGCATCCAGCAGGCCCACGCTGGCGCCTTCTGCCACCAGTGCCAGCGCCAGGTTGACGGCAGTGGTGGACTTGCCCACCCCGCCCTTGCCGGAGGCCACGGCGATAATGTTCTTCACACCACGCATGTGCGCGGGCACCTCCCCGGCATCGGTGGTGGGGATATCGGTGAACAGCTCGAACTGCAGCCCCGCGTCCCCCAGCGGCCCGCCACGCAGCGAGGGCATACAGGCCTCCCGGATCCGCTCACGCCACTCGCCTTCCTGGCTGGAGCAGGGGTATCCCAGGGTAATGCCCACAAAGACGGTACCGTCCTCGTAGCCCACCTCGATATCCGCCTCCAGCTCATCCAGTATCCGCCCGGTGCCCGGATCATGCAGGCTGCCCAGGCACTCCGCCAGCCGCTCCAGCTCTGCCTGTACATCGGCCGGCAGGTCTTCGTGTTCGTGGTCGTGTTCGCTCACCATCATCCCTCTTTCCGGTGGGTATCGTTCGGTGCGTGCATTGTGTCCGATGGGTCCGCCCAATTCTAGCCGCCCCGGGGGCAGCAGGCCCCGCCGCCCTCCCAGCAAGGCCGCAGATCTGCTATATTCGCCGGTCTTTTTACCGTGGCCGCAACCCTGTGGCCGGAATCCGCCGATTTCACCAGGGAATCGGCGCGAATCAGCGAACCAGCAGATGGAAGAACCGATGTCCGACAAGCGCAACATCCTTGTTACCAGCGCCCTGCCCTACGCCAATGGCTCCCTGCACCTGGGCCATATCCTGGAATACATCCAGACCGACATCTGGGCGCGTTTCCAGCGCGCGCGTGGCCACGACTGCCTGTACATGTGCGCCGACGATGCCCACGGCACCGCCATCATGCTGAAAGCCGAGCAACTTGGCCTGACCCCGGAACAGCACATCGCCAATATGCAGGCGGAGCACGAGAGGGATTTCGCCGACTTCCTGATCGGCGTGGACAACTACCATTCCACCCACTCGGACGAGAACCGCGAGCTGTCAGCGATGATCTACAAGCGGCTGCGCGACAACGGCCATATCGCTACCCGCACCATTACCCAGGCGTTCGACCCGGAAAAAAACCTGTTCCTGGCCGACCGCTACATCAAGGGCACCTGCCCGCGCTGCAAGTCGCCGGACCAGTATGGTGACAACTGCGAGGCCTGTGGTGCCACCTACAGCCCCACCGAACTGATCGACCCGGTATCCGCCATTTCAGGCGCAACGCCGGTGGAGAAGGAGTCCGAGCACTTCTTCTTCACCCTGCCGGAGTTCACCGACTTCCTGAAGCAGTGGACCCGCTCCGGCACCCTGCAGGACGAGGTGGCCAACAAACTGTCCGAGTGGCTCGATGAAGGCCTGCAGCAATGGGATATCTCCCGCGACGCACCCTACTTCGGCTTCGAGATCCCCGACGCCCCCGGCAAGTATTTTTATGTCTGGCTCGACGCCCCCATCGGCTACATGGCCAGCCTGAAAAACTATTGCGACACAAAGGGCCTGGACTGGCAGGACTACTGGAAAAAAGACAGCGATGCCGAGGTGTACCATTTTATCGGCAAGGATATCGTCAATTTCCACGCGCTGTTCTGGCCCTCCATGCTCGACTCCGCCGATTTCCGCACCCCGACCAAGGTCTGCGTACACGGTTTCCTGACCGTAAACGGCAAGAAGATGTCCAAGTCCCGCGGCACCTTTATCAATGCGCGCAATTACCTGGACCACCTGCACCCGGAATACCTGCGGTACTACTTTGCCGCCAAGCTGACTGGCGGTGTCGACGACCTGGACCTGAACCTGGAAGACTTTATTGCCCGGGTGAATTCCGACCTGGTGGGCAAGGTGGTCAACATTGCCTCGCGCACCGCCAAGTTTGTGAGCAAGTCCGGCGGCGTGCTGGCCGACCAGCTGGCGGACGAGGCGCTCTGGAACCAGTTTGTGGAGGCGGCGCCCCGTATCGCCGAATTTTACGAAAGCCGTGAATACGCCCGCGCCATGCGCGAGATCATGGCGCTGGCGGATGCCGCCAATGCCTGGATTGCCGACAAGGCGCCCTGGTCACTGGCGAAAGAGGAAGACAGGGAAGCCGAGGTACTGGCCATCTGCTCCCAGGGCGTCAACATGTTCCGCGCACTGATCACCTGGCTGGCGCCAGTGCTGCCGGAAACCGCGAAAAAGGCCGAGGCTTTCCTGGGCGCGGAGCTGGACTGGCACGCCGCCACCACACCGCTGTCCGGTCATACCATCAACAAGTTCAAGCCGCTGATGCAGCGGATCGAGCAGAAGCAGGTGGATGCGGTACTGGAAGCGGCGAAGGAGTCCCTGGCCCAGCTACAGGCGGAAACAAAACCGCTCAGCGGCCCGCTGGCGGACGATCCCATCGCCGACGAGATCCAGTTCGATGACTTCGCCAAAGTGGACCTGCGCATTGCCCTGATTGCCAATGCCGAGCATGTGGAAGGCGCGGGCAAACTGCTCAAGCTAACCCTGGACCTGGGCGGCGAGACCCGGCAGGTGTTCGCCGGCATCAAGAGCGCCTACAAGCCCGAGGACCTGGTGGGCAAGCACACCGTGATGGTAGCCAACCTGGCCCCGCGTAAGATGCGCTTCGGTGTGAGCGAGGGCATGGTGCTGGCCGCCGGGCCCGGCGGCAAGGACCTGTGGATCCTCGAGCCCCACGCGGGCGCCCAGCCGGGCATGCGTGTGATGTAAACCCTGTAGGAGCGGCCGCTGGCCGCGATCCGGGTTGAGATTATATTTCGCCCTCGATCGCGGCCAGCGGCCGCTCCTACGAAAACTCTTCAACTTACAGGGATGGCCAGAATGCGCGGCGTCTTCCTCGACACCCTCACCATGAAACTCGAAGAGCTGGACACCTCCGGCCTGGAAGCGAGCCTCGAGCACTGGGACCTGTATGAATCCACCGCCCCCGAACAGGTAGCGGATCGCATCGCCGGCGCCGACGTGGTCATCACCAACAAGGTGGTACTGGATCGCGAGCTGATCGAAAACGCCGCCCGCCTGAAACTGATCTGTGTCTGTGCCACCGGCACCAACAATATCGACCACGAAGCTGCGGAAGAACGGGGCATCCCGGTGCGCAATGTGGCCGGCTATGCCCAGGCATCAGTACCACAGCATGCCCTGGCCTTGATCCTGGCCCTCGCCACTCGCTGGCATCAATACCACAGTGACGTTGTGGCCGGGCGCTGGAGTGAATCCCCCGTGTTCACCATGCTGGATTACCCGGTGATGGAACTGGCCGGCAAGAAACTGGGCATCATCGGCTACGGTGACCTCGGCCGGAAAACCGCCGAACTGGGTCGCGCGCTGGGTATGGAAATCCTGGTGGCCGAGTCCTTTACCGGCGAAAAGAAGGCCGGACGCACTCCTCTCGGGCAACTGCTGGCGGAGGCCGATGTCATCAGCCTGCACTGCCCGCTGACAGACGAGACCGACAAACTGGTCGACAGGGAATTCCTTGCCGCCATGAGGGCCGGCGCCCTGCTGGTAAACACCGCCCGCGGCGGGCTGGTGGACGAAGCGGCGCTGGCAGAAGCCCTTGAGAACGGCCATCTCGGCGGCGCAGCACTGGATGTGCTGAGCGTGGAACCACCACCGGCCGATCACCCGCTGCTGGCGGGCGATATCCCCAACCTCATCATCACTCCGCACAGCGCCTGGATCAGCCGCGAGAGCCGCCAGCGGCTGCTGGATGGTGTGGTAGCCAACATTGAGGAATGGCGCCGATCCGCCTGAGTCACCACCCGGGCGGCACGCGCCCGGCGATCACTTCCCGCTGACCATCGCCTGCCGCACAGGCGGCGTGGCCCACTGCGACCAGGGGCCTGCACACAGTCACCTCACTCAGTGCCAGGTTCCGGCATCCGGTTACCGGACCGCCTTCCCGCTGCCGTGCGTCCCGGAGGGCCGGTGCAGTAACAGCGCTGCAAAGCTGTGGATTAGCGGTCAGCCTAATTCGCGGTCCCGCATACCAATTTCCGATGGCGACTCTACGATTCATAGACAGAACCCTGACGTGAGGAAATTTCTTATGGCTACTGCAAAAGCCCCCAACAGTTCCAGCCAGGAAAAACTGAGGCAGGCCTACCACCTTGCCGGTGAGGCAGCTTCTGACCAGGCTGCACACCTGCGTGAACGCGCACGCTCCTCGGTCGAGAACAGCAAGCGCCGCGCCACCGACCTGGAGCAGCGCTTCGAGTCCTCAATCAGGAAGCATCCGGTGGCCAGCGTGGGTTGTGCATTCGCCGTCGGCTGGGTTATTGCAAAACTACTGAAGTGATACCGCGCGAGCCCCGCTCGCCCGTTCACTCTTTCCAGGCAACTGATACAAGGTTCCGGGAACCCGATACTGATGCAGAAAGATCAAGATCCAGCACCGGACAACAGAGATTCCGAACCGGCCGCGCAGGAACGCGGCCGGACTTCTTTTGATTCATCACAGGAGAAGCCGGAGCCCCGGGAGCCCAGCCCACTGGCACAGGTTGAAGCAACAATGACACTGGTGTCCGCGTGGCTCAACAATCTGCAGACACTGTTCAGGCTGGAACTTGACCGTACGATAGAGGCCGGTCGGCGCATGCTGGCCATACAGCTCGTACTGCTGCCACTGGGCATCGCCTTCCTACTGAGTCTCTGTGCCGGCGTCGGCCTACTTGCCTATTACTTCTCACAGTCGGTGTATATCGGCTTCACCGCTTTTGTGCTGGCCCAGCTGGTACTGCTCACGGCAATGATGCTGTACATGAAAAAACTCCGCGGCCTGCTCGGCTTCAGCGAGACGCGCAAGCAGGCCCGGGAGGCTATGGACAATGTCCTTGAAACACTTAAATAACCGCGTTGCGGAATGCTGCCGGGAAATGGATCGCCAGCGTGACGCCATTGTATCCCTGGTTGACGCCCAAAAAGGCGCTATTGACCAACGGGCCAGACGCATTCCCTTGCCACTGGCAATGGGCGCGGCAGCTGTAGCGGGCTTTATTGCCCAGCGGTTCTTTCATTCCCCCACCTCCAACCAGCTTCTGCGGCTTTACCTGACCTGGCGGGCCTTTTAGGCGCAGCCTGGCCTGGTACTGCAGGCCAGCGGACGCCGGATAGCAGCCAGGGGAACAACCGCCGCACCCCCGGGACAATAAAAAAGGGGCCGGATAACGGCCCCTTGCAGCTGCCTGGACAGGTGAGAATCTCAATCATCCATTGCCAGCACAGCCTGCTTCATTTCTTTCACGTAACGGTCAACCAGTTGATAGTCCCGATCGGTGCCCCACTCCCGTGAAGCTGCCTTTTCGTAGGCATCCCTGGCTGCGACATAGTTACCGTTTACCCGCTCCTTGAAACCGATATTTGTGTAAGTTGACTTCATATTCTCCTTGTGACCGTCTTCTTTGGGGAACTCCGTCGAGCGCATCTTTTCCAGGTAGGATTTTTTGGTGATCCGGTCGGCAAGATATTGTACATCCGCGGTCAGCAACTCCGCCCACAGCGAACTATTGGCGTCCTGCCAGCTGCCAGACTCCACCAGTGACACCAGCTGTGCCAGGAGTTCACCGGCTTCCTCATCCCGGTCAAGCTCTTTAAGTGCTTTATACCTCGTCAGGCTGAGGCTGACGAAGCGAGGGGATTCCTTGCCGCCGAAATCGATCTTTCCCTGCTCGGCCAGGAATTCCTCAAATTTCCTCTCACGGAACAGGCGGATCATATCCTCGGTATCCGTCACCGCCACCGAGGCATCGACCTCCTCAATCCTCACCTCGCCGACCTCGACCATTCCCTTGCCCGCAATACCGACACCATAGGCAATATAATCAGCCTCATCCGGGATTTGCAGGACCATTTTTTTGGCCTTCCAGTCACTGCTTCCACGGATTGGTGAATAAAACGTGCTATCCCAGGTGAGGTACTTCGCCTGGTCATCCTGCTGATCGACGGCCCCAAAATAAATGGCTACCGATTCCTCGACACCTGTCGGCTTGTAATCAACCACAAGCATGATGCGCTTGTCATGATAGGGGGCCGCTTCAATCTTTTTCTTCATCAGTCCAACGTCGCCGGGTGTAGCATCCCCGGACCGAATGATGATCTTTTCCTCGTCGACCTTTCCGGTTATTTCGAACACGTCAGCGACAGACGCATCGTAAAACCAGTCACCAATTATTTCCTCACCGGTGAACGGCTCCATGGGCTCGAAAAGGCTGTCGGGGAAGGATTTTTCATCGTTTTTTTCCCCGGCGAACACTGCAGTGCTTGCGATAAGCGCAAGGGAAAAACCCATTTTCCTGATCATAGTCATCACAACTCCCTGTAATTTGATAAGTGTGAGCACTTCTCGATACCCGATGCTACAGGGCATAAATAGGCCAAACCACCCGCGGGAAACCTGATGTAAGGTCCTGTAATAAATGACGCCTGGACCTCTTTTTTTATGCCAAAACGTTATACAAATAATTTCGAGTATTGTGAAATCTCGCAGGGTGCCGGCTTTCCAGCCCGGGGCAGCGACATCCTCGGGAGCAGCCAGGCCCGGTTCGAGGAGGGCACCCGGCAGCGGCGGCCCGCCGCCAGCTCACGGGCTTGCCCGGCGCACCAATTCAAAAGCGCTCCTCTCTACTATCCGCATGTTGGCAGAATTGTCTTTCTATCCTTCCCGCTGCGGGGCCATTCAATTAGAGTTAACTGAGGAAGTTTTTACCCAGATATAAAATGACTACGACCAAGCAGACAGTGCCCCCAGATCCGCGGCCAGTAACGCCCATCCCTCCGATCGAGGTTGAAGAAGCCGGCCGTAAACTGGCAGCTTTCATCCGTCGCAACCCGCGCCTGCTGGTCCTTACCGGTGCCGGCGTCAGCACGGATTCCGGCATTCCCGACTACCGCGATGAAGACGGCGCCTGGAAGCGCAAGCAGCCGGTGCAGCACCAGGATTTCATGCGCAGTTTCGAGACCCGCCAGCGCTACTGGGGCCGCAGCCTGATCGGCTGGCCGGTCATCCGGCAGTCGCAGCCAAATCCCGCCCACCGGCACCTGGCGGAGCTGGAGCTGCGGAACTGCAGTGAGCTACTGGTTACGCAGAATGTGGACCGGCTGCACCAGCGGGCGGGTAGCCGGAATGTAATCGACCTGCACGGGCGGGCCGACCAGATCATCTGCATGGACTGCGGCTACCGCTGTGACCGGCAGCTGGTGCACGATCGCTGCTTTGCGCTCAATCCGGGATTCCACCAGTACCAGGCCAACACCGCGCCGGATGGCGATGCGGACCTGGAGGTGGATTTCAGTGGCTTTCGCATTGCCGACTGCCCGGACTGCGGTGGCATCCTCAAGCCGGACGTGGTGTTTTTTGGGGATAATGTGCCGCGTAACCGGGTCCGGTCTGCACTGGATGCCCTGCAGGCCAGCGACGGGTTGCTGGTGGTGGGCTCGTCACTGATGGTGTATTCCGGGTTCCGCTTCTGCCGCTATGCGCGGGAGTGGAACAAGCCCATCGCCTCCCTGAACCTGGGCCGCACCCGGGCAGACGATATCATCGACCTCAAACTCAGTGCGCGTATCGGCGAAACCCTGGATGCCACGCTGGCACAGCTCTGAAAACCGGCACTGTCATTGCACAGGGTTGTCCAGCTTCCCGCCCGCGTCAGCGCCATCAGCGGTGTCCTCGCGGCATTCCCAGCCCCAGCTGCGATGGCGGTCGGCAAATTCCCGCGCCCGGGACTCGCAATAGCCGGCGCGGTGCTGCGCGCTCCACAGGGACTGCACCTGACCCGCCTTGGTGTAACGCACCTCACAGGGCACCTTGCGTGGCGGATCGGCAAAAACCACATCGATCCGGCGCTCACGATCCCCGAGTACACAGGTAAAATCCTGCGCCAGGCTGCCGCTGGAAACTGACAACGCGATAAGAAAAGCCGCTAGCACGCCTGCCCTGAACATCTGCAACCTCCCGAGCCGTCACTCGTCGCCGTTACCATCACCGATCTTGTCCTGGGTCCGGTTTTCGAAATCGCTTGCATCATGCCGCTCGTGCAGCTGTTCCTCCGGCTCGCCCCAGGTGCGGTTAACCATACGTCCTCGCTGCACCGCGGGCCGCCGGGCAATTTCATCGGTCCAGCGGAGCACATTGCGATAGGTGTGCGCCTGCAGGAATTCCGCGGCATCGTATACCCTGCCCTTCACCAGCGCGCCATACCAGGGCCAGATCGCCATGTCGGCAATGGTGTATTCACTTCCGGCGATATACGGGTGTTCCGCCAGCTGGCGGTCGAGCACATCCAGCTGGCGTTTCACTTCCATCGTGTAGCGGTTGATCGGGTATTCGTAGGGCTCGGGCGCGTAGGCATAGAAGTGCCCGAAGCCCCCCCCCAGCAGCGGGCCGGCACCCATCTGCCAGAACAGCCAGTTCAGGGCCTCGGTGCGCTGCGCCGGGGTATGCGGCAGGAAGGCACTGAATTTTTCCGCCAGGTAGAGCAGGATGGATCCGCTCTCGAATACCCGGATCGGTGGATGCATGCTCTGGTCAAGCAGGGCCGGTATCTTGGAGTTGGGATTTACGTCGACAAAACCACTGCTGAACTGGTCGCCCTCGGTTATATCGATCAGGAAGGCATCGTATTCCGCCCCATCAAAGCCCAGCGCCAGCAGTTCCTCCAGCATGATAGTGACCTTGACTCCATTGGGTGTGGCCAGCGAGTACAGCTGCAGGGGATGCTCGCCCCGGGGCAGGGCTTTCTCGTGGGTGGGACCGGCGACGGGACGGTTGATATTGGCAAACTTGCCGCCGCTGTCCTGATCCCATTTCCAGACCTTCGGCGGGGTGTAGGTATCGTCGGCCATCTGTGCGACTCCCGCCGGAGCCTGTCGGGAAAAAGCGCCACAGGGACTGCGAAACAGGACCACCCCAATCTTATTATGATCGGCAGCTGGCCCCGGATTCACGGCTTATGCCGTGCGGCGATAAGACAGGCCCGGCACTTGGTTAACAGGGCTGCATTCTGCAGGAAGGATAGTGTGCAGATCCCGAATCGCGACCGCGGCCGTCAGTCGCCCTTAACTGCCTGCTCCCGGCTGTGGCAGGCTACTGTTCCAGATGTCCCGGTGCATTTTCCAGTCTTTCCCGACCTTCTTCCAGGTTACCAGGTACTTACCACTGTCCAGGGTCTGGCCGTCTGGCCCGATCACCGTCGCATTGCCAATCTCTACTGCCGTGCCCCCGAGGCTTTCCACCTCGACGGTCTGCAGCTTTATCTGGATGCCGGCATCCATCATGCCCTGGAATACTTTACGGACGGCGTCGCGACCACTCAGCATCCCGCTATTGGGCGGCAACAGCTGGGTGTCCGTGGTATAGATGGCTGCCAGCTCTTCGGCATCGCCCTGTTCAAGGGCATGCATCCATTTTGCGTTGGCGGCCTCAATGCCGGCACGGACAGTGCCATTATCGTTTTCCTCAGGTGCTTCGCAGCCGACGGCAACGAATGCCAGAAAAATTACAAACAAGGGGACTCTGGGAAATTTCATTAATCATGCCTCCTGGCAATACTCTCTTATTGCAACGATTTGCAGCGTTTTACGCTGGCTGATACTGCCGTGTGCAAGAGGATGGTCGGGACACAAGGCCCCTGACTGCGGGGCATAGTTCTTATCGTTTTATGATTTATGTCAGCGGGGTAAGTACGCAACGTAGGCCCACGCACCCGCAGAAACTTAATAATTTTGATTAACTGATAACATCACAGGTGCCGCGGGTATTGCAATGCCGCACTGCCAGCAAAGACCACTAAAGTGGGGCTCACGCGGCATTGACGTCGGAAATGGCGCCGGCCAGCCAGCCCGGGCGGTCTATCCCAGTTCAAAGGAGGTTATTCCGAAAACCCGCTCCAGGGGCAACTGCGGCGGTGGCCCGGAGTACATACGGGCAGTCTCAAACACCATCTCCATCCTGTGACGCTCTACCAGTTTCTGCGCCTGGGGGTTCACCTCGGGAATATCCAGGTAGACGGGGCGCCCGGTGGGCACACTGGCCGTCAGGGCCAAAAAAAGGCGTTCGGCCAGGTCCGCGTCGTCGGCGAATAACGGGCCTATCTTGTAGCCCTCGCGACAGGTCCGCATCACGCCGTATCCGTGTAATTCGTCATTTTCCACCGCTCCCAGTGCCACCGAGTCCGGCTGGGAGATCCAGGCATGCAGGAAATGCTCACGCGGGGCGGGGAATAACTGGTGGTCATAGGTGGCGACCTCCGCGAACGGGACCCAGGAGAGAGGCACCACGGCGTGAGTATCCTGCGCTCCAGCGGTCCCCTGTCCGGTCAGGCCCAGGTAGCGCATATTGCGGTGGGCCAGGCCAAACCCGGCCTGGCGATAGTTTTCCTGCTGGGCCACCACGCCGTCCAGGCCCATGGTACGACCCGCAAGGTAGTCCATCCCGGCCGCAGCCAGGCGCTCGCCGTAGCCGCAGCCGCGGCGCGCCGGATCAACGATATACAGCCCGAGAAAACCGAAGTCCTCGCCATAGCGCACCGCTGAGATGCAGCCCACCGGCTTGTCGTCCTCAAGGCCGATAAAGAAGCCGCGCGGGTCGGCCGCATAAAAACAGGCAGCGTCATGTAGCCCCGGGTTCCAGCCCTCCCGCTGGGCCCAGTCCAGTGCGAGGCAGAGTTCTGACGGGTGCATATTGCGGATTGTAAAGTCGCTCACAAGCCCCTCTCCAGCCAGTTCAATGTCCGGTTACTTGTGTCCTAACTGTAGTCTCGCCGGCGGGAGAATAAAGCGGCCATCGAGGCCGGGGCAGAATTGGGACCAGGAAAAAGCGGTAGGAGCTTGCCCTGGCAAAGGCGGCGGGCCGGGGTGGCCGCGCCGCCGGTTGGGGCAGGAATCAGGCCTCTTCTTCGGCCAGCTTGTCCTGGGTGCGGGTGGCAAAATCAGCGGCATCGTGCCGTTCCCGCAATTGCCCACTGGGTTCGCCCCAGGTGCGGTTGACCATCTTGCCCCGCTGCACTGCCGGGCGCTCGCCAATCTCATCTACCCAGCGATTTACGTTGCTATAGGTGTGCGCCTCGAGGAACTCAGCAGCGTCGTAGGCCTCGTTGCGCACCACCGCTGCAAACCACGGCCAGATGGCCATATCGGCAATGGTGTAGCCACTACCGGCCACATAGCGGTGATCGGCCAGGCGCCGGTCGAGCACATCCAACTGCCGCTTCACTTCCATGGTGTAGCGATTGATCGGGTACTCATACTTTTCCGGCGCATACGCGTAGAAGTGCCCGAAGCCGCCGCCCAACAGCGGGGCGGTGCCCATCTGCCAGAACAACCAGTTGAGGGTCTCCGTGCGTCCCGCTGCGTCCGCGGGCAGGAAAGCATCGAACTTCTCCGCCAGGTAGAGAAGGATAGAGCCGGACTCGAATACCCGGATTGCCGGGTCGCTGCTGTGATCCACCAGGGCGGGGATCTTGGAGTTCGGGTTGATGTCCACGAAGCCGCTGCCGAACTGGTCGCCCTCAAGGATATTGACCAGGTGGGCGTCGTACTCGGCCCCCTCGAAACCCGCGGCCAGCAGTTCCTCCAGCATCACGGTTACCTTGACGCCGTTTGGTGTCGCAAGTGAATAGAGCTGCAGGGGATGCTCACCCACCGGCAACTCGCGCTCGTGCGTGGGGCCGGCCACGGGGCGATTGATATTGGCAAACCTGCCCCCGCTACCGGCATCCCATTTCCAGACTCTGGGCGGGGTGTAGGTGGTGTCGGACATACTCTTTACTCCTGTGAATGGATTGCGGACGGATTCGACAGTCCGGTTGGCCGCCTCGCCGGTTGTCGAAAGCTGGCCGGGATATCTACGGTGCGGGTCGGCAAACAGACCTTCAAGGGCCAACGGCAAGCGGGCAACCGAAATGACGCTTCTTTACGGAAACCCGCAATCAACCAGCAGGATCTGGCAACCCATGCGAAGGCTGCAGGCTCTCGATTCCAGCGATATCCAGTAACCGCTGCCAGTATCCCACATCGACCCACTGGCCGAATTTCCTGCCCACCTGCTCGAAGTGGGCCACCTTTTTCATACCAAAGTGCTCATGCAGGGACACACTGGCCGGATTGGGCAGCGTGATGCCAGCGATTACTCAATGTACCTGGAGAATCTCCAGCCTCCTGAACAGGGCATCGTAGAGGCGCCTGCCCCAGCCACAGGACAGCTCGGTGTGCGCAACATAAACGGTAATCTCCACCGAGTGGCGGTAGGCGGAACGGGCTCTCCAGCCGGTGGCATAGGCGTAGCCAACCAAATCATCACTGTCGTTCTCGGCCACCAGCCAGGGGAGGTCCTGTGCGGCGATGCCGGCGAACCGCTCCCGCATCGCCTGCTCCGAAACTGGCTTCTCTTCGAATGTGGCAAAGCTACTGGAGATGTAGTGGTTATAGATATCTGCAATTGGCCGGGCATCGGCATTATCGACGTTTCGGATCATGGATTGCTGTCCCTGTAAGCGGCAGGCCATTCAATAATTTTTTCCAGCTTGGCAAGTATGCATGCCTAAAAGAATTCAACAACTTACCCTGCTTTCCTGAAGGGCTGGATAATGTTCTGTGGCGATAACCAGCCAGGCGGCACTTTAACCACGACGTAAACCGGTTAAACTCAGCTAACCTGCTGGCCACTGCCACAATAATACGTGCTGCCACTGCAGCCCCCGTGCCGGGAGCAGATGATAATCAAGGAGAATAGCCGTGGATTACTTCGAGGGAATGAAACGCCTGCCGGGCCTGCCCATGGGCCGCGCCGCCTACAGCGATCGCATGGCCTATATCGGTGCCGAGCTGTCCAGGCTGGTCTACGAGCCTTTTACACCCGATGCTGACCTGACTGGCCTGCTGCACAAGCTGGGCAAATGCAGCAATGATACCGAGCGCCGGGAAGTCCTGGCCGCCTGGAGCAGCCACCTGCACAGCAATAGCTGTGGGCTCGAACCGGATATCCGCCATATTCTGCAGGACAACAACTTTGAGCCGATCAATTTTTATGATGTGTCAGAGACCCAGGCACTGCTGGCACAAATGGATGGCGGCGGAGGCCATAAAGTACTGGTGCTGTGCTTCCGCGGCACAGAATTGAATGCCTGGGACATCATCACCGACCTGCGTTTCCCACTGATGCCGGCCGGCAACCAGGGGCGGGTTCATACCGGTTTCAAGCGGGCTTTCGAGAATGTCCGCGCCCAGATTGAAAATGACCTGCTGAAAAGGGCGCAGTTGCCCCTGTACATTTTCGGCCACAGCCTCGGCGGCGCGCTGGCGCTTATCTGCACCAGGGAGCTGAACCCGGACGGTGACGGTGCCACCTATGTCTACGGCTGCCCCCGCACCGGTGACCAGCCTTACTTTCGCCGGGTGAAAACACCCATCTACCGACTCGAGATGGGCGGCGACCCTGTGCCGATGGTTCCGTTCGGTTACGGGTTTGGTGCTGTGCTCGCCCTGCTGCGCCTTATCCCACTGAACGGTACCTTGCACCTGGCCCGCTGGCTGCGCCAGAAGGTGCTGGGCTATTACCACACGGGATTCCGGGTGTTTATCAAGCATGCGCCCAACGATCCCGATGAGAACAATTTCGGTTTCCGCAAAATGCGTGTGGATTTCTCGGCGAATATCTTCTGGCGCATGCAGAGTATCTGGCGCGCCTGGCTCAGCACCCTGCCCGACGTAAAGGGTGTGGCCGGTTTCCACTCCATCCGGCTTTACAGCGATATGCTGCAGGCCCATATGCTGCGCCGCAACCTCAACCTGCTGCGGTCCGCAGCCGTGCCCACAAGTTCACCGGAAACCGTGCCGGTGGAGGAAGCCACCCGGGAAACCGCCGCCCCGGTAGATTCTGGCCCGGCGGACAGCGCCCGGAAAAAGACCACCGCAGGCAAGGCACCGGCGAAGAAGGCCACAACCACGCGTAAACGCAGGACTGCAACCTCCGGCAAGTCGCCGGCACCGCGCAAGCAACCGGCGCGAAGTAAGGAGACTGAAAGCGAGACCGAGGACTGAGCCGGAACTACCGCTTAATCACCGGCAATTCCGCTCCCAGCCAATCGGGCAATGTTCAGCTATAGAGCCGCAGGGACTGTGGCTCTCCCTCCAGTTCCATCACAATCGCGAGGGGTGGATCGCCATCCATTCCCGCAGCCCGCGCCAGCAGGCCGACAAATGCCATGGTCTGTTTTGACATACTGTCGGCAGGGTGGAACAGGAAATGCTGTTTTACCCGCAACCAGCGGTGCAGGCAGAACGCCAGCAGGCGGTTGTCCCGGTCAAGCCCCGTCCCGTCCCCGATGCCATTACCAGCGTGGTAGTGCTGGTGCAGTTTGCGCAGTATCAATGCCCAGCTCTTGGCAAACAGATGCATGCGGCGGGCATCCCGCAGGCCACGGGAGTCCAGGCTCCGCACCTGGGGGTTTTCCAGGCAATTGGCAAACGGCGCGGCAAAGAAATCATCGCGGCCCGACAGGGGCCGGTCCTCACTCCGCGGGCCGGCATTGAATTCAGTGAAGAGGCCGATGGCCCCCTCATAACGGCGATAGCGTCGGTGCAATTGCCGCACTGCCCGGCAGGCAATTGCCTGGCGGTTTTCACTGATCACGTCAAAGTCCCGCAGCGCCTGTAATACATCAGATAGCAGCTGGGTATCAGAGGTATTTCCCGGATCCGCATAGTTCAGCAGGGATTCCAGCGCCTCTCCCTCCAGCGCAAGCCGGGCCTCAATCCGTGCATTGATAAACCCGCTACCCGCACGTTCCTGCCACTGGCAGTAGCCCTGTACGGCAAGCCGGCCCGCTTCCGGCGACAGCAGGCCGCCCGTTACCAGGGTATCGACAAACATTTCCAGCTCATCGAGCTGCAGTCGCTCATCACGCTGGGTGACGGTGAGATTAAGGGGCAGGCTTCGCTGCCCACCGCGACGTATATTGAGCAGGGACAGGAAGCCCGCTGATTGCTGTTCACGGATACCGTCCAGTGCCCGCTGCACTTCCAGCCGCGACTGGATGGCAACATTACCCGCCAGGTCCTGCTCCACCTGCACACGACTGTCGACGATCGACAGGCTACCGAGGGACAACCCCAGCAACGCCATCTCACTGCCGCGGGTTTCCCGGCGCTCCAGCAGGTCGCTGGCACTGCCGGCAACCAGTTCCAGGCCCGGCAGGGACTCCGCAGTCCCGTCCACCAGCGCGGCCAGCGCCTCCAGGTCACCAGAGAGCAGCCGGCGATAGAGCTCGGAACCGGCTGCAGAGCCCGGTTCCAGGCGCAGCTCGATTTCCGCTTCCTGCCGGCGCAATCGCTGTTCCCGCCCGAGGACTGTTAATTCGATCCTGCGCCGTGCCACGGCCTCGATCTTCGCGGCCAGTGCGCGAATACGCGCGTCGATTTTCTCCAGTGCCGCGCGGACACCGGCCAGTGCCGCGTCCAGCTGACCGGAGGCGGACTCTACTGCGCTGGCGACACTGCCGCCCAGTCCGGCCAGCTCATCCACCAGGGCCCCGGCGGCATCCGCCGCCTGCTCCTCAACCGTTTCCGCCAGCTTGCCCTGCAGCGAATCCAGCAATCCATGAACCTCGTCGGCAATACGCCCGCGCAACTGCGGGGGTACCCCGGCAGGCAGGGCCTCGATAACGGCGGCCGCCCCCTCGCGGGCCAGCGCCGGTTCCGTGGCGCGACTGAAAACCCCCGGGCCACTGTCCAGCCAGCGCACCAGTTGCTCCGCCACCGATTGCCGCAGGCTATCCTGGTCCGTTTCGGCACCGCCGGCCAGGCGCAACAGGGTCTGCAGGTCCGGGTCCGTCGTCACGTTGGCCACCACAGCATCCAGCAGCTCGCGGTACTCTGTCTGCAGCAGGTCGCCCGGCTTCAGGTACGCACCAAAGCGCTGGTAGAGCGACTCGTAGTCGCGAAGACAGGGCTCTACCAGGCGCTCACGTACCTGGTCCACCAGCCCGGAAATATCCAGTTGGATACCCAGCCCGGCACTGCCACTCCTTTCACTGCCGCGGATGCGCCGGATCCGCAGCGCCAGTCGCCCACCTTCCGGCCAGGCGGTAAGTTGCAATTCCCGCTCTGCCCGGTAACTGGCAGACAGAGTCAGGCCCGCATCCGCCACAACCGCCCCGGTGGCCGACAGCAGGCTGTACTCCAGCTCCAGCCCGGCGTCCAGGCGGCCGGCGGACTGCCAGTGCAGTGCGGCCAGGTCGTCGGCGGCGGCAATTGCTTCTATATCGAAGGGGGATGGCAGCTGCCGCAGGCAGGTGGCGGCGGCGGCAGCGAAGCGCGCGCCCGCGGGCACATGGAACCAGTAATCGAGCCGGCCATGGGCTTCACCGTCGGCATGGGCCACGATGCCGCCCGACGGACCGCCACCCGACACATCACCGCCCAACTGCCCCCGAGCGTGCAACTGGCCCGCCAGGCCGATCCGCAGTGGTTCCAGGCCGGCGCCCGCGCCGACAGCAGCTACCGGCATGAATTCCGGCCGGTCGCAGGCCTCGAGCTCGAGTTGCGCCCCGCCCTCTCCACCCACGGCCAGTGTTGGGCTGCCGGCCGGCAACGCGGCTTCTGTGGCGGCAGAGCTATCCAACAGCTGCAGTTGCACCAGGCCCGGATCATCACCTGCGCTATCGGCAAAACTGTCCACCCGCCGCAATAGCCGGCGCAGCGGTGCCGGCACACTGTCGGCATAGGCGCCCCGCAGGCTGGCAGCCAGCTGCGCCAGGGGCGCCGGATCGATATCCAGCTGTTCCAGCCGCGGGCGCTGGGAGTCCAGCTCATCCTCCAGGGTAAACAGGTAATCCAGGGGGGAGCTGGCGGCAGTGCCGCTCTGCAGGTCCGGCCAGTGGCGTTGCAGGCCATCCAGGGCCAACAGCAACTCCACCTCTTTATCCAGGCCAAGACTTTCGAGTACTTCACCGGCGGGGGACCGGCGCGAGAGGAAATCCATGGGGTGCTCCTTGCAGGTTATTGTTATACAGAGTGAGAATAAGCCAGTGGTGGAGACAAAAGCCAGCAGCCGCGGGGCCTGTCGACAAGCCCGTGTTGAACCCCCCATAGGACTCACCCATAATACCGCCCCTGCGCGGTATGCCACCGCACCCCTCTCCCCCGGCCCTCGTCGCGACGCGGCCCCGTGCGCGGGAGTGGGGTAAACCAGTGCGAGTGGCCCAGGCGGAACGTCATGTAACAGTTCGCTTCGCCAGAACGCCCAGCTCTGCGTTGAGAAAGCCTGAAATAGAACCACTATTCCTGCGCTTCCTCGCCTTGACCTGGACGCTTTGGCTATGCTCCTTTGTTACCGAACTTTCCGATTGGACCACCGGGCTTCGACAACCAGCACCAGGCCAATCCCGGAGAACCATGACCGAATTTGCTGTCATCCTGCTGAGCACCATTCTGGTCAACAACTACGTGTTGGTGCAGTTTCTCGGCCTGTGTCCTTTTATGGGCGTCTCCAACAAGCTGGAGACCGCCGTAGGCATGGCGGGCGCCACCACCTTTGTGCTTACGCTGGCGTCCATCTGCTCCTACCTGGTCAATACCTACCTGCTGGAGCCGTTTGATATCGGCTACCTGCGTACCATCTCCTTTATCCTGGTTATCGCGGTGGTGGTGCAGTTCGCGCGCATGTTTATCGAGAAAACCAGCCCGCTGATGCACCGGGTGCTGGGGGTCTTCCTGCCCCTGATCACCACCAACTGCGCAGTGCTCGGCGTGGCACTGCAGAACACCATGAAAGCGCACAACTTCGTGCAATCCACCCTTTATGGCTTCGGTGCCGCGGTGGGCTTCTCGCTGGTACTGATCCTATTTTCCGCCATGCGCGAACGCCTGTTCGCGGCGGACGTCCCCACCCCGTTCCGCGGTGCTGCCATTGGCATGATCACCGCCGGGCTTATGTCGCTGGCCTTTATGGGCTTCAGCGGCCTGGTATAGGGGGGCAGCATGCTGGACTGGTTACCCGAAATTTCCACTCCCCTGCTCGTGCTTGGCGGCATGTCGCTGGTATTCGGCGCCCTGCTGGGCTTCGCCGCCGTGCGCTTCCGGGTCGAGGGCGACCCGCTGGTGGAGCAGGTGGACGCCCTGTTGCCACAGACCCAGTGTGGCCAGTGCGGCTACCCTGGCTGCCGGCCCTATGCCGAGGCCATCGTCCACGGCGACAGCATCAACAAGTGCCCGCCGGGTGGCCAGGGCACCATCAACGAACTGGCCAACCTGCTGGATGTGGAGCCCCTGCCCCTGGACGCCGAGCACGGCGTTGAGGACGTCAAGAAAGTGGCGTTTATCCGCGAAGCGGAGTGCATCGGTTGCACCAAGTGCATCCAGGCCTGTCCGGTAGATGCCATTGTCGGCGCGGCCAAGTACATGCACACCGTTATCGAGGATGAGTGCACCGGCTGCGACCTGTGCGTCGAGCCGTGCCCTGTGGATTGTATCGATATGGTGCCGGTGGAAACCCCGTTGCAGGACTGGCACCCGCCCAAGCCGGCTGATGGTGTGGAGCTGATTGCCAGCGACAGGAGGGATGTGGCGTGAGCCCAGAGCAGTTGAAGTCATCACGCGAATCCGCCGACGAACGTCGCGCCGCCCGCGAGGCACGCCTGATCGCGCGCGAGGAAAAGCGCGCGCTGGAACCAAACGACTTTCCCGGCGGCATCCACCCGCCGGAGAACAAGCACCAGTCCACCGGCGAGCCCATCGGCACGATTCCGCTGGCAGAAAAGCTGGTGGTCCCACTGATCCAGCATACCGGCGCCGCCGCCATCCCCCTGGTGAAACTGGGCGACAGGGTACTGAAGGGCCAGCTGATCGCCGAGGCCGACGGACTGATCAGCGGCAATATCCACGCCCCCAGCTCCGGCACCGTAGAGGCCATCGAGCCCGGCCCCATGCCGCACCCATCCGGGATGACGGTGGATACGATTACCATACGCACCGATGGCGAGGACCGCTGGTGCGAGCTGCATCCCTGCGAGGATTTCCGCAAGCTGGCACCGGTGGAACTGCTGGAGAAAATTCGCGACTGCGGCGTTGCCGGCCTCGGAGGTGCGGGCTTTCCCACCGCGGTAAAGCTGGATCCCCACGGCGGCACCGGGATCGACACCCTGATCATCAACGGCACCGAGTGCGAGCCCTACATTACCGCCGATGACATGCAGATGCGCGAACGCGCCGGGGAGATCATCGCCGGCGTGGAGATGATGGCGTATATCCTCGACGAGCCGGACCAGGTCCTGATCGGCATCGAGGACAACAAGCCCGAGGCAATCGAGGCCATGCGCGCGGCTGCCGAGGGCACCCGTTTCGATATCGTCGTCTATCCCACCAAGTATCCCTCCGGTGGCGAGAAGCAGCTGATCCAGATACTTACCGGCCGCGAGGTCCCCAACCGGGGCCTGCCGGCCAACGTGGGGGTCATCTGCCAGAACACCGGAACTGCCAGGGCCGTCTACCGCGCGGTGCGCTTCGGCGAACCCATGGTCAGTCGTGTCACGACGGTGGTGGGCGAAGCCCTGGAGCGCAGCCGCAATATCGAGGTGCCGCTGGGCACCCCCATCCGCCATATTCTCAAGCACCACGGTGTGCACCGCGGCCTGATGCAGCGGATCATCCACGGCGGCCCCATGATGGGCTTCACCATCGAGGACGACAGCACGCCGGTGATCAAGACCACCACCTGCCTGCTGGTACCCACCGACAGTGAATTGCCGCCCCCCCCTCCGGCCCAGGCCTGCATTCGCTGCGGCTTCTGTGCCGAGGCCTGCCCGGCCTCTCTGCTGCCACAGCAGCTGTACTGGTACGCGCGCGCGGACGATCGCGAAAAACTGCAGGCATATAACCTGTTCGACTGCATCGAGTGCGGCGCCTGTTCCTATGTCTGCCCCAGCACGATACCGCTGGTGCAGTATTACCGCGCCGCCAAGGGCGATATCCGCATCGCCGAAGAGGAAAAGGAAAAGTCCGATCGCGCCCGCGAGCGCTTCGAGTTCCGCAAACTGCGACTGGAAAAAGCCGAGAGGGAAAAGGAAGCCAAGCGCAAGGCCCGCCGGGAAGCCGCAGAACTGGCGCGCAAGCAGCGCGAGCAGGAAGCGGCATCCAGCGGGGACAAGGCCGCCGACGAGGAGGCCGATGTGGTGGCCGCGGCGCTGGCCCGGGTGAAGGCGAAACAATCGTCGCCGGAGCAACAGCTGGCCCGGGCCAGGCGCTCACTGACCAGTGCCGAAAGCCGTGTCGAGCACATGCAGAAAAAGCTCGACGCCGCCGACGAGGGCCAGCGCGACCAGCTGGCGGCGCAGCTGAAGGAAGCACAGCTCAAGTTGCAGGAAGCCCGGCGCAAGTTTGCCGAAGCCCAGGCCAAGTCCAGCCCCTCGGCGGCCACCGACGCTGCAGAGGCGCAGGCCGGCAGCGCCGCGGCGGGGACAAAGGGCAGCGGTGACAGCGACAAGGATGCGTCCCCGGGAGAAAGGTCCAGGGCACAGGAAGCAATTGAAAAGGCTAGGGCAGCCGCCGCGGCGCGGGCCAACATGGATCCGGCAGAGAAGCTTGCCGCAGAGGTCGAGGCCCTGAAGGCCCGCGTGGCCAAAGCCGAGGCGCGATTACAGAAGGCGCGGGAAGAAGACGACCAGAACGTCGATGCCTTTGCTACCGCACTGGAGAAACTACAGGACAAACTGGACCAGAAAATGCGCCAACAACAGGAACAGGGCGGGGATCAATAATGTCACTGATGCGCATGTCCTCACCCCATGCCCGCTCCGGTGACCGTACCGCCGGTGTGATGCTGCAGGTCGCCGCAGCCACCATCCCCGGCGTGCTGGCCCTGGTGCTGTATTTCGGTATCGGCGTACTGATTAATATCGCCCTGTGCACCGTCACGGCTCTCGCGTGCGAGGCGGCGATCATGAAACTGCGCAATCGCCCGGTGGCCTTTTACCTCAAGGATTACACCGCGTTTGTCACCGCGCTGCTGCTGGGCATTGCCCTGCCACCCTACTGCGCCTGGTGGCTGCCGGTGGTGGGCAGTGCCGTAGCGATCGTGCTGTCGAAACAACTCTATGGCGGCATGGGCTACAACCCGTTTAACCCGGCAATGGTGGGTTATGTGGTGCTGCTGATCAGCTTCCCGCTGGCGATGACCCGCTGGGTGGCGCCGGGTGAGCTGATCCAGGGCACCCCCGGTCTCGGCGAGGCCTTTTCACTGGTGTTCGGCAATTACAATGTCGACGGCTTCACCCGTGCGACCCCACTGGAAATCGTGCGGCTGAACGACTCGATCCTTCTCGAGCAGCTCTACCAGATGGAGCCCATGCTGAACCTGGGCACGGTGGCCGGTCTTGGCTGGGAAACCGTCAACCTGGGATTCCTGCTCGGGGGCCTGTTCCTGCTTTACCGCGGCGTGATTACCTGGCACGCCCCGGTGGCGATGCTGGCCACCCTGACCCTGCTGTCGCTGCTGTTCTATGACAGCGGCAGCTCGCTGAGCGAGGGCTCCCCCGCGCTGCACCTGTTCTCTGGTGCCACCATGCTGGGCGCTTTCTTCATCATCACCGATCCCGTGAGCGGCGCCACCAGCAACAAGGGCCGGCTGGTGTTCGGCGCGGGCGTGGGCCTGATAACCTTTATCATCCGGGCCTGGGGCAGTTACCCCGACGCCGTGGCATTTGCCGTGCTACTGATGAACTTTGCCGCGCCCACCATCGACAACTACACGCTGCCACGCACCTACGGCCACAAGGCTCCACGCAAGGCCACCGAAGGCGAGGAGGAGCAGTAATGCTGAAACGCTCCATGGCCAGCAATGCGGTTATCCTGGCGCTGTTCGCCCTGGTGACCGCGGGCACCCTGGCAATAACCCAGATCACCACCCGCGAGCCCATCGAGCGGGCCATTCGCGAAGCCTCGGCCAAGGCACTGCTGGAAATCATCCCGCTGGACCGTCACAGCAACGACATGCTGGTGGACACCTATCCCATCCCGCGCCAGTACTGGTCGCGCCTGGGCCTGAAGGACGGTGGCGATATCAACCTGGCGCGCGAGGAAGGCCGTATCAGTGCAGTCATTATTCCCACAGTCGCGCCGGATGGTTACGGCGGCCCCATCAACCTGCTGGTGGGCGTCAACCGGGACGGTACTGTTGCAGGGGTACGGGTAACCAGCCACAGTGAAACCCCGGGCCTGGGCGACAAGATCGAGGTCAAGAAAAGCGACTGGATCCTGGGCTTCAATGGCAAGTCGCTGGGTAACCCACCGCGGGGCCAGTGGAAGGTACAGAAGGACGGCGGAGCCTTCGACCAGTTCTCCGGCGCCACCATCACCCCGCGGGCCGTGGTGACACAGGTGCGCGAGGTGCTGGATTTCGTCGCCGAACACCGCAAGGAAATTTTCTCCGCGCCCGTTTCCGAGCGTGCGGTGGAAGTTGAGCAGCCCACCGAGTCCGGCCAGGAGGAGCAGTAAGATGGCAACACCCGGCTATAGCGAGATCAGCCGCAACGGCCTGTGGAACAATAACCCGGCCCTGGTACAACTGCTGGGCCTGTGCCCGCTGCTGGCGGTTACCGGTACGGTGGTCAATGCGATCGGCCTGGGCCTGGCCACCATCGGTGTACTGACCTGCTCCAACCTGGCAGTGTCCATCGTGCGCCGGCAGATGCCGGAGACCGTGCGGCTGCCAGTGTCGGTGATGATCATTGCCACCTTTGTGACCTGTGCTGAACTGCTGATGAAGGCGTTCACTTATGAGCTCTACCTGGTGCTGGGCATTTTTATCCCGCTGATTGTCACCAACTGCGCAATTCTCGGCCGCGCCGATGCTTTCGCCAGCAAGAACCCGGTCCTGCCGTCGGTGGTGGACGGCTTCATGATGGGGCTGGGCTTTATGGCGGTGCTGATTGCGATTGGGGCCATCCGCGAAATACTGGGCCAGGGTACCCTGTTCGCGGACATGGACCTGTTACTGGGACCGGTCGCCAGGGACTGGGCCATCCCGGTACTGGGCAGTGACTACCCGGGCTTCCTGGTGGCGGTACTGCCGCCGGGCGCTTTCCTGGTGGCCGGGCTGCTGATCGCGGCGAAGAATGCCATCGACGCGGGCATCGAGCGCCGCCGCAGCCAGCAGGTAAGGATCGTCCCCGGAGCCAAACGGGTGCGCGTTACCGGCAAGATTTCCTGAGATGCACCAGCAGCGAGCATCGGCCACATGGGGTGTAAGACACTGTAAGCTGGTTGGCACCACATTCGTCCAAATGGCGCTAGTCACGGGGCCCAATTTGGCTAGAATGGTACGCCCGATCAGGGGAATGATCGGATATGTACACAATAAAAAGGGATTACAGCCATGACAATGGACAGTGGAAAGTCTGAACTCGTATATCACGGCCGCCGCGCCCAGCGCGCCGACAGCCGCCAGCGTCGCAAGGCGATTCTGGAAGCGACCCTGCGCCTGATCGTCAAAGAGGGCATCCGCGGTATCCGCCACCGCGCCGTTGCCCGCGAGGCCTCCGTGCCGCTCGCCGCCACCACCTACTACTTCAAAGACCTCAATGACCTGATCAGCGACGCCTTTACCTATTTCGTGGAACAGGGGCTGGAGCACACGCGCCAGCTGCAGGAAGACAGCTTCGCCGCCGCCCGGGCCCTGTCGGAAGAGGAGCGCGCCTCTGCTGGCGGGCGAAAACTGCTGACCCAACAGCTCACCCGCTTTATCCTCACCCACGTGCGCTCCCAGGCCAGCCAGCGCGACTTCCGCCTGATCGAGCTGGCATTCCGCAACGAGGCCCTGCGCAATGAGCAGCTGACACGGGCCATCCGCATGGCCAACCAGGCCAACCAGGCACTGATCGAGGAGTTCTTCCAGCTGCTCGACGTTGCCGACTCCGAGGCCGCAGCCCAGATCACCATGGGCACTATCCTCAACCTGGAATACCAGATCCTCTGCGGCGCGGTGGATATCGAGTCGCCACTGCTCGAGCGTACCGTCACCATGATGATCAAGGGACTGATCCCGGCCATGGCCACCGCCAGCCAGCCGGTCGCCCTCGACTGAGCACCCCGCGGCCACCTGACCAGCCAGTTTCCTGAAGGCGCCCCGCCCCGGCGGGGCCGCTCACCTGACTTCCCCCCACCACCGTCGCAGCCGGCTAGGCTCAAGGTAACACTCTGTAAACGTGCCATTTAGCCATGACACCCAGCTGGCGCTTACTGATCGCAATAGCCATCGCCCTGCTGCTGAACAGCGGCTGTGAGCGCAGCGGCCAGGACACTGACCAGCCTCCCGGGTCCGGCAGCGGCCCCGCGGCGCCTGTGCCCGGCAATCTCGATACCATCCCCATCGACCTGTACGACAACTACACCGAGACCGGCGACCTGGCCGCGATTGAGAAGCGCGGCCAGCTCCGCCTGCTGGTGGATCCCAGTCGTTCCGCCGCGCTGCACCGGGAGGCGACGCAACAGGATGTGGAAATCGAGCAGGCCCGCCTGATGGCACGTCGACTGGGCCTGGAACTGGTGATTCTCGAGGTGCCACAGTTCAGTGACCTGATCCCCATGCTCAATGCCGGCAAGGGTGACCTGATCGCCAACAACCTGCTGGTCACCGATGCCCGACAAGAGCAAGTCGACTTTTCCAGCCCCACCGCCGAGACCGAGGTCGTCCTGGTGTCGGCAACAGACACGGCGGATGTTGATGGGCAGAGCAGCCTCAGGGGCAAAGTCCTGGTCGTCACCGCCGGCACCGAATTCGAGCGCCAGGCGCAGGATTTCGCGCAACAGCACCCCCGGGTGGAAGTACAGGTACGCGATGACAATTACATCGACCTGCTGGTGGAGGTGGCCAGCGGCGACGCGGACTTCACCATTGTCGACCGCCAGGCGCTGGGCCTGGTGCAACAGTTTCGCGATAACCTGAAAGCCAATCGTGTATTTCCCGGCCAGCGCCAGCTTGCCTGGGCCATTCGCAAGGACTCCCCGCGACTGCTGGAGGCCATCAATGAGCAGGTGCGGCTGGTGCGCCTGACCCGGCCCGGCGAGCGCTCTGTCGGTGACCTGGAGGCGATCCGGGAGCGCGGGGTGATTCGTGCCGTCACCCGCAACCACCCGGGCACTTACTTTATGTGGAAAGGGCAGATCCTGGGTTTTGAATTCAGCCTGCTGGAGAACTTCGCCAAAACGCTCGGCGTGCGGCTGGATATTACCGTGGCCGAGAACCACGAGGATTTTGTGCGCCTGCTCCGTAATGGCGATGTGGATATCTCGGCCAGCCTGCTTGCCATCACCAGGCGCCGGCAAGCGGAGGGCATGGCATTTTCCGACCCCTACCTGACAAGCCCCACCGGTATCGCTGCCCGCAGCGGCGCAAAGCTGGCCGCAGTCAAGGACCTCGCCGGTCAGACGGTGTGTGTGCGCCGGGCCAGCAGCCAGTACCAGGTGGCAGAAGAGCTCAAGCAGCAGGTGCCGGACATGAAAGTCGAGGAGGTCCCTGGTGAGCTGGATATCCAGCAGGTCATCGACAAGGTGGTCGACCGGGAATGCGACCTGGCTATCGCGGATGAAATCTCCGTACGGCTCGAGCAGGCCTGGCGGGAGGATATCGTATTCGCCCTGCGGCTGCCGCGGGAAGAAAACCGCTACGCCTGGATGGTGCGGGAGTCCAACCCCCAGTTACTTCGGGCCATTAACGAGTTTTTCGCCGAGCCCAGCACCGATGACAGGATCCCGGAACTCTATGAGCGCTACTTCAATTCCCCCAAGCGCACGCGGGTAGAAATCGAGGAACTCAATCGCAGCGGCCAGATATCCCCTTTTGACGATATTGTGCGCCGCTACGCGGAGCAGTTCGACTTCGACTGGCGACTGATCGTCGCGCAGATGTACCAGGAAAGCAATTTCGACCCCGACGCCAGGTCCTGGGTGGGTGCCAGGGGGTTGATGCAGGTGATGCCGAATACCGGCAAGCAGGTGGGCGTGACCGACCTTTTCACCCCTGAAAACAGTATCCGGGCCGGCACCAGGTATATGCGCTGGCTCCATGACAAGTTTGACGACAAGGGCATCAACCAGGAGAACCAGGTCTGGTTCACCCTCGCCTCCTACAACGCCGGCCTGGGTCATGTCTACGACGCCCAGGACCTGGCCGAGCAGAAAGGCTGGGATCGCAGGGTCTGGTTCGACAGTGTGGAAAACGCCATGTTGCTGTTGTCGGAAGAAAAATATTTCAAACAAGCCCGTTACGGTTATGCCCGGGGACAGGAGCCGGTGGATTACGTGCGCAAGATCGAGGCGCGCTTTCGCTCATTCGTCGCCCTCCTTGAGGCACAGGAGCGCCGCAATAAACAGGGCACCCGGTTAAACCCACGGACATACCTCTTCACCAGCCGGGTCCGCTATCGCGCCAACAATGCCCCGGCGCAGCCCCTGACTAGACTGTAATCAACGAAGCAAGCATCGACCGGTATAAAACTTAATGCGGTTCACTCTTCCCTGGTTCTCGTTCAGTGTTCTTTTCATAACATTCCTGCTCGCCGTTGGCTGTGGAGGCGACCGCGAGCACTCTCAGCCCGGTGAAGCCACAGAACCGGCTACCGGACAGGAGTCCGCGGAAAGTGGGAGCGAGTTGGCGACAGCAGACGAAGCGGAAGGGGGAACGGCGCCACCAGCACAGGAGTCACCAGAGCCTGCAGAAAACGCTGTATCTGGCGAGAGTGAAAAAAAAGCCGGCAAAAAGGGGAAAGTCGCAGGCCTGTGGGACCGCTTTGCAAAGCGGGTGGCCGGCAAGGGCGACCTGCGGCCGGAAGCCGCCTGGTCACCCGAGACTACCGGCGAATACCCCATCGGCGCCTATGACAACTACATAGAGACCGGGGACCTGGATGCCATCAGGAAGCGCGGCAAGCTGCGTATCCTTGTTGATATCACCAATACCGACTCCCTCCACCGGGCGGCCACACCACAAGACATTGAGATCGAGCGAGCCAAGCGAAAGGCGGAAATACTGGGCCTGGAGCCGGTTGTGCTTTACGCGGAAAGCTTCGACCAGCTGATACCCATGCTGATAGAGGGCAAGGGGGACATTATCGCCAACAACATGGTTCCAACCTCCGAGCGTCGCGAGCTGATTGATTTCAGCATTCCAATAGCGTCCACCCATGACACCCTGGTCTCCCGGACCGATATGCCTGATATCAAGGCAGGTGAGTCACTAAAAGGCAAAACCCTACAGGTAACCAGGGGCACAGTATTTGAGCAGCGGGCCCGGGAACTGGCAAAGAAGCATCCCGGTCTCAAGGTTGAAGTTGTCGACACCAACTACGTCGAACTGGCCCTGGAGGTGTCCATGGGGCATATCGATTTCACCATTATCGACGAATTGATATTTGGCCTGGTAAGCCAGTTCCGTGACAACCTCAAGAAAAATATTGTCTTCGAGCGGGAAGACCAGCTGGCAGCGGGCATCCGCAAGAACTCCCCGCAGCTTAAAAAGTTTATCAACGATGCCATCCGTAATATCAAACTGACCACCCCCGACCAGCGCTTTGTCGGTGACCTGGACCAGATCAGGGAGCGCGGTGTACTGCGGGCTGTCACCCGCAACCATCCCGGCACCTACTTTATGTGGAAAGGCCGGGTGATGGGTTATGAATACGAGATGCTGCAGAGATTTGCCAAGGATCTCGACGTGCGCCTCGAGATTATCGTGGCGCCGAAGCACAGTGACCTGCTGGATTACCTGAAAGAAGGTAAAGCCGATCTAACAGCCAGCCTGCTGACTGCTACCGATGCACGCCGGCAGAGCGGGGTTGATTTTGGCCCCGCCTATATGGAAGAGAAAGTCAGTGTCGTCGGCCGGTCAGGGGAAACCATCGAGGATATTAGTGAACTGGAGGGGCGCACTATCCATGTTCTGGAATCCAGCAGCCAGTATGAAGTCCTGGTGGAAATCCTGGACCAGTACCCGGACATCGAGGTGGAGCTGGTCCCGGAGGAGCTCACCATCCCCCAGATTCTCGACCGGGTTGCCGAGGGCGATTACGACCTCACAATTGCTGATGATATAACCGTGCGCCTGGAACACCACTGGCGCGACGATGTGGACAACCTGATCGACTTACGCGTGGAGGATAATGTTTACGCCTGGGCGGTACGGGAGAGCAACCCGCAATTGCTGGAGACGATACACCAGTTCTTTAACGATGAAGAAATTACCAAGCTGCGAAAAACCCTGTTTCACAAGTACTTCGACGAGCCCAAGCGCACCCGTGACGAAATCAAGGGGCTGAGCGAGAAGGGCGAAATCTCCCCGTTCGACAATATCGTCAAGAGGTACGCCAAGGAGTATGACTTTGACTGGCGCCTGGTGGTCGCACAGATGTTCCAGGAAAGTAGCTTCAACCCCGGGGCCAAGTCCTGGGTAGGCGCGCGCGGCCTGATGCAGGTGATGCCGGATACCGGCAAGCAGGTAGGCGAGACCAAACTGTTCGATCCGGAAACCAGTGTGCGTGCGGGCCTGAAATACCTGCAGTGGCTGTACCGCAAGTTCGAGGGCAAGGGTATCAGTCCCGAGAACAAGATGTGGTTTACCCTGGCCTCCTATAACGCCGGCCTGGGGCATGTCTATGATGCCCAGGACCTGGCTGAGGAAAAAGGCTGGGAGCGCAAGGAGTGGTTCAACAACGTCGAGAAAGCCATGCTGCTTCTCTCGCAGGAGAAGTATTACAAGAAGGCGCGATATGGCTATGCCCGGGGCCGGGAACCCTATGATTATGTGCGCAAGATTGCCGCCCGATTCCGGACCTATGCCGCTCTGCTGGAGGCATTCGAGCGGCAGCAGCAGGTGGGGGCCCTTAGCTGCACTGCTCTCCCACTCTGGCTAACCACGCACCTGGGCGGGCTGGCACATATCGCCGAATGTCGCGAGCCGAAAGGCGAAGGCGTGGCACAGGTTCCCGCCCAGTAAAAAAGCCGGCGGAATGACCGCCGGCTTCATTGTTGGCACCCGACATGGGTCCGACATGGGTCCGGCAGGGGTTGTCAGCTGCAGCTGCCCCCCATCGAGGCCACCCACTCCCGCAGCAATGCCGTACCTTCCTCGTGCTCCAGGCTTCGACCCAGTTCCGGCATCATGGCACCGGGGTTGGTGGTCTCCACCCGGAAGTTGAGGATGGATTCCTCCGGCTCACCCGGGACGATGGCAAACCGGCGGTTGCCACTGCCGGTGCCCGCCGCCACCGGTGGTTTGCACAGGCCCAGCTTGCGCCGGTCGGACTCCTGGTGATGCAGCATTAGCCCCGATGTATCGGCGGCGCCCGCCGGGTTGTGGCAGTGGCCACAGTTGATATCCAGGTAGGAACGGGCGCGTGCCTCGAGCGGCTCGCTGCTATCCGTGAAATCCACGTTGCGCGGTACCGCGGTAATCTCCGGCAAACCACTAAGGTAACCCACCTGCTGCCAGTGCAGCAGCTGGTTGCGCGCGCCGTCCGCGTAGGCGTAGTCCTTGTTCAGGTGACGCGCGCGCGGCCCCAGCGGCATGATGGCCTTGTCGGTATGGTTGTCCGCATGGCAGCCGGCACACTGGTTCGCATCCGGCACCACATAAGTAAAACCCGCATCCTCGATTTCCCCGCTTACCAGCTGCAGGCGACTGGCGTCTCCGGCTATTTCCAGCACCGCTTCGGTCTGCTCTGCGTTCCATACGTAGGGCAGCGCCTGCCAGCCGTCCGCGCGCTTTACCAGCAGGCGGGTTTCCATCAGCCGCACATTGTCCAGGTTCAGGGCCTCACCGGTCCGGCCGGCGACGTAATCACGGCTGTAGTCATCGGTGCGCAGCACAGCGTCCTGGATGCCGCTGGTATCCCGTGGGTAGTAAAAGGTCTTGCTCAGAACCGTCCCCACCGGGTATTCGAAACGCTCGTCCGCGTACTCCGCCGAGCTGCCCGGGGGCATCCAGACCGTACGCAATTTGTGGGCATAGTCGGTGAAGAGCGCAGTATTCAGGTCATAGGGAAGCACGCCATCGTTCGGCAGTAACTCACCGTCGATGGCTTCCACAATATGCCAGTCACTGAGCTTGTCCGGAACTGCATCGCGCTCGAAAACCGCCACCGGCTCTCTCGGTGCTTCACAGCCGCCCAGGGCGGCTGCAAAAATCGGGGCCAGCACCGCGCCCCACAACAGCTTACGCATCTTCCGCCTCTAGTTTTGCCATATCGGTTTTTTCCGGCTCGGCCTGGTCAAATTCCAGGACCACCTGGGGCAGCTTCTGCAGGGCACACTTGTGCGGCGCAATATCAGTGGAGATATTTTTAAAGTCGTTGGAGGCATCGATATTGATAATGCCGGCATCACCGTTGTCAATGCACAGCTTCAGGGATTCCGGCAATGTGCCATCCACCAGCTTGTCACTGTTCACCACGCCATCCCAGAGGATATCCGGCAGGCTGCCACCCAGGCCGAACTTGGCCAGCTTCAGGGCCTTCAGCTCGATGTGGTCAGGCGAGGTGCCACCACCGGCAAACTGGTTGTCATAAATAAAGATACCCTCGGGATAGGGATCAAACGCTTCCTGGGTGGATTTATCGGAGTAGTAACCGGCTGTGTAATAGCTGCTGACGATAATATTCGCCGTATCGTTATCCGCGATCTCGTTGTTGAAGATCTCCACATTGTCATTGGAGTTGATCACGATACCGGATCCGGCCGGCACTGCCGCTACCGGGGTGCCCTCGTGGCCGAAGTTTCCGGTATTGTTCTCAAACACACGGTTGTCGTAGACACGGGTGCTGTGTCCCGGCTGCGGCAGGTTGGGCATGTTGAACACCAGGATGCCGCCGGTATTGTTGGTGGCGATATTGTCGTAGACATCGGCACCGATGGTGTTTTCAATTTCGATTCCGGCAACATTGAACTCGGCGCGGTTGTTACGCACGATCACATTGCGCGACTGGCCCACATAGATTCCAGCGTCCGATGCACCAATAGCCACATTGCCCTCGAGCAGGGTATTTTCAGTCTGCACCGGGTAAATACCATAGGCACCGTTTTCCGTCGCGGGGCCATTGGTCCACTCCACCCGGACATTGCGGATAACGATATTCTCACCCTCATTGACCTTCAGTGCGTCACCGATGGTGTCCTCGATCGCCAGGTCCTCGATGGTGAAATCACTGGCATTCACCAGCAGGCCCTCGGCGCCCTGGATCTGGTCCTTGAAGGAAAGGACGGTTTTCTCCATACCGGCGCCACGGATGGTCACGCCATCCACATTCAGGGACAGGCTGCGATTCAGGGCGAAGTTCCCGGCCGGAAGCTCGATCACATCCCCCGGCTTGGCTGAGATCAGTTGTTTCAGTAATTGCTTCTGGAAGTCCGCGCTCGCTGACGCCGCGGCTGTTTCCGGGTTATTCCCGGCGGGATTCTTGTCCTGGGAACAGGCAGCAGCCAGCACTGCGGCCAGCGCCAGCCCCATGTAGGCAGTGGTCTTCATGTGAATTTCCTTTTATTCAGGTTCTTCTGTTATTCGAGTTATCTGCATGCCGGGCCCGCGCTCCTGCCTGGCCCCAGCCCGGCCACACTGCAATTGGTACACGTGTACCAACTAACAACCGCAGTAACTGGCGGGGCTACAAACAGGCCAATCCTAGCCCATTCGCGGACATCACGGCAATAAGGTCCGGGCCCTGACCTTGCCGCCCAATCAAGGGCTGTGTATCGTCTGCACAGTCACTCGGAAAGAGCCGGCCACCATGAAACTGCGACTACTTTCAGGCGCACCACCAGATCCCGGTCCCGTGAGCCCTGTGGGGCACAGCCCTTTCCCCATTCGCCTGACCCTGCTTCTCACGCTGCTCTGCACCCAGGCCCATGCCAGCGGCACACTGCAACTGAAGCTGCTGACCGAAACCGGGGATGCGTTCGAGGTTGAGCAGGAAGTTACCGGCAAGGAGCAGGAGTTTGCTTCGGGAATTCTGGATCGGGAAGCCCCCGTACGGGAATACCAGGCAATCAAGTGCGATGGCCCCTGGGGGGCAGTCAGGTACCGCATGGCCCTGCCCAGCGGCCCCGGCTACCAACTGGAGCTGGGGCGGGACACGATCCTGTTGCGGATCGTGGAGCACGGGGTGGTCAGCGAGAACCGCAATATCGAGGCTATGAAAATCCACTGCCGGGATACAGAACCCCGCGCGGTGATCAAGTCCCTCGTTGAAATCCAGCTGGACCGCTACAGCGCCGAAGCCCGGGAACTGCTGCTGCCCAACGGCTACCGTATCGAGTACAGCTATCTGCCGGACGCAGTCGAGTAACCAAAAACGGCGCCCTGGGGCGCCGTTTTCTTTTTCTCCCCCCGACTTCGAGCCGGGCCAGTCCCACTCAGTGGAATACCGGCGCGGAAACGAAACTCCAGAACAGCACCGTCCCCACCATCACTACCACCGCCATCACCAGCGATACGGTAACCACCGCGCTGGCAAACAGGAAGCCGCGCTCTTCAGATAACCCCAGGACAATCGGGAGACCGGTATAGAGCAGGTACACGGCATAGGCAACCGCGAGCATCGCAATCAGGATATCCAGCCACAGCACGGGGTAAAAACCTGCCAGGCCGGCAATGAAGATGGGTGTGGCAGTAAACCCGGCAATGACCATCCCTTTCATGGGGTAGGTGTCAGCACCGTAGGTTTTGGCCATCCAGTGAATGAAGTAACCGACGCCGATCACTCCCAGTACCATGGCCAGGTAGAAGGCGCCTACCAGTGACAGGGCGCTCTGGCTGGTGACCCGCACCGGCTCGCCACCGCCCACACTCCAGCCGATCTCGGTGGTGCCGTAAAACCAGGCCAGGGCCGGCAACAGCGCCAGGACAATGGCATAGGGAATATGCCGGCGCAGGCCTTTCTCAGACAGGCTCCCGATTTGCTGCCACTGTTGCCGGGGGTGTACCAGCATTCCGAACATGTAGCTCAACATCCCGTTTCTCCTCACTCAACGTAAGGAACTGTCCGCCAAGGCGCTACTGCTTCAGTACTGCTTTTACTTCCTCTGATCTATGCGTGTTTAAGGCATATTGCGCCGCCCCGCCAGCGGTCCCCGGGGGACCGCTTCGCGGGACACAAGACGGCCGGGGATGACCGATCTCAATTTGCTCTGGATACGTCTTGTCAAAGTGAGGAATACCACCAGCGGTCATTCCCTAAGTTCCAGCTTGTTTTTATTCTCACGTCCAGTTGTATCACTACCGGCATACAAGTCAACGGCTGTGCTGGATTAAGCGCAATCGGCTGTGATGACGTTTCTTCAGGAAACAGCCCCGGACAACTGTGCTACCAATCAACCCGGCCCCGTCGGTAGTGGAATGTGGCAGGGGGCCGACAGGGAAACTGGCGCAGGAAGGAGAAGCCCCGGAGCTTCCACCACCGGGGCCATGCCATGGGGGGCGGACTGTCAGCGGTGACAGCCGCGTGCTTCAGACTTCAACCGGGGACACCGGCTGCATCCAGCCAAAGCGGTCATCCGCCCTGCCCTCCTGGATATCCAGCAATGCCTGGCGCAGGTGCTCGGACACAGGCCCCGGTACCTGCGCCAGTTCATACTGCTGGTCACCGTCGCCGAAGACGCTGATGGGGCTGATAATGGCTGCAGTGCCACAGGCGAAGGCCTCACTGCAGGTACCGGACCTGACCAGCGCCAGCAGGTCGTCGATATCGATGTCGCGCTCGTGCACGGTGTAGCCCTGGGATCGCGCCAGGTCAATCAGGGAGTCCCGGGTAACACCCTCGAGAATCGAGCCATTGAGCTTCGGTGTGTGCAGCTCTCCCTCCATGACGGCAAAGAAGTTCATGCCTGACAGCTCGTCCACCGTATGGCGGTTGCCCGGGTTGAGCCACAGGGACTGGTCGTACCCGCGGGCTTTCAGCCGCGAGATACTCAGTAGCGATGCGGCGTAATTGCCCCCGACCTTGGCATCGCCGGTGCCGCCCACGGCAGCGCGGGAATCCTCCCGCTCAACCCACAGGCGCATATGCCCGGCATGATAGGCCGCCGAGGGACTGGCAATCACATAAAATTCATAGGAGGTGCTCGCCGACACGCTCAGGTTGGGCTGCGTACCGATCAGGAAGGGGCGCAGGTACAGCGACTCGCCGCTATTGGCCGGCACCAGGTTCGCGCAGTAGGCGGCAACAGTACGGACACCATCCATGAAAAGGGCCTCCGGTACCGGCGGCATGCACAGTCGTTCCGCTGAGTGCGCCATCCGCTCAGCATTGCGACCGGGGCGGAAGAGGCTCACCCCGCCGTTGCCGGTGCGATAGGCTTTCATCCCTTCAAAACAGGACTGGGCGTAGTGCAGCACCTTGGCCGCCGGATCCAGCGCCAGCGGCGCATAGGGCACCAGCTCACCGCTGCTCCAGCACCCGTCCTGGCAGACGGCACGAAACATTACCGGCGCCATCACCGTGCCAAACCCGAGCCGCTCGGGCATTTCAAACCCCCGCAGACTGCTGGCCACTGCCGGGTCAATATAAATGCTCACTGGGAGACCTCCTGTATCAATGCTGTGCCGATTATGGCCCCTGCCGAGATTGAATCCAAACCCTCTTTGCTGCCAACAAGCAACCTGCGCAAAACTTTGAGCGTTAACGGTCATTTAATAGGAGAGCTGTCTTCCGGAAAGGATCGACCATCGCAAGCTGACCACGCTGAGAACCGCGGTCACTTCGCTGCAGAAGTGACGCCGGTATCAACTTGAAATTGTGGCGCACAGCAAATCCCATACGACGACGACTGAACCGGCCCGGTGCTACTGTGCGTAATAGCCTGTAAAAGGACTCGGCAGTTTCTTCTACCATCCTCACCGGGTGATTTGAGACGCTTGACTATACTCATCAGTACGCCCCGGTGACACCGGCCAACAGGTGGCAGGGGCCTTGCGCGAACAGCGCTGTGGTTTACTGCACCGCCAAAAAATCGCGCCGACCGGAACTGAAAACCTCCGGGCACAGTCAGGGACTGAGAATCGAACCACACTTCAGGGAGAGAAATTCCGCCGGCATGTACCGCGCGGAAATCGTGCCCGACCAATCGCGAGCCCCGGCTTGCGGCCGGGTGAGGCAAAACATGGAATAGAAGTGGTTCAACCGTGACACAGACAGATTTCAGCAGTTCGTTTGCTACCGGCTTGATGTTTACAGCCACAGCTCTGCTGTGCAGCAACGCGTGGGCGGAAGTTGAGCCCGTGCCGGAGGATACCGGCGCCCCACCGCCCGCTTTTATCGAGGCGGCTTCCCAGCCACTTGAGGCCGAGCCTACCCGCCGGCAATTGCGCCCTTCCGAGGCTGCGCGGCGTTATCGCCAGCGCATCGAGGAAATGGAGGCTGAATACGGAGCCTACGGCACTGGCATCGATGAACAGCTGGTTGGCCTGGCAACCGCCCTGCAAAATTCCGGTGCCCACGAGGAGGCAATCAAGGAGTTTCGCCGGGCAATGCTGATCAACCGTGTCAACGAGGGTCTCTATTCTCTGAACCAGATACCGATGATCGAGCGCATGATCGACAGCCAGATTGCGCTCAACCAGTGGGACGAGGCGAACGACAACCAGGAGTATCTCTACTGGTTACACGAGCAGAATTACGGCAACAGCGACCCGCGCATGTTGCCCGTTATAGAGCGCCTGAGCAGCTGGCACCTGCGGGCCTACGTCGAGGAAAAAGGCGAAACCCTGTTCGAGCACCTGATCAGTGCCACCAACCTCTACCAGTTGGCTGTCGATATCATCACGCAAAACTTTGGTGCCAATGACCTGCGCCTGGTCGAGGCGTTGCGTGGCCTGAAGGCCACCAATTACTACCTCGCCACTTATGCCGGGGAACCGCAGCAGGCTGTGGTGGTGAACACCAATTTCGCCGGCGGGGGGTTCGACAACAATCATCGCCAGGCGCAGCTTGATCATTTTCGCATGAACAGCTTCAGCACCGGCAAGAAAGCGATCGCGCGGATTGTCGATGTCTACCAGAAAAACCCCCAATCCCCCCCCGCCGCCTCGGCCAAGGCCAAGGTAGAGCTGGGAGACTGGTACATGATGTTCAACAAATGGCATTCGGCCAGGGAAACCTATGGTGAGGCTTATCATGCGCTCTGGGACAACGGCGCCACCAACCGGGAGATAGACGATATCTTCGGGCGCCCGGCCGCCCTGCCCGACCTGCCGATGCTGGACGAGGACCGCGGCGGCCTGGCCCAGTCTTATGTCACCGTTTCCTACGATGTCACCGCCTACGGCAAGGCGCGCAATATAGAGATCCTGAACTCCAGCGCGGATGACAGCGTCGTTATTCGCTCCCGGGTGCGCAATGTTCTCAAACGCGCCAAATTCCGTCCCCGGTTCGAAAATGGAGAACCAGTGGATACTGTGGGCATCGTGCAGCGGTTTGTCTTTGACTAACCTGCAAAAAGCTTTACACGACGGCCAGGTTAATTCAGGCAGAGAGTCCCGCCCCGGGAACACAGACAACCAAACCCGGGGCGTCGCCAGGGGTCCAATGCACCAGACCATCGCGACAGGCGGGCAGTAAAGGAAAAATCAACGACAAAAACCAGAGTTCCGGGTGTGGAATTACACCGGAGCCGCAATGGAAAGCTGGATGACCCGGCTTTCACCGCACAGATCGCTCGAGTCCGAAAGGCGCCGATCGGCGTACCAGGAGAGAGAAAATGACACTACGGAAAGCGGTATTTTCACAGCAGAGCAAACCCCCTGGCTGGCACACCCTCGCCTCGATTGTGGTGCTGAGTGCGGTTATTGCCGGCTGCAAGAGCCAGCAGACCCAGCAGCAACCCCCGGCACAGCCCTCACAGTCGCAATCCCAGTCCCAACCGTCATCCAGCAGCTCATCATCGCAGTCGTCAAGCAGCTCATCGAGCCGCTCCCAGAGCCAGTCGAGCCCGCAGACAGCCAGCAACATGCCCCAGAGCAGCCCGCCGAGCAGTCGTAGCAGCTCCTCCTCTATGCCCAGTAGCAGCTCTGCCCAGCCCAACACTTCGATGCCAAGCATCGAGTCGGGTGAGCGGTCCAGCCAGCAGGCCAGTACCGCCTCTGATTCGGGCAGCGAGGAAGCCCGGCGACGCAGTTCCGCCGGGGACAGCATGCCAGATCCGACCGCGCGACGGGACTCACCCTCCAGCCCGGTATACAGCGAATCTGAAGCGCAACCGGAAGAACGGCGCATGCCCCCCGATCCCTCAAGTAACAGCGAGGGCCAGCCCCCTGAGGAAATCGATTTTTCCGAAGAGGAACAGAGCGCATCGTCGTCCAGCAGCAGTTCATCATCCTCCAGCTCTTCCAGTAGCAGTGCCGCGACCGCCAGCAGCTCTGCGAGCGAAGCATCGGCGAGCAACCAGTCCAGCAGCGCATCGTCCAGCAGCCCCAGTGCCTCGGCAAGTGCCGGAAGCCCGTCCAGCGGTAGCAGTGCACCGAACGAGGCACCCGCCACCGCAGCCGAGCGGGTATCGGAACTGGAGGGAGAGTTCGACTCCACCATGGCGAGCTATGACGGCATGATCCTGCGCGAGCGGGATTACGTGCGCAATCGCCCTGCCTCCGAGGATGAGAGTGAGGAGTCCATGGACGAACCACCGCCCGGTGAGTCCCTCGAGGACCTGATCGAGTCCGCAGAGGCCGAAATACCCGCTCCCCCCGGGGGCGGTGGTGCCGGCAGCGAGGAAGGCAGTGGCCCGGAGCAGAACAACTCCAGTGGACAGGCTACCGGCCCCGGCATGCCCACCGCCGGTCGCAAAGGGGAATATGACCACAGCGGCAGCGGCAGCGTGGTACCTGCCGATATCCCCGAAGGGGATGACGACGACGTGGTGGCCCGCCAGATTCGTGAGGCCGCCACGCGCGAAAAGGATCCCGAGCTGCGCGAGCGGCTTTGGGAAGAATACCGGAAATATAAAAACGCGAAGAAGTAACAGCGGAGGGAATTACCATGCATTTGCCCAGACTGTTGTCCGCCACACCTGTTATCGGCCGTGGCCTGCTGCTTGGCAGCCTGTTGCTACTGGGTGCCTGTGCCACCACCGAGGTGCGCACTACCGCGTTTACCCCGCTGACAGTGGAGGACGCCACCATTCCTGAGGATCGCCTGCTGGATGTGGGTGTAGTGCAGTTTGACCCCGGCCTCGCCACGGCGGAAGTGGACGAAGAGGAACTGGTGTTCCCCGAATTGCGCCAGGCGGAATCCCGCTACATTGCCGTGACCCTGGCAGAGTCACTCCAGCAGAGCCAGGGCTGGGGCCCGGTGCGGGTAATCCCCAGCACGCGCACCAATATCGATGTAACCGTGCAGGGACGGATAGTCCAGTCAGATGGCGAAACGCTTACAGTGGAAGTGTGGGTTACCGACTCGCGTGGCCAACAGTGGTTCACCAGGGAATATTCCGAGCGCGCCTCGCAGTATGCCTACGACCGTAAGCACCCCACCAGTGGCGATGCATTCCAGGGCATTTATAACCAGATCGCCAACGACATGCTCAAATACCGCCAGGGCCTGTCTGATGAATATATCGCGGAACTTCGCACGATTTCCGAAATGCGCTTCGCCCGCAGCTTTTCACCTGACGCCTTTTCCCGCTACCTGGCCCAGAATGAGGACGGAATTTACGAACTGAAGGCACTGCCGGCGCAGGACGATCCAATGCTCCAGCGGGTAAGACGTATCCGCGAGCGTGATTATCTGTTTGTTGACACCCTGCAGGGTTACTACGGCACTTTCGTCAAATCCATGGAAACCCCCTACCAGGAGTGGCGCTCCCTCAGCTTTGAGGAAGTGCAGCAGATGCGTGAACTCAAACGCAAGGCGCGCAACCACACAATCATGGGTGCGGCTGCGATTATCGGCGGCATTGCCGCCGCCGGCGCCGGCGGTGGTGCCGCGCGACAGGCGGGCCACGTTGCCGTTGCCGGCGGGGGCTACCTGGTGAAAAGCGGGTTCGACCGCCGCAGCGAAGCGAAAATGCATATCGAGGCATTGCAGGAACTGGGCGACTCCATGCAGGCAGAGGTAGAGCCGCAGATTGTGGAGCTGGAAGACCGTACCGTCACCCTCTCCGGCAGCGTGGAAAACCAGTACCGCCAGTGGCGTGAAATCCTCAAGGAGATTTACGAGGCGGAAACCGGCGCCCTGGAAACCAATATCTGATAACGGCGCGCCCGCATGTACCGAGCATGGCGGGCGCCGGAAAATAATCCCAGCTATGCGGAATGACTATGCAACACCGCGACCAGTCCCCGGAAGATAACGGCTATATCGAACCCGCTGATTTTCGCTTCGGCGCTGACTCCCCGCAGCCGGATGACGGGGCTGCCACCCGTGAAGTACCGCAGGGTGAAAATCCCCCCCGCCGCGGCAACCTGCCCGCCATCCTGGTGGGCTCGGCACTGGTGATAGGCGTTATCGGGGTCTTCTGGATCCTGCCGCAAACCGTGGAAAGGCCGGAAGTCAAAATCGCTGCAGGCCAGGGCCCTGCCTCCGCCAAAGACAGTGCGATGCAACGGCCCGCGAAAGTCCAGGCATCCCCCTATACCGACGCCGAAATCGCGCGCCAGCGCCGTCGTGTCCAGGAGATCCTCCAGGAAATCTTCGTTTTACAGGAAGAATTGCAGGAACGCCGGGTCGAAATCTGGGCGCCCGAGGATTTTTCCGCAGCACGCGGCCTGGCCGAGGAAGCGGATGCGATATATCGCCAGCGCCAGTTCAAGCAGGCGCTCGATCAGTATGAGCAGGCCCTGGCTGCGATGCAGTCGATCCGGGACAGTGTACCTGAGCGTATCGAACAGCACCTCGCCGAGGGTAATGACGCACTGAATCGCGGTGATGCCGAGGCCGCCCACAGCGCCTTTGACCTGGTGCTGACCATTTCCGAAGAGCATCCGCGAGGCACACGCGGCAAGGCCCGGGCGGAAAAACTGCCCGAGGTCTGGGAAGAGGTGACCCGGGGCCGCGACGCATTTACCGCCAACGACCTGGACACTGCAAAAGCGGCCCTGCAGCAGGCCCTGGCGCTCGACAGCGAGACCCGGCCCGCGCAGGAGTTACTGCCGGAAGTGGTCACGGCAATTACCGAGCGCGACTATAGCGAGGCCATGTCGGCTGGCTATGCCGCCATCGCCGCAAACGACTACGCCACTGCCAGGTCAGCTTTCGAGCGGGCACAAAAGCTCAAACCGGAAGCCCGCGACCCGGCGGTGGGCCTGCAGCAGGCTGCCAACGGGCTCGAGCAAACACGCGTCGAGCGGCTGTTCAGCCAGGCACACCAGCAGGAAGCATCCGAGCAGTGGCATGCGGCCGTAGAGAGCTACAGTGCACTGTTGAAAACAGATAGCAGCCTGGTGTCCGCAATCACCGGCAAAGCCCGCGCCCAGGCACGCGCTACGCTTGACGACCAGTTACAGGAGTTACTGGAGGACCCGCTGTCCCTGGGTGGCAGTAAACGCAATACACACGCCCGCAGAGTACTCGCGGATGCACGCCAGATAGATGCAGACGGACCACGACTGCAGTCGCAGATCGAGGAACTGGAAACTGCCCTGACCCAGGCGCTGATCCCGGTACCGGTGCGATTCCAGTCGGACAGCAGCACACGGGTATCGATATACCGGGTAGGTACCCTGGGCAACTTTACCGAGCGCCAGATCACACTGAAACCCGGCCGCTACACGGCGGTGGGCCGGCGGGATGGCTATCGCGATGTCCGCCGAGAATTTACCGTCGAGCCCGGCGCCGAAACACCGACAGTTGTCATCCAGTGCGCAGAAAAAATAAACGGTGCCAATAATAGCTGAGACAGCTACCAACGGCTGAACCGCCCCTCGCTCTGCCGATCCAATACGTTACGGCTCCGGCTTGAAAAAGCCGGACAGGATCGCCTGCCGGGTGCTGGCGATAAAAGGAATATCGCGACAAACAGTGGCACGAGGGACATGGCGCAAGCGCGGGCAAGCTAAGCTTTATGTCACCGGAGAAAACAGGCAGCGAGAAGCGCGGGAATCGACCAATTCCCCTCGGTGCACGGGCAACGGCCGCTGCCCAATTGCGATAAAGCGATAATTACGCAGTAACAGGGATTCACTAATGACAGCGAAGGAAGCGGTACCCGTTCGCGATAACGATCGCGCAGATGAAGACTTCTCAATCATCCAGCCCGCCGGGTTTACCCCGGTGGCAGAGGAGGCTGGCAGCCGCAAACTGTTGTTTTCCCCTCGCGCCCTGATCGTTGCCTTTGCCCTGCTGCTGGGAATGCTGGTACTGGTCTACCTGCTGGTGGCGCGCTCATTGATTTTTGAAACCCAGCCCGCCGATGCCAATGTCAGTGTCAGCGGGCTTGCCCTGCCCCTGGGCGATGGTCACCTGGTACTGCCGGGCACCTATCGCTACGAAATTACCGCCACCGGGTACCTGCCCCAGAGTGGCTCAGTAGACGTCAGTAGTGACCAGAACAGCCGCCGCGCAATCAAGCTCGAGCGCCTGCCCGGCCACCTGCAGGTAGTCACCGATCCCCCCGTGCCGGTGCGAATCCTGGTCAACGGAGAGGAAGTGGCGAGCGAGGAGGGCCTGGCCAGGAATATCCCGGCAGGCACCAAGCGCATCACCATCGAGACCGAGCGCTACCTGCCCTTTACCCGTGAAATCGATATCGAGGGCCTGGACAATACCCAGCAGCTGCAGGCCCGCCTGCGCCCCGCATGGGCCGATGTGCAGATCAGCAGCCACCCGCCCGGCGCCACGGTAACAGTCGAGGGCGAGGTAATCGGGACTACGCCCCTCACGGCGCAGCTGATCCAGGGGGACCGCATAGTCGAGATATCCCTCCCCGACCACAAGACCGCGGAAGTCCCCGTGGCTGTCACCGCCGGTGTCGACCAGGCCCTGGCTCCGGTGGAACTGGCCGCAGCCGATGGCCTGCTGCGCCTTGCCAGCAGCCCGTCCGGTGCCAGCGTAACCGTTAATGGGGAGTTTCGAGGGCAAACACCGCTGGAGCTGGACCTGGCGCCCGACAGCGTGCACCAGATCCGCTTCTTCAAGGATGGCTTCGGCTCGGTGGAGCGGCGCGTGGAAATCGCGTCTGGCAGTGAGCGGGAAATCAAGGTGGATTTGTCCGCGGTGTTCGGACGGGTCAAAGTCACCAGCAGCCCGGAAAACGCGCGAGTCTTTATCGACGGTGAGCTGGCCGGCAATACCGGCGAGATTTTCACCCTGCCCGCCCGCAGCCACAGCATCCTGGTGCGCAAGGAAGGCTATGAGGATTACCAGACGAGCGTCACGCCCAGTGCCAAACTGGAACAGACAGTTCGCGCCGTGCTACTCACCCAGGAACAGGCACGCTGGAGCAATATCCCCGCCGAGATAACCCACGGTGCCGGCGGCCGCATGCTACTGATGCGTCCCAACGCAGAATTCACCATGGGCTCTTCACGCCGTGAACAGGGCCGCCGCGCCAATGAGGTTATGCGCAAGATTGCCCTGACGCGCCCCTTTTACCTCGGTGCCACCGAGGTCACCAATCGCCAGTTCCGGCGCTTCAAGCGTATGCACAGTTCCAGCCATGTGAACGGGGTCAGCCTGGACAACGACAACCTGCCGGTGGTGAATGTCAGCTGGAGCGATGCCGCCCTGTTCTGCAACTGGCTCAGCCAGCGGGACGGGCTGCAACAGGTTTACCGCACCGAGGGCAGTCGTGTCACAGGTTTCGATGCCAGTGCCAATGGCTATCGCCTGCCTACAGAGGCCGAGTGGGCCTGGGCCGCCCGCTTCCGCAACGGTGGCATGCTGAAGTTCCCCTGGGGTAATGAATTACCGGTAGGAAAGAACTCCGGCAACTTTGCCGACAACAATGCGGCACAGCTCGTACCCGCAGTGCTCCGCTCCTATACCGACCGTTACGCTGCCACCGCACCTGTTGCCAGCTATAGCGCCAACCCGCACGGGCTGTATGACCTGGGCGGCAACGTATCCGAATGGATTCATGACCTGTACACCATCGGCACCGGGCTCTCCATGCGGCGGGAAGAAAACCCCGTGGGCCCCCAGGATGGTGATTATCACGTAATCCGCGGCTCCAGCTGGCGCCACGCTGGACTCACCGAATTGCGCCTTTCATTCCGGGATTATGGCGCAGAACCGCGCAGTGACGTGGGCTTCCGCGTAGCCCGCTGGATTGACTGACGATACCCCTGGAGCTGGCAATCGGCGCTGGCAAACGGAGAGAAGCAATGAAAAGTTTATGCCTGGTCCTGACTCTTGCCCTGTTGCCACTGGCAGCGCTCGCCCAGCAACAGGAAACACAGGGTGAAGAGGAGAAAGAGGAGGTAAGCCAGGAGCAGGATGCCGGCAATGTGCAGGCGCGGGCTCCTGAGAGTAACGACAACGAAGGTGGCGTCGACAATTACGAGGCATCGGAAGAAATTTCCGAGGACCTGTCAGTCTCCTACCCGATTGATATCTGAGAAACCATCAAACTGCCGGGAAAAGATTGCGGAGCAGAGCGAGAACCATTATGAAATTCAAATCCTCCGATTTTATATTCCAGCTGTTTGCGCTGCTGGGCGCAATCATCCTGGTGCACGCTATTTACGTATCGGTGATCCGTCCCAATGCGGATGCCCTTATTGAGGAACAGCTCGCACGGGAAGCCGCCGGTGAAACCTACATCCAGCAGCGGTCGCTTTATATCGTCATGCGCGACTATGAACAGGAAGCCTGCTTTGTACTGATGCTATGGGCCATGGCCATCATGGGACTCAAGGCACAACGCAGCATGCGCGAGCGCAAACTGCTTGACCGCGCCCTCCTCAACGTACGTGAGGGCACCCCGATCCTGCCCGAGGATGCGCGGGACCTGTCGCGACCGATCCAGGCCCTGCCCGAGGAAGAACGCAACTACCTGTTGCCGCGCGCCCTGCTCACAGCCTTGCAGCGATTCAGTTCCACCAGGAATGTGGCCGCCGTCTCCAACTCGGTAAAGGAGGTCTGCGATACCGAGGGCGACCGGCTCGACTCCGAGCTGGCCATGGTGCGTTATATCACCTGGGCCATCCCCTCGATTGGCTTTATCGGTACGGTCCGCGGTATCGGTGAAGCACTATCCCAGGCACATCGGGCCGTGGAGGGAGACATTGCCGGCGTCACCGTCAGCCTGGGTGTGGCTTTCAACTCCACCTTCATCGCCCTGGTGATCAGTATCGTGATCATGTTCTTCACCCACCAGCTGCAATTGATGCAGGAGCGACTGGTACTGGATACCCAGAATTACTGTGACAACAACCTGCTGCGATTCCTCAAGGTCAGCTGACCTGGAAACACGGCCAAAGATGCATGCACAAAACTGTGGCGAGTGACCGCCGATAACAGGTAAGCCGCCTGCCACCGCCCCACCGGGACGGGGCACGGGAAGAAGGAGCTAGCCAATGGCGCAACAAGGCGTACTGGAAATCAACGACTGCGGCCTGCGGGTCTTCAGTGGCACCGACGAAATACTCGACAGCCCTGGCGTGGCAGTGGTGGACAGCCACAAGATTCTGCTGGGCACCGCGGCACTGATGCGTGCCCGCAGCAACCCGACGCGGGTCAACACCCAATTCTGGCGCCGGCTGAGCCTTGAGTCACTCAACTCCGACAACGCTCGCTGCCGCCACCACGCGGACCTGGCCTACAGTCAGCTGCAGGACATGGCGGAACACTGCGACATGCCCGACGAGTTGATTCTCGCTGTACCGGGCAATTTCACCCGCGAACAACTGGCCCTGCTACTCGGTATTGTCAATGAGAGTCCGGTCAACGCCGTGGGCCTGGTGGATGCGGCCACTGCCTGTGTCGGCAACTGCGCACCCCGCGGGGTACACCTGCACGTTGAATTACAGCGTCACCAGACGCTGGTAAGCCGCGTGGCCGTACATGAACAGGCCCAGCTCGACCATGTCGAAACTGTCAGCGACGCGGGCCTGCAACACTTCCAGGATTCCTGGGCAAGGGTATTTACCGATGCCTTTGTCATGCAGTGCCGTTTCGACCCACAGCACTCCGCCGAGGCGGAGCAGCAACTGTACGACCTGATGCCGCAATGGGTCGGCCGCGCCATGCGCCAGGGTGAAGTCATGGCGGAACTCGAGGATCGCACGGCCAAAGTCAGCCTGCGCCAGCTGCAGGATGCCAGCACACCGATCCTGTCCCGCATCCGCGCACTGCTCGACAACCTCGCCGACCCCTCCAGCGTGGTGTTCGTATCGCACCGCTGGGCCGATGTACCCGCCGGCGCGCAACTGGCAGAGCGAATCCATCTCCTGCCGCACAACAGCATTGCGCAGGCGGTGGAAAAGCGCTGGCATGAAGTACACAGCGAGACCGCTGCACTGCGCCTTGTCACCGCCATGTCCGCGGCACCCGCCAACGAAGTCGCCGTGCAGGTCAATGCGGCCGCCGAGGCGGCTGCCACCCACCTGCTGTTCGGGCACCGCGCCCTGGCAGCGCAGCAGCCACTTTTTGTCAGCTGGCAGGAAGGCGCACTCAAAATCACGCCCACCCCACCCGAACACCCCGCTGCCACTATCACCAACCACGCCGGTCGCCTGGCACTGCGAGTCGACGCCGGCGCGCAGTTGATGCTGAATGGTGAGGAGATCGCAGCGCCGGTAAACCTCACGGCCGGTGACAGGATCGGCGCGGCAGATTTTGACGAAGTCATCACCGCAATCAGTGTGGAGCAATATGGCGCGTAAGAATCGGCGGTTTACCACTTTCAGCCTGTCGTTCCTCGACATCATGTCCTGTGGATTCGGTGCCGTGGCATTGATCTTCCTGATCATCAAACACGGTTCCGATCACGATATCGAGGTGAAAAACCAGGATCTCTCGGCCGAGGTTGAGCTGCTGAAGGAGGAAGTCCAGTTCGGGCGTGAACACCTGGTGCTCGCCCGCAACACACTCGATGCCACCAGCGATGAACTGGCCGACGCGCAGGGCCTGGCGCGCCGTATTATCGAACAGATCGAGGAAGTAAAGGGCAATATCGCCGAAATCGACAGCAACACCGAAGAAGACGACATCAAGCGTCTGCAGGACAAGCTCAAGAAGCTTCAGGACGCCAAGAAACAACTCGAGGCGGAAAACAAGAAGCTTGGGGACAATGTGCGCAAGTTCGTCGGCGATGGCGATCGACAGTACCTCACAGGCCTGCGCCTGGGTGGAAATCGCATCCTGATCCTGCTGGATTCCTCGGCCAGTATGCTGGGGGACGAACTGATCAAGGTGATCCGCACCCGCAACATGTCATCCCGCACCAAGCGTGAAGCGGGAAAATGGCGCCGTGCGATCAATACCGTGTCGTGGCTCACCGCGCAGTTCCCGCAGGACAGCCAGTACCAGATCTACACTTTCAACACCGGGTTCCAGGCCGCTATTGCCGGTACCGAGGACCGCTGGCTGAACGTTGACGACCGCGACCAGCTTGACGACGCCTTCAAGGCCCTGGATGAAGTGGTGCCCGATGGCGGCACCAGCCTTGAGCGGGTGTTTAATGCAGTCAGCGCCATGTCCCCGCTGCCGGACAATATCATCCTGATTACCGACGGGCTCCCCACCCAGGGCATGAAGAGACCACGACGCAATGTCGTCACCGGCAAGGAGCGCCGCAAACTATTTGACCGGGCGGTAAAAGCCCTCCCCGGGGGCATCCCGGTGAATGTAATCCTGGCGCCGATGGATGGCGATCCGTTTGCCGCCAGTGAATTCTGGAAGTTGGCCATGGAGACCGATGGCTCCTTCCTGGCACCGTCGAGGGACTGGCCATGAGACGCAACCGCCTGAAGCGCCAGCAGGAAGAGTTCAGCATTTCCTTCCTGGATGTCATCTGCTGCGGGTTCGGCGCCATTGTACTGTTGTTAATGATCGCCAAGACCGTCGAGCCCATTGTTCTGGAAGAGGCAGAGCTCGACCTGGATGGCCAGGTCAGGCAACTGCAGGAGCAACTGGCACAAATCCGCGGCGAAACCACGGTGCTCAACCGGGACCTGAATGCCAAGCGCGAGCAACTGGATATCGAGCGTGAGAAAATTGCCAACCTGCGCGGCCGCCTGTCGGTCCTGCAGGCACAGTATGCAAGCAAGACCGAGGGTGAAACCGAGGAAGGCAAGCTCAAGGGCGAACTCACCATCGCCCTGCAGAGCATGACGGATGAAATGCGGCGCCTGCTGGGGGAAAACTACCAGCGCAAGAACAACGTCATTGGCGGTATCCCGGTCGACAGCGAGTACATCCTGTTCATCATCGACACGTCCGGCAGTATGTTCAATTACGGCTGGGACCGCATGATGAATGAAATGGTCAATACGCTTGACCTGTACCCCAACGTCAAGGGCATCCAGGTAATGAATGATATGGGGGACTACATGTTCTCCAACTACCGCAATAAATGGATCCCCGATACACCCGGACGCCGGCAGGCAATCCTCAAGCGCCTGCGATCCTGGAACCCGTTCAGTAATTCGAGCCCGGTGGAGGGCATCCAGAAGGCCGTACGCAGCTTCTACGATGCTGACAAGAAAATCAGCATTTACGTTCTTGGCGACGAATTCACCGGCAAGTCAATCCGGCGGGTGATGCTGGCGGTCGACCGGGTCAACGCCCAGCATGGCGAGGGCAAGCGCAATGTACGCATTCACGCCATTGGCTTCCCCATCCAGTTCTCCCGGCCACCCCACCTGCAGACAACCGGCCTGAGATTTGCGGCGCTGATGCGCGAGCTGACCTATCGCAACGGGGGAACTTTTGTTGGACTCAACGATTTTCGGTAGCGCAATCGCGCACTGACAGGAGCGACCCATGGCCTTGAAGAGAAATGGATTTTCCGCTGCAGCCAGATTGGCGCTAACTGCAACAGTCCTGCTGGTTACAGCCTGTGCACACACTGTACAGGTGGACGGGGAATACCCGGAACCGGTGGGGGAACAGTACCCACTTAATGTCGGCTACTACCTGAGCGAGGGTTTCCGGGAATTCACTTACCACGAAGACAGCGAAGACCGCGATGAGTGGAACATAAATACCGGCCGTGCACAGCAGAACCTGTTCCAGACAGTACTGGGCGCCATGTTCACCGAGTCCATTCCACTGTCGAGCTATCCACAGGAGCTCCCTGACAACATCGAGCTGGTAATCGTACCGGAGGTACGGGAACTCCAGTTCACCATGCCGCGGGAAACCCGGGTAAATATTTTCGAGGTGTGGATCAAGTACGACATGTACGCCTACGACAAAAATGGCGACCAGGTTGCCAACTGGGTTATCACCGCGTACGGCAAAACCCCGACTGCCTTCCTGAAATCCCGGGAGGCAGCACTGGGCCAGGCTATCAATGTGGCCCTGCGGGATGCCGGCGCTACGCTGTATACCGGTTTTGAGCGGGTGCCGGAACTGCAGGCACTGGTAGCCAGTAAGCAACGGGCCCTCTCTATGAAAGACCAGCCTGACGGGGAAGCGGAAACCACGGACTAACAGGAGGTTGTTGTGGTCAAGGTATTTTTTGTAATTCTGGTGGCCGCGGTCACCGGTTGTACCACGGTTGTCATTGATGAGTACCGGCGCAGCGATGGCGAGCTGGCCGACGGCGATTCGGTGGTTATTCTCGGTCGGCGACATTCCAGCGACTACGAGACAGAGCCGGACCTGATTGACTGCGTGGGCCGTACGCTACACAACCCCGACGGCGGCGTCACGGTAATTTCGGAACAGCATTTTGTCGACGCCATGTACCCCTGGTTCGAGCCACGTACCGCACCGCTTCACCTGAAATCCCTGGACCGCCTGATGGAAAATAGTGAGGTGCGTAAGCGGCTTGAGGCTTTCGGGGTGAAGTATATCGTCTGGATAGACGGTTCAACCGAGACCACTGCCAGCGCCGGATCCATCGGCTGCTCTATCGGCACCGGCGGTGCCGGCTGCTTTGGCTTCGGCACCTGGGACAAGGAGTCGGATTACGAAGCTTCAGTATGGGATTTTCGCGACCAGGAGCTCTCGGGAAAGTTGAACGCCGATGCCAAGGGCACCTCCTATATGCCCGCCATTGTTATTCCCATTCCATTAATCGCGCGGGTGCAGAACAATGCCTGTAAGGGCATGGCAGCCCAACTGCAGCAGTTCCTGGTGCCGGGCCAGGCTACCAAAAGTTAACTGAGGGAGGGAGACGGAGCGATGCAACATACTAATAAGATCCTGATCGGCGCAGTGTTGGCGGCCATCGCCGGCTGTGCTTTCAATCCGGCCACCAACCGGCCCGACCTGGTGCTGATGTCCGAGGAAAAGGAAATCAGTATCGGGCAGGAAATGCATGCGAAGCTGGTGGAGAGCACCCCCATTTACCGGGATCCGGTGCTGACCGCCTATGTCGACTACGTAGGGCAGAAGATCGTCAAGGCCAGTGATCGCCCTGACCTGAAATACAATTTCACCATCATTGACAGCCAGGACATCAACGCATTCGCCCTGCCCGGCGGCTATATCTACATCAATCGCGGCCTGCTCACCTACCTGCACTCCGAGGCAGAGATGGCGGCAGTGCTCGCGCATGAGGTCGGGCATATCACCGCCCGGCACGCAGTTCGGCAGAAAACCGCCGCCACCGGCGCCGGGGTCGCCTCGGTGCTGTCGGTACTGGTTACCGGCAGCGGCGTGGTGGGCGATGTCGCCAACCTGTGGACCACTGCCGCGGTGAAGGGTTACGGGCGGGATATGGAGCTGGAGGCCGACCGTTTTGGGGCCCAGTATATGTTCAATGCCGGCTACGACCCCCAGGCCATGATCAACGTGATTGGGCTGCTGAAAGACCAGGAGACCTTTGCCCGCCGCAAGGCGCGGGTCGAAGGCAAGAAGCCCCAGACTTACCACGGTGTGTTCTCCACCCACCCGCGCAATGATATCCGCCTGCAGGAAGTGGTGGCCGCCGCCGGTGAGTTGCCCAAGGACAAGAAGGAAGTGAAAGTGGAGAACTTCCGAGAGAAAACCGAGGGCATCGTCTACGGACAGAATGCGCAGCAGTCAGATCGCAATCGCTACAATCACCGCCGTCTTGGCTTCTCACTGCTGTTCCCCGATGGCTGGGAAGTAAAAAACGAGCGTTCGTCCATTGTCGGCACCCATCCCGAGGGCAAGGCCACCATCACTATCAAGGTGGACAACCGCAATGGCAACCAGCCCGCCGATATGGCGCTGCGTGAAGTCTACGACGTGCGTAACCTGGAGCAGGATGAGAAACTCAACCAGTATCGCCTGGTTGGGCACACCGGCAAGCTCCCGGTGTCTTCACCCGACAGCCCCGAACGGGTAGCGGTGGTCTTTTACGGCAGCCGCCAGTATATCCTCGAGGGCAAGATTAACGACCCTTCGCTGCGGGATGCAGACAACCGCAACAAGTACGACAACCTGTTCCTCACCAGCATTCGTAGCTTCCGTCCCCTGCGTAAAAGCGACATCATCCAGCCCAACATCAGGCGTTTGCGCTATGTGCAGGCCAACGACAAAACCACCTTTGCTTCACTGGCACGGCACATGGATATCGGTGAGTACGCCGAGGAGCAACTGCGACTGTTGAACGGCTACTATCCCCGCGGCGAACCCCAGCCGGGCGAGTGGATCAAGATAGTCCAGTAATCCGGCCCGGGCACCGCCCCAGGCACTGCCCGGAATGTGACCCACCAGACGGACTGTGTGGGCCGAAATCCCTTTCCCACACTGACCGGAGCCGTTACCTTAATAACGACAGCGACAAGCAGACAATAACGATAATGAGGAGCCAACAATGAACGGTTTGATGATGCCGTCCCAACTCACCCTGACCGCCGTCATGCGCCACGCGCAGGCTAACTTCCCCGGCAGTGAGATTGTTTCCTTTACTGCCGACAACCCCACCCACCGCTATACCTATGCCGACGCCTTTGCGCGCAGTGCACAGCTGGCCAATGCTCTCCAGGCCCTGGGTGCCAGGCCCGGCGACCGGGTCGGCACCCTGGCCTGGAATGACTACAGGCACTTCGAACTCTACTATGGCACCTCCTGCAGCGGCCTGGTCTGCCACACCATTAACCCGCGCCTGTTCCCGGAACAGATCGCCTATATTGTCGGGCACGCCGAGGACCGCTGGCTGTTTATCGACCCGATGTTTGTCCCCCTGCTGGAGGCGCTGGCCCCGAAACTCTCGTCGGTTGAGGGCTTCGTGGTCCTGACCGACCGTGCCCATATGCCCGACAGCACGCTGCCCAACCTGGTCTGCTACGAGGAGCTGCTTGAATCACAGCCGACAGGATTCGACTGGCCGTCACTGGACGAGAATACTGCGGCCGCCCTCTGCTATACCTCCGGCACCACGGGCAACCCGAAGGGCGTACTCTATTCCCACCGCGCCATGGTGCTGCATACCTACGGCGTGCTGATGCCGGATGTGTTTGCCCTGAAGGGCAGTGAGGCAGTATTGCCGGTTGTCCCCATGTTCCACGTCAACGCCTGGTCGATTCCCTACGCGGTGCCCGCCGTGGGGGCCAAGCTGGTATTCCCCGGGCCCAAGATGGCCTGCGGTGAAACCCTGAGCCGGCTGATCCGCGAAGAGGGCGTAACCATCGCCGCTGGCGTCCCCACCGTGTGGCTGGCGCTGCTCAAATACCTGCGGGAAACCGACAGCACCCTGCCGAGCCTCAACCGTGTGGTGGTGGGCGGCTCCGCCTGCCCCTGGAGCATTATGGAGGAGTTCGAGCAACAGCACGGGGTCTACACCCACCACGCCTGGGGCATGACCGAAATGAGCCCGCTGGGCACTTACAACCCGCGGGTACCGGAAGATTTGCCTGGGGACCAGGCCAAAGCACTGCGCCTGAAGCAGGGCCCCGCCGCCTTCGGCGTGGAGATGCGTATCGTGGACGAGCAGGGCCAGCCGCAACCCCACGACGGTATCGCCTTCGGTGCCCTGCAGGTTCGCGGCCCCTGGATCTGCGAGCGCTATTACCGCGCGGCGGAGTCAGCACTCACTGACGACGGCTGGTTCGATACCGGCGACGTGGCCACCATCGATCCCCGGGGTTACCTGGGCATCACCGACCGCACCAAGGATGTGATCAAGTCCGGCGGTGAGTGGATCTCCTCCATCGAGCTGGAGAACTGTGCCATGGCACTGGACGAGGTGGCCGAGGCCGCCGTAATCGGCATCTCCCACGAGAAGTGGGCCGAAAGGCCGCTGCTGGTGATTGTGCCCGCGCCCGGGGCCGAGCCGGACCCACAGAAGGTACTCGCCGCCTTTGAGGGCAATGTGGCCAAGTGGTGGATTCCCGACGATTGTGTCGTTGCGGAAGAACTGCCCCATACAGCCACCGGCAAGATCAGCAAGAAAGACCTGCGGGAACAGCTCGCCAACTATCGCTGGCCGGAAGAACAGCCTGCCTGATACGCCCACCATCCACCGGAACAGCGCGGCTTGATACCGGGCCGCGCTGTTTCCCCACCGCCCGCATCGCTTCCCCACCAGCAACCGTCACAACAATGTGACAATGACTATGGCAAACTGATTCTGACCGTATAGCCCCGGCAGGTATCATTCATGAAAATAACACCAGTTACCCCAAGCTTTTTCACCGCCATTGCTCTCTGCACCCAGCTGCTGGTGCCATATGCCAATACCGCTACCGCCTCCGACCGGGATGACCCACTGGTGATCGCCCACCGGGGGGCGTCCGGCTACCTGCCCGAACACACACTTGAATCCAAGGCCCTGGCCTACGGAATGCGCCCGGACTATATCGAACAGGACCTGGTCCTGAGCCGGGATGGGCACCTGATCGTGATGCATGACATCCACCTCGACCAGGTAACGGACGTTGCCCGTGTATTCCCGGGTCGCGCCCGCGAAGATGGCCACTTTTACACTATCGACTTCACTCTCCCCGAACTGAAGCGTTTACGGGTAACCGAGACTTTCGAAGGTGATATCGAGGAGCGAAAGCCAAAATATCCCGGGCGATTCCCGCTCTGGAAATCCAGCTTCCAGCTTTCCACCCTTGAAGAAGAGATAGAGCTGATCCAGGGCCTGAACAAGAGCCTTGGATACGAGGTCGGCATATACCCGGAGATCAAGCAACCCTGGTTCCACCACCGGGAGGGCCGCGACATTGCCCGGCGCACCCTTGAGACACTGAAGCAGTACGGGTATACCGACAAAACCAGTAAAATCTTCCTGCAGAGTTTCGATGCCGAGGAGCTACAGCGCATCGACGGGGAACTGATGCCGGCAATGGACATGGACCTGCCGCTGGTACAACTGGTTGCCGCCACCAGCTGGGGCGAGAAAAAGGTCCAGCAGGGAGGTCACTGGGTCAACTACAGCTACGACTGGATGTTGACCCCCAAAGGGCTGGAAAAGATCGCCGGGTATGCCGACGGTATCGGCCCCTGGGCAATGATGCTGGTGACTCCAGCGGAAAACGCCATCAACGACAACGGCATATCCCGGAGAGCCCAGGCCCTCGGTCTGCAGGTGCACCCCTATACTTTCCGTGCCGACAGCGAGGAAGTCCCGCCAGTGCTGGGGGAGTTTGACAGGTTACTCGCCCTGTTTATCGAGGATATCGGTATCGACGGGCTCTTTACCGACCACCCGGACCAGGTGCGCGCCTTCCTTGATGCAACTGGCTCACCGGGTGGGAGAGCCCCGGCAGCTTCTGAAAAGGCCGGTTTACTGAAAAAGACGCAACAACAATAACAGCGAGAAATTTCAATGAAAATCCGTCAGTACCTTTTTGCCGTTTCTGCATCAATGTGGATTCCCACCATAGCTGCCGCTGAATTCACACCCGGCCCAGTGATAAAGGAATACGGTAAAACTGCGCCGGTGATTCAGGACCAGCCACTGCAACCAAACCAGCAATTCAAGGTGGCCTTCGATGCAGTGGACAAGTCAGGTAAAGGAGAGCTAAACAGGAAATTCAACAGCCTGGCCCGTTTCCTGAATATGCATGCCCGGGCAGGTGTAGACCCGGATAACATCCAGTTGGCGCTGGTGGTCCATGGCAAGGCCGGATTTGACCTGCTCAATGACAGTGCCCACCGGGAAAAGTACGGACAAGCCAACCCCAATGCAAAACTGCTGGCGGCACTGCAGGAGCAGGGAGTCCGGGTGATGATCTGCGGCCAGTCCGCCGCCCATCTGGGAATCGGCAAAGCCCAGCTGTTACCTGGTGTGGAAATGGCCCTCTCCGCCATGACGGCCCATGCGCTCCTGCAACAACAGGGCTACACACTGAACCCTTTCTAAGCGGTATATCCAGGGGCTGGCCCGGCACTAACCCTGCGCGCTACTGCCGGCAACCGTAGGGGCTTGCGCGGTGGCATCGCGGCCTGCAGCCCAGCTGGACAGGGCCATCTGCTTTACTTCCTGCAGTTCCGCCGCGTCCGGCGCGGTGGTGGGCACCAGGGCCTCGGTGTCGTCATGGAACAGGTAGAGACGGGAGGCAAGCTCGGCAAACGGCAGCGACGCCTCGCCATGGCGCTCGCCGTTCCCATGTGTCGACACCTTGACCCCGGCGCCCCAGTCCTGGCCGCTGTCGTTGTTGGGATTGAAAAAATACAGCCGCATGACGTTGTCGCCGTCGAGCGCCACACGGATTAATGTGATCGCATGCCAGCCGACAAAGATGCCGGTGCTGTCGGTCACCGCCAGCCCGGCGGGCTGTGGATGAATGATAGGCTGGTTGCCGTTGTAAAATGGGTGATAACTGCAATAGAACCGGTGCAGGAATGCATCATAGTCACGCAGGCCACCGGTCTGGATGTCCACGGCGAGAAAACACTCGCGCCCCACCCACCAGCCGTGCAGTTCGGGATTGATCCAGCGGTGCGGGTCATCACCGCGGCCCGCACACAACTCTCCCATAAGGCGGTAGATAAGGTCCAGGTGCGGCACCAGCAATACCGAAACCGGGTCGGTATCCAACGGGATCATTGCCCCTGCGGCCCCGGCCGAGGAAATCGGCTCCCCCTCGAAATGCAGCACGATCTCATCAAAATGCGCGGCACGGGAAATCAGGTGCAGCAGGTAGTCCGGGTCATTGGAGGCCCACATGGAAATGGCCCGCGCCGCCTGGCAGGTAGGGTTATTCCCCTGGCCGATACCCAGCGGCTGCCCCAGTACCTGGATAGTACCGGCCAGCAGGCGCGTTGCCGGTGTGACCTGGGTGCCGAACACTGTCGACTGTATCTCTGCGCACACCGGCGATAATCGCAGGTCAATCTGGCGCCAGAGGGCCGGTGCCACCGGCGCCGAGTAGAGCATGCCGCTCTCGAGTATCAGGGCCAGGCCATAAACACTCTGGGCGGTGCCTATGTGCACTGCCCCCTCGATCAAGCGCCCCACCAGGTCATGAAAGGTCCGCAGCGCATCGAGACCGGTGCTGCTGAGCCCCAGGGCCAGGGCCTGCAGTGATTCGCGCGCTATCGGAAGGTCCACATCAGCAAGTGCCAGCCAACGCAGGAAGACCGCATGGTAGTCCGAGACCAGTCCGTTCTCATGCATGGCCCGGGCGAATGCGCTTGCCTCCGACTCCAGTTCCCCGGCGGACAGCCGGACAACCCGTTCCAGGTAAAGCTGGACGCCCGGATCATCGGCGCAGGTTGCCGTGGGGCCAAACAGGTTGCTGACCAGGCGATCAGCATCCGCCGCCGCAGCGCCATTGCCGCCCTCCCCGCGGCTACGGGCCAGGGCGATCTGGGTAATCATCGACTTGACACTGTCCACCTGCAATGGGCGCTGCGACATGATGCGGCGTACCTCGTGCACGAGGCTGCCAAGGATATCCGCAAAACCGATGTTTTCGAGCAGGTAGCGGAACACCCCGGAAACTGCGGTACTGGTACGCCCCAGTCGCGCGCGCATCGCCTCACCGGGGCCGGCTAGCAGGTGATCCAGGTTGAGGGCCATCACCTGGGCAAGGAAATGACGTGCCTGTTCCGCGGGAATTCCCGCATGGGTGTAAACCCCATTGCTGACGGCCAGCAGCCGCAGCTGGCTGAGAAGTTCTATCAGCACTGTCTGCCGGTCACCCTGCTCCAGGGTATTGCGCACCAGCCCAGGCAGCAGGGTCGCGGGCTGGTCCCAGGGGGTATCGGCAAAAATCCCCGCCCGGTCACACCGCGCCGCCAGCTGGTACAGCGCGTCGACGCCACCCGGCTCGCCGGCGAGGCGCCCGCCCACGTCCAGTACCGCAGAGCGAAAGCGCACCTTGTTGAACGGGCGCGCCTGCTCCAGCTGCTCAATGGCATATTCCAGTTTGTCGATCAGTTGCCGGCTTTCCACTTCACCAACCTGCTCAGCTTCATCAGACAGGCGAGTTTAGCCCACCTGCCTGTAAATTACCGGGCACAGCGCACCGGGCGCGGTACCCGGACCTGTGCCGCGCCCGGACAGGGCCGGGCATTGCCGGCGCCCTGCTCCCGTGACCGCCCAAGGCTCTAGAGGTAGTAATCCAGTTCTTCCTGGGCCTTGAGCAGGTCGCGCAGCTGGTAGGGATCGTCACCAAAGAAATACACCAGGCCCCAGTGGGTGCCGAAGGCACTGCGCTTGGGCACCTTGTTTTGCATCGGTGACTGGAGTTCGTGAAACTCAAAATAGGCATGGTTCTCAGTGGCATCGGGGATCTTCAGTTCATTGACTACCCGCCGGCGCGGATAGACCCCGAAACAGCCCGCATGGCCTTTAGCATCCACCACCTCCTTCGGGAAGAATGCCTCGATTTCCTCATCGGTGGTTTTCGGGTCGAACATCATCACCATGGCCTGGTAGGCATTAAAACCGTAGGCCCGCTCAATCAGCTCAAACGCATTGAAACCCGGCGGGCGATAGGCCACCTCGCCGAAATACATCTTGCCGTCGCTGGTGACAAAATACTCCGGGTGGATAAAGCCGAAATCGATCTCGAAGGTATCGATCAGCTTCTGGATTTCCTCCTCCACCCGCGGGCGCCATTTCTCCAGGTCCGGTGTCGCCGGAACAAACACCGAGTAGCCGAGGGTCACATACTCGGAAATGTTCATGAAATGGATTTTGCCATTCTTGATAAAGGCCTCCACCGCAAATTCCCAGCCATCCAGGTGGCTCTCCATCAGGAAAGGGAATTCCTCGTCGGGAATATTGTCGACATCCTCGGCAGTGCGGACCACCCTGTGGCCCAGGCAACCGGCCTTATCGAAAGCCTTCAGGTGGATCGGGTCGTTGGGGTCGCCGTCCAGCTTGAGCAGTGCCTGGTTCACGCGCGTCAGGAAGCGGATAACATCCCCCTTGTCCTGGGCCTCCTCGAAAATACCCACGCGAATACCGCCCAGCTGTGCCCTGCGTTTCATCAGTGCCTTGTCGCGGAACAGCAATGACTGCCCCATCAGGCGCGGGTTATCCAGCAACACAGCGTTGATCGCCCCGGCCCACTCCACCGTCTCTTCGAACAGCGGGATGGCTACATCCACCCCCTCGTCTTTCAGTCTCTTGGCGATTTCCATCGAACGTTCATTGAGCCGCTCGAAGTTCCAGGAAATAAACGGAATATCGTGCTTGTTGGCGTACTCTTCGGCCCAGGACGGTGCAACAATCACGTAACGCCGGTCGAACCGGTCGATTGCGTCAATTGCATTCAGGCTCCAGCCCAGAATGGCCACGTAACCTTTATTCCTGTCGAAATTTCCCATGTCGGTCTCCATCTCGCGGGTTTTGCAGCAAAACCGTGCAGCGGCACAACAGCCCGGACCGCAGGTGTCACCATGAATAATGTGAACCTCTGCCACCACCCTATCGTAGGTCTGCTTACGATGGAATGGATACTGTCGTGGGATTAAACTGCTTTCGTAAAGTAACCGACCCTGGGGACCATAATTGGCTGGGATAGCCACATCCGGAAAACTCACCTGTTAATCGGGAGCACCTGTGGAAAACGACGAAAGCCTGGAGCAGTTCAGGCAGTGGGTAAAGCAACGCAATCCGGGCGAGGAGGAGTTCCTGCAGGCCATCGACGATGTGGCCGGGGATGTATTTTCCCTCTACCGGGAGAAAAGTGAATGGTATGACGCCTGTGTCCTGCCCCGCCTGTGCGAGGCCGACCGGATCATCTCATTCCGTGTTTGCTGGGAAGATGACAACGGCGATATACATGTAAATCGCGGCTGGCGCGTGCAGTATTGTGGCGCCATCGGTCCCTATAAGGGCGGCATCCGCTTCCATCCGACAGTCAATGAATCGATCCTCAAGTTCCTGGCTTTCGAACAGACCTTCAAGAATGCATTGACCGGCCTGCCCATTGGTGGCGGCAAGGGTGGCGCCGATTTCGACCCGCGCGGACGCTCAGACCGGGAGATCATGCGTTTCTGCCAGGCGTTTATGGACGAGCTTTATCGCCATATCGGCGAAAACACCGACGTGCCGGCCGGCGATATCAACGTGGGACGGCGTGAGATCGGCTATATGTTCGGCCAGTACCGCCGGCTGGCAAATACCTTCAGCGGCGCCCTGACCGGCAAGGACATCGAGTTCGGCGGCAGTCATGTTCGCATGGAAGCCACCGGCTACGGTCTGGTCTATTTCCTGCGCTGCATGCTGGCGAAGCGGGACGAGGAGGTGGACGGGCAGGTAATCGCGATATCCGGTGCCGGCAATGTGGCCCTGCACGCCGCACTGAAGGCGGGGCACCTGGGTGCCACAGTGGTGTCTCTCAGCTCCAGCAAGGGTGCTCTCTACTGCAAGAATGGTATTCCCCAGGAGCTCATAGAGGAGGCCATGGACCACCGGGCCGGTTCGACAAAATTACTTACCCGGATGGCGGATGCCGGCGGCGGCGAGTGGCACCAGGGCGCAAGGCCCTGGCACTTTCCCTGCGATATCGCGCTGCCCTGCGCCACCCAGAATGAACTGGATGGCGACGATGCGCGGGCGCTGATTGAAAACGGTGTCACGCTGGTGGCAGAGGGCGCCAATATGCCCTGTACCGCAGAAGCCGTGGAGGCCTTTCACAAGGCCTGTGTTCCCCATGCGCCAGGCAAGGCCTCCAACGCCGGGGGCGTGGCGCTGTCCGGGCTGGAAATGGCGCAGAATGCCTCTTTCACCCGCTGGGACCAGGAACGGCTGAACCAGCAACTACTGGAAATCATGCAGGACATCCACCGCCAGTGTATTGCCGACGTCGAGGGTGATGACGGCTACATCAACTACCATCGCGGGGCCAACCTGGCCGCATTCCGGCGTGTGGCCAGCGCCGTTTACGCCCAGGGAATCGGCTGAGTCCCGGACAGACCGGGGCCGACAGTGCTATTGCCGGGATTCGTCGATAAAGACCTGCTCAATCGCAAGGCCGAAAACCCGCGCAATGCTGAAAGCCAGCGGCAGGCTGGGGTCATACTTGCCCTTCTCGATCGCCACCACTGTCTGCCGTGACACCCCCAGCTTCTCCGCCAGGTGGGCCTGGGTCCATCCGCGCTCGGCCCGCAGGGACTTGAGATGATTTTTCACCGCAGCCTCCGGGAGGCTGTCACCAGGCTCACCAGGAAGGTGACTCCCATCAACAGGACCAGGTGCGAAATCTGCGGGGCAAAGGGCGAGCCGGGCTGGTTACCGTAGAATTCCCACGCGATCCCACCCACCAGCCCCACACCCAGGGTGATGGCGGCCGAATCCAGGAACAGTTTGCGTTCCAGTTCATCCTGGACCTGCAGGTGCCGGATCGTGGCCAGGATCATAGATGCCCCGGCCAGCAGGTTCAGCGCAATCGCCAGCAGGGTAAGGATCCCGTTACCGGCCCAGAACAGGCGGGCGCCAAACGTCATCAGGGCAGTGGTCAGCAACCAGGCGCCGGTCCAGAGAGCGAGCCTCCCATTGCTGCGTAAAATATGGTGACTCCGGGTTTCAGAGGGCAGTTTATCGTGACGCATCAATCTTCTTCTCCATGTTGTTGTGATTATGCCTTTCCCTGTATGTAAAGCGTGCTTTACCTACCCTAGGGGCACCACCGACTTATGTCAAGGAGGCTTTACATTGGTGAATGCATCTTCCCCGCGCAGATTTCATTGCGCCTGAATTTGCGTACCATAGGGAAAAATGGAAACAAGAGACCCGCCCATGGCTAACCCCGGTCAATTCCGCCTGCTGGGTACCCGGCGCTTCCTGCCCTTCTTCCTCACCCAGTTCCTCGGCGCCTTCAATGACAATGTGTTCAAGAGCGCGCTGATGGTGATGATTGCCTTCCGGCTGGCGGCGGACCAGGCCAACGCGCTCAACAACCTGGCCGCGGGCCTGTTTATCCTGCCGTTCTTCCTGTTCTCCGCCACCGCCGGCCAACTGGCGGACAAGTACGACAAGCGCCTGCTGATCCGGCGTATCAAGCTGGCGGAAATCGGCATCAGTATCCTGGGCGTCACTGCGCTGGTACTGGGCAACAACGCGTTGTGCCTTCTGGTACTGTTCCTGCTGGGCGTACAGTCGGCATTTTTCGGGCCCATCAAGTACGCCATCCTGCCCCAGCACCTGCGCCGCTCGGAGCTGGTGGGCGGCAACGCGTTTGTGGAGATGGCGACCTTCGTCGCCATCCTCGGCGGCACCATTGTCGGTACGGTGCTGAGTGGCGCCAGCGATGCGGGCAGCAGCAGCCAGTGGATCGGCGTGCTGATTATCAGCATCGCGGTGGCCGGCTACCTGGTGTGCCGCGCCATCCCCAGCGCCCCGGCACCGGTACCGGACCTGAAGATCGAGCTCAACCCGGTCACCCAGACCGCGCGCCTGCTGCGGGAAATCACCAAAACACCGGCCATCTTCTACTCGATTATCGGCATCTCCTGGTTCTGGCTGCTGGGCGCCGCCTACCTGACCCAGATCCCCAGCTTCGGCAAAAACGTGCTTGGTGGTGACGAACCGCTGGTGGCCCTGCTGCTGTGCAGTTTCACCGTGGGTGTGGCCATCGGCTCCCTGCTCTGCTCGCGCCTTTCCGGCGGCCGTATTGAACTGGGCCTGGTGCCCCTGGGGGCCGCCGGCCTGACTTATGGTGGCATCATGCTGTCGGTGATCGGCGGCGGCCTGTCACCGCTGGCCGAGACCTCCCTGGCAGCCTTCTGGGCCAGCGCGGGCGCCAAGGGCTTCCTACTACACCTGGCGCTGATCGGCGTGTTCGGCGGGCTCTATATCGTGCCGCTGTACGCCATGATCCAGGACCGTACAGACAAAGCCGTGCGGGCCCGCGTTATTGCGGTGACCAACATCATGAACGCCCTGTTTATGGTGATTTCCGCGATACTGGGGATTGTCTTCCTGAGCGTACTGGACTTCACCATTCCGCAGTTCTTTATGGTAATGGCGCTGATGAACGCGGCGGTTGCAGTATTCGTGTTCAACCGGGTTCCGGAATTCGCCATGCGCCTGCTGGTATGGCTGCTGTCCCACACCATGTACCGGGTGAAGCACGAGGGGCTGGAGCAGATCCCCGCCGAAGGGCCGGCCATCATCGCTTGCAACCATGTGAGCTACGTGGATGCGCTGCTGCTGGCCGGCGCGGTGCGCCGCCCCATCCGCTTTATCATGTACAAGCCCATCTACGAGATCCCGGTGCTGCACTTTATTTTCCGCACCGGCCGCGCGATTCCCATCTGCTCCCGGCAGAAAGACCCGGAAGGCTACGAACAGGCTTTTGTGGAAATTGAGCAGGCCCTTGAGAACGGCGACCTGCTGTGCATCTTCCCCGAGGGCCAGCTGACCAAAGATGGCGAGCTGGCTCCCTTCCGGGCAGGCATTGAGAAAATACTGCAGAAGAATCCGGTACCGGTGATTCCCATGGCCCTGCGCGGCCTCTGGGGCAGCTTTTTCAGTCACAAGGGCGGCAACGCCTTTACCAGGCTGCCAAAGCGATTCTGGTCGCGGGTCAGCGTGGTGGCCGGTAAGCCGCTGGATGCGGCCTCTGCGCGGGCAGAAAATCTACAGGAGGTAGTTCTGGGGCTGAGGGGCGAGCAGCGCTGAACGACGGGGCGGTAGCGGCCGTTACTGCCCCAGGTTGGGCCTCAGGTTGCTACTGCCTCGATTTTATTGCCGTCCAGGTCGAGTATAAAAGCAGCATAATACGAGTCGCTGTATTCCGGGCGCAGTCCCGGCCTGCCGGCACACCGCCCACCCTGCTCGAGTCCGATCCGGTAAAAAGCATCGACCGAGTCGCGGTTGGGCGCGTTGAATGCGACATGGACACCATTGCCGGCGCTGGGCCGCCCCTCACAAGGGATGCCCACCCAGAACTCCAGGCCATCACCATAGGACGCAGCCACGCCCGCTTCATAGTGTGAGCGACGGATCGAGAGGGGCGCGAGCACCGCATCATAGAACTGTACAGACGCGGTGACATCGTCCACGCCTAGGGAGACATGGCTCAGTATCATTCCTGTTTCCTTCCATAATCCTCTGCGGAAAACTTACCGAACGCTCGCTTCAACAATAACCACTTCAGCATCAATTATCCGCACCCGGCGCCAGGATTCGACTGATTGAGCATCCGGGGATCAGGCTGGCTGACTGAACGATATTTCCTGTTTTTTAACGAGCCACAAGACCGGTTTTATGCCGGTACTTTATCCACAGCGAACCACCTTATCCTCAGCGGCAGACTGTAGTAATCTACCAAAAGTGTGAAGCAGGTCCGCAACCTTTGTGATTTCGACCGCCCGTGTTCACATGCCCCACTGCAAAATAAACACAATAATGAACGACAAAAAGCGCATTTTTACAGCCTATCCGTTCTCGCGGGGGCTGTTTTTCCTCCTGGCCGTATTACTGGGTGCCCTGCCAGCGCCCCTGCTCGCCAGCGAGTTGATCGTGGTGACAGGGGAAGAAAACGGCAGCAGGCGCACGGGCCAGTTGGAGACCTGGCACGACCACACCGACAGCAGTGGTGTCGAGGAGGCCGCCCGGGCCCATGCGGAAGGTGCATTCAAGCCACTAAAGTCGGCCGGCTCCACGGGCTTGAAGAGGGGGGCTTTCTGGTCGCACTTTGTCCTGCACAACCCCTCGCCCCGCCCCGTAACCCTCAACCTGGAATATGTCGATCACCAGCTGATCGAGCTGGCCGCCTACCAGCGCCCGACACCGGGAACCGGCCAGTATCACGGGCTGGCCCGGCTGTCGATGCAGGCTCCCTTCGACCAGCGGCCGATTGACCATCACCGTTTCATCCTGCCGCTGGAATTGCAGCCGGGCCAGCACAGGGAGCTACTGGTGCGGTTCAGCTCCGCGGAAGCCGGGTTTGTCTTCCCGTCGATGCGCATCTGGACTCCCGATAATCTGCGCAAGACCCAGCTACTCGAGAACAGTGTTATCGCGTTCCTGTTTGGTGGTTTCTTCCTGATGGCGGTCTTCTCGCTGGTATGCGGTGTTTCCACCGGCGAGCGTACTTTCTATTTCTATTCGGTTTATGCCCTGTCCAAGGTCGCGGCCTGGGGCACCATTCTGGGATTCACACACCAGTACCTGCTTCGCGAACAGTTCCAGTGGCACTACATGTCCATTACTGGGGCAGTCAGCATCCTGTGCGGGCTCGCATTCGCACGCCTGTTCCTGCAGAGCCGCCGGTATACACCGCGACTCGACCGGGTGCTGGTGCTGATGATGGCCAATGCCGCCCTGCTCCTGATCGGCGCCACACTGCAATTAAAAGTAGTGGCCCTGGTCACGATTACTGTGGCCCTGTTGCTCTACCCGGTGGTAACGCTGGTGGCAATCGCCCGCTGGCGACAGGGCTCGGGGGCGGCGGCTGTGTTTGCACTGGCCTGGGGCCTGCTGGTTACCGGCCTGTTTACGCAGGCCCTGCGGGATCTGGGTGTTGTAGGGCACAACCTGTTCAACTACTACTGGCCGCCCATTGCCTCGTTTACAGAAATGCTCACCATCATGGCGGCCATGGGAATCCGGGTGCGCAGCCTGGGCCAGGAAAAGCGGACCGCAGAACAGCAGTACCGGCAGCAGCTGGAGCGCTCCAAGGCAGAACTGGAAGCCATGGTGTGCGAACGAACCCACGAACTGGAGGCGGCCCGACAGCGCGCCGAGCTGGAAGCACGCACCGACCCCCTGACCGGCATCTGCAACCGGCGCAGCTTTATTGATGAAGCACAGCGGCAAATCCACCTGGCGAGACACAACGGACGGGGCTGCAGCCTGCTGATGTTTGACCTGGATCACTTCAAGGCAATCAACGACAGCCACGGCCACGCCGTCGGGGACGAGGCCCTGCGCCGGTTCACCCGCTGCATGCTGGACAATATTCGCGAAACCGACGTCTTCGGACGCCTTGGTGGTGAGGAATTCGGGCTGCTGGTCACCGGCAGCAGGCAGAATGCACAGCAGACTGCCGAAAGGCTCCGCGCTGCCGTTACCACCATCACGGTCCCGTCTCCCGCCGGGATACTGACGTTCACCACAAGTATCGGTCTCGCCCACAAGGACAATTGCAACAACCTGGAAACCCTGCTGGTCGAGGCCGACAGGGCGCTCTACCAGGCCAAACAGGAGGGTCGCAACCGGGTTGCCGATTACCGCGAGCCGGCCCCCGAACCAGCGCCGGCCTGACAGCCGGGCCCGGTCTATTCCCCCCTGCGGATCTTCACCAGCCGGTTGCCCTCAAAGACCAGGCTCAGCAGATCGCCATTGATCCGGTAGACCAACTCGTCGATCTTCAGCACCGTCACCCGCCGCTCGGTCTTGAGCGCATCCACGTAACCGATCTGCTCGTGCAGGATGGGCTCGCCGCATTTCTCCAGCACCCCGATCTTGAGATCCCCCTCCTGCACCACTCGGTTGCCGCAGCGCAGGGCGCTGGCCTGTGCAGCCAAAGCGGACAACAGCAGTGCTACAACAACTTGCCTGAACATAGGCTCTACTCCCGGACAGATGAGCCCGCTTGCCGGGGCTCCCTGCCAATACCCTGCCGGGCCCGGACTTAACCTGTGCTGAACCTCCCCGCTGGCGTCGACGGAGCCCAGTGGCCAACAATGAAAGAGCGCCAACTAATAGCCTCCACTTATCAAGCTGAGTGAGAAAAGCCATTTCACGCGCAAGGCCGCGGAAGCTAATCTGGCCACACTGAAACACCAGGGGGTAATTCCCCCCCCACCCCTGAAGCAGGAAAGGAGCGACAGATGACCATCTTAAGTAAATTGACCGGAACGGGTATCCGCACACAGTCCCAAGAGACCGAGTGCAACTATGAGGACAACTACTACGGCGACCAGGTGTGTGTTTTGCGCCCCCACAATGCGTAGGGCAGCTTCTGCGCGAGATCCACAGATCGGGCTCATCATTACCTGGGGCGCGGTCGCATACGGGCCGCCTATACTCTGGTTCTGAACCGCGTAGGCTTATCGATTGATCGGGCGACCGCGGATATCCGCACAAAGAGATGGAAGCCAGGGGAGCCCCGGAAAATGGATTTACAACTCAACGGAAAGACGGCCTTTGTCAGCGGCTCCACCAAGGGGATTGGCAGGGCCATAGCCACTGCCCTGCTAGATGAGGGCGCACGCGTCATCATCAACGGCCGCAGTGATACAGGAAAGGTAGTAAGCGAACTTTCTTCCCACGGTGACGTACTGGCAGTGGAAGGCGACCTGGCTGACACTGACGACTGCGACAACATCTGCCGAGAAATTGATGCCACCGGCGGGATCGATATCCTCATCAACAACATGGGCATCTTCAATCCGAAGCCCTTCGAGGAAATCAACGACGATGAATGGCAGGCCTTCTTCAGCGCAAACGTGATGAGCACCGTGCGCCTGTCCCGTCACTATTTCCCCGGGATGCTGAAGAGGGATTTTGGCAGGGTGATCAATATTGCCAGCGAGGCGGGTATGCGGGGCCTGGAGAGCATGGTGCACTATTCCATGACCAAGGGCGCGCAGATCGTAATCGGCCGCGGCCTGGCCAACCTGACCCAGGGATGCGGCGCCGACATCACCGTAAACTCAGTCCTGCCAGGGCCTACCCTGACCGAAGGCGTCAGCAGCTGGCTGACAGAGAGCGCCAGGGTACAGGGTAAGTCCGAAGAACAGTTTGTGTCCGAGTTCTTCCGCGAGACCGAGCCCGACTCGCTGATTCAGCGCTTTATCAAGCCGGAAGAAATCGCCAGTATCGTTGCCTTTATTGCCTCCCCCCTGAGCTCAGCCATCAATGGCGCCAGCATCAAGGCAGAAGGCGGGCTGATCAAGTCAATCGTATAACGCTTGCTATGACGAGCATTCCGGATGCCTGCCGGATGGCACCGGTCGGGCGGCCTGATAATCTACGGCCGACTGCCACCCAGGCATCCCTTCAGCCACCCGATCATCCTGACGCCACAGACGGCAACAGTGAACGTAACCAGGAACTGCCCACTCATCTGCAGGGCCAGCTTGGGCCAGAAGTCGATCTCCTCGGTAAACAACGACAGCACAAGGTTACCGGGCAAAAGAACAATGCCGAAGTAAGGCCAGCCGCCGTCGTAGCACTGCCAGTTATATACAAATGCGATACCTCCAGCTGCGGTCGACAAACCGGCAACCAGCAGAGGCAGGTGAACAGCTCGCTTCATTTTCAATAGCGCCTCATCCTGGCATTCAACACTCGTCGTACAGGACAGCCTCCAGCGCTCCTGGCGGCACGGTCCCTGCACCTGTTAAGCATTTTTCTATACAGCATGCGCAAGCCAATACCCCATAACAATCAAAGAACCTGAAGCCAGTGCGTATTGGGGAGCCAGCGAGTTCAGCTTTAATGTCAAGAGAGAACAGAGAAGCAGTATCAGCCCAACAGGCGCAAATATATTCACGCCAAATATGAACCAACTCTCACAATCAAAACCGTAAACCCGGTCCACACAAAGCCCGGATACAGGCCATAAGGCTAATGATAAGGCCAGGATTGACAATAGCAGCTCGACATATCCTAAAACACTGAGCATCTAAATATCCAGGCCAAAGCCATTACGCCCACACACCGGTAACCGATTTTCAGTTCCCGGCCAGGCCTTCGCCTATGGCTCGATGGGGTGCTCATCAAACTGCCTTGCTGTATCGCCGATTTTCAGCCAGGCCGGCTTTTCCGAGACAAACTCATGGAATTGATTCTCAAGCCCAATATCCCCGTCTATACAGTTAGCCGCCAGGGGAAATGACTCTTCCTCCGATAAAATCTCACCAAGCGCAGTGCCGCAGGCCGAGCAAAAGCAACGGTCATATTTATAGGGAGGTATGGCCTTAAAGACTGATATCTGGTCTCGCCCACTCACAAGCCGAAAATATTCCGATTTTACAAACACCAGGTTGCTTGCACCCACTTTCCGGCATCGGCTGCAATGACATGTCCCCATCATAACTGGCTGCTCGGCTAACTCGAACTGGACCACCCCACAACAACAGCTTCCCTTGATCATAAATCACCTTTGTGTACTGGGCATTGGGATTATAGTCCACCACTCTACACAAATACTGTTCATATATACAGCTATCAATCGCCCCAACAGTATGCATAACCAGGCGACATGCCGTACAATTTACATACAGCCCCGCACTAACCAGCGCAGCTGCTCGGCGTCCGGCATCAGTTGGCTAACTCACTTGAGTGTCCGCAACCCCTGGCCGGGGGGATCAGCACACAGAACTCTCAGTATATCCCCGGAAGCAATCGATAACGCACGCGCCACGCATAGTCCCGATAGCCCGGCAACTCTTTCTGTAGGGCCCGGTCTTCAAGCACGGTTCTAATCACCGCGATGATTGAAGCCACCGCCGCAGGAATCAGCGTCCATACCGAGCCCAGGGCAGCAGCAATACCGAACAGTGCAAGAATATTTCCCGCATAGCCCGGGTGCCGGACAAGCCGGTAGGGGCCACTGTCACAGACCATATGCCCAAGATCGGCCCGAATACACACCACGCTAAAGAAAAAGCGATTCTCCACCAATGCCCAGGCAGCGAAGGCATATCCGAGGCAGACCAGCACGAAGCCCGTCAGGTTAAGCCATAGGGGGAAGCCTGGAGACCAGTGATACCGATGGTCCAGCCCTGCGACGATGACCATAGGTAGCCCGATACTCACTGCCATCAGTGGAGCAAGCACCTTGTCCCAGGCTTTTGCGTTCTGGAAGTTTTCAATATTCTGCCGTTCGGCCATCAGTCCAGGGTGCCGCATTTCAGCCCACATGCGCCCGCCCAAACCGGCCGCTATGAGCAACAGGGAATAGAGCCATGCCTGCCACCAACCAAGGTCGCCACCAGATATCAACAAAATCAGCGGGATAAGGAGATATACCGCAACCAACCTGATCCACTGGCGAGCGGTTGCAGCTTTAGCTGCCCCTCGACTAACGGTTTTCTCTGGCATGTCTTCCCCTCCCCAAACACAACTGACTTGAGTGTGAGCTCAGAGGCATGAACAGTGACGGCCCACTTTGGCCCCTCGATAGGCAAAATAGCAGTAAATAGTCCCCGCAGAGCACTCAAATGCTAAGCTGGGCCGCAGGGGCACAAAGGCCGTGAGCATTGCTGCCGGCGTTTATTTGGCCCGTGCCTATTGCTCTCATACCGGGTTACCTATGGCGGGATGGTTTATCCGACTTAAAGAGCTTCCACGCCTGAGATCATCGATCTTCTTTTGCTCTTCTAAAGCCTTTCTCTGCAGATAAAGCGCGATGAAATTTCCGTTCTCCAGCGCTCCGGTTTCCTTGAATGTGGCATATAGCTTCAAAATCGATAAGCTAAAAAACCCGAGCAGCATATAAATGTAGGAATTTACGCTCAAATTCTCGCCACCCACAATTGCGCCAAAAACTCTGGCCAGATGGTAAAAGCAGAATAGAGCGACAAGTGAATCCGCAATGAACAGGTCCTTTTTCATGACTCCTCCTTGAGCGTCCTGAACATTAAGATTGCAATCTATGCCGCGCCCAACCATGGCTTGGATTATCCGCCTGCAGCCAATAGTTAGCCTCTTACCGATCCGGCCTCTGCACCTGGTTGTCCGGAGATACTTTGCTTTCTATCCAAGCTATGTAATGAGAGATGCGAACATTGTTTCCGCCATCACCGTAGCGCGCGCCACGATACGTACGTAAGTCCCTTTGACTGGAGTCCCAGGAGACAAGCCCGGCAAGTTGCCATTGGCCCCCTTCCTTGGCAAGGACCGGCCCTCCGCTATCGCCATTACCCGCCATCCCCTCGAGTGGAACGCCAGAATTTGGCGAATCAAACGTGTAGGAAATCCAGCGTGTATCAACACTGGAGATCACGTTAAAGGCCCTGCGCAAAGTGGTGCGATGTGCGGCGTCGGGCTCCGAACCTTCTTTGCCATTGCCCGTGGCGCCCTTGCCGATTAGCTGGACACGCCTGCCCATTTCCTCGCTGACACGATAGAGAGAAATTGGCTTCACATCGGTCACAGCTGCCCTCAACTTAACAAGTGCAATGTCGTCGGATGACGCGAGAAATGCCCGCAGCTCAGTGCCGTCACCAGAGGCCAACGCCTCTTTGACCAGTGTGTCAGGTGGCATCTTGTGTCCAGAGTGAACGACTACGGATTCAACTTTACGCGGCAGGTCGTTAATGGTGATCTCTTCGATATCCTGCATGCAAACCACATGCGCGGCGGTAACAACCCATTCAGGGGATATCAGGGCACCATGCCCTTCACCCGGGAAATCGGCCAATGCTGGTAGTGCAGAGGCAGGGATTTGATACCTCTCATCGTCAATGTCGTCTCTGATGATAATAGCGCTGGCCGTGGATGACATAGCCAGCAGGGCCATGAAAAGATATTCCTTCATACTGTTAAAATCCTTCTTTCCTTGTTATGCATTTTGAGATCACTAAAGTGACCAATGCTTAAATTACAACCAGGTATGTGCACGGTTCCCGCGATCGCGATAATAGAGCACAGTGATAGCGCGTAATGTGTACATAGTTAGCCCTCGTCTGTTTTCCCTGATTCTGCGCTTACTCACCACAAGAGAACTCAACAACCTTTTCAACACTGCCAACCTCAATTACAAGCGGCTGGCAATTATGGCCAGCGACGATTGAAGCTCGATAAGCTGAGCCGGCCTCACTGAATAGAACTCCAGAGTAAACTTCAGGGTACAGGATTTCACAGAATCCTTTGCCAGCACTTTCAGATCAACACTATCTGTTACATACTTTTTACTCGGGCTTCGAGTTGCACTTTAACCAAGAACCGGTCACCGGGCTCCGAAGCACTCCCCTCCCCGATAACAGTATTCCACAGGAAGAAGTTCTCAGCCTCCAGTATATTCTCCGGGAAAGAACCACTTTCGTTATAGAAAAGATTAACCTCGACTGAAGTCACATCAACCGCCAATCCAGAAAGCGGGAAGTTGAAAACCAGGAAAACTGTTAATTTTCTCAAATTGATTCTCGCATTACGCCACCTGCAGGGGCAGCTTATTTTATGCACTTTATACGTGATGCTGGAAGCGCATGGGCAGCGTAAAAAGCTGCGCAATGCAAACTATCCCGCAGAGGGCCTAAGACTTCAAGCCTAACCACCTGCCTTTGCTAAGCAATAGACTGCACCAGGACTAGAGCGAAACCTGAAACAATTAGTGCAACGCCGACAATAATTCCACACCTTACTAGACGCGCCTTTTTAAGAGCCCTCTCGCCTTCCTCAATAATTATTGACTTTTCGGAATCCAGGAATTTTTTTGAAAGTACCCAGGCATATAGAGAAAAAGTATTTCCCAGGTCCGAGAAGGAATAGCCAGAAGGTGAACCCAATTTCTCCCATATTTCAGGCTCCGAATTTTTCAATGTCCTGGCCAACCCCGGAAATCGTATCTGTAGAACGCTAACAACCAAAACCAGGCACCCCAAAATAGCAATACCCATCTCCGACTCTCCATCACTTGAGAACCAGCCTAGGCGGGAAAATTGTTGCATGCGCAAAGAGACCTGTACGCAACCGTACTGGCGCTTTCCCAATGTCTCACTGCAACTTTTCTCCACACTTTGAGCAAAACTCCGGTTCGACTAAAAAATTTTGGTTGATAATAGTTTTGCCGCATGCATCACAGAACTTTGTTGACCTAATATTAAGGAAGGTAATCAATACCGTGGCTGGCACCATTATATATAGAGTTTCACCTCCGAAGCCCATAAAGCAAACAAAACCGATAAACAGAGCACCAGTACCTATTACAAAGGGCTTCCACAACTTACGCTTGAGCTGAGCATCCTTTCCCAAAAAGAATATGACGAAGCCAATAAGACCCAAGACACCCCATATACCAAAGAAGACAGGGAACATTTCATCAGCGTTCATTCTTGCTCCTTACACCTAACGTTCGCAAAAGAGGCGGCCGAAGCGTAGCGTAGGCCGCCCCACGGAGGGCTGAAGGGCCGAAGCAGACTGCCTGCACCTGTTATGTGCGGTCTACTGGACATTGTAAATACGTATGACACCAACTTTGCCCTCCTCTACCTCCAGGACGACTAACAACTGATTACTGTAACTGTTGTATTTACCGTTATCGGGATGCACACCGCTGGCCTCCTGCGTGTAGCGGATTGCCATACCATTCTTGCCAAATGTGACTACATCAAGAAGCTCAGCTTTATACTTGTCATGGGAGCCTAAATAGTACGTCATGCCTTTGCGCATCCTAACTTTTCCGTCTGGCTTTCGAGAGTCATCAGTATCAAAAGGTATATGCTGGCTCCCTACATCATCCTTTAGCAAAGATAGATAGTTTTCAATATCTTCTGGTTTAGCATCTGGCGCTTGAGTGGCTACAAAAGCCTGAAAGTATTCATTTGCAAATTTTTCAGCGTCAAATTCTGGCTCTTTTGCCGAAGACACAGCTGACAACAGTACCGCAACTATAAACAAAAATACTTTATTCATCTTATCTTCCTTTTCATGCTGCAAATAATGCCTTGGTTAAGCCGTCGGGGCGCAGCGAATTACCGGTCGGCTTCACCAACTGGTTAAAGATACCCAACATCAAACGCCTCTTGAATTTCCGGGCAACGCTGCATCTCCACTCGGGGTAGCATCACCTCAAGCCCTTTCACTATGACCCAACGGAGTGATTTCTTTGATTCAACCCAACGCTGCTCAATGAGCGGTTGTGCAGCCACTTCACAAGCATCAGGTTCAGATAGGGCTCTTATGAGGCCCTCACGAATGCGCTTGTGGTGCGAGATGCCCTGGTGCCGAGCCAGAATCAAATACGCGATTTCGTAACTCCCTATGAAACTGGTTTTCAACGGCGGATTAGGCCCATTGTTCACCAGATCCCAAACATAATTGACGTTTGCACCAATTTCGTCTAATTCAGCTAAGATCCCTTTTTCATCAGCTTTGCATTCCGCCGCCAGCTTTTCAATTTATGCCTCTTTTTCTTGGCGGCGCGCGGTACATTGAGGGTCCGCCTCCAGCTGCTTCATAAAATCAGCTGCAGTAACACCTTTCCTTACCATGACCTACCTGTTACTCCATTAGAAGTGTTCGCAGGGTAGGTATTTAAATTTATGCCAGCGTAGCAACCGGCATAAATTTAAAAACCGGAGCGTATGTCTCCTTGCTAGCCTAGTTAATAACTGCAATAAATTCACTGAGCTAATGCCAAATAAATGCATCCGCTACACATCATGGCAAATAGTGTTGATACAGCCTTTGATACTGTATTAGAACAAAGCATTTGAGCGTATCTAACAATAGACATTGCAAAGAATAGAATAGCTGCGTGGATGACGAGAACTCGTGAAATATCTTGCGTCCAGCCTTCAGGAACTTCATATGTCAGTGGATAAAATACTATTCGTGACAACCAACCAGTTTTCTTGCTTAATTTCTCTATTCCACCATTGCTTTCGAACACTCCAAAAGCTGTAAGGTAGGCCAAAAATGTCAAAGGAACCAAAATAAATAGAAGTACTTTTCTCATACTTACAGTGGTCTTACCCACAAAAAGTAGACACTCTAACTAGGCGCATTTGCGCTCATACTCTGCTGGGCTTATATGCCCGATC
>NZ_JAJSAO010000005.1:0-508196 GCF_021729055.1 Microbulbifer zhoushanensis
ATGCGATGGTGAGGGACGGGACTTACTGGGGAGGGCGCGATGTCAAACAGGCTGCTTGACATCACAGTCGCTTGTTAAGTGGCCTTAGCCAGATTGATAGGATACTCAACTTGTTCTCCTACGAATGTGCTGAAAACCGCCTGATTTAGATGATCGTATGCCTCACGCGCCACACAAAATTCAGAAAGCAAACAGCTAAGATCATCTGACCAGTCTATTTGAGCCTCTGCATTCGGACATTTGCGAGCCTCTGCCCAAAATTTCTGCACACCTTTATCGGACTCTACCTGAATTTCAAAGGAAGCAAGGACGGCACCCTCTTCGCTTTTCAATACCGGCAGTATATTTCGGATTCTCAACATGAGGCTGCCACTTAACAGTTTATTCAAAGGACGCGTCTTTTTATCTAACTGTCGCCTATCTACAGTGCTGACGGCCTCTGAAATCAAAATTTTCTTTTATTTCAGTAAGTTGGCGCTACTTTTAGGGAAGAGCGCCCGCAAAAATGCGACGCGTCGCATTTTTCTACCAGTATTCCTGTCACTTGATCTTAAGGCCCAGCCCTTGTAAGTCAATCACTTAGCTAATTTTTGCCGAAGATAGGCGACGCATCGCGTGATCCAGGCGTTTGACAGTGGTAACCAGTCGCAAATACTGTATAAAAAAACAGTTCAGTGGAGGTTGTTATGGATGATATCCGCCATCGGATCCCGAAAAGCAAGGCAGGGAGGTTTATACAGCGTCTGAGGCTGCACATGCGCGAAGCTGGACTATCGTACCGTACGGAACAGACTTATATTCACTGGATCAAACGCTACATTCACTTTCATAAGCTGCGCCACCCTACTGAAATGGGCCCAGGGGAGATTGAGAGGTTCCTGTCAGAGCTGAGCGTAGAGAGAAATTGCTCGGTAAACACCCAGAGAATCGCATTGAACTCACTCGTGTACCTGTACAAGCGCTTCCTCGGCAGGGACACCGATGCCCTCAACTTCAGTCCGGCACAACAGCCGCGTCGCTTACCGGTTGTGTACAGCCCAGCGGAGATCGGAGCGATTCTCGACCAGCTACAAGGCATTTACCGCCTACAGGTAGAACTGATGTACGGCACTGGCCTGAGGAGTGCCGAGTTGCTTTCATTACGCGTGAAGGATATTGATTTTGGCAGCAACAATATTTATGTACGCGCCGGGAAAGGCAACAGGGATCGAACTACCATGTTGCCCCAGGGCTTGCAGACGGAGCTGCGACGGCAGATTCGGCGGGTGGAACTTCTTCACACCCAGGATCTGGTTAACGGCCTGGGCGAGGTTTTTCTCCCGGATGCATTGGCCCGCAAGTATCCGAACGCCGCACGGGAACTTGGCTGGCAGTACCTGTTCCCCTCAACAATTACCTCTATCGACCCTCGTTCGGGCACCGAGCGCCGCCACCATATGCATGCCTCCACACTGAACAAGCACGTGCGCAAGGCAGTTCGCAGCGCAGGTATCCATAAACCGGCCCGCACTCACGCCTTCCGGCACAGCTTTGCCACCCACCTGCTGGAATCCGGCTATGACCTGCGGACAATCCAGGAGCTCCTGGGCCATTCCGATATTGGCACCACGGAGATCTATACCCATGTAGTGAACCGGGGCGGCCTGGGTGTATTGAGCCCGGCGGATCGTCTCAGGACTGCGCTGCCGTCCGGCTAACTTCCCTGGCGACACCGGCAGGCCATCACGGATCACACTGGCAACCCCACGGCGGCTGAGTGGCCGTCCTGGCACGACTGGCCGGCGGCATACCAACCTTCCCCTGTCAACGAGACCGTTCTCCACGCTAGAATGGGCGCTGAATCCACCAGCAAGACGTCCCGGATGCCCGTCGAGTTCACCAGCCTGCAGCAACTGCTTGAGCATATCGCCATTACCGCACGAAACCAGGAGCGAGTATCGCTGGACCTGGTGTTGCGCGCGGTCGGTCGGCGCTCCTTTGCCCCGGTGCTGCTGCTGGTGGGCATTATCCTGTTTTCGCCTCTCTCCGGTATTCCCGGGCTCCCCACTACCATGGCGATCCTGGTGCTGCTGGTGACGATTCAGCTCCTGCTGGGCCGCCACCACTTCTGGCTGCCCCAGTGGATGCTGCAACGCTCCATCTCCAAGCAGAAGCTGCTGACAGCGCTGCACTGGCTGGAAAAGCCGGCAGCCTTTATCGATAACTGGCTGAAGCCGCGGCTACGGTTCCTGGTGCGGCGTACCGGCACTTTTGTTATTGCCCTGATCTGCACCCTGATTGCGCTGGCACTGCCGGTCATGGAGGTGGTTCCCTTCTCCGCCACTATCGCCGGCATTGCCCTCGCCGCTTTCGGTCTGGCGCTGGTGGCCCATGACGGCGTCCTGGCACTGGCGGCTTTCTGCCTGACTGCCACCACGCTGGTCACCATTGGGTTCGGTTTACTCTCCGCGGCATAAGCCAGCCCCCACGGTTTTCCCCTTTTGGAAGAATGGCGCACCGATCTACCCTAACTTCTTCGCTTTGCGTCAGCCGGGCGCGTCCCGGGCTTGCTTACTCTCGCGGCCTCTCTTACCTTTCTATCTACCTGCCCAGCCGCCATTCCGGCGCAACTCGCATTTCCGGGCTTATTAAAAGAAAAACAGCAGTACGGTTCGTTGATCCCAGTACTCGATGTCCGCTGCCCGCCGGCATTCTGTACGGCCGTGCAGGCTAGTCGGGGCAGGAGCTACAAGGGCTTTTCCGTTTGGTAACCACACCAACCCGCACAACCTTATGAAGGGAGCTGCACCATGAAGTCCGTCAATGAAATGATCGAGGATATCCTTCGCCGCGAGGGTGGCTTTGTCGACCACCCGGCCGATCGCGGCGGCCCCACCCGCTACGGTATTACCCAGAACACCCTGTCCAGTTACCTGGGGCGTGCGGCACAGTACGAGGAGGTACGAAACCTCGATCGGGAGGTGGCCCGGCAGATCTACGCCCGCGATTACTATTACCAGCCGCAGATCGACCAGCTGCCGGAGGAAATACAGCCATTCGTGTTTGATTGCGCGGTCAATCACGGCCCGGGGCGGGCCATCAAGTTTGTCCAGGCGGCCTGCAACCGGACCGGCTATACACCGCTGCTGGTGGTGGATGGCGCAATGGGGCCGAATACCCGGGCGGGTGCAGAGTGGGCCCAGGCGCAGCTGGGGGCGGCCTTTATGCGGGCTTTGCTGGAAGAGCGCCGCGACTTCTACCGCCAGATCGTGGACCGGGATCCGTCACAGGATGTTTTCCTGGCCGGCTGGATGAACCGTGTGAGGGAGTTTGAAGAAGAGATTGCCTGACGGACGTGGCCAAAAGGGGGCGCCGCCCCCTTTCCCGCGCACGCTTCTTACGGCGCAGACGCCTCGCGCTGCGGCAGGCCCAGCCATTCGGGCTTGCGGGTGATCACCGCAATGGCAACCAGGTCGTAAACCCCATGCCAGCTTGCCACCAGGAGGACACTACCCGTCAGCCAGTAGGCCAGCCCCAGTACCAGCCCGAAAGCCAGGGTGATAAAGAAGTACAGCGGGGTCATGGCGTGCAGCAGGGCAAACAGGAGCGAGGCAATCACTATGCCCAGCGCCGGGGAGAACGCCCCGGCCAGCCACTCCTGCAGTAATACCCGAAAGAGCAGTTCTTCCCCCAGCCCCGCCAGCAGCGACACCACCACCATTTGCGGCCAGGTAATCCCGGCCAGGAGGGGTCGTAGCATAGAGACAATCCGCCGCAGGCTGCGGCCGATGGGCAGTGACAGGCGTGTCAGCCACATGGCCAGCGCATAGCTCACAACGCCCCCAAGTGCACCCCAGAACAGCGCTCCATAGCCGGTGTTCCCCGACCAGGAAAACGGCATTCCGGACCAGGCAGTGACCCCGCCGGCGAGCAACAGCAGCGCCACCTGCATGCGAATCAGCAGGCCGATTCTGGCTGCGCCGGGTGACTCCAGGTACTGCATTGCCCCTCCTTTCGGATATTTCGCAAACACCGGCCTGCACGGCTTTCCCACTATCCTCGCACGAACTGGGTCAGCGTGGGGCCGGTGCCTCAACCGCCACCAGCCGTGCGTGGCCGTTGTCGGTAATTTTCAGGCGCGCGTGGGCGGCCTTGCGCAGGACCTTCTCCAGCCGCAACGCCTCTTCCTTTGGTGCGAAGAACGCCTCGATACCGTAGCGCACACGATAGGCCTCGCCACTGTCCCGGAACCAGCTGCCGCTGACACGGCCACGCAGGAACAGGCCTTCTTCCGGCGGCTCCAGGCCCGCGCCGGCCAGCCGGTACACACCGGATTTGGTCTCCTCGAGAGCGATATACACCACCTCGCCCTGGCGCAGCTCATGCTCGCCAAACAGGGAGGCATCCAGCTCGGAAAAAGGATATTGCAGTCGCGCGTAATTCCCGCGGAACATCGAGCGTGGGTCCACCGGGATGGTTTTCACCAGGATTTCCTCGCCCGTCCACAGCGGCACCTGTGCTTTCAGGTACATGCCCACCAGCACCAGGAACTGGAACAGGATCGCCAGTGCCAGCCCCTTCTTGGCTCTCCGCGTCATGGGCGCTTCTCCCGGTCGGTTTCATCCAGTGCCGCCTGGTAGTGCTTCCAGTAGCGGGCCGCCCCCAGCAACAGCAGTGCGAACAGGGCAAACATTACCGCACCACCAATGTAATCACCGATCAGGTCGATATAGCGCAGGAAGGCAGTCACCAGGATGGCGGCCACGCCGAGGAAGAAGTAGTGGGAAATACCACTGTGAATCCCCCGCACCACCAGCCAGATACCGAAACCGATCATCAGGAAGTTGGCAGCCACCTGGAAGTAAACGGCATAGTCCTCGTTACGCACTGTCGAGACCGCCAGCACTACCAGCCACAGGGCCGCCAGCAGCACTGCCGGGAACACCCTGCGCCCAGCCCTGCGACCCAGCCACACGGTAGCCACGGCGAACAGGAGCAATACCAGCCACATGCCCAGCCGGTGCTGCCAGCCGGCATCCAGCAGTTCCTCCCAGGGCCCGGCAAACCCCAGCACCAGCAGGGAAAGCACCGCGAAACGCAGGCACCACACCGAAATCACCGCGGCGTAATCGCGGGCCACATTGCTTTCCCGTCCGGACAGCCACTGACTGAAAACCGACAGCAGCAGGAACATGGCCGCGGCCACCGCCAGGTTTTCCGCATGCAGGTCAAACAGGTAGAAACCGCTCTCGTCACGCCACAGCGCCGCCAGCGAATACTCGATCCAGAAACCGGCACTGGCAATCACCAGCAACAACAACAGCACGCTCTGCGGGCCGCGCAACAGCACATACAGCATGGCGATGATAAACAGGGGGAACAGGGCGGGATAAAAGCCGAAACTCACATCCATAAAGAACCACAACAGGCCCAACAGGCCCGCCTGCATGGCCAGCCACGGATTGCGGGTGAGCAACGCGAACGGCAAACACCCCAGTGCCCACCAGAAAATGCCGTCGGGCATATACTCGCCCAGGTGATAGATCTGGGCGATAAGGATGATCGAGGCCCCGAAGAACAGGTTGCCCAGCAGGAACAGCCCGATCCCGCCGCCGGAGTCACCGGAGAGGTAGCGCTTCAGCCCCATCCCCTGGGTGCCCACGGTCAGGCCGATCAGGCCCCACATGCGCACCGCCCGCGGGATATTGTCCCAGTTGGCCCCCAGTAATGTGATCAGCGCGAGGCCAATAAACAGGAAGCCCAGCCCCACCAGCACGTTGTAGCCAAAGCTGCGGTGCCGGGCCTGTTCATAGTCCACGCCATAGCGGCCACAGATTGCCTCCGCCTGGTCCCGGCTGATCAGCCCGTCGTCCACCCATTCGGCGGACTCCCGGGCCAGGTCGTTTTTCAGTAAGCGGATCAGTCGCATGGGCCCTGGGCGGCTCCTGTTGGGTAATTTCTGGGAACACTTCACCCGGACCGAACAAAACGGACGGGATGGTCACGCGCCAGTATCCCACAGGGCCGGCCGGCCACACCACACCGTTAACCTGCCGCAACTGACCAACTATTAACCAGCCGACATTGATTAGACCAGCCTATCAGAGCCATTTAAATAGATTATTTTTATTGATGAGCCGCAACCCATAGTATTTGCCTCGTTCCAGACAAACAGACCGCAACATTCACTTGCAACGAGGAGACGACAATATGTCCCGTTACATCGAATCCGAACTGAAACCCTTCCAGGCCAAGGCTTACCAGGCTGGTGACTTCTTCGACATCAGCGACGCCGACGTTAAAGGCAAGTGGGCTGTGTTCTTCTTCTACCCGGCCGACTTCACCTTCGTCTGTCCCACCGAGCTGGGCGACCTGGCTGACAACTACGACGAGTTCAAGAAGCTGGGCGTGGAGATCTACTCCGTATCCACCGACACCCACTTCACCCACAAGGCATGGCACGACACTTCCGAAACCATCGGCAAGATCCAGTTCCCGATGATCGGTGACCCCACCGGCACCATCACCCGCAACTTCGGTGTGATGATCGAGGAGGAAGGCATCGCCGACCGCGGTACCTTCGTGATCGACCCGGAAGGCAAGATCCAGCTGGTGGAAATCACTGCCGGCGGTATCGGCCGCGACGCCAGCGAGCTGCTGCGCAAGATCAAGGCCGCCCAGTACATCGCCGCGCACCCGGGTGAAGTCTGCCCGGCCAAGTGGAAGGAAGGCGAGGAAACCCTGGCCCCGTCCCTGGACCTGGTTGGCAAGATCTAAGCAACTTCCCAATTGATTCCGGCCCCGGCCGGGATCAAGCGGGGCAAGCATGCGGGAGCCCGCCTGCCGGCGAGGCCCACAGAGCCTCCGGGACTGCGACGGCGGGCTGGCTCCCGCACCTCCCCTCTCCCCGAGGGACCAACCCCAAACTTGGCCCGCCCCCCGCGGGCCCTTTTTGAACGAATACACACAGGACACACCGATGTTGGATGCAAACCTGAAAAAACAGCTGGACACCTACCTGCAGAATATCGTCAATCCGATCGAGGTGCGTGTGTCCGGTGACGACTCCCCCAAGTCCGCCGAGCTGGAACAGCTGGCGAACGAAATTGCCGGCCTCTCGCAGAAGATCGAGGCCAGCGCGGGCAATGGCAAACGCACGCCCAGCATGGCCGTGGGCCCGGCGGGCGAAGAGCCCCGGGTAAGCTTTGCCGGCATTCCCCTGGGCCACGAATTCACCTCGCTGGTGCTCGCCCTGCTGCAGGCCGGCGGCCACCCTTCCAAGGCCGACCCGCAGGTGCTGGAGCAGATTCGCCAGCTGCAAGGCGAGTTCCACTTTGAAACCTATATTTCGCTGTCGTGCCAGAACTGCCCGGATGTGGTGCAGGCCCTGAACCTGATGGCGACCCTGAACCCGAACATCACCCACGAGATGATCGACGGCGCACTGTTCCAGGATGAAGTGGAGCAGCGCAATGTCATGGCGGTGCCTTCGGTTTACCTGAACGGAGAGCACTTTGCCCAGGGCCGCATGACCCTGCAGGAAATCGTCGACAAGATCGACACCGGCGCCGCCGAGCGCAAGGCCGCCGAACTGAACCAGCGCGAGCCTTACGATGTGCTGGTCGTGGGCGGCGGCCCGGCCGGTGCCGCGGCAGCCATTTACGCTGCCCGCAAGGGCATCCGCACCGGCCTGGTGGCCGAGCGCTTTGGCGGCCAGGTCATGGATACCGTGGGTATCGAGAACTTTATCTCCGTGCCCTACACCGAGGGCCCGAAACTGTCTGCGGGCCTCGAGCAGCATGTGAAGGAATACGGAGTGGACATCATTACCGAGCAGCGCGCCGCCGCCATCCAGCGCAATAAGATGCTGGAGCTGGAACTGCAGAGCGGTGCCACCCTGGCGAGCCGCTCGGTGATACTGGCCACCGGTGCCCGCTGGCGCGAGCTGGGTGTGCCCGGCGAGGCCGAGTACCGCACCAAAGGCGTGGCCTACTGCCCGCACTGTGACGGCCCCTTCTTCAAGGGCAGGCATGTGGCGGTGATCGGTGGCGGTAACTCCGGTATCGAGGCGGCCATCGACCTGGCGGGTATCGTCAAGCATGTCACCGTGCTGGAATTCGCCGATACCCTGCGCGCCGACGACGTGCTGGTACGCAAGGCGCGCTCGATGGGCAACGTGGATATCATCATGAACGCCCAGACCACCGAGATCCTCGGTGATGGCAACAAGGTCAATGGCCTGCGCTACACCGACCGCGTGAGCGGAGACAGCGTGGACCTGGAGCTGGCGGGTGTATTCGTGCAGATCGGCCTGGTGCCCAATACCGAGTTCCTGCGCGGCAGTGACGTCGCCATGAACCGCGTGGGTGAAATCGAGGTCGACGATCGCGGCACCACCTCGATGCCCGGGGTATTCGCCGCCGGCGACGCCACCACCGTGCCCTACAAGCAGATTGTGATCTCCATGGGCCAGGGCGCCACCGCGGCACTGGGTGCCTTTGACTACCTGATTCGCCATTCCGAAGAAGAGGACGGGTCGGAGGCCGCTGAGAGCGCCGAACCGGAGCAGCTGGCGCAAAGCGCATAACCCGCAGCCATCAATAGGGCAGCCGCGTCCAGCGCGGCTGCCCTTACTTTTTGCCTAAAATTCCCCACCCGGTACGCCCACGGGTCACCATTTCCCCGAAGGCCATTCGCCCTGTTCCTCGCCTCGCCCCCGCGAAGCGACATGTCATGTGGAAAAATCTCACCCGGAATCCATCCTTAGGGACACGGCACCTGAAAACCGGAACGAGATGACTATCTTCTCCAAAAACAACGCCGGCCTGCTGCAGCTCGCGCTGAAGGCCATGGACCTCTATGAGGGCAAAATTGACGGCATTGTGGGCCCCCTGACCCTGACCGCCATCCAGAAAGTCGAGGCACTGGCATTCGACCGCCCAGCGGTAGAGAAGCCCGAACCAGAGGAGCCCGCGGAAAAGACCGACGAGGTCGAGGACATCATCGAGGACCAGGGCGCAAGTATTGAGCATGCGCTGGTCTTCACCCTGAAGAACGAGGGCGGCTATGTCGACCACCCTGCGGACCGCGGCGGCGCCACCAACAAGGGCATCACCATTGGCACCCTGTCCGCCTACCTGGGCAGGGACGTAAGCAAGGCCGAGGTCAAAAACCTGAGTTATGAGACCATCAGGGATATTTACAAGCGCAACTACTGGGATGTGCTGAACCTCGACCATGTCGTCGACCAGAGCATCGCCACCGCCCTGTTCGACATGGGCGTGCTCTGCGGGACGGGCACGGCCGCCAGGCTGTGCCAGGACGTGCTGGATATTCCAGAGTCAAAGAAAATGGATGCCGGCACCCTGGAGGCAATCAACAGGGTCGCCGATGACGAATTTATCCCCGCCTTCATCGACCGGAATATCAGGCGGTTTGAAGCCATTGTAAAAAAGCGGCCCTCACAGCGAGTTTTCCTGCGGGGCTGGAAGAACCGCGCCAACCGGCTGCGCACACTGATCGAGACCGATTCCGTGGACGAAAGATCGCCGGAGTCCGTGCCGGACGAACCCATTGGTGACGGTCTCTACACCCTGGCCGACCAGGTCGGTGTGCCACGGGACGATATCAGCAAGATGATCAACTGGCAGAGCAAGCACCATCCCACCTCCAACCCCCGCTACTGGGCGATTTTCAAGATCCGCGAACACTCCCGTAACAAACGCCTGTATGTCTTTGATCGGGTCGCCAGGAAGGTCGAGCGCTTCCATGTCACCCACGGCAAGGGCAGCGACCCCAATCATGATGGAATCGCCACGGAATTTTCCAACCGGCCCGATTCCCATATGAGTTCACTGGGGCTCTGCCGGACCCTGAATGAATACCGCGGGCGTTACGGTAAATCCCTGCGGCTGGAGGGACTGGAGCCGAGCAACAACAATGTATTCAAGCGCGCCATCGTTTTCCACGGTACTCACTACGCAGGTGACGACTGGGTCCGGCGCCACGGCCGCTGTGGACGCTCCTGGGGCTGCCCCGCTGTGGAGCACGCAGTGGCTCCCGGGCTGGTGGACAAGCTCAAGAATGGGTCGCTGCTCCTGGTTTGTTGACCGTCACCCGCAGCCAGGCGGCCGCTTCCCCGGATAATACCCGCGTGGCCGGGCCGCTTTCCGGCTAAACCGCATGCGTGTATTTTTCCCTGCTGCCCGGGGGCATTTGCCCCGGTAACCAATAAAAATCCGCACTTGCCCACCGGGACAGGGTAGGTGCCGCAAATTCCGCAACCTTTCACACCACTTTTCATTTACTGCCGACCGGGACGTTGACAAGCGTTGCGCGGGACCGGAAGATCAGCCCGGTTACAAACACTGTTTTGCCTTGCCGGAGCGGTTTGGATATTGTCTTCAGCCAGCCCGGAACCGTTTAAATAACAGGCGATCAAATCCGGAACTTTCCGCCATTCATAACCGCAGGAGCTTTCATGCAAATCAAGCAACTTATTGCCGTACTTGCTGCTTCACTCGGGGGCCTGTCGCAGGCTGCCTTTGCCGACTGGAATGTTGTTACCGACCAATCAGAAATCAGCTTTATGTCGGTCAAGAAAACCACGTTTGCAGAAACGCACAAGCTCAGCAACATCACCGGTGGTATCGAGGATTCCGGCCAGGCAAACATCAGTATCGGGCTCGCCAGCGTTGAAACCGGGGTGCCGATTCGCAACCAGCGGATGCAGTCCATGCTGTTCAATACAGAACGCTTTCCGACTGCCACCGTATCGGCGCAGATCGACAGCGACAAACTCGCCAGGCTCCAGGCAGGGCAAACCTATGCTGCCGAGCTGGAGATGGAACTGTCACTCGCCGGCAGCAAGCAGACTGAGCCTGCCATGGTGCAGGTGACAGGCCTGGAGAATGGCCGCGTCATGGTATCTACGTCGGAGCCCATCATTGTCAACGCCGGCAACTACGAGCTGGTGCAGGGAATTGAAAAGCTGCGCGAGGTCGCTGGCCTTGACGCCATCAGCACGGTAGTACCCGTCACCTTCCAGCTGGTGCTGGACAGGGAGTAAACGGGTGGCGGGGCCCCGCCCCGCCCGTCTCTTTACTGGTACAGCCTGCCCCCAATACCGTACAGTTCCGCGACCACCGCCGTTAACCCGGGATTGTCCAGCTGCCACCTGTTGCACGGCGCCCCTTTCTTCTGCCCTCCCTTCCCTGGTGGCCCTGAAAAAGAGTTGTTGACTTACTGGGCAGCACCTATACACTGGGGGCAGCTAGAAAATCAGCTCCTGTTGACTCCCTCCGGTTTCGAAGCATTAGTCATAATACTCGTTCTGTAGTACCGCAATATCAGCCAATTTTCCGGCGCTCCCGATCCTTACGGGTCGTAATTTTCATGTTTTCTATAGGACTTATATTATGTCTAACGCAGTAAAAGGCACCGTGAAGTGGTTTGACGAATCCAAGGGCTTCGGTTTCATCCAGCAGGAGTCCGGTCCCGACGTATTCGCCCACTACAGCGCCATTTCCGACTCTGGTTTCAAGACCCTGGCCGACGGCCAGCAGGTAGAGTTCAACGTCACCAAGGGCCCGAAAGGCCTGCAGGCTGAGAACATCGTGGTTATCTAAACCCGATCTCCGGCGCGCGGGCCCGGCCTGCGCGGCGGTACCTGAAGGCGCAATATGCGCCGTTAAAAGCAAAGCATTCGCTTTGCTTTTTTTATGCCCTGCTCGCGGCCCACTACCCCCTTGTGCCACCGGCACCAGTGCGGGGCTGCGAGGCGCGGGCATCTTACTGGCGCTCTCCCCCTGCTCGCCACTAACGACCCCTCTCCCGAGTCAACTCAACCGAATTCCTCCCCATAACTGCCCGGATGCGCAAGATGGATCAGGCTCCACTACCGGGTCGCGAGTTATGATGTGCCCATTCAATCCGGGGGAACGGGGAGGCATTGCTTGAATACCAGGAACAGGATCGAAAAGTTAAGGGCATATATTGATGCCAACCTGGACGGCGACCTGGGCCTGGTCCAGCTGAGCCGTGTGGCCCACTTCTCGAAGTACCACCTGCACCGCTGCTTCTCTGCCAGCCAGGGCATTACCCTGGCCCGCTACATCAGCCGCCTGCGCCTGCGCCGGGCCGCCTGGCAGCTGGCGTACCGCCCTGCCCTGTCAGTCACCGACATTGCCCTTGCCGCGGGCTACGGCAGCACTGAGGCATTCTCCCGAGCATTCCAGCGACTTTCCGGCAGCGGCCCCACCAAATTCAGGACACAGCCGGACTGGGCATGGCTGGAAGGGCAGGATCAGCAGACCACAAGCCGCGAGGTTCCTATCGTGAATAACATTAACCAATCGCCGACAGTTGAGTTGGTGCAGTTTGCGCAGGTACTGGTAGCACGACTCGACCACGTCGGCCCGCCACAGTTGCTGGGCGATACCATCCGCAAGTTTATCGCCTGGCGACGGCTGCACGGGCTGTCGCCGGCGAAGAGCCGCACTTTCAACCTGGTCTTTGACGACCCCTCCGCCACCCCGGCAGCGGAGTATCGTTTCAGTCTCTGCGCGGAGACCCGTGGCCCGGTGGATGGCGACGATACCGCCATCTACGCCGATATGATTCCCGGCGGACGCTGTGCGCGGGTACGCCACTGCGGGCCGGACTCCGGTCTGGAGGGGGTGGTGCGGGCACTGTACAGCGACTGGCTGCCCGGCTCGGGCGAAGAATTACGGGATTTCCCGCTGTTTTTCGAGCGGGTCAGCTTCTTCCCGGACGTGCCGGAGGCTGAAATGGTGACCGATATTTACCTGCCGCTGGCATAGCCAGCACGGGCCGGCCACTGCACCGCCCCGGCCAGCAACCTGCCCGCAGCGTTAGCCGGTGGATTTTCCGGCGAAGAAGCGCTGGTACATCACCGGCACCACTACCATATTCAACGCCGTGGAACTGATCAGGCCGCAGAGGATGACAATGGCCATGGGCGCCTGGATTTCACTGCCGGGCTGGCCCGCGGCCAGTGCCAGGGGCACCAGCGCAAACGCCGTGGCCAGGGCGGTCATCAGGATGGGAACCAGTCGCTCCTCGGCGCCCTGCCGGATGGCGTCCGCCAGCGCCATCCCCCCGTCCCGCTGCAGCCGCCCGATATGGTCCACCAGGATCACACCGTTGCGCGTGGCAATACCAAACAGGGTGATAAAGCCGATCACTGCCGCAATTGTGACGATGCCGTCGGTGAGCCAGACACCCAGTACTCCGCCAATCAGGGCCAGTGGCAGGTTCAGCATCACCAGCCAGGCTTCACGGGTATTGCCGAAGGCAGCGACCAGCAGCAGGAAGATGCCCACAATCACCAGTGCCCCCAGCAACATCAGCCGGGTACCGGCGGCTTCCGCACTCTCGAACTGGCCACCGTATTCGATGTGGTAACCGGTGGGCAGGGAAATGCTGTCCCCCAGGGCCACGCGGATATCCTCCACCACACTGATCAGGTCGCGACCGGCGACATTGGCCATCACCACCAGCTTGCGCTGTACATTTTCGCGGCTGATGGTGTTGGCCCCGCGTTCACGACGGATATCCGCAATTGCCGCGAATGGCACTCGCGCACCGTTGTCGAGGGTCAACATGGTCTCGCGCAGGGTGTCGATATTGTCCCGGGCGGACTCGGGGAAACGCACCACCAGGTCGAAACTTGCCTGCCCTTCCAGGATCCGGCCCACTTCGGTGCCGGTAAAGGCGGTCTCCAGTGATTCGGCCGCTTCAGCGACTGTCATGCCGTAATTGGCCAGTGCCGGGCGATTGAAATTCACCGCGACAAATGGAATCTCACTCTGCTGCTCCATCGCCACGTCCACGGCACCGGGGATCTCCGCTACCCGCGACTCCACCTGCTTGCCCAGGCGACGCAGCTCAAACAGGTCCTCGCCGAAAATCTTGATTGCGATATTCGCCCGCGTGCCGGACAGCATATGGTCGATCCGGTGTGAGATCGGCTGGCCGATCACCACGTTGGTTCCGGGAATGCCGGCAAAGCGTTGCCGCAGGCTCGCCAGCAACTCGTCTTTCTCCCGCTCCTGCATCACCAAAGTGACATCGATTTCGGAGGCGAAAACCTGCTGCGCATGGGGATCCAGCTCGGCGCGGCCGGTGCGGCGCGCGGTGGCCACCACCTCCGGCTGCTCCAGCAGGATCTTCTCCACCCGCTGGCCGATTTCATCCGACGTCTCCAGCGATGTCCCCGGCAGGGTGACCACACTGATGGTGAGGCTGCCCTCATTGAATTCCGGCAGGAATCCCCGGCCCGCCAACACCAGGCCGGCGATGGCTACCAGCAGCAATGCGGTGGAACCTGCCAGGACACTGCGCCAGTAGCGCATGGCACCGGCCAGGACCGGTCGGTAGCGGGCCTTTAGCCAGCTGATAAAGCGGGTATCGTGATCCTTGTGCACCGGGTCGCTGTTTGGCAACAACAGCAGGGACAACACCGGCGTAACGGTAACAGCGACCAGCAGCGACGCCGCCAGGGCGACCACATAGGCCAGGCCCAGGGGCTCGAGCAGGCGGCCCTCCACACCACTGAGGAAAAACAGCGGCAGGAATACCAGGATGATGATCAGTGTCGCGAAGACAATCGACCCCTCGATTTCGCGGGTCGCCTCGAACACCACGGCGACATTGCTGCGCCGCCCGGCCTCCGGCAGGGCATGGTTTTCCCGCAGGCGCCGCACAATGTTTTCCACCACGATAATGGCATCGTCCACCAGCGCGCCCAGCGCAATGGCCATCCCGCCCAGGGTCATGGTGTTGATACTGCCCCCCAGGTAACGGATTACCAGCACTGCCACCAGCAGTGACAACGGGATTGCCAGCAGCGCGATACCGGTTGCCCGCGCACTGAACAGGAAGGCGAACATGATGGCAACAACCAGGATGGCCCCGTCCCGCAGGGCGGCGGCGAGGTTATCGACGGCGACGTTGATGAAATCAGCCTGGCGGAATGCATCTGTCTCAATACGCATGCCCTCGGGCAACGACGCCTGGATATCATCAATCACGGTATCCAGGCGTTTTGTCAGTGCCAGCGTGTTGACGTCGGGCTGTTTCTGGATACCCAGCACCACCGCCGCCTCGCCGCGGTAGGAGCCGGTACCACGGCGCGGCGCCGGGCCGGTCTCGACACTGGCCAGGTCGCGTACCTGCACGGGCACGCCATCGCGGGTGGTCACCACGGCCTGGCGGATATCTTCCAGGCCGCGGGCGCGACCCACACCCTGGATCAAAAACTCCTGGTCGTTCTCGGTGACAAACCCGGCGGATGCATTCTGGCTGGCGGCGGCCACCGCCTCACGCAGCTGGCCCAGGGTAACGCCATAGGCCGCCAGGCGTTCCGGTGTGGCGATCACCTGGAACTGGCGCGTCTGGCCGCCGGTGGGAATCACCTGGGCGACACCCGGCACTGCCAGCAGGCGGCGGCGCACGACCCAGTCAGCCGTGGTCTTCAGGGTCATCTCGTCATGTACATCCGAGGTCAGGGCAATAAACAGGATCTCGCCCATGATCGAGGTAACCGGTGCCAGCACCGGCGACGGCAGGTCCGGAGGCAGCGACGCGCGCACGGTCTGCAGCTTTTCGCTGACAATCTGCCGGGCACGGTAGATATCCATACCCCACTCGAACTCCACCGTAACCACACTGATACCAATGCCGCTGTTGGAGCGCACACGTCGCACGCCGCTGGCACCGTTCATGGCCGTTTCCAGCGGAAAGGTAATCAGCCTCTCGACATCTTCCGGCGGCATTCCGTGCGCCTCCGCCACCACCGTCACCGATGGCGCGGTCAGGTCGGGGAACACATCCACCGGAGCCTTCAGCGTCGTCCAGGTGCCCCAGACGAACAGCAGGGCTGCGCCGGCCAGGATCAGCAGGCGATTCCCCAGGGACCACTGGATTATTCGATCAATCATTCGCTATTCCCAACATCAGTGTGCGTGGCCGTGCCCCACTTCGTCACCACCGACCGATGCCAGCTTGACGAAATAGGCCCCCTTCGAGGCCACCCGCTCACCCGCTGCCACGCCGTCCAGCACCTCGACCATCTCACCGTCGACAATACCCAGCTCCACCGGGCGACGCGCGAATGTCTCACCGCCGGTCTGCACATACACTACGTTGCGACCGCCATCATCAATCACCGCACTGCGCGGGATAGCCAGCCGCGGCTCCGCCGGCGCCGTGAACACGTGCGCGGGCAAGCGTGCGCCGAGAATGGTCGGCCCCAGGGAAACCGGGTACTCGACCGTGACGTGCGCCGTGCGTGTTTTCGGGTCCACGGCAGAACTGACCTGCACTACACGCGCGCCACTGGCTTCATCCAGCACTACCGTGTCGCCCCCTGCAGTTTCTAGCCAGGCGCCACTGGCTGCGGCGACATCGGCGGCAAAGCGTTCCGGCACCGCCAGGTCGAGCCAGCGACGATCCTGCGAGGCAATGCGGAAGACCCGCTCCCCGGCCTGCACGAATGCGCCCGGGCGGGCATTGAACTCGACCACCTCGCCCGCGACCGGTGCACGCAAGGCAATGCCGGCCTCGGCACTGCCGCCCTGGTACTGTTCGACGCGCGCCCTGGCGGCTGCGAATTCTGCCCTGGCGACCTCCAGTTCTTCCCGGGCTTCCACCAGCCGGCGCTCGGCGATCGCGCCCTGCTGGTAGAGTCGCTCCAGGCGCTCGACATCGCGCTTGGCCAGTGACAGTTGCGAACGTGTCCGCTCCATCGCTACCAGCAACTGGCCAAAGTCGGTCTCGCCGCCCAGGCGCGGTACCAGGTATCCCAGCACGGCCCCGCTCTCAACCACATCCCCGGCCCGGGCCATCCCCGCATGGGAGAAATAACCATCCGCGGGTGCCCGGATCTGGGCGCCCGCGTCCGCAGGTGCATCCACGGTGGCAAACGCCGGTACCGACGGGCGCATGGGACGCAGCTGCGCCTCGGTGGAGGCAAATGGGTTGCTCCACTGCTGCTCTTTCAGGTAACTGATGTCACCCTCGGGTTCAGCCTGGCCAACCACCGCCTCTGCCGCCGACGGGTAGACCCGCACCATGCCCAGGTCATGGGTGGCCTGCAGCTCCCCATCCTGCACTTCGATCAGCAGGCGGAATTCCCCCGCGTCACGCGGCTTAACCCCCGGGGTAAAAATGCCGGTACGCGCGGGCTCCCGCACACGGAAACGGGCGGCTATGCTGTCGCCCCGCTTGAGAACCACGTCGACGCGCCCGCTTTCCAGCGGCGCCGAGTCGGCAAGCCGGGTGACATGGGCGGCAAATTTCGAGGTCTGCCCGGCAACCAGGGGCGGGAATTCCACAAACAATTCAGTGGTATCGGTGTAGTCGGTAAAGACCAGGGTCGGCCCCGCATCACCATGGCCATGTCCACCGCCGTCGTGGCCGCCCTCTCCATGAGCGCCTCCTGCCCCATGACCGCCGCTGGGTCCATGTGCATGGCCGTGGCCGCTGCCTGCGGGTTCGCCGCAGGCAGCCAGGCCGAAGCCGAGAGCGGCCAGTGCCAGCGCCCGGACAAGGTTTTTAGTGCTCATGCTCGGAATCGTCATCATGGCTGTGTTCGTGGGAATCTTCCTCTGCGGCTTCTTCAGTGGTGTCGTCCTCGTGGGTGTGCGTTGCTTCACCGTGCTCGTGGCCTTCTTCCTCGCTGGACGCACCCTCCTCTGCTGGCGCACCGGTTTCAGCTTCTTCATCGTAAAACGCCTCGGTCTCGGTTTCGTCGTGGGAGTGGGCCCCGTCGCCGTGGTCGTGCGCGGCATCATGGCCCTCGCCATGAGAGGCGTCGTCGTGGCCATGTCCGCCCTCTTCGTGGGCGTGGCCTGACTCGCCTTCATGGGGATGCCCGTGATCATCGTCCTGGCCACAGGCGGACAGCAGGAACGCGGAAAACGCGATGGACAGGATCAGTGCAAGCTTGTTCATAATTCACCTTTTATCAGTTGGAGTTGGATGTAGGACTGTCGCGCAGCGCGCGCGCGGCGCACCGCCTCGCGCTGCGCAGAAAGTTCAGTGCGGTGGGCATCGATCAGTTCCAGGACACTGACCTCACCCGCGTCATAGGCGCTCTCCGCAATCGATACCAGCGACCTGCCGGCAGAGGCTTCGCGCGCGGTAATTGCGGCACGCCGGCGGGCGCGCAGTTCCCGGAGTACGGCCCGGGTCTCCGCCGCGAGGCGTGTCTCGAGCAGCGCGCGCTCAGCCTGCAGTTGGTGCGAGCGGGCAGACTGCGCCCGCGCCTCGCCGGAACCGTTATCAAACAACGGCACTTCCACCCCCAGGGACAGCAGCTGGCCGTCGGCAGATACCTCGGGATCCTCAAATTCACGGCGCCCCACCCCCAGGGTCAGCTCCGGCCAGCGGCGGCGTTGCTCTGCCCTGGCGGAGAGGGATGCGGCCTGTACTTCTGCTTCCAGCGCCTGCAGCATCGGATGCCCGGACAGTACAGTCGCCAGCTCCACCGAGCCAGTTGCCGGAGGGAGGAGCCCGCCGGCCAGCGGCATCGGTTCGGACCCGAGCAGGCTGAACAGGCGGTCCGCTGCCGATTCCGCCGCAGCCCGGGCGTCCAGCGCCTCACCGCTGACCAGGGCCAGCTCTTTCTCCAGCCGCAGGGCATCAAACTGCGAGGCATCACCCGCCCGGGCGCGGCTGGCAACTGCCCCGGCCAGCTGTGCCAGCCGATCACGCCAGCCGCTCACCGCAGCGGCCTCACGCTCGGCTGCAACCGCGGCGTAGTAGAGGCGACGCATCTCGGCCACCAACTCACGGCGTTTCAGGTCGACGCGGGCGTTTTCCGCCTGGCGCTCACTGGCTGCCGCATCACGCTCCAGCCCGTGTACGCCGGCAATATTGAAGCGCTGGGTCAGCCACAGGTAGCGCTCTTCTGCCGTGCCGCTGTCCAGGTCGAGGCCTTCATTGCTGTATTCAATTTCCGGGTTCGCCCAGCGTCCCGCGGCCTCGGCGCGCCCCGCCGCCGCTTCACGCCGAGCGTCCAGCAAAGTGGCGATGTCCGGTTGCGCCAGCCCGCGCCGCACGGCCTCGGCCTCCGTGAGTCCCGGCGCGGCACGCACGGCCCCGGCGGCCAGGATCGCACCGATCAATAGAAGCAATCGCATGAAGTCAGTGTCCCGTGAGAAGTCCGAGCAGGGTCTCCAGCTCGTGGTGCGCGCCAGCCGATAACAGCGCCAGGGCACAAATGGCAGCGAGCAGAATTCCAGAAAAAACACGGCCATTCCCGATGCTCTCAATGGGACACAGCAATCGCTCGATACGCATCACGGCGTCGGCCCCCGCCACCGAGAGCCCGGGCATTACCTCGCCACGTTGCAGGCGGAAAACCTTGAGCAGGGTTGCGGCGACCGCTTCCCGGCCGAAGCGGCCCGCAACCCGGTCATCCGCGCTTTCCTCCATCCCCTGGCGCCACTCGCTGCGCAGGCGGGACGCGGTAGCCGGCAGCTGGAGCAGCAGCAGGATTTCGAATACCCCGTTGTAGAGAAGGTCCCGCGCGCGCACGTGGGACACTTCATGCGCAACCACGATGCGCCGCTCCCGCGCTTCCAGCCGGTCGAGCAGGCCCCGTGACAGGATCACGCGCGGCGAAAATGTGCCCGCAGTGACGGCAAAAGGACTGTGATCCTCAACGGTGTGTATTTTGCGATCGGGACGGCGTCCCTCTACCAGCCGCAGCAGGCTGCGAATATGTTTGCCCGCCCGGTACTCCCGGCAGGCAAAGCCGACGATGATGTAGCTGATACCTGAGAGGAGCAGCACAGCCGCAACGAACTCGACAAGCCCGAGATCAATGGCCGGCAGGTGCCTGAAACAGAGATGGGGATGCCCCGGGCCGTGGTAGATACAGTGATCCACCACCCAGCCCAGGGACTTGCCCAGTGCCGTCGTGGCAACCGCTGCGACCAGGGCGGCCATGGCCAGCAGAGGCAGGGCGGCAAGGGTAAAACTGTGGCGACGACGTGCCAGTGGCGACAGGCCCTCGCGGAAAGCAAAACGGGAAACCAGCGCACTGGCCAGGCACCCCATGGCCCAGCCGCCCGCTGCCAGCAGGACAAACAGCCAGGCCAGGGAAAGAATCGCGTTCATTGGTCACGCCTCCCCTGGCGGCGCTTGCGCAACTCCTCTTCAAGGCGTTCCAGGCTGGATTCATCGATATCCTCGGCAGCATCCACAAAGGCCGCCAGGGAGGAAACCGCATCGCCACCAAAGCGACCGAGGGTCTCGCGGATATAGGAGGCAATCAGTCGCTCCCGCTCGACGCTGGCGGTGTAACGATAGGCATGGCCGCGCTTGCTGCGCGTGAGCAGCTCCTTGCGATGCAGTCGCTCGAGGGTGGACTGCACGGTATTCAGGGAGATACCCCGCTGGCGACCAATGCGCTCATGCACCTCCTTCGCCGAGCACTCCGGTGTCTCCCAGGTGATCTCCAGTACTGCCACCTCCAGGTCCCCGAGTGCGGGGGTTGGCTTCGAGGTTGCGCCCATGTCGCCTCCTGCATTCCAGCAATACCCTCAGTGTATTGGCCCAAAAAACCGATCGTCAATCGGTTTTTAACAGGAAAGCCTGGGTATGAGCGCCAGGGCCGCCGGAGCGCCGGGCACAAAAGACGCCAGTTGCGTTCTGGGGTAGCATGTGGACCACAAGATCCATAACAGATTCAGGCCGGAGGTTCCTCGTGTCCCGATTGTCCCTTGCTACCGCCCTATTCTCCTCAATGGCTGTCGCCGCCCCAGTCGTCGCACAGCCCGCAACCGACTCTGCACTGCTGGAGCAGATCCGGCAGGACGTGTCCGCAGAGCGAATCGAGAAGGATATCCGCACGCTGGTTGGCTTCGGCACCCGCCACACCCTGTCAGAGACCAAATCTGACACCCGGGGGATTGGCGCGGCCCGTCGCTGGGTCCACAACGAGTTCCAGCGTATCAGCGACGCCTGCGACGGCTGCCTGGAGGTCTATTACCAGTCAGACTTCGTCGAGGGGGAAAAGCGCATTCCCGAGCGCACGGAAGTGGTCAATGTGATTGCCGTGCAGCGCGGCACCGTGGACCCCGGCCGTTATGTGATCATGTCCGGCGATATCGACTCCCGGGTTTCTGACCCCATGGACTACACCTCGGACGCACCGGGAGCCAATGACAATGCCTCCGGCCTCGCCGGCGCCCTGGAGGCTGCGCGGGTTCTGAGCAAGCACAAGTTTGCCGGCTCGATCGTCTACGCCGGGCTCTCCGGCGAGGAACAGGGCCTGTTCGGCGGCAAGATCATGGCGGCTGCGGCAAAGAAAGGCGGCTGGCGTATTACCGGCGTGCTGAACAATGACATGATCGGCAATATCGAGGGCATCAATGGTGTGATCAACAACACCACCGCGCGGGTGTTTATGGAAGGTACCCGCATGAACGAGACTGCCGATGAGGCCCGCGCGCGCCGCTTCTACGGTGGCGAGGTGGACTCCCCCTCCCGCAATCTGGGGCGCTACGTACACCGTATCGCCGAGGACTATATTCCCAACCTGGACGTGATGATGATCTATCGCCTGGACCGCTTCGGTCGTGGCGGCCACCATCGCCCGTTCAATGACCTGGGCTATCCCGGCGTGCGTATCATGGAAACCAACGAGAACTACAACCGCCAGCACCAGGACCTGCGCACTGAGGACGGCATCCGCTACGGCGATGTGATCGAGGGGGTAAACTTCGAGTATGCCGCCAAGCTTACCGGCCTCAACGCACTCACCATGGCCGCCCTGTCCAGGGCCCCGGCGCCGCCGGCGGATGTCACCATCGAGGGCGCGGTGTCCCCCGATACCACCCTGAAATGGAAAGCAGCGGGCAACGGGAATGAAGATATCCTGGCCGGCTACAAGGTCTACTGGCGGCTGACCTCTGAACCCACCTGGACCAACAGCCGCTTTGTCGGCAAGGTGGATGAGTACACCCTGGAGAATATTGTGATCGACAATTACTTCTTCGGTGTTGCCGCCGTAAGCAGGGACGGCTTCGAGAGCCCGGTGGTTTTCCCCGGCCCCGCCGGATCTTTCTACCTGGATGGATCAAAACGGGACTGAGTCTCGACAGACTGATACCCGCCCGTTTCCCCTGCCGCGCCGGAACTGCGCTCGCGCGGCAGGGGCACCACTCCCCGCACGTTGCCTCGCCGGGACCGCACTCCCATCCCCCCTCCCTGCCATACCATCACAGCTGCCGCCGGGCTCACCCGCTGGATTGATGACTATCATTGGGAAGTGTCACCCCGCCCGCAGGAACCGCCCTGCGAGTATTGCCATTTGACGCGCCCTTTGGGCACCCCTGTGACAGGAGAAAGCTTTATGGGAACCGGACCAGTCACCACTGGCAACAGGACAGTCCATCACGCAGTCGCGATAATTACCCTGCTGCTGGTCACTGCCGGCGCCAATCTCACCGGCTGTGGTAAAGAGGACAATGGCCACGCCCTGAAAGAAGACACAGCGCCTGCGAAGCAGCAGGAGGCGACCAGTGAAAACACCGGGCAAGCGGAAACCGGCAATGGCACAGGCAACGGGGCCGGACTTACCGATGAGGAGCTTGAAGAGCTGATTTCGCGCTCTTACCAGTACGTCGCCATGTACAACGTGAACAACAAGTTTGCCGAATCCCAGGGAGGATGGAACACCTGTGTCGCTGACACCCAACTGAAAGACCATACCGTGCGTGAAATAGCACGACCAAATAATGACACGCTGTATATCAGCTGCCTGCTGGACCTGCGCAGTGAGCCTATCGTTCTCAACGTACCACCATTCAATACCGACTACGCCTCATTGATGATCACCGGCTACGATCATTACGTGAATATCCCCCTCGGCTCCCGCAAGGGTGACTTCCAGGAGCCGAAGAAAATACTGGTCTACAGTGCGCGGACGGACGGCTATGACGGCACGCCGGTTGACGGTATCGACCAGGTATTTGAGGCCACTGGCGACTTTGTCTCTGCGGTTTTTCGTGTAATGCCGCACAGTGACGAGCCGCAACGCTTCCAGGAGATCACCGGGCAAATGCAATCCGTCGAGCCGGTCACCCTCAGCGAATACCGTGGAAATCCCCCCAAAACCAGGCAACCCGTGGATTTTCCCGCTACCGGCGAGACCGATGTCGCCATATTCGGCAACAACCTGCTCGAAGTGATGCAGTTTGTATTCAACCACACCACTTTCGATCCCGATAACCCGCTCGACCAGCGCTTGCTTGCCATCTACAAGCCACTGGGTGTGGAGCCAGGCAGGGAATTTGATCCAGCATCAGTAAAGCAACTGGATAGCGAGCGTACTCGCGACATGGCAAAGCGCATACAGGAAGAGGGCCTGGCGCAAATGAATAACCCCGAACTGATGGAGAGGATCCAGCCGAAGATGTTCCAGCCCAAGGGCGAGACCGACCTGGAAACCCTGCTGGCAGTATCCATCTACGGCCCCATTGGCGTGCCGCGCGAGGAAGCCGTCTACCCGACAGTCGATTCCGGCGATGGCGAGCCGCTCAATGCGATGCACGACTATGTCGTCCGCATGGACAAGGATTCGCTGCCACCTGCCGGGGCCTTCTGGTCACTGACCCTTTACGACCTGGAGAATGGTTTCTTCATTCCGAATGAGCGCAAGAAATACAGCGTGGGCAAGAACGCGGGTATGAAGCTGAACGAGGAAGGCGGCATCGATATCTATATTGCGGCGGAAAAGCCCGAGGGAGTGCCCGAAGAAAACTGGCTACCCATCGAGCGCAAGGACATCGATCTCAACCTGGTGCTGCGAATTTACGAGCCCGACCTGGAAAAACTTGGAAAATGGTCACCGCCGGAGGCAGAAAAACTTTCCGACTGAAACTGCGACGGACTCCCGGGCAAACAGGGGCTGCCGGTGCCGGGCTGGTGCCCGGCGACCGGAGCCCCCTGGCAGGCTCAGTCCGCGTTGGGGAGAGTCCCCTTCCCATCACCCTCCAGGGTCTCGTTCCCCCGCACCCGGTGGAATACCGCATACAACACCGGCACCGCGATAAGCGTCAGTACCGTTGCGAAGCCCAGGCCGCCCATAATCGTCACCGCCATATCCGCGAAGAAGGCGTCGAAGAGCAGCGGCGACATACCCAGGATGGTAGTCACAGCGGCGAGGGATACCGGCCGCAGGCGGCTGACGCTGGCCTGCTGGATCGCGGTCAGGCGCGGCAGGCCTGCGTGGGTCTGGATCTCGATTTCATCCACCAGCACCACAGCGTTCTTGATCAGCATACCGGACAGGCTCAACACCCCCAGCAGCGACATAAAGCCAAACGGCAGGCCCGAGACCAGCAGGCCGACAACCACACCGACCAGTGACATGGGCACCACCAGCCAGATAATCAGCGGCTCACGCCAGGTGCCGAACAGCAGGATCGATACCAGGATCATGATCAGGAAACCGATTGGCAGGCCCTTGCCCAGGGACTGCTGTGCTTCCGTGGAGCGCTCGTATTCACCGCCATATTCCAGCTTGTAACCGGGCGGTAGCTGCATACTGTCAGTTACGCCACGAACCTGCCCGAAGGCCGCCATGGCGGTCATGCCCTCCGGCGCATCACCGCTGATGGTAATCGTGGGGACGCGGTTGCGACGCTGGATCAACCCCTCCTCGGCGGTGGTTTCAAATTCCTCCACCAGCTGCCCGGCGGGAATATAGCCGCGCTCGTTGGGGCTCCATACCAGTCGGTCCGGTAGCGAGCCCACTTCGTTGCGATCACCCTCGGGAAGGCGTGCAACAATCGGGATAATCCGGTCGCCGCTCTCGAACTCTCCTACCCGGTACCCCTGGGTTGCAAACTGCACCGTGCGGCTGATATCCACACCGGTGACCCCGGCTACCCGGGCCCGCTCTTCGTCCAGCTCGGCCCGGATTGTCGGCTCGCGCCCACGCCAGTCATGGCGCACATCCTCCAGTCCCTTGTCGCGGAATAATTGTTCCACATCACCGGCCATCGCCCGCAGCTGGTTGAAATCGGGCCCGGATATCCGCACCTCGACATCGGCGCCACCGCCCGGGCCAAACACGATGCGCTTGAAGGTCACCAGCGCATCGGGATGCGCATCGCGCAGCTCGGCTTTCGCCCGCTCAATCAAAACCGGGATCTGCTCGCGACTCTCCGTGCGCACGATCAGCTGCCCGTAGGAGGGGTTCGGCGGTTCCGGCGCATAGGTGAGCATAAAGCGGTCGGCGCCGCGCCCTGCGACCGCGGCGACAGATACCACGCTGTCCTGCGACTGCAGGAAATCCGTCGCTTCCTGCAGGGCGCGGTCGGTGCGCCCGATATCGCTACCCTGGGGCAGGTGATAATTCACATAAAAGAGCGGCGCATTGGAATTGGGGAAGAATCCCTGCTTGACGAAGCCGAATGCCCAGTAACTCACCATTGTCACCGCCAACAGGACTGCGATGGTCAGGCCGCGGCGACGCAGTGACCCGGACAGGGCATTCGCATACATCTGGTAAAAACGGCCGCGGTATGGATCCTGCGAATCGGAATCCTTGCCCGGTTTGAAAAGGTGGTAACCCAGGTAGGGAGTGATGGTGATCGCCAGCACCCAGCTCAGTAGCAGCGAGATACCGATCACCGCGAACAGTGAGAACAGGAACTCGCCGGTGGCATCGTCGGAGAGACCGATCCCGGAAAACGCCATGATACCGATAATGGTTGCGCCCAGCAGCGGCCAGAATGTCTGGCGCACCACCCGGGCGGCGGCATGCTCGGGTTTCTCTTTCTTCTCCACCCCCATCAACATGCCCTCAGCCACCACAATCGCGTTGTCCACCAGCATGCCCATGGCAATGATCAGCGCCCCGAGGGAAATCCGTTGCAGGTTCAGCCCCAGCAGGTTCATGATCAGGACGGTACCCAGCACCGTCAGCCCCAGCACGGTGCCGACCACAACCCCCGAGCGCCACCCCATAAACAGGCACAGCACCAGGATCACAATCACCACCGAGGACACCAGGTTGAAGAGGAAGCCGTTTACGCTGTCGGCCACCACCCGGTGCTGTTCGTAGATGGGGAATATCTCCACACCAAGCGGCAGGCCCTGCTCCAGTTCAGCCAGTTTACGCTCCACCGACATGCCCACATCGACGATATTGGTATCCTGACCTCCGGCGACGCCGAGCAGGATCGCCGGCTTGCCGTTGTAGCGGGCAATAAAATCCGGGTTCTGCTCGTAACCGATGGAGACGTCGGCAATATCACGCACGGCCAGCATAGCGGTGGAGCCGGGCACGCCGACCAGGATGTTACGAATGCTTTCCAGGTCATTGGCCGGGTTGTCAACGACGATGCGGGTACGCAGGTCCTGCCCCTCGATCTCACCGACCTGCTGCACGGCGCTTTCTGCCTGCAGCACCTGCGACAGGTCGTCGAGGGAAAAGCCCAGCTGCGCCAGGCGCGACTCATCGATATCCAGGTAGGCGACTTCATCGATCACCCCAGAGCGGGAAACCTTGGCCACCCCTTCCACAGTCAGCAATTCACGACGAATGGCCTTGGTGATATCCCGCATCTCGCTTTTCGAGAACCCGTCACCAGTAATGGCATAGTAGATCCCGAACACTTCACCGAAATCGTCATTCACCACCGGCGGCATTGCCCCCCGAGGTAGCTGCCCCTGGGCATCACGCACCTTGCGGCGCAATTCATCCCAGATTTGCGGCAGCTGGCTGGAATCGTAGTGGTCCTCGATTTCCACTCGAATTTCCGACATGCCCGGCCGGGAGGTGGAAGTAATATCCTTGAGCTGCCCGAGCTGCTGGATCGCCACCTCGAGCTTTTCCGTAACCTCCTCTTCGACCTGGCGCGCACTGGCGCCCGGATAGGCGGTGAATACCCGCGCCTCCTTGATGGTAAACGCCGGGTCCTCCAGCCGACCGATGTCGGCAATACCCCATAGCCCGCCGAACAGGCAGATAAGCATCAGCAGCCAGGCGTAGACCGGCTGCCGGATAAATACCTCAGAGATCTTCACTGCGTGTCTCCCCTGACAACCCGATTACTGGCGCTCGCCGGCATCGCCGACATAGTTCCGGACCTTTGCCCCCTCATAGAGGTGCTGCCCGCCGGCTGCCACCAGGCGGGCGCCGGTCTCCAGGCCCTCAGTGATCTGGACGGTATTGCCGTCGGTGGTTCCAAGTGCTACATCAACACGGGATACCGAGCGGTCTTCATTGATCAGCCACACATAGGGGGTGCCATCGGCATTCGTCTGCACCGCGGACAGGGGCACACGCATTTCTCCCCGGGCCTGCTTCAGGCGCAGGTTAACCCGTGCAGTCATGCCCGGCAGGATCTGGACATTGTCCGGACGTGGCATGCCCAGCTCTACCTGGTAGGTCTGGGTGACGCTGTCGGCCTCAGCCTGGTGCTCGCGGTACTCGAGCGGGAATGCGCGACCGGGCAGGAATTCAAAACTGGCGGTAATCGACTCCACCCGGTCAGCATCGATGGTGGCCAACAGCTTTTCCGGCACCGAGACCTGGACCCGCACCTCGGACACATTCTGCAGGCGCACAATCCCCTGTCCGGGCTGCACATTGGTGTAGTTCTCCACCAGCTGGCGGGTCACCAGCGCATCGAATGGCACCGTCAGTTTTGTGTAGGCCAGGTCCTGCAGGGCATTTTCCAGCGCCACCTGGGCCAGCTCGTAGTTGCTCTCGGTTTCATCCAGTTGCTGGGCAGAAACCATATTGCGCGCGGCAAGGGTCCGCTGGCGGTCCAGGGTCTTTTCCAGCAACTGCACATTGACCCGGGCCTCCTTCACCCGCCGGCGGAAATCCGTGTTATCCAGCACGGCAATCAGCTGCCCCTTGGGGATGATCTCGCCCTCGCTGAACTTCACCTCCTGCAGTTTGCCGCCCACCTGGAATGACAGGTCCACGGTCTGCACCGCCTTTACCCGGCCGGCAAACTGGCGCGCTGCAACGTCGCCACCACTGGAAACTGCGGTGATCTTCACCGGCCAGATACGCTCGGTTTTTTCCTCGCCCGACTCCCTGTCGCTGCAGGCTGCTATTGCCGTTACCGCCACCAGGGCAACCAGTAAACGGCCGGCTTTACCAAAAAATTCCATATTGGGGATCCACAAAATCATTGGGTGGGAAAACGAAAAAACAAAGGCTGCATCAGTCCAGCTCTTTGCACATAGCGACCAGGCGTTCGCGCAGTCGCTCGATACCCGGGTCGCCCGGCTCCAGCACGCCGAGCACGCGCCCGAGGAAAATGCCCCGGGCGGCAAACACCAGCAGCTGCGCGAGCTCCGGGTCGCTGGAACGTTTACACACCTCCTGGCGCAGGTATGTCTCTTCAGCCTTGATGGGCTCCAGTAGCGAGGGGTCCTCGGCCACCGCCGCAATCAGTGAGCGGGGCAGGCCCTCGTCATCCGCCATCAGCGCAAACATGCACTGGACCCGGGTGGCCAGCTCGCTACCCGGCCCCTCGCCCCCGGGCGCACCGCATCCGAGCCGGATTGCCTCCTCCCGGGCGATGGTGGATTCGATCATGGCTTTCAGCAGCGCCTGCTTGGTGCGGAAATGGTGCAGCAGGCCGCCCTTGCTCAGGCCGCACTGGGCGGCAACGGCGTCGAGCGTCAGCTTGCGCGCGCCCTTTTCCCGGATCACCTCCTCGGCGGCCCGGATAATGGTGTCTTTGTCGACCTTTGACACGTGACCTCCCAGACACTTCCAGTCAAAACCAACCAACTGGACGGTATGGTAGCAGTGAACTGTCGGCCGTCAATAGACAGAATGTGACAATGCCACCCCATGGCGATAATTGGCGGGATTTATCACTCTTGCCGCACCATTTCGACAGGGTTGACCAACTATCCGCAGGCCTGTGATTCGCTATGCTTGGAGACTTCCCGGCAATTCCTCCCAACGCGAAGGTGGTCGCTTTGGCATCAGCGCAACACAAGCTCGGATTCAATGGCACCTGGTCAATGGCCGTGGGCGGCATGATCGGCGGTGGGATCTTCTCCACCCTCGGCGTGGTGGTCTCGATTGCCGGCCCCTGGGCCTGGCTGAGCTTCCTGGTGGCGGGACTGATCGCCCTGGCGGCGGGCTACAGTTATGCGCGGCTGGCCGTGCATTACGGTGAGGGCGGTGGCGCCTTTACCTACCTGAACCGTGTTGGGGCCCACAACCTGGCCGGCAGCCTGGTCTGGGTGCTGACCGCCGGTTACGTGCTCACCAACGCGGTGTACGCGTACACATTCGGCCAGTACCTGGGCCATGTCGCCGATCTCGGCTCCTGGTTCCCGCGGGCAATCAGTGTTGCCGTCATGGCGGCGTTTATCGGCCTGAACCTTCGCAGCGTCGGCGAGGCCGGCGGCGTGGAAATATTCCTGGTGTGGGCAAAGCTGCTGGTACTGGTAGGGCTCGCCACCTGGGGGCTCGCCCGCTGGGATCCACCGATGCTGTCCCGGGGCGTCCCGGACGCGGGATTATTGGCTGCCATATTCGGCGCGGTATCGGTATTCATGGCGTACGAGGGCTTCCAGCTGATCAGCTACGACTACGACGATATTGAGTCCGTGGACCGCACCCTGCCCCGGGCCATGCTGTGGGCAATCGCGGTGGTTATCCTGGTCTATATGCTGGTGGCCATCGGCACCACGATGCTGATCGGCGCCGACCGGGTTGTCGAGCACGAGGAAGTCGCCCTCGCCTATGCGGGGCGGGAGGCCCTGGGCCTTGCCGGGCTGGTGATCGTCACCATCGCCGCCGCCTTTTCCACCGGCTCAGCAATCAACGCCACCCTGTTTGCCACCGCCCGCCTCACGCACCAGGTAACCCGGGGCGGACAATTCCCCGCATTCTTTGATCACCGGAACAACGTCGGCGTACCGGATCGCGCCGTCGTTGCCCTCGGTGCGGCTGCCGCGCTCCTGGCGGCACTGGGAAACCTGACCGCACTGGTGGAGGCCGCAAGCCTTGCCTTTCTGGTTACTTTTGCCGTGGTCTGCGCGCTGGCATTCCGGGAATCCGCCGGACACCGCGCGATTACCGGCTTTGGCGCTCTCAGTGCGGGGGCTGCCGCTATCGCGCTGGTGAAAGAATTGGTGGATACGGCCCCCATCGCCCTGGCCCTGCTGGCTGCCCTCGCACTGATTGCGATCTTCTTACGGCCATGGCTCCTGAAACATGTGCGCACCCTGCAACCTGATAAGAATAACGACACTCCAGGCAGCAGGGATTGAGGCCCGCTCGCCACAGCGCGAAATGCTATGATTCCGCACAATGGTTTCCCGACGCAGGATCGAGACAGGCTTGGAATGGAAAACGCGACGCAGCCTGAAGAAAGCTGCAAAACTGGTTGCCGGTGCTGACGGCCTGCTGATTGCGGCAGGTGCAGGTATGGGCGTCGATTCAGGCCTGCCGGATTTTCGCGGCAATGAGGGCTTCTGGAAGGCTTACCCGGCCCTGCGCCACTCCGGGGAATCTTTCGCCGATATCGCCTCCCCGGTTACATTTGCCGCTTTTCCGGAACGGGCCTGGGGATTTTACGGCCACCGCCTGAACCTCTATCGCGAAACACAACCACATGAAGGGTTTCGCCTGTTACGGCAGATGGGCGAGACTTGCGAGCGCGGTTACTTTGTCTTTACCAGCAATGTAGACGGGCAGTTTGAAAAATCAGGCTTTGCTCCCGAGCGCATCAACGAATGCCATGGCTCGATTCACCACCTGCAGTGCCTGAACGACTGCCGCGGGGAAATCTGGCCTGCGGGTGAAATAAATCCTGAAGTCGATACCGGGCGCTGCCTTGCCACCGGCGACCTCCCGACCTGCCCGCACTGCGCGGAAGTTGCCAGGCCCAATATCCTGATGTTCTCGGACTGGGGTTGGAATACAGCACGCCAGGAGACCCAGCAGGAAAAATACCAATGCTGGCTGCAATCCGTATCAAACCTCGTGGTTATCGAATGCGGTGCAGGTACGGCCATACCCACTGTACGCGAGGAATCCGAGGCGGTCGGCGGCCGCCTGGTACGAATCAACCCGAGTGAGCCGGAATCCGGGCTTGATGATGCCATCGAGGTCCGCATGGGGGCCCTGGAGGCCATTCGCAGTATTGCGGCCATGCTGTAAACGGCTGTCCCGGCTGGCCGCGAAACTGTTAAGATCTGGACCTGACAGTAACACCGAATCCAGACACGATGCCCGACACCCCCTGCCCCTGCTGCTCGGGAAAGCCCCTTGAGCAGTGCTGCCAGCTCTATCTTTCCGGCAAGGCCTACCCGAATACTGCCGAGGCCCTGATGCGCAGCCGCTTCAGTGCTTTTGTAACAGGCAACCTGCCCTACCTGCGCAAAACCTGGCACCCGGATACCTGCCCGGAACTGGATGAAAGCGAGATGGATACACAGTGGACCCGGCTGGAAGTAGTGCGCAGCAAACAGGGCCTGAAAAAATCGATCGTCGAGTTCAGGGCTTATTACCACACAGGGGAAGGAGAGCGCGCCATGCATGAGATTTCACTTTTCCGGCTGTACCGGAAACGCTGGGTCTATGTCGGCCCGCTGCCGGAGTGGCCCTGACCCGCCACGGCATCCACGAGGAAAGGAATCGCGAACATGAATCCCAGGGCGCAATTTTCCCGGCCGGCGACGCTGCTGGCAGCCGCACTGGTGCTGGCCGGCTGTGCCTCCAATGAACCGGTACTGCCGGGCTACCAGAACCAACCCACCACTGACCCCCTCAATTGCGACAGCTATTCCCTGACCCGGGACGCCCAGGTGCGCCGTGACGGCGACTTTTCCCTGGTACTGACATTTTCCGGTGGGGGGCACCGCGCCGCGGCCCTCGCGTACGGGGTGATGCTGGGCCTGAAGGAAGTCTCCCTCACTACCTCGCAGGGCGAGCAGGAGAGCGTCCTGGACGAGGTGGACATGATCAGCTCGGTGTCCGGGGGAAGCTTCCCGGCCGCCTACTACGGGCTTTATGGGGACCGGATTTTCTCAGACTTCGAGGATGACTTCCTGCGTGCAGACGTATCGCGCAGCCTGGTAAAGCGCCTGCTGGACCCAAACGCCCTGTTTGGTGACCGTCGCCGTACCGACCATATTGTCAGCTACTTCGAGGAAACCCTGTTCCGCAACAAGACCTTCGGCGACCTGAAACAGGCGGGCGGGCCACTGATAGTCATCAATGCCACCGACCTGGGGCGCGGGGTACGCTTCTCTTTCCTGCAGGAATACTTCGACCTGCTCTGCTCGGATATCGACAGCTACCCCATCTCACGGGCGGTGACTGCATCGGCCGCGGTACCGCTGGTGTTTAACCCGGTGGTGGTAAGGAATTTCGGTAACTGCCGACCCACATGCCAGTCCATGGAACTGCTGCAACAGGCACAATACGACCACGATTCGATGCAGGTGCGCGAACTGGCCCGCGACCTGGAGAGCTATGAGGATGCACAGCAGCGCCCATTCATCCACCTGATCGACGGCGGCATCACCGACAACCTGGGCCTGATGGCCATCTATGAAATGGTGGAGATCACCGGCGGCGCGACGGAGTTCCTGCGCCGGCTCGACGCCACTGCCATGCCGCACTATGCAGTGATAAGCGTGGATGCCTCGACCAACGCCCCCACGGTCATCGAGCAGTCGACCCAGCCGCCAACCGTAAAAGACACCATCAACGCGGTCACCGATGTGCAACTGCACCGCTACAACGCCGCCACCATCGACCTGATGGGGGACCGGCTGGAACGCTGGACCGGCGAACTCGCCGACCAGGGGATCGACGTCACACCGCACTTTGTACGGATCCGTTTCAGCGACCTGCCGGAAGCCGAGCGCCGCTATTTCGACAGCATCCCCACCGGCCTGTCACTGACCGACATCCAGGTGACGACCCTGATCAACACCGGGCGCTCCCTGCTGTTCAACAACCCGGATTTCCAGCGGCTGGCGCAGGCGGTTGGCGCACGCATCCCGGACATCCCCGAACCCGCCGCGGGCGTATCTTCCCTGCAGCCGCCGCCAGCTGCAGGTGAAGATCGTTAATATCGCTCAACCCGGTTGCGCCCGGGGGTCCCGGCCCTGATCGACATCGCCTGCGCCTCCCGGCCTTTCGGCCCAGGCTGGAAACAGATCAACCTATGGGATTAAAGAGAAAGCATCAACAAAACGGCCAGTACGCTGCTGCAGCTTGAAATAGCCTTCAGTGCGGAGCCGGGCCAGTAATAACGGGGTAACAGTTTGGCGGCTCCGAGTTGCGGCAGACGCGGATCAGTCCGTATGGGTGAAGCGCGCTTTTTCCAGCTTCTGTTCACCATCAAACCGGTAAGCGACTAGCTTCCCTCCCCCCTTGCGCCCCTTCACCACCGAGTAGTCGAGACAGGCCACATTGTGAGTCAGTGGCCCGGGTTCGCCGTGAAGCCAGTAGTGCCCGATAAAACAGGGTACGGCATCGGGTGGATATTCGGGAACATTCTCCGGCACGCTGAGACTTGCCGCCGCTCCGATATCCACTCCCAGCGGCAGCGCAATATCCCCGAGACATGTTGCATCTTTGTTCCACCACTGGACCCGTACAGCCTTGCGGGCATTGCCGTCTTTGTCAGCAAAGGTTATTCCTTCCGGCAGTGAGACCTCATAGCCCTTCAGGAGTGTTTCCACCGCAACAAATTCGGGAGTTCCGCGCGTCGAGGCCGCCACAAGGAGCTCATGGTCCAGCCGCGCATCCGGGGCCCTGTCGCGCAGTAAGTCAACATGCTGCTGGTCCCAGCAGGCATGCACCACCCGACATCCTTCCAGTTCCAGCCACAGCGGCAGCTGGCGAAAAAAGTCCAGTACGTCCCCCTTCAGCTCTGGCAGGTGATCGAACTCGTTAAGGAAAGCCTGGTGCTGGCGGGTGTTCTTTGGGGTGCGCGGGCGCAGGGGCTCGCCTTTGTGCAGTGTATGGTAAGCCAGGGCATTGAGCTCGTGGTTACCCATCACCGCCAGGGCGTGGCCGTTGTTCACCATGGCCATAACAATTTCCAGCAACCGGCGATGCTGGCGCAGGTGCTCACCGCGGTCGATAAAATCGCCCAGGAATACGACCTTGCGCCCGGGATGGCGGAAACCGGATCCAGTTTCCCGATAACCCAGGTGCAGGAGCAGCTGCTCCAGTTCAGCGGCATGTCCGTGGATATCCCCGATAATGTCGTAGCCCTGTGGCAAAGCGCACCCCTATATTGAACTGGTAATACTGGTCAGCAACCGGGCGGTACGGCCAACCGATAATCAGATTACAATAGGCAGCATTTCACCACTACAGGCTGTCCGCTGTACATGGACCCCGAAATTCTCTTTGAAGACCCCTACCTGGTCGCCGCCTACAAACCCGAAGGGTGGCTGGTGCACCGGTCATCGATCGACCATCACGAGACTCGCTTTCTGCTCCAGCACCTGCGGGACCTCGTGGGCTGCCATCTCTACCCGATCCATCGGCTCGACAAGCCCACCTCCGGGGTAATCCTGTTTGCCAAGAGTAGCCAAGTCGCCGCCCGCGCGCAGGCGGAGCTGGCTTCAGAGAGTTCTGTGAAAGCGTATGTGGCCGTGTGCCGAGGCTGGTGCCCGGAGGAAGGCGTGATCGATTATCCCTTGCCGCCGGTCAGCGATTTCAAGCACCAGCGCAAGCGCCCCAAAGCCGACCAGCCCCGCCAACCGGCGTTGACGCGCTTCCGGCGGCTGGACACCACCGAGCTGCCCTATGCGGTCGACCGCTATCCCTCAAGTCGCTACTCGCTGGTGGAGATCGAGCTGGAAACCGGTCGCCGCCACCAGATCCGTCGCCACTTCAAGCACATTCACCACCCGCTGATCGGCTGCCCCAAGTATGGCAAGTCAGTGCACAACCGTTTCTTCGCCGAGCAGTTCGGCTGCGCGCGCCTGCTGCTGCACGCCCACCGACTGGAACTGAACCACCCCGCAACCGGAGAGCGGCTATGCATTTACGCCCCCCCGCGGGGCTGCTTTGCCTCTATGCTGGAGACGTTGGGTTGGGTGCTGCCGGCCCGCTGAACACCAGCCGAACGGCTCACTCCGCAAGCACGGGGGCTGATTTCGACTGCTCGTCGTGGGATGACTCGCCAACTGCACCCTGTTCCCCGCCATAACTCGTCAACGCACCGGAACTGATCACGCCCTCCTCGCACAGCGTCGCCAGCGCAGCGTAGGCGATACTGGCGGCGTCCACCTCGAAATACCTGCGCAGGTCATCCCGCGCTTCGCTCAGGCCGAAACCGTCGGTGCCTAAAACCACGTAACGGCCGGGCACCCAGCGGGAGATGCTGGCGGGCAGTGCGCGCATGTAGTCGCTACAGGCCACGACTGGACCCTCGATGCCCTGCAGCACCTGCTGCAAATATGGCTCCCGTTTTGCGCCGCGCTGCTGGCGATTGTGGCGCTCTACCTGTTCGGCGTCGCGGGCAAGCTCGGTGTAGCTGGTGACACTCCACACGTCGGCACACACGCCCTTTTCAGCCAGCAGTTCCTGCGCGGCCAGCACCTGTTGCATGATGCTGCCGCTGCCGAACAGCTGCACCCGGGGCGCGCCGCCCGGCGTCAATTCCGATTCGCGGTAGAGGTAAATCCCCTTCAGCACGCCCTCCTCGATCCGCTCGAGCGCTTCTTCCGGCAATGCGGGCATCGGGTAGTTCTCGTTGTAAACCGTGAGGTAGTAGAACACCTGCTCGCCGCGGCCGTACATCTCGTCGATACCCTCGCGCAGGATGATCGCCAGCTCGTAGGCAAAGGCCGGGTCGTAGCTGCGCAGGTTGGGCACGGTGGAAGCCAGGATAGGGGAGTGGCCGTCCTGGTGCTGTAGCCCCTCACCATTAAGGGTGGTGCGCCCGGCAGTACCGCCGAGCAGGAAGCCGCGACACATACTGTCGGCCGCGGCCCAGATGAGATCACCCACCCGCTGGAAACCGAACATGCTGTAGAAAATATACAGAGGGATGGTGGGTACGCCGTGGTTGGCGTAGGCGGTGCCGGCGGCCAGGAATGAGGCCATGGCACCTGCCTCGCAGATGCCCTCCTGCAGTATCTGGCCGTCCGCCGCCTCGCGATACGGCAGCAGGCTGTCGGCGTCCACTGGCTGGTACTTCTGACCACCGGGGGCATAGATGCCCGCCTCGCGGAACAGCGCCTCCATGCCGAAGGTGCGCGCCTCGTCCGGCACGATGGGGACTATATATTTGCCGACGTTCCTGTCCTTGATCAGCTTGGCCATCATGCGCACCACCGCCATGGTGGTGGAGATGGCGCGCTCGCCGCTGCCCCGGTAGAACTCTGCAAACAGTTTTCGCTCCGGTGCCGCCAGCGCCGCACAGTCAACGCGTCGCGACGGCATGGGCCCGCCGAGGGCGCGGCGCCGCTCGCGTAGGTAGCGCAGCTCGTCCGAGTCTTCCGGCGGGCGGTAGAAAGCGGCCCCGGCCAGTGCCTCCTCGTCGAGGGGAATGCCCAGCCGGCGGCCAATGGCGATACGGTCGTCACGGGAGAACTGTTTCAGCTGGTGCGCGGTGTTCTTGCCCTGGGCCGTCTCGCCCAGGCCGTCACCCTTAACGGTTTTCACCAGGATCACCGTGGGCCGCCCGCTGCCCTCGGCCGCGCGGGCAAAGGCGGCGTGGATTTTTTTCGGGTCCTGGCCACCGCGCTTGATCTCGCGCACCTCGTCGTCGGTCAGGCTGCTCATCAGCGCCCGCAGCTCGGGGGAGTTTTCCACCCAGTGCTCGCGCTGGGCGCCACCCGGCCGGGTGGAATACAGCTGGTAGTCGCCGTCCAGGGTCTCGTCCATGCGCTTCTGCAACACGCCGCGGTGGTCGTTCTGCAGTAATGTGTCCCAGCCGCTGCCCCACACCACCTTGATCACCTGCCAGTCGGCGCCGCGGAAGCTACGCTCCAGCTCCTGGATAATCTTGCCGTTGCCCCGCACCGGGCCATCCAGGCGCTGCAGGTTGCAGTTCACCACCAGCACCAGGTTGTCGAGGTTTTCCCGCGCGGCAATATTGATGGTGCCCAGCACCTCCGGCTCGTCCGCCTCGCCGTCACCGATAAAGTTCCACACCTTGCCACCGTTGGCGGGCTTGAGGCCGCGCGCCTCCAGGTACTTGGCGAAGCGGGCCTGGTAGATGGCCGACGGGGTGGAGAGCCCCATGGACGCGGTGGGCGCCTGCCAGAAACCCGGCATCTGCCGCGGATGCGGGTAGGACGAGAGGCCGCCGCCCGGCTGCAGCTGGCGACGGAAGTTTTTCAGTTGCTGCTCGGTGAGACGCCCCTCCAGGAAGGCACGGGCGTAGATGCCCGGCGCGGCGTGGGCCTGCACGTTGAGCTGGTCGCCGCCGTAACGCTCGTCACGGCAGCGGAAGAAATGGTTGAAACCCACCTCGAGCATGGTGGCGGCGGAGGCGTAGGTCGCGATATGGCCGCCGACCCCGGTGCCGCTGTCTGCCGCCTGCAATACCATGGCGATGGCGTTCCAGCGGATCATGTCCTCCACCCGCCGTTCCAGCTCCAGGTCTCCCGGATAGGCAGGCTGCGCCGACAGCGGGATGGTATTGCGGTAGGGGGTGTTCAGCGGCGCCTCGTCCAGCGGCACGCCGCTGCGCACCAGGCGCTCCTGCAGTTCGCGCAGGATTTCCCGGGCGCGGCCGGCGCCCTGGTAACGCAGGATATCGTCCAGCGCCTCCCGCCACTCCTGCAGTTCCGGGTCCAGTTCCCCGACACACTCCTGCGGATCCACTTGCATGTTCACCTCGCCCTACCCCGTTTTCAACTCCGGTCCATTCTCCAGAGGGAAAGACAGCCCGGCCCGGAAACCGGGCGGGCTGTCATCACTCCTATACCGTAAATCCAGTGCCAGCTGTCAGCCGATACCGGCCAGCGCCTGCTCCAGGTCGGCTACGATGTCCTCGGCGTTCTCGAGCCCCACCGCCAGGCGGATCAGCGTGCGGGAGATACCCGCCGCCGCCAGCTCCTCGGGCTCGTAGGTGGAGTGGGTCATGGAGGCCGGGTGTTGGATCAGGGTCTCGGCGTCGCCGAGGCTGACCGCACGCTTGCACATCTGCAGGCCGTTGATGAAGGCCACCGCCTGCTCGAAGCCCTGCTTGAGCTCGAACGCCATCACGCCACCGGCACCGCTCATCTGCTTGCCCAGCAGCTTGTAACCGGGGTGGTCCGGCAGGCCCGGGTAGTAGACCTTCTCGACCGCCGGGTGCTTCTCCAGGTACTCGGCCACCACCTGGCCGTTCTCGCCATGGCGCTGCATGCGCAGGTGCAGGGTCTTGAGGCCGCGGATCACCAGCCAGGCATCGTGCGGGCTCATCACCGCGCCCATGTCCTTGCGGGTGGTCATCTTGATCTGGTCAATCAGTTCAGCCGGCCCGCAGAGGATGCCCGCTACCACGTCGCCATGGCCGTTCAGGTACTTGGTGGCCGAGTGCAACACCAGGTCGATGCCGTGCTCGGCCGGGCGCTGCAGGATCGGCGACATGAAAGTGTTGTCGATCACCGTGACGATACCGCGCTCCCTGGCGATACCGGCCAGGGCGTCCAGGTCCATCACTGTCATGCAGGGATTGATCGGGGTCTCGCCGTAGATCACTTTGGTGTTCGGCTTGATGGCCTCCCGCACTGCCTGCGGGTCGGCCAGGTCCACAAAGCTGACCTCGATACCGAGCGCCGGCAGCTGGTGGTTGAACAGCGCGTAGGTGCAGCCGTACAGGCGGTGGGAGGTGACCAGGTGATCGCCGCTCTTCAGCAGCGCGAAGATGGCTGCAGACACCGCGCCCATGCCGGAGCCGAAGGCGGCGGCCGCCTCGGTGCCCTCGAGGATGGCCATGCGGTTTTCCAGCTCCTCCACGGTGGGGTTGCCCAGCCGCGAATAGATGTGCCCGCCCGCCTCACCGGCGAAGCGATCTGCGCCCTGCTGCACGTCGTCGAAGACGAAGGTGGAAGTCTGGTAGATGGGAGTGGACAGCGGCCCGTGCTCACCCTGCGACTGCTTGCCGCCGTGGATGGCATTGGTCTCGATATTCTTGGATTCCCACATGTGTGCCTCTCTTATCGTTATACATCCGCGAGGCACTCATGCTGGTAGTGCCCCGCCTAGGGTTCCGGCAGATCCAGCTCGGTTGTCTGCTTCAGCGCCTTCAACACGATGCTGGTATGTATCCGGGCGATGCCCGGCAGCGGTATCAGTCGCGCGGCGATGAAATGATCGAGCGCGCGGTTGTTCACGGTGCTGACCTTGATCATGTAGTCGTATTCACCGGTCACGTGGTAGCACTCCAGCACCTCGGGCATGGCCACCAGGCGGTCGAGCACCTCGGCGATCCGCTCGTGCTGGTGCAGTTCCAGGGCGATCTCGATCAGGGCCAGGTTGTCGTGCCCCAGCTTCTCCCGGTTGAGCATCGCCGCGTAGCCGCTGATATAGCCCTCCTGTTCCAGCCGCCTGACCCGGGCCAGCGTGGCCGGCGGCGACAGGTGCACCCGGTCGGACAGCTCCACATTGCTGATCCGCCCTTCGGCCTGGAGGACCCGCAGGATGGCGATATCCGTACGGTCCAGCGACGAAACAGAGGTTACCATTCGAGAGGCCTCACAGAGTATGATTAGGAAAAATCTAGATTATTCTGAATATTGTTAAGTAGCAATGACTTGCCACCGGCTCGAATTAAGAAAATTCGGTTCGGCTGGCGACCGGATTTTCGGTTATTAGGTGGGGCACGGAGGGACCGCGCGCGGCGGTCAGGGGATCCGGTGTGCCGGCCGGGATCGCCCATCAAAAAAAGCCAGCCCGCCATCGGGCTGGCCCTGGCGCGGGCTCCGCTGCATACGGAGCCCTCTTTCATATACCCTCCTGATCCGGGCATGTCCGCCGGCGACCAGAGCCGGCTAACCTATTCCCGTCTATTTCCCACCTATCGCCGTGACCGATCGAGTGTATTTCGATACGCCCGGGACTGGGGGTAAACTTTCGGGCATAGCCCCGCATAAAAGAAGAACAGCAATATGCAGCCGTATCCCGATCGCTGGCCAAACCTCGCCAGCCTGCTGATGGTGTCCATGATGGGCGCCGCCGTGCTCACCTTGCTGCCCCTCTGGGTCGGCGGGCTCAGCGACCAGGGAAACTTCACCGAGTCCCAGGTCGGCTGGCTGGCGGCAGCGGATGTGATCGGCATCTTTGCCAGTTCCGCGTCGGCGCTGTTCTGGGTCCGCCAGCTACCCTGGCGCCCGGTAACCCTGGCCGGGCTGGCGCTGTTTCTCGGTGGCAATTTACTCAGCCTGGATACCGACAGTTTCCCCCTGCTGATGTTGTTCCGGATCCTGGCGGGCCTGGGTTGCGGCGCGGCTTATGCGGTAGCGCTGGCCGGGCTCGGCGATCACCGCCGCCCGCCACTGGCATTCGGCCTGATGGTGACCGCGCAGGTGACCTTCGGCACCCTCGGGTTCTTCGCAGTGCCACGGATCATGGAGCTCTGGCAGGTCAATGGCTTCTTCCACTACCTGAACGGGTGGCTGGTGGCCACGCTAGTGGCCTGTACCCTGGCGTTTCCTGTCTCCGGGCGGGAATCCCGGGCTGCGGGCCCCGCTATCCTCACCCTGCTCCACAGGCGATCGCTACTGGTGTTCGCCACCACCGTGGTTTACTACTGTGGCGTTTCAGCGGTGTGGGCTTACCTGGAACGCATCGGTGTCGATATGGGTCTGGACGGTGCCCGGGTCGGGGACCTGCTGGGTATCGGGTTTGCGCTCAGCGGCCTGGGATCCCTGGCCACCCCGCTGGCCAGCCGCGCCCTGGGCCGGCCCGCGGCGCTGGTGACCACCTTCGCCGTGCAGGTAGCGACCCTGGCCCTGCTGATGGGCCAGGCGGATGTGAACGCCTTCCTCCTGTACGCTGCCACCTCAATCGTGTTCCAGTTTTTCTGGAGCTTCACCATTCCCCTGCTGATGGACCAGTTCAACCGCGTTGACGATACCGGGCGGTTTATCGTGCTCTGCGCCAGCGCCTTCAAGGTGGGGGAAATTCTCGGGCCGCCCCTCGCCGCCTCTGCAATCCAGCCATGGGGTTACGCCGGGGTCCTGTGGCTGGGCATCGGCTGCATGGTCCTGGCACTGGCGATGGCGCTGGTAACCGAAGGCTGGCAGCCAAGTACCCAGGCCGCACCAGTACCTGGCACCCCATGAGCAATCCCATTGCGCCATTTTATGCCCTTTGCCTCACGGTATTTCTGTGCGCCGGCACGGGAGCACGGGCCTCGGAGGACGCCGGGGACCCGTTCCGGCGACTGGGACAGACGGCGCTGGGACTCGGCCAGTTCCGCTCCGCCAACGGCACACCGGCGTCGAATTACTGGCAGCAAAGGGTCGACTACGAACTCGACGTCCAGCTCCTGCCGGAGGAATCGCAACTGGACGCCAGTGCGCTGGTGTATTACCACAACAATTCGCCTGACCGTCTGCACAACCTGTACTTCGCCCTCGACCAGGATGCACTCCTCCACGACAGCACCGCCAGCTATCAGCTCCTCGCCGGTGATCCGCCAGCGAGAACTGTCGTCATGGCACGGGCCGGCGCCACCGCGGGCTTTAACATCGAGTCGGTGCAACTGGCCAGCGGACAAACGCTGCAGTGGCAACAGCATGGAACCCTGATGCAGGTACGCCTGCCAGCCCCGCTGGAAAGCGGCGACCAGGTGGCACTGTCATTCCGGTGGCGGCTCGGCCTGCTGGACAAGCAGGCCGCAGCGGCGCGCAGCGGATACGAAGCACTGGATGACGGCAGCCGTATCTTCCTCGCAGCACAGTGGTTTCCCCGGGCGGTGGCTTACACAGACTACGCCGGCTGGCAGCTCAAGCCCTTCCTGCAGCAGGGCGAGTTTTCCCCCGAGCTGGGTCGCTACCGGGTGCGTATCACTGTGCCGGAGAACTATGTGGTGGCCGCCAGCGGTGAGCTGCAAAACGCCCGCGACGTGCTGGACCGCGAGCAACTGCGACACTGGGACAGCGAGACCGGGGACGCCCAGTGGATCGTGGATGCCGGGCGGGCGCAGCAACGACGCGGGCGCAGTACCGACCGGCGGAAGGAATGGTTCTTCCAGGGAGAACAACTGCGGGATTTTGCGTTCGCCGCATCCCCGGTGTTCCAGTGGCTACAGAAACAGGACCGCAGCGGGCGCCGCCTGCAACTGTTTTTTCCTGCCGAGGCAGCCCCCCTCTGGGAGACCTTCGGACTGGCGGCGATGGAGCATACGCTGGAGATTTTCGACCGCGCCACATTCCCCCTGCCCCGGCAGAGCATCAGTGTGGTGAATGTGGCGGGTGTCGGTATGGAGTATCCCGGTCTCTCTGCCATCGGTTTACGCCCGCAGAGGAATACGGCGGAAACCAACGCGGATGACACAAGCATGAAGGGAGGCGAGGAACAGCCCTGGGATGCGCAGACAAAATACGATTTTATCGGCAGCGTGATTCACGAGGTGGGTCACAACTACCTGCCGATGGCCATCAATACCGATGAGCGCGAGTGGGCCTGGCTGGATGAAGGCCTGGTGAGTTTCCTGGAATACCGCGCCGAGCATGCCTGGGAGGCCAGTTTCCAGGTTATTTACGGGGAACCGCGTAGCGTGGCTGGCTACACACTCTCAGCCAACCACCAGCCCATCATGACCAGCGCCGACAGCCTGAAAGAAAAAGTCCCCAATGCTTACAACAAGACTGCCAGTGTCCTGAACATGCTCCGGCACCTGGTGATGGGGCCGGAGACCTTTGACCGGGGCTTACGCCGCTTCGCCCGCGACTGGCAGGGCAAGCGCCCCGTGCCCGGGGACTTTTTCCGGGCCATGGAGAATGCCGCGGGGGAAGACCTTAGCTGGTTCTGGCGCAGCTGGTTCTACGCCGCGCACCACGTGGACTTTGCCATTACCGGCATCGCCGAGCAGGGAACCCTCCTCAGCACCAGCCCGATCGCCCAGCCAGAGCCACCGGCGCTGGCTTACACCGCCGGGGAAATTACCTCTTTTGCCGTCGATCGTGACCCGGAGCTCGTGGATGGCTATACGAAACCCCTGGAGCAACAGCCGGTGGCCCAGGCCATGACCAACGCCGGCAGCAAACTGCCCGCGCCCGGTGAGACCACACGCTGGTTTCAGCTGACGCTGGCCAACGGCGGCAACGGCCTGTTGCCGGTGCCGCTTGATATCGCTATGGACGACGGACGCGGCTTCCGCTGGCAAATTCCCGCGCAGACATGGATGCGGGCCGACCGGGGAAGGCTGGTGCTGCAGGTCCCCCTGCCGGACTCCTCCCGGCCACAGCGTATCTGTATCGACCCCCTGTGGCTGACGCCGGATACAGACCGAAGCAACAACTGTATTGAGATCGAAGCACTATGAACAGAAATCAACTCCCCGGGCTTGTGGTGCCGCTGCTCGCCATCTTCTTGCTGCCCGCAATGGCCGCAGCAGAATCGACGGCGCCCCGGCAGGACATGGCCAGTAAAGTCATGGCCCAGGCCCTGCCCTGGGACAATAAAGAATACCGGGTGGGCAGTGCCGAGCAATGCATGAACTGGACCCGGGAAGTGCTGGTGGCGGCGTGCGGCAAGCATTTCGCCACCATCGAGACACAGGAACCCTGGGACGGGCACCTGCTCGGCCCGGACGATGAGCTGCTCCCGGAACATGTGGACTCACTGGCCGCGGATGAATTCGGTGAAAAAATCATCCGCCTCGAGGATTTGCAGGCCGGCGACCTGGTGTTCCTGAAAAATACCTATGGGGACTGGGCCGAGGGTGTCTTGACCCACGTGGGCATCGCCCTGGGTGACGGGAGCTATATCCATCGCATGACTTCCAATGACGGTATTGTCAGGATCGACCCCATCCCCAGCGGCGACTTTGACTCGGGCATTCGCTTGAAGGAATCTCTGTGCTATTCCGATTGAAGCCCACCGCCGGCCGTTTTATCCAGCGGTGGCTGCCCACCCTGCTAATGGGCCTGCTGCCACTCGGCGGGTCTCTTGCCGGCGACGCAACGACACTCAAGCTGCCCTACTGGAAGCAGACTGAAAATCGCTACCAGCCGGAGCGCACCTGCTCACTTACTTCCCTGGCGATGGTGACCGATTATTTCGGCCTTACGGATCCCCAAACAACTGGCCGCACCCCGGACTACCTGTTCGGGCGACTCGATGGGGTACGCCAGACAGTGGCCGCACTGCAGGAAGGTTTTAACAGCATCGCCGCGGCTGCGGGGAGCGACCTGCGCGCTCACAGCAAGACCAACGGCACTATTAGCGAGCTCCGGGCCGCCCTCGCCACCGGACATCCTGCCATCGTGCATGGCTGGTTCACGCCATCGGGCCATATCCTGGTGGTAACGGGTTTCGATGGGGATCACTACACCGTGCACGATCCCAATGGCCGCTGGAACCTGGAGAAGTGGGGCAGCTACGATACCGGCATGTCCGGGCGTGACCTGCGCTACCCGAAAGAGGCATTTGAACTGGCGATCAACGATAACGGCAGCGGTGATGACCTCTGGCTGCATATATTCCGCAGGCAGGTAGCCACAGGGAAACAATGACCGGCGGGAGATACCTGTTAAAGCCGAGCATCACCTCCCCGCTTCCGGAACCGTGGTGTTGTCGATGATGATATTCCCATGGTGCGCAGACGCCGATACCTGCGCCAGGGCCCCGAGTCGGTCGATCATCGCCTGCCCCTCCACCGCCGGTCGTCCATCCTCAGTAGCAGTGCCCCGCCCCGTCACACCATCAACAATGCCCGCAGCATTCATGGACTCCAGCAGCGGCTGCAGTGGGGATGGCAACATCAGGTCCCGTTCCAGGTAGCCTGAGGCCAGTGCGAGCACGCCATGCACACCCCAGTTGGAAACATCGGACAGCACCAGGCAATCAGTCTGCACCGAGGCCGGGGTGATCCCCTGCCTCTCCAGGATCGGCGCCACCAGCCCCATGCCCACCTCATTGCCACCGTCGGCAAAAGCAATACTCGGGCAGCGGGACAGCTCGAGCAACAGCTCCCAGCAGGCTGTCTGCGAGCCGATTTCCTGCCCGTGCATGTTGTAATAGCAATTGTCCCCGGCGCGGCCCGGCACTTCGACAAATACCAGCAGAGTGGGCCGGAAGTGATGCAGGTGTTGTTGCACCTGCAGGCTGAAGTCCGCCGCCGTACCGCCCATGGGTTCAAATACCTGCTTGTGCCGCAACCCGACCAATCCCGCCGGCTCTTCAAGCCGCTGCAGATAATCCGGTAGCCCGACCAGGCGTACCCGGGAACCCAGTTGCTCCAGTGCCGCCGCAAGGGCGAGCGCGCCAACCGGCCCGTCTGTCTCGAAGCTCTGCCCCACCGGGAAGCCGCTGATAATGGTGACCCGCTGGCAACTGCGCAGCAGGCAGTTCATCGCGCGCTGCAGGTAGCCGCCACCCCAGACTGCGCGCACCCCGGCCATCCCACGAAAGTCGGAGTCCACCAGTGTTTGCTCCATTGCTGTTGCAAGGGCGTCAAGTTGCGGTACGTCGCCCCGCAACCCGGAATGGTCGGCAAGCGCGCGCCTGCTGGAACTTCGCCGGCTCACAGCGGACTCCAGTCAAGGTCGCCGGCTGCAGGGATGCCCGCCAGTGATGTGTTGAGCCGGTCGGTGACCAGCATATGGCCGGGACTGTGGGTGATACAGAAGTCGAGTCCCGCGTTTCGCAGGGCCTCGATCGCGGTAACGCCGCAGGCCCAGAAAGCCGGAACCTCGTCCTGCCGGAGCGGGACCGGATCGCCAAAATCCGGCTTATCTATATCGGTAATCCCGAGTGCAGCCGGGTCGCCGGCAAATACCGGCGCACCGTGAACCAGGGGATAGCGCTCGCACACCTGTTGCACTTGTGGCAATTCAGTGGGCATAAAGGGGCGCATACTGACCACCAGCCGAGCGTGGAATGGTCCGGACGCTTTGCAGGCCTGCTGTGTCCGGTACATGGGGACGTTACAGCCCTCGGAGATATTTCGTACCTCCAGCCCCTCGCGGTCCAGCGCTTCCTCGAATGAGAAGGAACAGCCAAGGGCAAACGTGACCAGGTCATCCCGCCAGTGGCAGTGGATATCCGTAATCTCTTCCGTGTCCGCACCGGCCCGGTGCAACTGGTAACGGGGCAAGTCCGAACGGATATCAATATCCTCGCCAAGTGCCGCAAGTCGGTGGTCACCGGGCGAAGAGCGATACAGCAGGGCACAGGCCCGGGGATTGGCGGTGCAAAAGGCCGCGAAATCGTCGGCATATGCCGCCGGGACTATGGCGATATTTGCCTGGACCAGGCCCGCCCCCAGTCCCGAGGTGGGAGCCCGAAAACGGCCGGCACGAATTTCCCGGCGAATATCCAGCCCGCTTTCCCCGCTCACGCCCCGGCTCCCAGCTCTTCCCGTACCATCTCCTCGCCAACGCCGGGTTTCCGGCGAGCGTTGATAAAGGTCCCGCACTCTGCTTCCACCGCCAGGCCCGCCCGCAGCACCGCGGCATCAGCATAGGGCCGCCCCACCAGCTGTACACCGGTGGGCACGCCGTTTTGCGCCAGCCCACTGGGCATGGAGAGTACCGGGCAGCGACTCAGGGTATTGAACGGGTAGGTCATAAACCATCCCTTGACCGGATCCACCTGGTGCCCGTCGATACTGATACTGTCGCGGCTGTAATCGAAATCTGCCGGCACCCGTGTCGTGCACACGGTCGGGCACAGGATAAAGTCACAGTCGCGGAAAATCCGCTCCAGTGATTCCCACATGACCTGGGCATAGGTGTGTGCCTCCAGGATCGCTGCCGGCATCGCAGCGCGGGACAGGGCAAAATAATGCCGCGCATAGGAGGTGAGCTGTTCGTGACACTCCGGCCGGTCAAACTTTTCCCGCAGCATATGCCCCATCTGCGCTCCCTGGTGCACCTGCGCGGTGTGGATACAGCGATCGTCCCAGCCCGGCGAGACAGTGTCCACCTCGGCGCCCATACGCCGCAGCATGTCGGCAAAAGCCAGTGTGTTTTGCCGTACGTCGCGCTCCAGCGGGTAAAAACCCAGGTCCAGGGACAGGCCCGCACGCACGCCCCGCAGGTCCAGTGGGTCTGCGACTACAACCTCTTTCGGCAACTGCGACATCAGGTCTACCGGATGGGGACCGGAAACCAGGTTATAGGCCAGCAGTGTATCGCGCACACTACGGGTGAGCATGCCATGGTGTACATAGGGATCCACGTTGTAAGGCGGGATTTCCGGGATGCGGCCAAACGACGCTTTCAGTCCCACCAGACCGCACATGGCGGCGGGGATGCGCAAGGACCCGCCCATATCGGTCCCGTTTGCAAGGGTGCAGAAGCCGGCGGCCAGTGCAGCCGCCGAGCCACCGGAGGAGCCGCCCGGTGTAACCAGGTGATTCCAGGGATTGCGCGTCACACCCCAGAGATCCGACCAGGTATAAGCAGCCACAGAAAACTCAGGTGTTGTCGTGCGCCCGCAGAAGGTTGCGCCGGCGGCCTCCAGGCGCTCGGGCACCGGATCGGTGACATCAGCCAGGTTGTGTTCCAGTAGGCGTGAGCCGTTGGTGGTTACCTCACCGTGGAGATAGGTTTCGTCCTTGATCGCCGTGCTGATGCCTTCCAGCTGCCGCGCGCTGCCATTCATGTAGGCCGCTTCCGCCCGCCGTGCCCCCGCCATCGCGCGGTCCAGGTAACGATCAGTGAATGCATTGATACCCGGGCCCAGCTCTTCGATGCGACGGGATTGTGCCCGTATAACCTCCACCGGGGAGATGGCACGCTTGCGAAAGAGTTCAATCGCCCCACAGGCGTCGAGATAGCACAGTTCCTCGGACATGGTATTTCCTGTGATTGATCTGGAATCTGGAGTCATGATGGGGCAGCGCCCCGGCTTGTAGAAGTGAACAACCAATGGCGCCACCGATAGGTCCCCGCCCCGGGCAAAAAAAACCGGGAACGGCAATGCCGGTCCCGGTTTTCCATCCTGTGGTCAATGGCGATCACTCAGAACTGGTAGGACAGGTTAAGGCCCACCGTACGGGGCCGCAGGTTGATCGCCCGGTAGCCCATGCGTCCGCCGAAATGCCCCGATACCTCCGCGTTTTCATTGGACAGGTTGTTCACCCACAGGCTTGCACGGTACTGGTCATAATCCGCGGCGACGTAGGCATCGAGAACGGAATAGGCATCGCGCACATAGGCTTCCCCATCCTCCTTGTCGATACGATCCGAAGCCGTCTCACCGACATAGCGGCCGGCCAGGCTGGCAGACAACCCGAGCCCATTAACCAGGACTGTATCGAATTTCAGGCCCAGGTTATGCCGCCACTCCGGTGAGCCACCCAGCTCACCGCCTTTCTCGTAAATGTAGCAATCGCTACCGCCATCCGGGCCACCGTAAGTGCAGACTTCGGCTGTCTCGGCCCACTGTGCCTCAGTCGTCGCGGCTTCATAATTCAGGGACCAGTTATCCGCGAGCCGATAGCTTGCCGCCAGCTCGATGCCGGTGGATTCCGAATCCGGGCCATTGGTGGTGCCATTGATCGGCAGGTAGCCGCCGACTGTCTGGCTCCAGTAGGTCTGGGTATTTTTCCAGTCCATCCGGTACCAGTCGGCATGTACAAACAGCGCGCCGTCCAGCAGGTAACCCTTTACACCGATCTCATAGTTATTTACCGAATCCGGTTCGTAGAACTGGATATCCTCAGTGGGCTCCTGGCCGCCCTCCTCCTTGAATGCGTTGGCACCACCGCGACGGAAGCCCTGGGAGGCGGTGGCATAGAGCATCACGTCATCAGTCAGGTCGTAGGCGGTATTGAACTTGAAGAAAGACTCGCCCGTACCTTCGATTTCCGCAACTCGCTCGCCGCTGGTAAAGCCCAGGTAGTCGGTCACTTCGCCATCGGATTCATCCGTGTAGTTGAACACCCGCGCACCGAGAGTGACATCCCAGCGCTCCGTCATTGCGTAGGTAGCCTCGCCGAACAGAGCCAGCTCTTCATAGGTACCGCCCAGGTCCTCGGCGTAGCCCTCATTGACACGCCCACCTGCCGCAGCGCGATCCAGCCAGGGAACATTCTCATCCAGCTCCGGCATCCACTCCGAGAAACGCTGGCGCTTCTCCTGCTCTGCATAATAAATGCCACCAATCCAGCTCAGCGGACCTCCGCCATTGGACACCAGCCGGGTTTCGTGACTCACACCCTCGTAGACATTGTCAAAGGTCATGTAAGCGCTGTTATTACTGCCTGAGAGCGAAATCTCCGGGGAGATCCAGCCATAGAAAGACTCGCCGTAATCGGCGTAATCTCCCTGCCCTGCAGCCTGATCTTCATAGCGCGAGGTTGTGGAGTAGATATCGGCAAAGCCCAGCGCGAGCTCCGCAGTAATGGAGTCGAGCACAAATTCCCGGTCCGAGAATTCCTCGTAACGGGACACCACAGTGTGCTCGCCATACTGGTACGGCGTATCCTCGCGGAAAGTGGTGTCAAAACAGTCGATATCGCCTTCACAGAAACGACTGACCGGCAGGCGGCTGGCACCATTGATACCATGGGCCAGCTCACTCTGCTGGATATGGCTCAATGTCACCTTGAAATCTTCAGTGGCCTGCCATAGTAATGAGATCTTGCCACCGGTGGCCTCATGCCAGTCATCATCCTCATACAGGGTCTTGCCCGGGCTGGGGTCCCCGGGCCAGGCACTGTCGCCAGTCCGCCACACCGGGTTGACGGCGCGATCGGTATAACCCTTCTCGTCCAGGTTCGCCACCGATGCACGAACCGCTACGCTGTCCCCCAGGGGCAGGTTGACGACAAAGTCCGTGTCATTGCTGATGCCGTCACTGTAATCCGTCTGGTAGATACTGGTGTTGGCGACAAATTCGGTTTCCCCCAGCTGCGGCTGGTTGGTGACATAGCGCACCGTACCGCCCAGGGAACCGGCCCCGTACAGGGTACCCTGCGGTCCGAGGAGGGTCTCGACACGGGCGATGTCCTTGATGCGGTAGCGCATATGCGGCAGCGGGGTGTCGTCCAGGTAGTACGCCAGGGTGGAGCGAACAAACTGGTCCAGGTTGTTGGCGTTTACCGGCGACACGTTCAGGCCCCGCACTGTCACGGAGTCATTAAAGCGGGCGCCGTTCAGGGGTGCGCTGATGGCGACACTCTGTTCGATCAGCTTCTTGGCGTCGGTGATATTTCGGTTGCGCAGGGCATCCTGGTCGATCGCGGAAATGTTGTAGGGAATATCCTCGACTGACTCGGCCCGGCGTGTTGCGGTTACCGTGACAGTTTCCAGTACACTCTGTTTTTCCTGATCCTTCGCTTCCTCTGCGTCGCTGGTGTCCTGGGCGAAGACGGCCGGTGCCAGGGCAAATGCCAATGTGGAAACAAGACAAGGGAGCGGCTTCTTCTTGAAAGGTACCATAACCAGTTCCTTATTATTTGCGGGTCTCTGTCGGTGAATAAACTCCCGGGCGCGCACCTCTCACCCTTGCTCACAGAATCACCCGAAAACCCCGGCCGCCCAAAATACAACCTATCGGTTTAAGCTATGCATCAGCGACGATTATGGTGTCTTCCAGGCTTTTGCCAGATCGGCGGAACTTAGACATAAATGACAGAAATGACTGGTGGCAACGCGACCAGCTACAGGCCTCCGCAAAACAGGGCCCTGATTTGAAAGGGTTTTCACTGCTCCCGCATTCGCTACCGACATGTCCCCGCCAGCCCAGATGAGCAATCCAGGCCCGGGTTGGGCAATCCGGTTTACTCACAAGAAGGGTGTGATAGAGTCCTTACCATAGGCAAAACCGATACCAGCTCACGACCGGACAACGCCGGCAAGTGGCAAGGAAAATATATAAAAGGAAGTAAGCCCGGATGGAAAGCCGTTTCTATATCGCCCCTGAGCAGCTGGAGGCCTTCGAAGTTGCTGCCCGCAGCGGCTCATTTTCCGCCGCCGCCCGCGCCCTCGGCAAGGCCCAGTCCACCATCTCCGGCCTGATCAGCAACTTGGAGATCGACACAGGCCTGCAACTGTTTGACCGGGCCGGGCGGGAGCCAAAACTGACCGCCCAGGGCCGCGCCCTGTTGCAGGAAGTGCGTGCTCTGCTGAACTCCTATTCCCGCTTCGAGGCCAAGAGCCGTAGCCTGGGCGCAGGTGTGGAGGAGTCGATTACCCTTGCCATCGACGAGTCCGCCATCGACCTGCAACAACTGGTGCAGGGACTGGATGCTTTCTACGAGCGATATGCCACCGTGTCGCTCAACCTCCTGCACGCATCCGGAGACAGTGCGGCAGAGCTGGTACGGGAAGGCAGGGCTGATATCGGTATTATCCTGAGCCAGGGGGATTACCCCGAGGACTTCGACTTCCGCGGCGCCGGCAGCTGCAGCTTTGTACTGGTGGCAGGTGCCCAGCATCCCATGGCCGCGCAGGACGCTGTGTCCAGCCAGGACCTGCAAGATCACCTGCACCTGCGCATCAGTGCCCCCGGCAACCAGGGATCACTGCCGGAAAACGACCTGAGCCATCGAATCTGGTACCTGGAGAGCTACTCGCTTTTCATGTCCATGCTGACCGCCGGCCTGGGATGGGCCTTTGTCCCACTGCATATCGCGAAGCCGCACCTCGACGCGGGCAGCATCCGTATTCTGACCACGAATTTCCAGCTGACGCCCTACCCCTACGGCACTGACCTGATCTGGTCCCGGCGCAAGTCACTTGGACCTGCGGGGCAGAGCCTGGTGGATGAAATCTCGGGGGTGCTGGCAGCGGCACCGGAAGAGCCGGCGTGAGGAGATTGCCTTCCCGGCAAGACGACGATCACCGAGCGGGCGATTGCGTTTACGGTCAAAGTCCCATCCGGGACTCTACTTACATGCAAGCCTCCCTGGTATTACTTCATGAAACATAAAGATTTATTGTCGCCCATCAACCGCACTCTGTTCTTGTAGCCCCACGCAGCCTTTCAATATCCCGCCTCGGCGGCGCGCCGAACAGGCGGCTGTACTCACGGCTGAATTGTGACGGGCTCTCGTACCCCACCCTGAACGATGCTGTGGAAGCATCAAGGTGTTCATTGAGCATCAGGCGTTTCGCCTCACTCAGCCGCAACCACTTCTGGTACTGCAACGGGCTCATGGCAGTGAGCTGGCGAAAATGATGATGGAATGTGGGCGTGCTCATCTGCACCAGACCGGCCAGGCTCTCGATGCGCAATGGCGAACTGTAGTTTTCTTTCAGCCAATCGATGGCCTTCGCGATTCGGTACCCCTGGCTGTCTACCGATGCGATCTGGCGCAGCAGTGCGGACTGGTCACTCAACAGTAACCGGTAGTGTAACTCCCGCTGAATCAGCGGCGCGAGTACATGGATGGCACCGGGCTCGTTGAGCAAATTAAGCAGGCGCCTGAACGGCTCCATGATCGCCGGGGTCATGCTACCCAGCCCGGCACTGATCCCGCCCGACCGTTCACCGGGGTCAGGCGGGCCTTCCCCTGCCATCAATTCCGCCAGCACACTGATATCGAGCTTCATGACCAGTCCCAGGCAGGGCTGCTCCGCGCTGGCATCCAGCACCTGGGAACTTGCCGGCAGGTCCAGCGATGTGATCAGGAAGTTGCTCGTATCGTAGGGATAGGCTTCGCCACCGATCAGCATCTGCTTGGTGCCCTGTACCACCAGCACTATGCTCGGTTCAATCAGGCAATAGTCCGGCTGGGTGGGCTCGTCGCGCCGGAAGAACAGCAGGTCCGGTACCGGTGTCGCCCAGTCCCCTGTCGCCTTCACCCTTTCAGCAATTATTTGCGCCATTTCCCGCTGAAAAGGGCGAATCTGTGCATTGTAGCCGTGATCTTCAACCATAAGAGGTTCCCGCTTTCTCCGGATGCACTATAACCCAGGGTTTCCACGCCATCCAACAGAAACGATACCGCCTCATAGGATCAGGCAACAAAGCAAGCGTAATACTCTAACGACCCGCGGGGATGGCACAGCAGAATAACCCCGACAGCTCGAGAGACCGCCCACACGCCTCCCCGGCGGAATCGGTCTCCCGGCTGATCCGTCGCGGCCAGAGAAAACCGCTATGGTTTCACCCAAGTTAACGGAACAGCAGAGTCATGAGGAGGCTTCCATGATGGATAACGTTAAAGGCAAAGTGATCGTGATTACCGGCTCCAGCAGCGGCAATGGTGAAGCCGCTGCACGCCACCTGGCAGAACGTGGCGCAACCGTTGTTCTTGCCGCACGCCGCAAAGACCGTATTGAAGCACTGGAGAAAGAGCTGGCCTCCGCTGGACACCAGGCGAAGGCGATAGTGACCGATGTGGTCGATAAAGCGCAGGTCCAGAACCTACTCGACACCACCGTAGAGACTTTCGGTAAGGTCGACGTCCTGATCAATAATGCCGGCCTGATGCCCCTGGCCCCGCTCGAGCAGGTCAAGACCGATGAGTGGGACCAGATGATTGATGTCAATCTCAAGGGCACGCTCTACGGCATTGCCGCCGCGCTTCCGCATATGGCAAAGCAGAAGTCGGGACACATCATCAACGTTTCTTCGGTCTACGGACACAAACTCGGCCCCGACGCCACCGTGTACTGCGCCACCAAGCACGCAGTGCGGACACTTTCCGAGGGACTGCGCCAGGAGGTCAAGCCCTACAATATCCGCACAACCATCATTTCCCCCGGGGCGGTGGCAACCGAGCTGCTGGAGCATATCAGTGACAAGGAAATCCAGGCGCAGACAAAGGATTTTGTCAGCCAGATCGCAATCCCCCCAGACAGTTTCGCACGGATGGTTGCATTTGCGATCAATGAGCCGGAGGACGTGGACGTAAACGAAATTCTCTTCCGTCCAACAGCCCAGCCGATCTGATCCGGGCTGGCCAACCAGGCCCCGGGGATCTGTCCCGGGGCCACTGGCAGCAGGGACCTGACCATCAATAGCAGGGGAAAGGAAGTATGATCCGTAAATTTCGCAAGGCGCCAGCCTTTTTATCAAACCGGCTCAAAGCCTCAGTGATCGGCTTTGCCGGGAGCTGTTTCCTGGCCGGTTCGGTTACTGCAGCCTTACCGGCAGCTGCAGAAACACAAGCCACCAAAAAGGAGGTTGGAATGATTCTGAGAAAGAATGGCTCACAGGACTCGATTGAAGGTCCAGCCGATTGGTTTACTGGCCGAGCGCGCATCGACCCCATTCACCTGGAGGCCCAGGAGCCTTCACGAATCACTTCGGCGCTCGTCACTTTTGAACCGGGCGCCCGAACCAACTGGCACACACATCCCCTGGGCCAGCTCCTTATCGTGACCTCGGGTAAGGGCTGGACGCAATGTGAGGGTGAACCCCGTGTCGAGATCAACGCGGGAGACAGCATCTGGTGCCCGCCAGGACATAAGCACTGGCATGGAGCGACCAGCAGCACGGGCATGAGCCATATTGCCATCCAGGAGGCACTGGATGGAAAAAATGTTGAATGGCTTGAGCCTGTTACCGATGAGCAGTACCTGGATTAAGCCGTGGCCCGGGGCTCCCGACCCAGTTGCCAACAGACACCCGATCACCAACTGGGATCGGGAACAAGATTCGCGCCCCTGGTTTTATTGATCGCAGTGCTGGCAACTGCCGGCCCTGCCCTGGGCAGCTTGGCCGGCCCGGCTACGCAAATGATAACAACCTCGAAAACAAGGTCACCACATTGACGAAAATCCAGATAACCGCTGACGGCACCACAGTAACAGCCACGATCGAGGATAATGCAACCTCCCGGGCTTTTGTCGCATTGCTGCCATTGACCCTGGAGCTGGAAGACTTTCACCAGGCCGAAAAGATAAGCGACCTTCCCGACCGCCTGCCTACGGACGGAGCCGCCGATGGCTACAGTCCCTCAGCGGGCGACATCAGCTACTATGCACCCTGGGGAAACCTGGCAATCTTTTATCACGATTTCGGATACTCGAAGGGACTGGTTCGGCTGGGGCATGCCGACGCCGGTATCGAACTGTTCAGAAAGCCAGGCTCCGTCACCGCAACCATCGAACGTGACTCGCAGCAGGACTGAGTAATCTCTGAAGGGCTTAAGGGCATCACCGCAGGAGGCATTCCCAAGCCACAACTAATGTACCATTCACGATTTCTGTACAAGAACGCATTCGAGACACTGAAGTCGGACGACCACAGGATAGAGCAAAGCACCGGCCGCCGGCGACTTACGCCCGCCTCCAGCATAGATACCGGCAGTCTTTGAGTACCGGATTGCACTGGTACACAAAATACTATTACGACGCCTCCTCCCAATCATGATCATGGCCACAGGTGGTGACCATATGATTGCCTGGATCCACACCGGCAGACCAAGCAAAATATCGCTGAAATGAAGCGCCTCAGCGAATTCCCCTGACAATCATGTTGCACTCCGGATCCCCGGCGCTCCCCCTGTTTTCCATTTCCCAATGCGTTATATTTGGGATATCCAACATAAATAAACATAAGAAGTTGGCCCATATATGACGCAATCCGACCAGCCGCCAGAAATACTGAGCGGCGGCCAGATCCTGGTCAGGCGCCTGCAGGCGCAGGGTGTCGATCGCATTTTTGGCGTCCCCGGGGAGAGCTACCTCGCCGTGCTAGACGCCCTCTGTGATGCACCCGACATCCAGATGATCACCTGCCGGCAGGAAGGCGGTGCCGCAATGATGGCGGAGGCCGATGGCCGCCTGACCGGCAGGCCGGGCATATGCTTCGTCACCCGGGGCCCTGGCGCGACCAATGCCAGCGCAGGCGTTCATGTCGCCCAGCAGGCTTCCACGCCCATGGTTCTGTTTATTGGCCAGGTGGCGCGCGACCAGCAGGACCGGGAGGCTTTCCAGGAAATTGACTACCGGCGCATGTTCGGTCAGGTCGCCAAGTGGGTGGCGCAGGTGGAGTCGCCGGCGCGCCTGCCTGAATACATTGATCGCGCCTTCGCGGTTGCCATGTCCGGACGACCCGGCCCGGTTGTAATCGCACTGCCCGAAGATATGCTGCGCGAATCCTCCCCTTATTGGGCGCCGCCAATATCTACTGCGTTGCCCTCTGCCGCCCCGGCCCCGGCCGACCTGGTACAACTACACCAGTTGCTTGCCCGGAGTGAGCGGCCGCTGTTGCTATGCGGCGAAAGCGGCTGGTCCGGAGACGCACGTTCCCTGCTGGAAACTTTCTGCGAACGACAGGCCGTGCCCATTGTGGCCGCATTTCGCTGCCAGGACCGCTTCGATAATAGCCATCCCGCTTATATTGGCGATTGCGGCCTGGGCATCAACCCGGCCTTGCGCCAGCGTATCGAAAACGCGGACCTGGTGCTGGTCATGGGTGCACGGCTCAGTGAGATTGTCACCCAGAATTACGAAATCCTCACCGAGGCCGGCTCCCAGAAAATGGTGCATGTACACCCCTGCCCCGACGAGCTTGTCACTGTACGACAACCGGATATCGCCTTCGCCTGCCCAGTAGCAGCGGTGGCAGAAGGGTTGGCGATGATCCGGACCGATCCCGAACGACTGGAGCGACGCCGTGCGCGGCTGGAAAGTGCCCGCGCGGAGTACGAGGCCTGGTCGAATCCAGGTACCCTGCCCGGCGACCTGCAGTATGGAGAGATAGTCTCCTACCTGCGTGAACAGTTGCCCGCGGATACCATTATCTGTAATGGCGCCGGCAACTATTCCATCTGGGTACACCGGTACTTTCGTTATCGACGCGCACACACGCAGCTGGCGCCGATCAGTGGTTCCATGGGGTACGGGCTGCCCGCAGCCATTGCCGCCAAGCTGCGCCATCCCCAGAGGGATGTGCTCTGCTTCGCCGGTGACGGTTGCCTGCAAATGACAATCCAGGAACTGGCCACCGCGAGACAGTACAGCGCCAATATTATCGTGCTGGTCATCAACAACGGTAGCTATGGCACCATCCGCACACACCAGGAAAAGAACTATCCTGGCCGGGTGATGGCGACAGACCTGGTCAACCCGGACTTCACAGCGCTGGCCAGCGCTTACGGATTTCACAGCGCCACCATCACCTGCACAGAGGAATTCTATCCCGCTTTCGAGGCAGCACGCGCGGCAGACCAGCCCGCCCTGCTGGAGCTGTGCCTACCCCTGGAAGCGCTGTCCCCCACGGTCACACTGTCCCAGTTCCAAAATAAAACCTGATAAAAGAAGTCGACTGCCATGAATCTCGATCTCTCAGAAAAACGCGCCCTTGTCTGCGGTTCCAGCCAGGGGCTGGGAAAGGCCAGTGCAATCGAACTCGCACAGCTTGGCGCATCGGTTACGCTGTTCTCTCGAAATGCAGAGAAGCTGCAGGCGGTAATAAAGGAGCTCGATACCTCGAAGGGCCAGCAGCATCACGTACTGGTGGCCGACTTTACCAACCCGCAGGCGGTCAAATCGGCAATCGAGAAACATATCGCCGAAACGGGGAATTTTGAAATCCTGGTGAACAACACCGGTGGCCCGGCACCCGGTCCGGCCAATGCTGCCGATGCAGCGGAATTTATCGATGCCTTCAACCTCCACCTGGTCAATAACCACAACCTGGTACAGACACTCCTGCCCGGCATGAAAGCGGCTGGCTATGGTCGTGTGATCAATGTGATTTCCACTTCGGTGAAAGCCCCGCTGAATGGCCTTGGTGTGTCCAACACCGTGCGCGGCGCGGTTGCCAACTGGGCCAAGACCCTGGCCAATGAGCTGGGCCAGTTCAATATCACGGTCAATAACGTGTTGCCGGGCGCAACCAATACCGTACGCCTTGAAGCGATTATCACCAACAAGGCGAAAAAAGCCGGTGTCAGCGAAGCGGAAATGGCGGAGCGGGAGAAGACCACCATCCCCATGGGCCGCTTCGGGGAAGCGCACGAGTTCGGCGCGGCTGTCGCCTTCCTGGCCTCCCCGGCTGCTGGTTATATCAATGGCGTCAACCTGCCGGTGGACGGCGGCCGAACCGGGTGCCTGTAATGGAAACCCTCGAAAACTATATCGATGGCCAGCTGGTGCCTCCCCGGGAAGGGGATTACCTTGACAATATCGAGCCCGCTACCGGACAGGTAGTTGGCCGGATTCCACGCTCCGGCGAGCTTGACCTGGACGCCGCAGTAGCCGCCGCGGACAAGGCACAGGCGGGCTGGCAGGCGACCCCACCCGAGCAGCGCGCGGCGCTGATGGAGCGCATCGCCGACCTGATTGAACAAAACCTGGAACTGCTCGCCACTGCAGAGTCGGAGGACAACGGCAAACCAGTCAGCCTGGCGCGCTCCGTGGATATTCCCCGTGCGGCCAGTAACTTCCGTTTTTTCGCCCATGCGATTACCCAGTTTGCGTCCGAATCCCACGCCATGGGGGAGACTGCAATCAATTACACCCTGCGCGACCCGGTCGGGATTGTCGGTTGTATCTCACCCTGGAACCTGCCGCTATACCTCTTTACCTGGAAGATTGCACCAGCACTGGCGGCCGGCAACTGTGTGATTGCCAAGCCGTCGGAGGTCACCCCGAAAACAGCATTCCTGCTATCGCAATTGTGCATCGAGGCGAGCCTGCCAGCCGGTGTGTTGAATATCGTACATGGGTTGGGGAACGAGATCGGCAATGCGCTGGTGGTACACCCCCGGGTGAAAGCCATTTCCTTCACCGGAGGGTCCGCGACCGGCGCGCATATCGCGGCCCAGGCGGCGCCGAAGTTCAAGAAACTGTCGCTGGAACTGGGCGGCAAGAACCCGAGCCTGGTATTTGCAGATTGCGACCTCGACAAGACCGTGGCCGGCGTTGCCCGCGCGGCCTTTGCCAACCAGGGCCAGATCTGCCTGTGTGGTTCGCGCATCTACGTGGAACGCAGTATCTACGGCGAATTCCGCCAGCGCCTGCTCGAGCAGGTGTCAGCTATGCGCGTCGGCGATCCCCGGGGCGATGTCGACCAGGGGGCACTGGTATCCCAGGCACACATGAATAAGGTTATCGGCGCGATCGACAAAGCCCGCGCGGAAGGCGGCAGGATCCTGTGCGGTGGTGAACGCGTCATGCCGGAGGGGCGCTGCGCACAGGGCTACTTCGTGGCACCCACGCTTATCGAGGGCTTGCCGCTGGACTGTGAGACCAACCAGCAGGAAATATTCGGCCCGGTCGCGACACTCCAGCCCTTCGACACGGAAGAAGATGCCGTCCGGCTGGCTAATGGCACCGACTATGGCCTCGCCGCAACGGTCTGGTCCGAAAACCTGCGCCGCAGCCACCGCATTGCCAGGGAACTGGAGTTCGGCATCGTCTGGATCAACTGCTGGTTACAGCGCGATCTGCGCACACCGTTCGGCGGCATGAAAAATTCCGGCGTCGGCCGTGAGGGCGGACTGGAAGCCCTGCGCTTCTTCACCGAGCCAAAGAACGTCTGTATTAATTATGAATGAAGCTGAGATAACCATGAGCGCAGCGAAACACTCCTCCCGGGCCCCGGCACCCGTCGGCCTTTACCCACATGCACGCCAGGTGGGCAACCTGTTATTCCTGTCCGGCGTCGGCCCGCGCAAGAAGGACAGCCCGGAAATCCCCGGGGTGACACTCGACGGGGCGGGCAACATAGCCGCCTATGACATTGCCGAGCAGTGCCACTCCGTGTTTTCCAATGTCCGCGCAATCCTGGAGGATGCAGGTTCCAGCTGGGACCGGCTTGTCGACGTCACCGTATTCCTTACCAACATGAAGGACGATTTCAACACCTACAATGAAATCTATGCGGAATACTTCAGGGATAACCAGCCGTGTCGGACCACGGTCGAGGTCCTGTCTCTGCCAACCCCGATTGCAATCGAATTGAAGTGTATCGCTACAGTCGACCAGGGGATGGAGATCGACTAAAACCACAGCCACCCGTGAACACCGCTTTGTGAGGCCACAGAATAATGAAAAACATGATGCCGCCCGTCAACTTCAAGCAGTGGATCGAGGACCACCGCCAGTTCCTGAAACCGCCGGTGTGTAACAAACTGGTCTTCGAGGAAAACGGATTCTTCATCATGGTGGTCGGCGGGCCCAATTCACGCAAGGACTACCACGTGGATGAAGGGCCGGAATTCTTCTACCAGGTCGAGGGCGACATGCTGCTCAAGACCGTGCAGGATGGCAGGGTTGTCGATGTGCCGATCAGGGAAGGCGAAATATTCCTCCTCCCTCCGCTTATTCCCCACTCACCACAGCGTTTCGAGAATACCGTGGGGCTCGTTATCGAGCGCACCCGCCTGCCGCACGAGAAGGACGGCCTGCAGTGGTACTGTGACCACTGCGACAACCTGCTGTATGAAGAATATTTCCACCTGAAGAATATCGAGGAGGACTTCCCGCCGGTATTCGATCGCTTCTTCTCCTCAGAGCAGAACCGCACATGCAACGCTTGCGGACATGTGATGGAAGTCCCGGGGGCATGATGCTGACAATTGATATCCATACCCATATCCTGCCCAAGAACTGGCCCAACCTGAAAGAGCGCTATGGTTACGGGGGCTTTATTCACCTGGACCACCACAAGTGCGGCTGCGCGCGCATGATGAAGGAAGACACATTCTTCCGCGAGGTGGAGAGCAACTGCTGGGACGCCACTGTTCGCATGCAGGAATGCGATAACCACGGAGTCCATGTCCAGGTACTGTCGACGGTGCCAGTGATGTTCAGTTACTGGGCAAAGCCCGAGCATACCCTCGACCTGTCACGCATGCTGAATGACCACATTGCCGGCGTAGTCGACGCGCATCCCCGGCGCTTTGTGGGGCTCGGCACCGTACCCATGCAGGCGCCGGAGCTGGCCGTTGGGGAGCTTGAACGCTGCGTCAGGGAGCTCGGGATGGTCGGCATCCAGATTGGCTCCAACGTGGACGGCTGGAACCTGGACGCACCGGAACTCTATCCGGTATGGGAGGCAGCGCAGGAACTGAACGCATCAATTTTCGTGCACCCATGGGAGATGATGGGACGCGAGACAATGCCCCGCTATTGGCTGCCATGGCTGGTGGGTATGCCAGCGGAGACATCGCGGGCAGTCTGCTCAATGATTTTCGGTGGTGTTTTCGAGAAATATCCCCGCCTGAAGGTGGCCTTTGCCCATGGCGGTGGCTCCTTCCCCGCCACTATTGGCCGTATCGAGCACGGGTTCAATGTCCGCCCGGACCTGTGTGCCGTCGACAACCCGGTTAACCCACGCAATTACCTGGACCGGATCTATTTCGATTCCCTCGTGCACGACCCGCAGATGATGAACTACCTGCTGGAACTTGCGGGGCCGGACCGTATCGCCATGGGGAGCGACTACCCCTTCCCGCTCGGCGAACTGGAGCCGGGCGCCCTGATTCGATCGATGGGATACAGCGAGGACGTGCAGGCCAAATTGCTGCACGGCACGGCACTTGAATGGCTGGGGCTGGAAAAGTCCCGCTTTATGGAGAGCTGATTATGGCTACCTTTCTCGAACTGGGCCGCGTCCGGTACCGCCTGTGTCATGAGCGGGCCAGCAGCATTGCTATCCCGCTTGATTTTTCCGGCCCACAGCCCAACCACTTCGGGGTACCTACCGCAACAGTAACGACCGTGGAGGGCGGCGGTTTTGTCGGGGATACCTCCCGCGGGGGCAGCTGCAACGTGCGCACCCTGCAGCTGACACCACACTGCAACGGCACGCATACGGAATCCATCTCCCATATTGTCGACGATGAGGTGGCTGTGGGTGAACTGCCACTTCCGATCCTGCAAAACGCTGTATTGCTGTCAGTGCAGCCCGTCCAGCTTGCCAAAAGCAACGAAGGCTACTGGCCCAACCCGGAAGCGACCGACAGTGTCGTGACGCGACACGCCCTACTGGAGGCCCTGGATAACACCGGCTTTCCGGAGCGGCTCGGCGATTGCCCGGCACTGGTGATCCGGACGCAGCCAAACAGCCCCGAAAAGTGCGCGCTGGAATATGGGGAGGATTGCCCACCGGTGTTCCTGAGCCTGGAGGCCATGGAATGGATCAGTCAAAATTTTGATCACCTGCTGGTGGACTTCCCCAGCGTTGACAAGATGTATGACGAGGGGCAGCTGGCGAACCACCGGCAGTTCTGGCATGTCCCCCGCGGCATCACAAAGATGGATGACACTGCCCATGCCATGCGTACCATCACTGAAATGATATTTGTGCCAGACGCACTGCCGGACGGTTATTACGGCCTGAACCTGCAGGTACCTGCTTTTCGCACCGATGCCGCACCCAGCCGGCCGATACTGGTTCCGCTGGAAGAAGAATAACGAGGAATACCCATGCATTATGAATCGGGTCTGGAGTTCGCCCACCAACTGGACAGCGACGATCCACTGGCAAAGTTCCGCGAACAGTTTTCGATTCCGCGTACCGGCGATGGCACCGAGGAAATCTACCTGTGTGGCAACTCCCTTGGCCTGCAGCCAAAGCTGGCTCGCGACTATGTCGTTCGGGAACTGGACAAGTGGGCTAGCCTCGGCGTCAAGGGACACTTTGACTGCGAACACCCCTGGATGCCCTACCACGAGTTCCTGGCAGAAACCGCCGCGGACCTCGTCGGTGCAAACACCGACGAAGTGGTAATGATGAACTCCCTCACGGTAAACCTGCACCTGATGATGGTGACTTTTTACCGACCGAGTGAGACGCGTTACAAGATCGTGATCGAGGATCACGCGTTTCCCTCGGATCACTACGCGGTAGAGAGCCAGCTGCGCCATCACGGTATAGATCCCAGGGACGGCCTGGTGCTGCTCAGGCCCCGGGAGAACGAGGACCTGCTCCGCCAGGAGGATATCGAGGCACTGATCGCGGAGCAGGGAGACACCATCGCACTGATGCTGCTGCCGGGGGTGCAGTACTACACCGGGCAGGTACTGGACTTAGCGGGCATTACCCGTGCGGCACAGGCGCGGGGTATCAAAGTGGGTTTTGACCTGGCCCACGCGGTAGGCAATATCCCGCTCCAGTTGCATGAATGGAATGTGGACTTCGCCTGCTGGTGTACCTACAAGTACCTGAACTCGGGGCCCGGATCGGTGGCCGGCTGCTTCGTACACCGCCACCACGCGCGCGACATCAGCCTGGACCGTTTTGCCGGCTGGTGGGGCCATGACAAGGATACGCGCTTCAGGATGGAAAACCGTTTTGTCCCGATGCCAACCGCCGAGGGCTGGCAGCTTTCCAATCCCCCTATCCTCTCCCTTGCGGCGATCCGCGCCTCTTTCGATGTTTTCCGGCAGGCCGGTGGCATCCAGCCCCTGCGCAAGAAATCAGAGAAATTGACCGGCTACCTGCGCTACCTCCTGGATGCTGAAGTGTCAGAGTTTATCCGCGTTATCACGCCGGAAAGCCCGGACGAACGCGGTTGCCAGCTGTCGCTGTGTTGCGACGCGAAACACCTGACTGGCCGCGAACTGTTCGGGCGGCTGGAAGCGGCGGGCATTACCGCAGACTGGCGGGAGCCGAATGTAATCCGTATCGCCCCGGTCCCGCTGTACAACAGCTTTACGGACATTTACCGCTTTGTACAAATCCTGAAATCCGCCTGTAACGAGTGATGGCAATGCGCGAAACCAGCAAAGAAAAAATCGTCATCGCTGGCGCCGGCCTGGTGGGTGCCATGGCCGCCTGCTTCCTGGGCCGCCGGGGCTTTGATGTGGAAGTCTATGAAAGCCGTGTGGACCTGCGCCGGCACGACATCTCTGCCGGCCGTTCCATCAACCTGGCACTTGCCAATCGCGGTATCTACCCGCTGGAGCAACTCGGGCTGATGGACAGGGTCCGGCAAATGATGATCCCGATGCGCGGCCGTATGATCCATGACCCCAGGGGCGAGCAGAACTTCCAGCCTTACGGGCAGACCGAGGAAGAAGTCATCTACTCGATTTCCCGGGGGGACCTGAACCACCTGCTACTGGACGCAGCGGAGGACACCGGGCATGTCAGGATCCACTTCTCACACAGGCTGGATTCCGTTGACTTCGACAACAACTGCGCTGTGTTTATTGACGATGAAAGCGGCTCTCCTGTCGAAGTAACCTTCTCGAGGCTGATCGGGGCGGATGGTGCTGGCTCAAAAGTCCGGCAGGCGCTGGTGGCTGCCCAGGATGGCAGCGACAGCCTGGAGCCCCTGGACCACAGCTACAAGGAACTGGAGATCCCCGCCGGAGCCGATGGTGGCTTCCTGATTGAAAAGCACGCGTTGCATATCTGGCCCCGCGGCGGCTTTATGCTGATCGCACTGCCGAATATGGATGGCAGCTTCACGGTGACCCTGTTCCTGCCCAATAAAGGCGAAGCCAGCTTTGCGGCCCTGCAGACGCAGGAGGACGTGTTCCAGTTCTTTGAAGAGTACTTCCCGGATGTGGATGCGCTGATGCCTGGGCTGGTGGATGACTTCTTTGCCAATCCCACCGGGAAGCTGGGGACCGTGCGCTGCAAACCCTGGCATATTGGCGACAAGGCGATCCTTATCGGCGATGCCGCCCATGCGATCGTCCCCTTCCATGGCCAGGGCATGAACTGTGGCTTTGAGGATTGCGTGGTACTGGACCAGTGTATAGAGCAACATTACGCCGACTGGAAGCAGGTGTTCAGTGAATATGACCGCCTGCGCGCACCCAATGGCGCGGCCATTGCAGACATGGCGCTGGAAAATTACGTGGAGATGCGGGATTCAGTAAACGACCCGCAGTTCCTGCTCAAGAAGGCGATTGGCTTCGAACTGCAGAAGCGCTGGCCGGAACAGTTTACCCCGCGCTATGGCATGGTCATGTTCCAGCGCATTCCCTACGCCGAGGCCCAGCGCCGCGGGGTAATCAACCAGCAGATCCTGGACACCCTGGCCTCTGGCATAGAATCCCTTGAGGAGGTGGACTGGTCGGAGGCGGCAGCACTGGTAAAAAAGCACTTCGGTTCAACCACTGCAACGGCCTGAATCGCACGGCTGGCTATAGCCCTGCCGCAATTGCCTGAGCATCGACAGCTAAAGACACCAGCTGACCGGCTGGAAGCACCGGCCTGCCTGCGGTGCCGTTTCCAGTCCCACGGCCTCCTCCCAACCCGGAGACCGAAACCCGCCTCTGCCTGATCTCTCCACCGCAAGATGACCAGCAAAGGGCCGGGTGCGCCCCATCCAGCGAATGGTCCTCACCCCCACTCCCCGATCTCACACCGGCTGGCTCCTCCGGGCCCTGCCCACACCAGACCTTATTGATATTGATTCTCACTTTCTTTACCATTGCCGCCACAGTACAACAGAACGGCCACTTTTATTGCACCGGCCATTCCACAACGCGTAAATCCCCGACCTTTCGACGCATCAAGGAACCGAAAATGCGCCACCTGAATACCACGCTCGCCCTGGCCATTGCCGCTGCCAGCTCTGCCACCTATGCCGCTGGAGACGGCGCCCGAATCGATGAGGAAGTAGTGGTTACCGCCAGCCGTACCGAGAAACCGCTGAGCAGTATCCCCAATACCGTCACCCTGATCGACGAGGCCGAACTGACCCGCGAGCTGGCTGCCACCAGTGACCTGTCCACCGTGCTGGGCAACCTGATCCCGAGCTTTTCCCCCAGCCGGCAGAAAATGACCAGCTCCGGTGAGAGCCTGCGCGGGCGCAAGCCGCTGTACCTGATCGATGGCGTGCCCCAGTCCAACCCGCTGCGCAACGGCGGGCGCGATGGACACACCATCGACCCGCTGATGCTGGAACGTGTGGAAGTCATCCACGGCGCCAATGCCATCCACGGTATGGGCGCATCCGGTGGCATCATCAACCTGGTCACCCGCACTCCCAGCGACGAGTTCCAGCAGAGCCTGCGCGTGGAATCCACCCTGCAGCCGGAAGACCTGGGCGAGACCGCAGGCTACGGCGGCAACTACAGCCTGTCGGGCAAGGTGGATGACGTGGACCTGCTGGCCAGCCTCAGCTATCGCGACACAGGCATCAGCTACGACGCCAATGGCGATATTGTCGGCTTTGACAACACCCAGGGCGACACCATGGACAGCCAGTCCATCAATGCCTTTATCAAGACCGGTTACAGCTGGGACGACCAGCGCCTGCAGCTGACCGCCAACCACTACAAGATCGAGGGTGACAACAACTGGGTCAGCGTCGATGGCGACATCAGTGCCGGCATTCCCACTACCGCAGTCGAGGGCCAGGTCCCGGGCGACGCCCCCTCCAACGACGTCACCACCGTCAACCTGCAGTACAGCAACGAGGAGATCTTCGGCCACAGGCTGCGTGCCCAGGTATTCTCCCAGGACTTTGCCGGCACGTACGGCGGCGGCACCTTCGGTACCTTCCAGGATCCGGCTTACGGTGATGAGGTTTTCGACCAGTCGCAGAACAACTCCGAGAAGCGGGGCCTCAAGCTGACCCTGCTGAAAGACCGGGTGGCCGGCGCACCGGTGAGCCTCGCCTACGGCGTGGACATGTTTGAAGACGAGACCTGGCAGCAGCTGGTGCAGACCGGCCGTGCCTGGGTACCGCCGACCCAGTACCGCAATATCGCCCCCTACGTTCAGGGCGAATTCACTGGCATCGAGCGGCTGACCGTTACCGCGGGCATCCGCCACGAGCGCTCCAAATTGGAGGTCGAAGACTTCACCACCCTCTTTTCCTACGGCAGCCAGCAGGTAGAGGGCGGCTCGCCGGAATTCAGTGAAACCCTGGGCAATATCGGCGCTACCTACGACATCAATGACGCCCTGCGCGCCTATGCCAATTATTCCGAGGGCTTCTCCATGCCCGACGTGGGCCGGGTGCTGCGCGGCATCAACCAGCCGGGCCAGAGCGTCGAGAGCTTCCTCGACCTGCAGCCGATCCTGACCCAGAACCGCGAGCTGGGCCTGGACTTCAGCAGCGAGCGCTTCGCCGCCCAGCTGGCCTACTATACGTCGGACTCCGATATCGGCCAGCGCCTGGCCCTGGGCGCGGACGGCGTATACAGCGTCAAGCGCGAGCAGACCGAGATCGACGGCGTGGAAGCCCGCGGCCAGTGGTTCGTGAGCGGCAGCGATACCCTGGAGCTGCGCTATGCCTACACCGAGGGCCGCTACGATTCGGACCAGGACGGCAGTGTGGATACCGACCTGGACGGCCGCAACATCGCGCCCAACCGCATCAACCTGAGCTGGGCCCGCAACTGGACCGACAACCTCTCTACCCGCCTGCAGGCCAACTGGCTGATGGACCGGGATTTTGAGAACGCCGACGGCGACGTCACCACCGAGTTTGACGGCTACGCAACCATCGATGCCAGTGCGCAGCTGCAGGCGCTGTCCGGCGAGTTCGCACTGGGGATCCAGAACCTGACCAACGAAGACTACTTTACCTACTACTCCCAGACCGCGGGCAACGATATCCGCAACTTCAAGGGCATGGGGCGCAGCGTAAACCTGTCTTACTCCCGGGTATTCTGATCCAACTCCCGTAAACCCGCCGCGCCGGCCATAACCGGCCGGGCGGGATAACCGAGTTCACCATGCGCAAAGCCCTGTTCACCCTGCACAAGTACGCCGGCCTGTTCCTGGGCCTGCTGCTGTCACTGATCAGCCTCACCGGCAGCCTGCTGGTGTTCGACCATGCGCTCGATGAACAACTGGCGCCACACACCGTCACATTCAGGCCCAGTGAGGCGCCGGCCAGCTACGCGGATATTCTCGCCGCGGCCCGCGCCGCTGTGCCCGGTAATCCCGCCCCCAAGCGCCTGATGACCCCGCGACAATCCGGCAGTCCCTATGTCGTGCGCTTCCCGGGTGCAGAGGGCGCGCCGGGGCCCATCGAGGTCAGCGTATCCCCCACCGATGCCGAAGTTCTGGCCGTGCGGGGCTGGGGCACCCCCGGTTACACCATGACCTGGCTCTATCGGCTGCACTACACCCTGCTGTCCGGCAAGCAAGGCAAGACCGTGGTCGGGTTGATGGGGCTGTTACTGATGGTGTTCTGTATCACTGGTGCCGTGCTCTGGTGGCCGAAAAAGAGCCGCACCGGCGGCCGGCGCTGGGGCAAGGCGTTCAGCATCTCCCGCAGCGGCAACCGCTTCCGCTTCTACTTCGACGTGCACCGGGTATTCGGCATCTATTTCCTGCCGCTGTTGCTGGTCACCAGCTTCTCCGGCGTCACCCTGGTGTTCCCACAGCAGGTGCGGGCCGTGGTAAGTGCCGTGTTCCCCACCGAGCCCCTGGCTGCCCTGCCCGGCTCACACACAGACCGCGGCCAGCCGATTTCCCCGGACCGCGCCGCAGCAATCGCACAGGAGGAATTTCCCGGCGGTGTCCTGAAACGTATTTACCTGCCACAGGATGCGGCGGACAGCTACGGGGTTTCCTTCCGCGCTGCCGGCGAGGTATGGCAAAACTATGGAGCCAGCTTCGCACGCGTGGACCAGTACAGTGGGGAGGTGTTGATGGTCGAGAATGTCACCGCGATACCGCTCGGCAACAAAATCCTGCGCTGGCAGTTCCCGCTGCATAATGGCGATGCCCTCGGCCTGGCCGGCCGCTGGCTGGTGTTGCTGGCCGGACTGGTCCCGGGCCTGCTGTTCGGAACAGGGGTCTACCTCTGGTGGAAGAAGCGAGTCCTGAGGCGGGCAAAATCACGATCCCCGGAAAAGCCTGCCCGGGAAGGGAAGCAGGCAGCACAGACCGGGCTGCGATCGACACCGTAAAGGTATCCCAGGGTGATGCGAGTAACAGCTGCGCAACGCCATTCCGTGCCGGGAAGCCCGTCAGGGCCAGGCATTCCCATGTCTTGCAGGTTTGCTCCCCGCCTTCAGCAAGGGCGTATGGGCGCCTCCGCTTCCGGTCTGGATAACAGCTGCAGGACACTCCAGTGGATTACAAAAAAATGGGCGATGGCCGGTGATGCCAATCGCCCATTGACCGGGCTCGCCCAATAACCGCATTGGCCGTTGGGAAAACCGGGGGTTTACGCCAGCCCGAACCGCACTCGATAACAGGCGGGCACGGCCCCACTTTATTTGGCCCCGGGGCCTGTGGGCCAGGTACCTAGCGCACTACGGTAATCGGCGGTGAGGTCCAGGTCTCGAAGCCCGGATAGCTGACACCATCCCCACCCAGCTTGTCGAATTCCAGGCGGATGTAGTAAGTACCCTCAGGTGCGGGCGAACCGTCCTCCAGCACACCATCCCACTGTGCGAAATCAATGCCGGTGCCGGTACCACTGTTGCGCACCCAGTGCTCGAACAGCTCTGCCGGCCGGAGGCCGGTATAGCGGTCCTTGGCCCAGGCCACCGTGCGACCGCTTGTGTCGATCACCCGTGCACGGTATTTGCGCAGCATCGGGAAGCCCTGCGACAGCATGGTAAAGGCAACATCGTCATAAATACTGTCGTTGCTGAAATCCAGGGTTACTGACGTGCTCTTGCCAATCGACCAGCCGCAGGCTCCCGGTGTGGAATCGCTGCAGCAGCGCGGGCGTGCGTAAGGCGGCAGGTCGCAATTGGGTACGTTACCCGGGCGAAGCGACGGGTTGTCGAGCCCCTGGTTAATATCAGTGAAGGTCGGGTTGATCGCCGGCAGGGCCTGGAAATCGCCCGTGATGCCCAGGTAGGGTACCCGCAGGATCCCACCACCATTTTCGGGAGTGAGCTCGATCCAGCCGGAGAGGATACTACCCTCGGCAACATCAACCGGCTGGCTGAAGCTCACCGAAAGTTTTGCCTCACCAGAGGCGGGTACCACGACACTGTCACTGGAAAACTCGACCGTAGCCGCCGATGTGCTGGGAACCCAGCGGAATGTCATCGGCGGGTTAACGGTCAGTGCAGAGCGATGTGACACACGATAGCTGATATCAGTATCACTCTTGTTTTCCACCGTTATGTCACGGGACAGGCGCCTGCCCTCGAACTCGCCCAGGGAAAGCTTTGCCGGCTCCGCCTTGGTGCGGGCTCCCAGGGCAGCAATGGCATTCACCATGCCCGCGCCCTGCTGTGCCACCGGGTGCAGGCCCAGGTCCGGATCAACCGTGAAGTCGGCCGGCTCTGAAGTGCTGAGCAGGATATCGCGGGCCTCATGGGCTTTCAGGCTGGGATTAGCAGAGCGCAACAGTGCTGCGATACCGGCCACATGCGGCGCTGCCATGGAGGTACCGTCCATCAACCCGTAATAACCGGCATAGCCGGGGATAGCGGAGAAGATGTACCCACCCGGGGCCATCACATCCGGCTTCATGTCGAGCTCATGGCTCGGGCCCCAGGCACTGAAGAAGGTGGTCTTGCCCGGGAATGTGGCCGGGTCCTCGAAGAAGTGACCCCAGCTGACACTGGCCCCCGGGCTCATGGAGGCCAGCTCGCTACCATCACCGGTACGCACTGCCACGGTGGGGATATCCAGTCGCTCAATGGTGCTGCTGAATTGCGAAGCGAAGCGATCCGGGTCCCAGGAATCCTGCCACCAGATGGCCGCTTCCGCACCCGCCTCGGCGTAGAGGTTGACCGCCATATATGGGCGGCAGCTCCAGTGGCCGCGCTTGAGCAGGACGATCTTGCCCTCGTAGGAGACATCCTCCGGGAGGGCCGCGCAGTTGGCGGTGCCTGCATCCACGACCTCGAACGAGCCCTTGCCGGGAACCGGCTGGCCCAGGTACATGGCACGGAAAGGCATGATTTCGCCATTGGAGGCCTTGAATGCCATTTCGGTGGCTTTGCTGTTATAGGCCGCTGCCACCGCAATCGCGCTCTTGGCAATTGCCGGGCTACCGGGCAGGAAGGGTCCGGCCAGGTTATTGCCGATCGCCACCACCGGTACGGTACCGCGCCTCAGCATGCGGTCTGTGGCCCGGGAGATCACGCCGTTCTGCAGCACTTCATAGCGGTTACTGCCCCAGCTCATATTCACCACGTCGCAACCGTCTTCCACCGCCTGCTCCATCGCAGCAAGCAACACATCCTCTGTCGCGCCGGGATTCTCGGTACCGAAAATGCGGTAGACCCGCAGCTTCGCATCCGGTGCAACCCCGACCATGATGTCGTCCTTGCCCGCCACGATACCGGCCACATGGGTACCGTGCATCTCAACGGAGGCGTAACGGTCGTCAAAGGGATCCGCGTCGTCGTCGGCAAAGTCATAGCCGCCGATCACCTTGTCATTCGGGAAGCCCGGGCCGCCGAATGCCGGGTGGTTGTAGTCGATACCGCTGTCGATCACGCCCACCACTACACCCTCACCGGTAATCCCGGCAGAGTGGGCCTCGGGCACACCGGTCAGGTTGGTAACGGTCACGTTGTCTCGGGTGGTGCCCTCCGGCGCTTCTGCGGGCACCGGTGACTGGCCCCCCATCACCGAATAGATCGGGTGACTGGCAGAGACAGTGTCCAGTGCCTCCAGCGCGGCCAGGTCTTCGGGATCAATCTCGATCGACAGGCCGTTGAACAGCACATCGAAGTTCCGGCGTTCGGTGAACTCGATGCCTGCGGCGCGGGCCTGTGCGCGGAACTCGTCCTGCTCGACCGCCAGCTTACGCAGGTAGGCTGCCTCGCGGCTGGGGTTCACCTGCGCTTCGGACAGCGGCTTGCTGTTCAACTCCACAAAGCGCACCAGGCGGTCTCCACTGGTGACCGGTTGTACTGCCTCCGGTGCTGGATCCGCGTCAATCATGCCATCGTCCGCCATAGCGGGCTGGCCCGACAGCATGGCGAACGCCAGGGATGCCGACAGCCACGCCTGCCATCGACGACGGCGGGGGTTAGTTGGGAACATACTGGTTCTCCATCCTTATCTTTTACTTGTTGTCAGGACGCAACGGCCTGGCCCAAATTTCAGGCTGGCGCTGCCCTTCAGGATGGTAAGTTGGGGCTTCTGCGAAGCTCTATAGGGGAATCCCTGATCTGCGTGTAAACCAGAAATGCCGCACAAATACAGCCACAGGCCGGGCACGGGTTAAACAGCGACGGGCAGGGCCGGAATCCGGGCGGGCGAGCGGCAAGCACCAGTAGAGCTGCAGCCCGCGCCAGTGTACTTCGCCGGATATCCGCTGGCAGCGGCATCGGGCAGAAAGGAAACCATTGGTAATAACGGGTCTACACTTTTATTAATCTGCCACCCAGGGATCGGGTGCAGGAAGGAGAAGTCGAGGTATTCAGGCGCCGTGGCAGGATAATGCTTTATCCGGCAGTGTCACCGGCAGCCGGCCTCATTGCCACGGAAAGGATCAACGGGCAGTACCATGCCAGCGCAGTTAAAGTCCCGCCATACCCACGCACAGCTGATTACCCGGGCCTTACAGCAGTTACAAATACTGAGATTCTGGTTGCTGTCACTGGGGGCCATTACCCTGGCGCTGCTTATAGCGTTATCCGCGGCTTCAGAGTCAACCGGCATCCCCGTCGGCACATTCACCCGGGACCCCGCCGCAGTCCTGCAGGGGCACTTCTATGTGGGCATACTCTCCAATATCGGTATTGTGCTATGGAGTGCCTCGGCAACCATCTGCCTGTTTTCCGCCCTTTTACTGGGTATGAAAATCGGCAGAAGAGCGATTTGCCTGTTCCTGCTCACCTCCGGTCTGATTACCTCGCTGGTGATGCTGGATGACCTGTTCCTGTTTCATGAGGACATAGCCCCACACTTCCTCCATATGCGCGAGCGATATGTACTAATCGCCTACGCACTGATGATACTGGCTTACCTGGCAAAGTTCCGTACAACCATTCTGGAGACTGATTTCGTCCCATTCGCGATCGCCCTGGGATTCTTTTTCCTGTCGGTATTTATCGACAAGAACTCCTTTGACTGGCTACCGGACCCGTACCTGCTGGAGGACGGCGCCAAGTTTGCCGGCATCGTTTTTTGGCTATTCTATTTCTCCCGGACAGCGTACCAGGGCCTGGCGGTCACCTGTGGCATACTGGCTGAAAACGAATCTCCGGAACAGTGGAAAGATGCGTCACTGCCGGGGCAGGCGCCGGAAGCCTGAACGCTTACCACGACTGCTCCGAAGCCATACCTGGCCAGGCGCTATCTACCCGCCCTTCCCGCCCGGGCCGGCGAAATACCAGATGATCAGGCCGATCACCGGCAAAATCAGCACCAACAATACCCATATAATCTTCTTGAGCGCGCCTGCCGGGCTCTGGAGGATTTTGATGATTGCGTAAATATCAGCAATAAGGATCAGGATCCCGAGTATCGCTTCCATAATTGCCTTCCCTTTATTTTCACATGTACTCGAATGGAGGAAAGCGAAAAGTATAGCCAAGGGCGGGTAGAGTGCAGGAACGCTTGCTACCAGGAGAAAAACTACAGGGCACCCGGGGCATACCACGCGTTCTGCGCCAGGGACCGGCAGCTCGCCCCGCGCAAGTACAACAGTCACGCAGCATACACGCTTGCACCAGCCAGTGGTCACCAGCGGGTTTCGTCCTCCACGAGAAAGCTCTTCGGACAAGACAGGGCCCGCCGCTTTGTAAGGATGGTTTTGCTGCCAGAATAAAACGTTTGTACAAAACTCCCCTGTTAGTATCGAGGGGAACTGAGCGAGGGCAGACAGTAAGGCAGCCGGGATGGCACTAGGCACCTGCTTTAAGGCATCAACGGTAGTGAGCCCCACCGATCACCCATCACCTTGCCAGAAGCGCCTTGCAGCTCTCCCCGCTCGGCTATTGCAGCACTACTGCCCCTGCAGTGTCACGGCAGGCAGTGATTCCTGTCCCCTCCGGTCTTTATCGACCACACTATCACGGCATTATTATCCAAAGCACTCTTACCTCCCTATTATCAATTAATGGACTTCTGACAAATCAACATAATAGGGAGACAACCATTAACGACAGTAAATCACCTTCAGACAACCTCACAGATCCAGATAGTCTCTGGCAGCAGAAAGATACTCAAACAGAAAAAAACAAGAGAGCCGACTCGGTGCCGCCTTTCCGGAAAGCCCTGTTGAGCCTGAGAATTCACCACCCCGGGAAGCAGGCGACCCATAAATATAAAATGTCCAGGATAGAAAAGAACAGCAAATGCCTCTCCCCCAAACCGCACTTGGCTAAATATTATTGACTACCCCTGCAAGCAAGGCTTCGCCTTGAAAACGGTAACAAGGTACTGCTGGCATTCCCGGCTTTAATCCTTTCCTACAACCACATCCTGCTTTCCTATTGAACCCGCGGCAACCACCCACAGGCGTTACCGACACACCATGCAGGGCATACGGTTTAATGCCTGTAGCCACGGGGCATATTGCTGCAACCACCACTATCCAAATTCTCACGGGTCGCAATACGTATATACAGGCCCCATAAAAACCAGTTTTGATGATTGGCCCGGCAAGGTTAATTACACGGACTTTCAGAAATGCAGGAAAAAGAAACCTTGTTAACCGAAAATATTTTGCAATTCACAGCCGTAGAAAATCCCCTGAAGAACATTCCCTGCAATTTTAATCCACACAACTGGTACACATCACCTGCAAGCAGGCATGGCACCGGCCACTCACGAAAGTGAAACCCTCCACCACCAGAATGATACCCAGTGCTCCATGTAATAAGACGTAAGAGGATTAAGCGCCAACATCAATTTCAACCATAGACAGGAACAATTTCCCACTGATAGGTTCATTTTTGATTCCCGCCAACCCAAGGTGGATATAATGTCGATAATGTTGTCCCCCGGTGTTCGCACCTTCGAGCATCCCTCTGGCCAGTCTGTAGCCCGCGGCGCAATTTCGAGCCGACTGCTTGCTATCGGCATGGCACGGAAGGGTCCCATTAATACACCTGTTGCGATTCGCAGTTTCGAGCAGTACGTCGCGCAGTTCGGCGATGACCTGGCTTACGGCGAGCTCGGCATTCAGATACGCCAGGCCTTTACTGCTGGCTTGGGCGATGCGGTAGTCGTCCGCACTGCCAATAATGCCGTTGCTGCACATCATGTGATCGAGAGCGAATTCGCCGGCCCCGGCAGCGAGGTGCTCCGCGTTGACGCGGTTGATGCCGGGGTTCTCGGCGATGCGATCCGGGTCGAAGTCGACTACGACACACCCGACCCGGAACTGACCTTCAACCTGACGCTCTGGCGGGAGACGGTGGACGACCAGGGCCGCCTGGGGCGGGCTGAAAGCGAAGCCTTCACCAACCTTTCCATGGACCCGCAGGCGCCCAACTTCGTCCAGCGCGTAGTGAATGGAAATTCCCGGCTGGTCCGTGTGACCACCGAGCACGCCCCGCCGGACCTCACGATTAATAATGAGGACCTGGTCTACAGCCAGTCCGGCTTTTACTTTGCCGATCTCAGTACTTTCCTGTCCGGCATCGGCAACGACCTGGGGATCATCGTCGAGATTGACGGGCGTGAGCAGGTACCGGTAACGCTGACCCAGCCAATCACCCTGGCCTCTATCCAGGAGGCAATCAACACCTCGCTGGGAGCCCGTGGTCTCTCGGCCCATGTACACGTGACTGCTCACGACAGCGGGCACGGTTCCTCCGCGCTGCGCATCGCAGTGGACAGCACAGATGGGACCCGTTCGATCCGCATCCTTCCTGCGGGGCATAACGACGGTACAGGAACCCTCGCGCTCGGCAGCCTGCAGGGCGGATTGGAGGTTGGCCTTTACTCCCAATACCGACCCGTGATGACCGGTGTTACGACGCGCCCTTTCGCTTCGGCGGACGACATTTCACCGCTCGAGGCACCGCTCAGTGTCGGGGCGGAGCCGTGGCCGGTTGATTTCGGGGATGGCACCACAGACGGCAGCCTCACGGGGCTGACCTGGGGTATCCCCAGCGCGACCAGCCCGATGGACGACGGGGACGGGGACAGCGACACACCACTCTCGCTGGCGAATTTTGCCAACAATCTCGATAGCCTGGTGGCAACATTGAATGCTGCCGACCCGCTAGGCAATACCTGGACGTTCAGCCGTATCGGTTACCGGGTCCGGGCCGTCCGCAACGACGGCATGTTAGCGCCCTCAGAAGCGGGAAGCTTTGATACCGGAGGCGCAATTGCCTACCTGGATTCAGCCGCGGCAATTCGCGCGGCGTTCAGCCTCGGACAGGCCGGTGGCGCGACTATGGGTAGCGACGGCCAGGCGCCGGTCCTCGCGGATTACCAGGCCGTGTTCCAGCGGGTTTCACGTGAAGTCGATATCTTCAATATGTTGATTCTGCCTCGCGGTCATGAACAGAGCGATGACCAGCGCGGCGGAATCTGGGGCGCAGCCAGCGCATTTTGCCGTGAACAGAACGCCCTTCTCATCATGGACCCGAGAAGTGACGAGAACGCCTGGTCGACGGTCGACGAGGTCACCGCAAAAGCCCAGCTTATCGACTTCAAGAGCGGCGTGATCCCCGAGGTAACCTGTGTCTTCTGGCCGCGGGTCAGGACGCCCTACGGGCGCACCCAGGTGCACATTGATCCTTCCGGCACCATGGCGGGCGTGATCGCCTCGACCATCGGGCGGCTCGGTGTGTGGAACGCCGCCGCAGGCCTCTCTGCACCGCTCGTCGGGGTTACAGGCCTCGAGTACCCGATGTCGGACGCCGACAACGGCGTTATCAATCCGCGTGGAATCAATGCACTGCGTGCGAAGTCGACCGGCAACGTCAGCTGGGGCGTTCGCACGCTGGCGGGTGATGATGCTTTCTCGAACCGGGACTTCGCCTACATTCCCGTCCGGATGACCACGGACTTTATCAAGAACTCTCTTCAGGCAGCGCTGCAGGAATTTGTTTTCAAACCCAATAACCGGGTTACCTGGGCGAATATCGAGATGATGTGCCGCGCCTTCATGCACGGACTCTATGAGAAAAAAGCGTTTCGCGGCGCGACTGTCGATGAAGCCTATAACGTGCGTTGTGATGAGACCACCACGTCCCCTACAGATATCGCGCTCGGCATCATGAACGTCTGGGTTTTCTTCGCACCCTTGTTCCCAGCTGAGTTTATTCACCTTCATGTTCAGCACAAGTTTGAGCAACCCTCATTTTAAGGAGGGCGACCATGCCCATTACGCCTGTCACGGTTCGTCCGACCCCGCTGACCAACGCCTATTTCGAGCTGTTTCTCGAAGGGCAGTCAGTTGCCGCTGTCACCGCCATCGGTGCCATCAAGTCGAGTGTAGCGGCGAACCCCTCCAAGGACGGCACCCAGCTTTACTCGGTCTACAGCCCTGGTGCGGTGACCTATGAGGCCTGTGAGATCAAGCAGGCACAGGTGCTCGACGTCGCGTTGCTCAACTGGTTCGAACAGGTACACAGCCCCGTTAGCGCCGGTGCAATCTCGGTTGATGGGATGAAGAAAAACCTGATGATCCACGTCAAGGACAGCCAGATGCGCCCACGCATCCAGCATGAGCTGTTTTCCTGCCTGCCGACTTCGATCGCCTGGGACGCGCTGGACTCCAACGCCGAGGCAAACACATTCCTGACCTTCTCGCTGCAATATGAATACAGCCTGACGAAATACCTGGAACCCTGATCACGGGAGGCTATGTGGCGCAGATGATAGGGGGGAAGGTCATTTATGGTGTCGGGAAACGACGAAGCTACCTTTGCCGCCCTCTGGACGAGCAGGCGCTGTTTCGGCTGGGCGCGAATCCTGACCAGCTGATGCCGACAGCGCTTGTCCAGGGCGATGACCGTTTGTTACCGGATGACCTGCCAGAGCTTCCGCTGATCGACTACGAGTTGATGCTGGCACATGTCTATGCAGGTACATTTGGCACCACCATCGACCAGAACGTGGACTGTCCGGATTGCAGCAAGAAATTCTCCGTGGCGTTCTATCTCGGCACCTGGCTGTCCAGTATCCGCGACGCGGTGAAACCGGACAGGGAGAGAACCTTTGATGGCGCACCGTATGTGCTCCCCACGCAGTCGATCCTGAAATCAGTAAAACGGGACCAGCGCGTCCTGGCTCGCCGGCTCTGGCAAGGTGGCACAGACCTTCACCCGGAGAAAATAACTGAGTTCGAGGCGGAAGTTGCCAGGGCCTGCCCGATCCTGGCGGACGACATCGAGTCCCCCTGCCCGCGCTGCGGGGAAATCGTGCGTAAGCGCTTCGTCCTGCGAAACCACCTTGCCTCACGACTTCGCACCTGGTTGCACAGGCTCCTGGCCGACATTCATGTGCTGGCTTCCTGCTATCACTGGTCCGCCGCGGACATCCTCGACCTGCCACGCCAGACACGAGTTGCGCTGGTCGACACTATCCAAGTGCAGCGCGGTCGCGCACGTAGTAGCCGCTGAGGGCGATAGAGCAATGTCAGGTTACTTCGAAGACATACTGGAAAGTTATCGCCCTGCTGAGCCTATAACAGGCACGGATGCCCCATGGACGGACCCGATCACCGAAGCTGCCACTCCAGACCTGCCATTTTCGGATGTCGGGGCTGCTACCGGACCCGACGACGTGAACCTGCCGCTCGCTCATCCCGAGCTTCCCGAACCCGATGATTTTCGGGAGACCGTTCACCGATCCCCGCCCGAGCGGGAGCCCCCCGCACAGCCAACACAGGCCCAACCGCTCGAACCGAACGAGCAAATTGTCGCACACGAAACTCGGGTCATAGAGCGACCTGCCGATATTCCCCCGGCACCCGACTCCGGCATCGAGGAGCCGATACAGGCTACGGACCCCGATATTTATGTTCGAGAGCATGTCGACCACTCAACCACGCATATCCACGAACACTTCGAAAATGTCGACAACAACATGGTTTTCGAGCCGGAGCCGGAAGAGACTGAATCTCGTGCACCAGCGGAAGGGCATCCGGCACCCGAACCCACCGAGCCTGTGGAGCAGGATCCCGGTCCTGCACTGGCTGCGATCGAGACAGAGCTGGCCCGGGCCCTTGCCCGGCTGCACGGCGAGTTCGAACCCCAGCAGCCCCTTGTATCTCCCAGCGATTTCGAGCCCGAGGTGCGTGACAACCCGATTCCCACCGACATCGAACCCGTGCGCGAGGTGACACGGGAAGTCGTTACCGAGATCCACCATCACCACACGAACGAGAGCCGCGCCGAACAGCCAGCCAGGCCTGCACCCCGAACTGCAGCCGAGGCCTCGAGAATCGGCCCGATTCGATTCGCCGCGGCCTGGAAGAAGGAAGAGCGCTAGATGGCAGTCACCCAGCTTTCCCAGGTCACATCAACCCTGGAGACCCTGCTCGCGGCCAATATCGAGCGGCGTATGGGGGGCGTACTTACCGTCAATACAAGTTCGGTTTCACCGCTGGACGTGTCGCCCACAACCAACCTGGTCAACATCTTCCTGTATCACTTGCATCCCGAGGGAAAGCCCGACGCCGCGGAGGAACCTGCTGCCAGTCCGTCCCGCCCGGTGTTCTTCTCCAAGCCAGTGACACTTCATTACCACCTCACTGTCTACCAGGCGACCGGAGTGCTTCCGCACCTGTCCGAGCAGGATCTCCTGGGTCATGCCCTGGCGACACTGCTGGACCATTCTGAACTGGACGAGGACGTCTCGATCGGGACGGTCCCGGTCTTCGACGACGCCCTCGTCGGGGCGGGCAACCACTTCGAGATCGAAGTCGTCGTCAAAACCGGCAGCGAGGCGCTCAATGTCTGGCCCGCCTATGACGGCGGTGCGGTTCGACCGAGCCTATATTTCAGGGTCAAGAACGTACGGCTACAGCCGGAGATGCCGCAGGAACTTTCCGGGCCGATCCTGACTGTCGGTGACGCGACGCTGCCCAACATGGGGCCGCGCCTGCAGCGTATCTCGAGCACAATCACCGCAACCATTCCCGGAGCGGGCGGAACTTCACAGCGACAATTCAACCGCACACCGGCCGAGCTGTTCCCGGGCGCAGGACCGGAAGACCGCGTTCTCGTGCTCCGCGGCACTTCCATTGACCAGTTCGTGGATATCGAACTCACAGTGCCCGTGGGCGATACCATGGAAACCTTCCGCGTCGACTTCGAGGCTAACGCCGCGAACGGCTGGGCAATCGATGACGAGCGCGGTGAAGTTCTGGTAACCACCGGTGCAGTGGTCGCCCGTCCGGTCGCCGGCGTGATGCAACCACTCTCACTTGAGCCAGGCGATGCGCAGATTCGTGTCCTGACCAGCGAGACCATGATGCAGGGCGGCGAACCGGTGCCCTTCGAGATCCCGTCCAACCGCCTGCCTTTCACACTGAATCCCCACATCGCGCAGGCCGACCTCGTCTCCGGTCGGCGCTTCCGGCTCGACCTCGATGGTAACTTCGACCTGGAGACGATGGCGCCCGCGGATAACCATGCCAGTCTCCTGCGGCTGGCCATCGGTGGTGCGGTCTATCACGTGCGCGATTCTGCGGCCGGCCTCCAGGCGGGAGACGCCGCCATTGCCGGACCAAGGCGAATCGACTATGTGCTGTCCGACGACGCTGACGAGAATGCCCTGGCCTATGTCCAGCTCTGGATCCGCAACGCCGTCAGCCAGCCGTTCTGGGTGGGGGGTACCTAGATGCGCAGCTTCGCCGAACTCTATGCCATCGACATTGATGCCATCGTCGAACTCACTGAAAAAAAGCTGACCGGTCGCCACGACGGCGAGCAGGTGGCGATGCTGCGCGCCCGGCTCAGCGACCCGGAAAATTCGCGCTTTGCAAAGCTTGTCCAGATGCTGGGCCTGACACAACCCGAGTGTGACCTGCTGACCTGCCTTATTGCACAACATATCGACCCCACTCTCGAGGCAGCCATTCGCGAAAGGTCCTCATTCCCCTATATCCATGAAGCGCTCGTCAGGGAGGCCTTCGGGCTGGGCCGGATACCAATCTACACCTCGGACAGCGCCCTGAATCTCTGGCAGCTCGTCCGTGCCCGCGATATGGGACCCGGGGCCCCGATGGCTTTTGACATCGACCTCGCAGTGATCGAATGGCTGGCCGGCAGGCCGGGCCTGGAACCGGCACTCCAGCAATTACTGACGCGCGTCGAGGAGGGACAGGCTGCTGATGAAAAGGTCCTGCAAAACATGGCACAGGCCATCCGGGTCGAGGGCAGCAAGGCGCACTGTATCGTTTGCGAACTGACAGGCAGCCCCGAGACTGACTTCACCCGGGTTGCCGCAGGAGTGGCATCCATGTTGAACACCAGCCTGTGGGTCGTGCAGGCACAGGAGGAACCGTTCACTCCCGACCAGGTTCTGCGTATCCACCGTTTCATCACTGTCCAGAACGCGGCGCTCTGCTGGCAGGCCCCCGAACCCCAGCTCCTCGAGCCGGGCATCTCGCCCTCCGCGCGGCTCCAGTTCATTCCGAATGTAGAAAGCCAGCCAGCCCGAACTTCCAGGACGCACCGGTACCTCAGCTTCGAGATTCCCGCCCCCCGCCGTGATGCCCTGCGCGCGCGGCTGCGCGAGCGCTTTCCCGATGCACCTGAGAACAAGCTTCGTCGTGTGGCCGCCATTCGCGGCGTGGATGCCCGGTTGATTGAGACTGCGCCGTCGTCCGATATCGACCTCTTCGCACGTCGCGCCGTAAGACGAAGTACGCGCGCCCTCCACGCCTGGGCAATCGAACTGTCGACCGACGTGGGCTTCGACGATCTTGTCCTGGATCCGCCCATGCGGGAACAGCTCGAGGACCTGGTGGCCCAGATACAGACCCAGCACGAATTGATGAACAGGCCCGAGGTCGCCCGGGTCTATGTTCAGGAACGGGCGCTCTCGATCCTGCTGCAGGGCCCCCCCGGCACTGGCAAGACGCTGAGCGCCCGGGTTCTGGCGGGCGCAGCGGGCAGGCCGCTCTTCCGCGTGGACGTGGCGAGCCTTGTCAGTAAATGGCGCGGCGAGACAAACAAGAACCTGCGCAAAATGTTCCGGGCCGCGAGCCAGTCCGGCGCGATTCTGTTTATCGACGAGTTTGATGCTGTCGTCTCGAAGCGGACGGACACTCGCAACGAGATCGCGCGGGCCGACAACCAGAACACCGCCTACTTCCTGCAGCTGATCGAGAACGCCTACGAGGGTACGGTGATCTTCGCCACCAACCGGCCCCAGGAAATCGATGAGGCCATGCTGCGCCGTATCCGCCATACGCTCGACTTCCAGCCGCCGGGCGAGTCCGAGCGCACAAAACTGTGGCGCCTCGCCCTGTCACCTTTCGAACCGGCAGAGGACGTTCTGGCATTTTCAGAGGTCCTGGGTCCCGCATTCAGTTTCTCCGGCGCGCGCATCAAGGCCGTCGTGCTAAACGCTTACGCACAGGGAGCCGCCAGTGGAAAAGACGTGCTGACCATTAATGCGCTGCGGCGCGCGACGCTGGCCGAAGCGCGGCAGAACGGCCGCCTGCCCGGAAAGCGTGAACTGGGCCGTGTGCTCTCCTACGGCAACCCGGAGATCTCGGAGGTCCCGTCATGACCCTGACTGCCCCCCCGGTAAAGTCCGTCAAGGGCGCACTGATCCAGCTCAACCCGAAATCCGGCATCGCCGGGATTGCCGGCAACATTCCCAACGTTGTGCAGTTCGACATCAACCCCGAGACCTTGACCCGTAACTTCACTCCCTGGAAGGCCGAGGCGGAGGAAGGCGCCCCCAGCCCCGGCGCACCGGTGCAGCCGATTGAGGTACCGCAGAAGTTCACCGGCTTCGAGATCAAGATCGATCCCTATGCCGCGAAGGGCTCACTGGTCCCACCGAACTCGTTCAGCGTTGAAGCGCGCCTGGCGGCGCTGCGCAAGATGATAGAGCCTACCAAGGGCCTGGTCGGGGATCTTTTGCAGTCGGTGGCCGACCTCACAAACACCGGCTCATCGGATTACACCCCGCCCGAGGTGGCTCCGGTCATTCTCTGGCTGGGTGCACGGATAATCCTGCCGGTCCAGATCGAGAGTTTCACAGTTACCGAGCATCAACACGATGCGCTCTACTACCCGATCCGGGCGACGGTGGCAATGGAGCTGAAAGTGCTGACGCCCGACTACTTCCGCTGCAGCAACAGCGATGCCGCCGAAATCGCAATCGCCGCCTATGAATACACCCGCGCGCAAAGTGATTTGCTGGCGGTCGCCAACCTCGCCGACCTGTCGCCACTCTGGCGACTCATCGCGCCAATCTGAATGAGGAAACGATGGCCAAGTTCTCCCCCGATAGCCGTTATACAAAGCACTCACAGCCCTTCAAGACCACTGACCCGCGCGGGCGCGAGGTGCTGGCGGTCAAGCCTGCCGTTATCCCGGCGAGACGGAACCGCGGCACGCATATCACGAAGGACCCCCAACGGCTGGATCATCTCGCCTGGTTCTATCTCAAGCGCGCCGAAGCGTTCTGGGAGATCACAGCGCATAACGGGCGCCTGCTGCCTGATGCTGTTCTCGCCCAGGCGCGGATCCGCATCCCGACGGACGAGGATTGAGATGCTTTCGACTATCCAGATCGTCAGCGGCAGCGGGGGAACCCCGTGGACCCGGGAACAGCGCCAGTGTGTGCTGGAGATCCGCTCCGAGCACAAACTCAATGACCCGACGAGCTTCAGTATCCTCATGCACGACCTGCCCGACCGGCAGGGCGTGCGCCACCGGCTGCTCGCCCCGGGTCGCAAGGTCGCGGTTCTTGTCCGGCCGCGGGACCGGGGCGAGTGGCACGTGCTGTTCCAGGGCAAGGTCAGCGAAGTGGAGGAGCATCAGACCCAGGGTGGCGTCGGCTCGACCATTCTCTATCGCGGCCAGGACATCCGCACAATCATGGCGGCACGGAGCTATACCGGCGCCTGGTCCGGCCAGGTTGACGCGGTCATGAAACACCTGATCGAGCAGGACTTCGCCGAGCACCACGTCGACGCGCCGGAGAACAACGAGCTCGACGAGGAAGAAAACCCACTTGGGCAGAACAGTAACAACCTCGATTTCCTGCGGACGCAGGCCATTGCCTTCGGTCACAACTTCTGGGTCAGCTACGCCCGCGTGCCCGAGGCGACACCCGGGCTGGGTGACCTCAACCCGCTTGACGACAGCGAGCCCAGCGTGACTGTGACACCAAAGATCCACTGGGCCCGCTCCCCCTATTTCGAGGAGGGCGGTGCGCCATCAACCGGCGGTGTTGCCGCTGCCGCCCAGGCGCTGCCGGTTCTCGGAGGGGAGGATACCGGGCCAATCAGTTTCAAGGTGAATGTCAATCGCGCCTCCTGCCCCAATGTGACCAGCTTCGAAGTAATGTCTGAAGGCAGCAACGTCCAGACCATGCCCGAACAATCAGGCAGCCAGACCACACCCGGTGTTCCCTCACCACCGACAAACCCACTGGAACCGCCTCCCGACGACGACACCCCCGGCATTCATTTCGTGCCCCGGGCTGTCCAGCCGGGGGGGGACGGCGAGCAGGTCAATGAGGCACTCGAGCAAGAGCGCGCCTTTGACCGCAAGGTAAAGCTCTCAACAACCCTGGCGATGCTCAAGAAGCTCTGCATCCCCAACGAACTGGCGACGCTGGAGGGAGTACCGGAGGCCGTGGCGAACAGGCTCTTTCGTATCAGCGACGCGACGCACGTGATCCGCATCGATGGACACTGGATGGATGCCGTCCTGGAGAGCGACGGCAGGGAATACGGTGCAGCCGACGAGACCGGGGTGCCCGGTGCAACTGGAGAAATGGTATGAGCGACATTCCGAACCGCGGTCCCACAATCGACGAACTCTACCGGCCAAGCACCGGCCGTCTCTACGGCAAGTACCTCGGCGAAATCATCGACAGGGATGATCCGAAATGTCGCGGCCGCCTGCGTATCAGGGTAGACAACATCACAGACTCAAAAGGTGTCTGGGCTGACCCTTGCGTGCCCTACGCAGGGGACGGCATCGGGTTTTTTGCGCTGCCACCGGAGGGAACCAGGGTATGGGTGGAGTTCCTCGGTGGCAGGATTGACCGCCTCGTGTATTGCGGGTTCCTGTGGCAGGAAGGTGAACTCGATGCGCAGGATTATGACCCTGCCCGGGTGCATTTCGAGACCGGGTCACTCCGTATCGAGGTCGACGACTCCGCGGATGAGATCAAGATCGAAATCAAGAAGAACGGCGGCTCGATCACGATAAAAGGTGGCGAGATCACGCTGAAAGCAAACGTCGTCACCCAGGAGGCCCAGGGCAACAAGGTTGTCCTCGACGCCGCTGCCTTCGACGTCAAGAACGCCGCGCTGAAAGTCGTGTAAGGAGGCCACCATGAGCAACCCCACCCTCACCGTAGCCGCACACGTTGTCGATTCCGCGCAGGGACGTGCAGCAGCCTTCGTACCGGTAAACCTGCGCGCAACCTCGACGAATATGCCGCTTTCGGTACAGGCCGACGTGCCGGCTTTTCCCGGCACCTCGCCCGCACTGACTGTTACCGGTACCTGGACCGTCGCCGGAAGCCGCGTCACGGCCAGTGGCATACCTCTTGTCAATACGCAGTCGGTGGGGGTCGGTTACACCCCCGTGCCCGCTTCCTCCGGTCCACTTCAGATCCTGCCAGGAAACCAGCATGTTCTCATCACCTTCTGACCCGATCCACGCGCTGGCCTACCCGCTGGCCCTGGACGAGGACCGCGGTCGGTTTACCAAGACTCTCGACTACGAGCGCTACGTTCAGGACCTGGTGCTGCAGACGCTGATGACGGCGCCGGGTGAGCGTATCAACCGGCCCGAAATGGGCACCCCCATCCCACAACTGCTGTTCGCATCGATCAACGAGGAGGTTGCCGATCTCGTCAAGGCGCAGATCCGTCGCGCGATGGCGCGCTGGCTGGACAAGGTTGTCCGTGTCGAGGGGATCGAGATCCGCCAGCCTGAACCCACCCGTTTCGAGATCGAGGTCAGCTACGTCATCCTCGCCACGGGAACGACGGATGTCCTGAAGCGGACCATGGCGCAATGAGTGGGCTCGGACGCCATATACTCCTCGCTGAGCAGGAGCCCTCGTTCGACCAGACGGGCATCGACTTCATTGCCGTCGACGGAGTCAATCACGCGAAAATCTATATCTACTTCGTGATCGACCCGCTAGAGCCCGATCTCGGTTTCGCGGCGAACGAACTGGATATCGAATGCCTGGGCACCAGCTCCAGGGAACCACGAATCGTCGAGGCCCAGAATTTCGAGGCGCATACGGATGCCCAGGGCAGGACGCGCAACGTGCTGGCGGTAATCTTCGACTCGGGCGCCAGTTTCGAGATGCAGCGCCTGCGCCTGGCTGACCTTACCGGGGCGCGCCTGGATCCTTTCAGCTCGGCCGCGGACTTTTCGTTCAAGCAGGCCTGTCCCACCGTGTTCGATTGCGCCTGCCACGGCGTACCCGGCGACCGTCCCGGCTCCGACTATCCGGTGGATTACCTCGCCCGCGACTTCCAGAGCTACCTCGACACCTTCGCGGCATTCTCACGGGAACGATATCCCCAGTGGCAGATGAACATCGTGCCCGACCAGGCGCGAATGCTGGGCGACCTGATCGCCGCGATCGGCGACGAAATGGCTTTCCTGCAGGACGGCTACCGATTGCAAACCCAGTTCGAGCACCTTACAGAGCGACGCTCCTTCCAGCAGATCACGCGTATCCTCGGTTACAGCCTGCGCCCCGAGCTTCCGGCACAGGGTTATGTGGTGCTGCGCCATTACGAGGGAACCTCCAGGCCAACCGGTCTTCCCCCTTTCGACGAAACCGTTATCGCGGGAACCGCCCTCGCCGGATTTGGCGACAGCGATATGGTGATTCCCTTCGAGGTCGGGGCCAGCTTCGACGACATCCTTGCCGGCACCGGCTATCCGACCAGTGCCCGCTGGACCGATATCCCGGTCCACATCCCGGACGAGACCTGCCCCTGGATCGCCAGGGGCGCGCGCGAGCTGACCGTAACGGGCACCGACCTGGTCCACCCACAGGTCGGCCCCGGTACCAGGATCATGATAGAAACCCGGCCGGTCGACCAGTCCGAGCCGCTCCACCGGATCATTGTGACGCTCGACGAGGACCCCGGGCTGGTCGAGGATGCACTGGTCGGTATGGATGTCACACGACTGCACTGGCGCGCCGAGGATGCACTGCCCTTTGACCTGAAACTGGAACGGGCATTCGTCAGCGCCAATATCGTGCCGGTCGTGTCCGGCCTGACGCACGAAGAGCGCTTTAGTATCGGTGACAACGATCAGGCGCTCCCCACCGCAATTGAACGCGAAGGTCCGCTGTCCGGGAGCGGGGCAAGACGTCCGGTGGTCTACCGTTTCCCGATGGTGCGGACCGTGACCGATGGGCTGTCATGGCGCCCTGCCGCGGGCGACATGCCATGGGACCGCCGCTACAGTCCCGATGTCGCACTGGCGCGGACCAATGCCGAGGGCGCGTTGCAGGAGCACTGGCGGGTGGTCGCCGACCTGCTGGCGGAGGGCCCGGCTGACGAGGCAGCGACCGTGGAAGCCGGCCATTGGGGACCTGTCTTCACCTGGCTCGACAACGGGCAGCGCCGTGAGCATCGGGATTATATTGGCGACCCGGGCTGGTGCCTGCGCTTCGGCGCAAACGGCTTCGGCCTGGCACCGGCAGACGGCGCCTTCTTCCGGCTGCGTTACCGGACAGCATGGGCAGCACATGCCAACCTGCCGCCGGACCGCATGCGGCTACTCGCCGATCCTGCCAACGAGGCACCGGACAGCCTGCCGATGCCAACTGCGATCCTGTCGGCCTCGAACCCGCTGGCTTTCGACAACGCCCAGCCGCCCGAGCCACTGGCCCTCGCCAGGCTGACCGTGCCGCATGCGACGAAGGCGATGCAACTGCGGGCCGTCCGCGACAGCGATTACGAGGCGCTGGTCTCGGCCCGGGATGACATCGACGCGGTTGCCGCCCGATCGTACTGGCTCGGCACCTGGACCGGCACCTTCCTGGCCACGGACCCGAAAGACAGCATTGCCCTCGACGACGACATCAGGACCGAGGTCACCCGCTTCCTGGAAGAGATCCGCCTTGTCGGGCGGCCGGCATACCTCGCCAACACCGCACTCCGTCCGCTCGATCTGCAAATAGTTCTCTGCCACGATCCGCGTGTGCCCTGGGGCCACGTTGTCGAAGCCATCGTTGCAACCCTTGCCGCCGACGATCCTGAAGCACTGTTCCACCCGGCCAACCTCACTTTTGGCAGTCGCCTCCACCGCGCCGCCCTCGAAACCCGGATCGCGGGGCAGAAGGGCGTGACCCGTATCCTCCGCATCCGCTACCGCTGGCGCGGCGAGGGAGACTTCAGGGACTTCACGGAGAGTTTCCTCGAAAGTGCACCGGACCAGATTCCCGTCCTCAAGCACGACCCGATGCGCCCTGACCTGGGCCGCCTCGAGATCTTTGACAGCCAACTGCCACAGGAGACCGCCCCATGAGCGTTGCGACCGACGGCCTCCACTGCCTCTGCCCACCCCGCTTCCCGGCGCTTCTCGATGCCGACGGACGACCGCTGCCGAAACTTTTCGCCGACCACCGTATCGAGGTATTCCAGGCACTCTCGACCCGCGCCAACTTCGCGCACTGGCAAACCAGCCTCGAGGATGACATTGGCCGGATGGTCCTCGAATGGCTGGCGACACTGCTCGACAACCTGTCGTTCTACAACCATCTCTGGACGCTGGAACAGCACCTCGCAACCGCGACACAGGAGGATTCACTTCGCCAGCTGGCGGCCCTGACCGGTTACCAGCCAAGGCCGAACCTTGCGGCGATGGCGCGCATCGCTGTGATCTCGGATGCCCGCGCGCCCCTCGTCCTGACCGGCGGACGGGGTGTAACGTCCGAGGGCAACGACAGGCATCCCGCCCTCGCCTTCGAGACGACAGGCGATGCGCCCATCGACCCCGCGCTGAACGCGATGACGGCGATACCACCGCGCGAGACCACCTTCGACGCTGACTTTGTCGCCATCGGTGGTGCCTTCCGCAACCTTCGCGTGGACGAGCCGGTGCTGTTCAGGAGCGGTACCATCCGCAAGGCTGCGATCCTCGAGGAGATCGGCAATGACAAGTTCCCCTCCGGCGAAAGCTATGCCGAGCTTCAGCTCGACCGCTCGCTGTCAGTCCTCACGGGCAGGGACCTCAGCGATATCGAATTAAAGAGTTTCGTCAACCAGAACGAAGGCCGGGGTATTTCCAGTTACCAGCTGGAGCTCCAGGGTGTGCAGCCGGGCTTCCAGGTGAACCAGGAAATCGCTGCCATCGATGGCGAAAGCGGCGCGCTCAGGTACGGCCGCATCACCGGGGTGAATGTGATCAACCGGGTGTTGATAGAGAGCGAGACCGCACCGGTGCTATCGCCCGTCACGCGGATTTCGCTGGACACCTACGTTACCAACGGCCACGCGCACGTAATATTCCACGGTGCCCGGCGCGGCGGGCACCTGATCGGCGCGCCAAAGACACATCTGGCACTGGCCGATTTCGCAGGACATATCGACGTTGAAGAGAAATACCTGGGCGACGATCTCGACCACCAGGGCGATTTTGTCGTGGTCGATGCGGAGCACCGCAGCGTCAAAATCACCGCCAGCCTCAACGTCAACCCGCACAATCGCCGCGCGGCACTGGAACTGGCCTCGATCTCCAACCCCGCGATCGTATTGAAGGCACCGCTCAGGATCCACGGTAATTTCGCCATGGTGGACCAGGGCAAGACCGTGGTTGAAACCCTCGGCAGCGCCAGTGGCCGGCGTTACCAGACATTCCGGCTCGGAAAGAAGCCACTGACATTCCTGCGCAGCGACCTCTCGGACCCCGAGCCCGCCATCGAGGTTTACGTTGACAGCGTGCCATGGCGCTACGTACCACACCTGTTCGGGATCGCTGCCGACGACAGGGTCTACACCCTGCGGATCGAGGCCGATGGACAGGCCCATGTCATCCTCGGCGGCGTTGCCAATCCCGGCGACAAGAACGTGGCTGCACGCTATCGATACGGGACAACCGGCGACAACCCGGATGCCTTCACCATCAATGCGCTGGCCGGAAAGGTCGAGGGGGTACAGAAAGTCTTCAACCCGTTCCCGGCTCTCGGCGGCCTGAAGGGTGACGATACCGAGGACCTGCGCTTTATCCTGCCCGCACGGATCTCGGCCAACGATCGCTGCGTCTCGGCCAAGGATTACGCGGTGCTCTCGCGCAACTTCGGCGCCCTGGCCGCCAGCGCGCGGCCCTACTGGAATGCTGTCCGCAAACGGGCCGGGGTCGAGGTGACCGCGGTCTTCGATGGCGGCTTCGACCCGGCACTGGCGGGCGAGCTTCGCGATTTCCTCGTCGGCCATGCGCCGGAGGGCAGCCTGGTGAACGTGGCCAGCGCGCGGCCCGCGCCGCACAGCATTGCCCTCACGCTGCGCCTGGCGCCCGGGGCCCGCGCGGCCGATGTTGAACGCCGTGTACGAGACATCTACTTCCACGAGTTTACCGGCCTTCTGGCCCCACGCCGCGCCAGGATCGGCCACACCTGGAGCCGCACCGATTTGCTGGCCCCGCTCAACGGAATTGACGGCATCATTCGCGTCGAACGGCTGAGCCTTGATGGCAGCGAAAGTACCTCCACGATCGCGCAGGCTCCGGACGAATACCTCGATGCGACGCTGGACCTGGAGGTGGTGCGATGAGCAACCCGATCAATGGCCGCGCGCTCGACGGTTTCGAGGAATACTACTACCGCAAGCTTCACTCCTGGATTCCCGAACTCTACTGGACCAACGACCTGGACAACGGCACCCTGGAAACCCTGGTCCGGGCCATGTCCGAGCGGCTCGCGGAGATGCGGCGTGAGATCGACCGGGTCTGGACCGCCTCCTCGATCGAGCTGGCCGACGACTGGGCAGTGAAGTACCTGGGCGACCTGGTCGGTGCCGAGACGCTATCGGCGCAGAACAGCCGGGCGAACCGGACCGTCGCAGCCAATTTCATGAACTACCAGCGACGGAAAACCACCCGCTACCTGCTGGACATGCTCATCACCGATATCGTCGGAACCGAGGGTTATGTCCGCGAGATCGAGCGCTGGCTGGCGCGACCGCCCCACGAGCTGGACATGGCCTACCTCCGCTCGGCACCACTCTCGGGGGGCCCGGTCGGCGGCCTGCCCGAACTGACCGGGCCGCGGGTGGACGACGCCGCGCTTCCCGCGTTTGACGAATTCGCGCGGCTACCGGACTTTGGCCCGCGCGAGGGACGCGCGGCCTCCTACGACTACGCCACGATCCACTTCAACCTGTTCGCGAACGAGAGCTGGCGGGTCGACATGGCGACACCATTCTGGCTGGACGAAACACGCCTTACCCTGGACCCCTCGGGCCGGGCCACGCAGCTCTTCCACAGTGCGACCTTCGACCACCGCGCCGGAAGTTGGCCCGTCGGCCCCGAGGAGTTCCCGGTTCCAATGCGCTGCGCGCGGTTCAACGACGCGCAATTCGAAATCAGCAGCGATGCCCTCGATACCATCGCCTCCCCGGGCCTGACACCTGCCCTGACACCGTGGATCGGTGTCGCATTCCGGACCCGACAGGCCTTCCAGCGGATCCTCGCCGACCAGTTGTCGGCCTCGCTGTACGCAAACTTCCGCGAGTCACTATTGCGCGAGTGCCAGGTTCCCGGTTGCGCCAAGGCGCGCCAGCTCGAGGCTGATGTGCGACTCGACATTGGCCCGTTCGCCGACACCCGGCAGCTCGATCCTTACGAAATTGTGGCCGCCAATCTCTCGCGCTGGATGCCCGGGACACAATGGCCAGAAGACGCCGCCCTGCTCATCGACGTAGCCAGTGGCTGTGTCCAGCTTGCCGAGGCACCGGACGATGGCGCCGCGCCGCCGGAAGTGTTCCACCCGCTGTTCCACCATCTCGGCCTCGTCCACCGTGTCGGGGCCGGGACCTTTCCGCGCGAAAGCGACATCGACCTCGGGCCCACCTTCAACGATGCCAACGACGAAGTGCCGTTCACACCGCCCGGCGCCGGGCTGCAGCCCTTCCGCGATAACCGGCGCTACCTGTGGGAGTGGCCGGCCAACCGACGCTTCAACGTTACCGGCGAGTTACGCCTCGAGGCTGCCGATCGCACACGCCCCTATGTCATCTCACGCACCGATGACCCGGAGCGCGACTTCACCATCGTCGGGACCGGCGGACAGGACAATCACCTGGTCATCGACGGGCTCTGGCTGGGCCTGCTCGGCGATGCCCCTGTCGAAACCGCTGTGGGCGGGGCGCATGAGCCGGCCCCGCCCGCCCATGCCCGGCTGGTCCTCGACGGGCACTTCGAAACGGTCACTCTTCGCCATGTCTCGCTCGACCCGGGCGGCGAACAGGCACGACTCGACCCCGGCACCGCCCGGGCCATCCCCGCCGTGGCACTCGAGATCGAGGGCTCGGTGCGGCTGTTGCGGATCGAGCGGTCAATCACCGGCCCCATCGTCGAAACCCGGACCGACCCATCACTGCTGAACGCCGGTGAAATCCGCATATCGGATTCCATTGTGCAGTCGAACGACCCGGATCGCCCGGCGATCTCAACCGAGCTCGCCCGGCTGCACCTGGTGAATTCCACCGTCCTTGGCGCCTGCCACGCGAACCTGGCCTTCGCCACCAACACCCTGTTCAACGGGCCGCTTTACATCACAAACCGCCAGCAGTCCTGCCTGCGTTTCAGTGCGGTAGCCGGCTACGAGGGGGTCGCCGGCATCGACCCGTCCACCCTGCCCCGCCGTTTCGAATGCGTCGAGTACAGGCGCACGATACCTCCGGCATCGCTGCGTTCGACCCGGTTCGGCGACCCGGATTTCGCGGCGCTTTCGGACCTTGCCGATTCTGGCCTGCTTCACGGTGGCGAGAACCGGACCGAGATCGGCGTGGGCAATTCGAGGTTCTGGCACCAGCGCCGGAACGACCTGGCACGGGTTGTCAGTACCTTTCTGCCCGTTGGGCAAAATGCACAGATTTACGAGGAAACGGGGGGGCGTACATGAAACGTCGTATCACCAGGGAACACGACGCCCGCCAGGGTTACGGCGGCGTCTATTGGGAGGGCGGCGGTGCAATTACCGACGCAGACCTCAACGCCGCCTTCGACGCGCATCGCGAGCGAGACGAGGCCCGGGACCGGGCCTGGATCGCGCCCGCGGGCAGCGCCGACAACGGCTGGCGTGCCGACGGGCTCAGGAACACGGGCGGCATGGTCGATTTCGACCTCGCCGCCGGTCACTACATGCTGGACGGCGACCTCCTGAGAAATCCCGAGAGCTATCCATTTATCGCCCAACCACATGGCCTGTCCGCCCCGCTCGAGCCCAACATGACGCTCGGCTGGCCGGAAGCAGACGAAATAACAGCGGCAGGTGGCGAACGTTTCGATGCGGTGGTAATCGACAACCGGACACTGGCAGTCACGGTCGTAGAGGACAGCGAGCTGGACGAGGTGGCGATGCGCAGCGACCCGGCCACACGCGTCCGCAACTCGCCCAAGGTCCGCATCCTGCCCGGCGTCCCGTCCGCGTGCGCCGAGGCGCGCCCGGAAGTCATGGACCTGCTGGCTGGCGCCTGTGCCGAGGTCGAGATGCCCTCGCCAGCTTTCCGCCCCCGTGGGCGGTTGCGGGTCCACCTGGGCACAGTGGAACAGTCCGACAACCCCTGCGCGCCCGAGCAGGCCCTGGGCTATTTCGGACGACTGAACCACACGATCAAGGTGATGCTGACCGCGCCGGACCGCTTCGTCTGGGCCTACCGTAACGGCGGCGAGCTCTACCGGGCGACGCTCGACGACGACGCCACCCTGCGGATCGTGACTCCCTTTGACGACAGCTCGCGCTTCCCGGTCTCGGGCCAGATTGCCGAGCTTCTGGCCTGGGACAGCCGACTGCCGAACGGGGAAGTCACCGCCGCGCCCCTCGGCCGGTTCCACGCCATCCAGGAGGGCTATTCCCCTGGCGACGAGACCCTGGAACTCGCCACGCCGGTGGACGGCGACCTGCGCGACTGGTACGACGCGCAGGGCGACGGCACATTCCTGTTCGTGCGCTTCTGGGAGCCGCCGGCCGTTGCCATGCAGACCTCCACGGCCACCGATGTGGATGTGCCTCTCGCCACGACCGGAGTAAGACTCGACTTCATCGAGCCGGGCTGTCCGGGCGACCAGTGGACCTTCAGCGTACGCGTCAACGCCAACGACACGGTATTCCCGCAGCGGATGCTCGAACCGGGCGGCCAGCCACCGGGTGACACCCGTCGCGCCGCCGACCTGATCGCGCTGATCCACTGGCAGCTGGACGGCGGGGAAGTGGTGGGACATCTCCACGACTGCCGTCGCAAAATCCGGCCGCTGTGGAAACTCCAGGGCTGCTGCACCGTGACGGTTGGCAACGGCGTGACAAGCTTCGGCGACGTCGACCGGCTCGAGGACGCCATTGCCGCACTGCCCCATGAGGGCGGGCGTATCTGCCTCCTCCCCGGCACCCACACGGGCGGTGTCACACTCCGGAATCGCGCCAACATCACCATCGAGGGCTGCCGGGGCCAGACCCGCCTGGCCCAGGGTCAGGGCGGCGGGCCCGTGCTGACCATCGAGGATTGTGCGGGCGTCAGGATCAGGGATCTGACCATTGATGATGGCAACAGCCTTGCAGTGGCGGCCGCACGTACCCACCAGCTGACGCTGGAGCGAATCGATACGAATGGCCGCGGCTCCGCCATCTCGCTGGTCGACGGCACCGCAACCCGGGTGCAAAACTGCAATTTCCTCGCGACTGAGGAAACGGAGATCATCCCGGCAGAACAATACGCCGAACTGCGCCCGCTCGCGTTCGTCGGCGGCGAGGATCTCGATATTTCCGATAACAGTTTCCGCTGCGACTCCTCCCGCCTGACACTGATGTCGCTCGGCGGCCTGCAGGTCGCCTCGGGGAGCCGGGGCGTCCGGATTGCGGGCAACGTCATCCAGGGTGGACTCGGCCACGGAATTACACTCTGCCACCTGAATCTCATCCAGGTGGTGGGCGTCAATTACGGCGAGGCGAACCTGGTCGCCGAGTTGGGGGACGGCATGATGAAAGCCGTCGATCAGCAGGCTGTCTGGACGCGAAACAGTCGCAAGGCAGATGTGGAAGGCAGCTACCTGCTCGAGCAAAGCGATGCGGTTTCCGCGACCATTGGGGCGGCGCAGGACGTGATCTCGAATGCGACCTTCAGCTTCGTGGAAAACCCCATCAATATCGCCCAGGTCGCCCTGCAGGGCTGCCTTGGCATCGACCCGACACTGACAATACCCGAGCCTGAGGACGAGGATGACGACTGGACACTCTACGTACCGGCGGGTGCGGTAAGCCATGTCCATATCATCGACAACGAGATTACCGGCATGGGCGGCTCGGGCATCTCGATCCCGTCATGGAATCTCTCACTCCGCTCCACCGCCGGCGAGTGTATCGTCGAGCAGTTGGCCGTCGAGCGAAACCATATCAGCAACTGCGCCCGGGTGGCTGTCGCCACGACCCTCGACGACGATGACCTGCAGGAAATCGGTTTTGGCGGCATAGCGCTGCAGGTCGTACGCGGTGCGAAAATCGGCTCAAACATCATCCAGGGGATCGGCACCGATCACCGCAGCCCGTCCGCCGGCATCTACATCTCCGAAGTGCAGACCGGCCACATTCACGACAACCAGATCAGTGCAGTCGGCCGCATCGAGCGCTCGGGAAACCGTAATATCCTGGGTGTGTCGGGCGGTATCCTTATCGACGGCGCCGCGCCGGTCTGGGGACCACCCGTCACCGGCGGCATCATCCGCGATTTCACGGACGGCGAACTTGGCGACCTGACCGATAAAGTCGCCGATGCCGGCGGCGCCGATGCCGGCAAGGAGCACCATGTCTCCAGAAAAAAAAAGGCGGAGATGGTGAAGAACCGGAAATTCTCCGCAAAGGCCGTGGACATCGCGAAGCTGCTTTCCCTGCCGCGGACAGAGGCCCTGCGTATCCAGAACAACCAGGTCACGGTCAATTTCGGCATGAGCCTGGACGTGCGCGGGGCCGGCTCCTTCCATATCGCTGACAATCACCTGACCACCCTCGCCCCGCGGACCAACCCGGACCGGCCCCGGCTGGCGAGCGCGGTATCCGTGGTTAATTCCGGGTTCCCACAGATAGAGTCACTGGTCTGGGTGATGGCCCTGTTCCGCATCTTCCAGATCGAGTTCGGGGAATTCGGGTCGAACTACCTCCTGCAGGTCTTCGTCTCCGCAATGATGAAGGTTTCGGCTTACCGGGACCGGGATATGATCCAGTTCCAGAACAATCATATCCGCACGGAGAGCTTCACGCGCAACGATACCGCCGCCGCAATGGTAACCGTCGTCTCGCCCTATGACGTGCAGATCAGCGACAACACCCTGAAGTCGATGCACAGCGACACCAATGCATTCCTGCACCTGCTGGCGACAGGCCTGCTCTCGATCCAGTGCGTCTCAAACCGGATCGAATCCCGGCCGCAAGAAGGCGTCCTTGGGGCGGCGCTGACCGCCGGGCGTGACAACACCACTTTCCTGAACCATGCCAGTCACCAGATGACACAGATGCGGATAACCCCCGCTGTGCCGTCCGGGCCAGGCAACATCCAATCCTGATAAAAGCGAGGCGCCGCCATGGCGAAAGCGTTCAGCGACAACATTCTGGACCGAACAGGGGCCGACCTGGAAGAAGCCTTCGAACGGGCGCGTATCCGGCACAAGGCACGCAGAGAGGCCGCGCAGGAGGCGACGGCCCGGGCTGCCCGCTGGGGCGGATTCGCGAGAGACCCGGGATACACCGACACACTGGTCTGGCGATCAATTTCACTGGCGCAGGCCCAGGGCACTGCAGAAAGCGCAACAGAGGAATTGGATGATGCCCACGCGACCATGAAGCGGCTCTCCACCCGATCCGACACTGAGGAAGCGCGTGTCTTCGGCCATGTCGAGTCACCGACCGGCGGCGGCGAGGCAGACCTGATCGATTCCAGCGGCTGCATCATCGCTACCTCGCCGATCGACAGGCTCGGCTACTTTGCCATCGTGGCCGAAGCGACGGGGGAGTCGGCGCGGATCGAGATCCGGGACGCCCAGGGGCAGCTCGCCGTTCTCGACGGTCGCCCACTGGAACTGACCCCGGGGCTGATGGTAAAGCGCGATTTCACCACCGGTCGCTGCGGCAAAGTGGAACCCAGGCCGGACCAGCCGTCTGAGGAGGTGGTAATGCCCGACCTTATCGGCAAGACCACCAAAGATGCAAAGGCGACGCTGGGCGAGCTTGGCGACTTCCGCATCAGCTACGACGAGAGCCACTCGGACAATGCGCCTGCGGAGACGGTCATCACCCAGGCGCCCGATCCCGGTCGTACCCTGGCACCGGGCGGCCTTGTGCTTCTCGGCATCTCCCTGGGTCCCGAACCGGAACAGGCCATGCCCGACCTGATCGGGCGGACCGAAGAGGAAGCCCGCAAGGCTCTCACCGACCTGCAATATTCCGTAGTGCAGTTCGCCCAGGTAGTGGACCGTAAAAATGCGGGCCGCGTGGTCGAGCAGAGCCCGGAAGCGGGTGCCGCCGTCGGCGAGAACACTGAAATCAAGCTTTGCATGGGCGTTGCCGCCCGGCTGATGCCCGATCTCGTGGGCCGGACCCGCAAGGAAGCCCTCGAAATTCTCGTGCCGGACTACATCGATGCCCCGACAATCCATGAGAAACCCAGTGACGGGCCCACCGCGGTCGTCCTCGAACATGACCCCAAAGCGGGCGAAGCCGTCGGCGATGCGGGGGTAACACTGGTCATCTCGGTCAAGCAGGCGGAAGAAGGTAACGGCCTCTCGATGCCGGACGTGATCGGCAAGAGGCACAAGGATGCCCATACTATCCTGCGCCGCGCCGGGATCGAAAAAATCGAAACCGTTACCAGGCCCCACGACGGGCCTGAGAAGGTGGTTATTGACCAGAGCCCCGCGGCTGGCGAGAAAACCGGGAACAGCGCGACCATCGTGGTCTCTGCAGCACCCGAACCACCGAAAGAGGATGCGGAGAAACCTCCCATCATGCCCGACATCACCGGGAAAACCCGGGCACAGGCGCTCAAGCTGCTCAAGGCAGAGGGTATCGGGGAACCTGAATTTGATGAGGACGCAGCCAGGCGCAGGGGGGCACGGGTGCGCAAGCAGACCCCGGCCGCCGGCAAGCCCCTGAAAAAGGGTCAGCGCGTCAAGCTCATGTTCGCGAAGCCCAGGTGAGATGGAACAGACGCAGGCAAAGAAGCAGACAGCCGATGCTCCCGAGGCCACCCGGTCCCGGCGCACCGAGGTGCCTGCCGACGCCGCCGCGACGGCCCAACGGCAATCCCATCAGCCGGTGTATATCGAGCCCCGGAACACCAGCTTCGAATCCGAGGCGCGCCATGCGGCGAAGCGCTTCGGGAGCCAACCGGTAGACCTTGCCCCCAGCCCCTTCTCGGCATCGGGCCGCCGGGCGGAACTGGGACCCGACCTTTCCCGCAAACTGGTAGACCGGGTGGACCAGGGCGGCCGCCCGCTCCCCAGTGGAACCCGCGACCAGATGGAGCGTCACTTCCACAGGAAGCTCGACAGTGTCCGCATTCACGACGATCCGGTAGCGGCCGAAGTCGGTAACGCCATCGATGCCCGGGCCTTCGCGCTGCGCCGCCATATTTTCTTTCGCGACGGCTTCGCAGCGAGCGACCCCCGGGACCTGCGTGTACTCGCCCACGAACTAATGCACGTCCTGCAGCAGTCCCAGGCCGCGAGCGAGGGTTATGTTATCCAGCGCGACGATCCCGGTGATGTCGAGGTCAGTGAAACCTGGGAGGGTGAAGGCAGCGATCGCGGCTTTATCCTCGACTTTGCCCAAAGTCCAAGCCTTTTCACCATGCCGAGGCTGGAGTTGCCGAAGATCAACGGCAAGATCAAGGGCAAATCCCCACTGCGGGGTATTACGACGGACAAGTTAATTTCGGGCCGTGACTTTGAATACGTAACCCACTCTGAAGAACGCGATACCGCGCAACGCCGGCTGTGGACGCAACATGTCAGCGAAAACAAGGATGAAATCGAAGCGGCCATCGAGTCCTTTATCCCCAACCCCGCTTCAGAGAGCGACCGTGATCCGGTCTACTACCTGAAAGTCCGCGCAACGAACCAGATACTGTCCGGAACCAAGGCCCAGCTTCTGGCCCGGGACGAATTGCTGATCCCAAACTGGAATAAAAAGGGCAAGGCAACCTTCTATCACGTCGACCACTACCGCGAGCACCAGCTGGATGGCCCCGATTCGATCGAGAACGTCTGGCTCCTGGAAGGGTCCGCAAATACATCCTCCGGGTCCCAGATCAGGAATACGGTCCTGGCAGAGATCAATGACCTGTTCCGCCGTGCGCGAGAGGACAATTTCTTCCAGGGCCGTAACGAAAACCGCGACGTGCTGCGCTTCTCCCGCACACCGCGGGGACAGGCCCTGCATTTCAACCGCGTCGCGGGTGGTGACGAGGTGGCCGCTGATGTTGACACCTGGACGGTGGACGAAATCATCGCCGCCAAGCACATCAAGTTCGGACAGCGGCGGCTGCTTCAGGCGGTGCCCCTCGACGAGTTGCAAGAACTGGGACTCGCCGCAAAGGGCGATGGAAGCGCACCGAGTACGGTGCTCTGGTTTCTCGGCAAGGAGAGCGGGTTCTACCGGCGGGTCGATGTCTCGGATCTCGCAAACCCAACCTATCGCGGCCAGCCCCTGGGCGCCAAGGACGACGATTTCTTCAAGAACTTCCGCATAGAATCGGCAACGATCCAACAGGGGCTTGATCCTCAGGCCCTCGAGCCGGATCAGGAGGTCGGCGCAATCACGGGCCGGGTCCGGGGCGGCGTCGGTACCTATTACGACCGCGATACCAAACAGAAAGTTAAAGGCGACAGGATTGTCGTAGGCGCCGATATCAGGCTCCCGCTGCGTTTCGATCGCCGCTACGGCTATGGAGCCTACATCGACCGCAGCGAGGTTCGCGAGGCATTGATGGGCGCACGGGCGAGGCATGCGGAACTTAAAGGTGCAAGCCCCCTCGAGCTGAGCGAAGCCGGGTTGAGCGACGCCTGGGCGATGGAGCTGTCGGCGACGCTGACCTCGACCCACCCCATGTTCGATGGCTTCCAGGCTACCGTCGGACTCACGGAATATGGGATCGGCCTGGATGTCGACATCCCCACTGACCAGCTGGACTTTGGCTTCTTCCAGGTCACCGAGGCGAATATAGCGGTCGCCATGGGCGACGAGGGATTACTCTTCCGCGGCGCCGCCGCCTTCGAACTGGACCAGATCGGCAGTGGCACCGTGATTGCCACAGGCACCGCGATCGAGGGCAACTTCGATTTCGACTTTGATTTCGTCGACCCGGCCTTCATCACCGTCCGCTACGAGGACGAGGCATGGAGCTTCGATGGCGAGCTGGGTATCACCGAAGGCGTTGTCCCCGGCCTGCAGTCCGGCACGATCCACGTGGGCATCGACGAGGAACAGAACTTCCTCTTCGACGGTGAGGCAACCGTGCAGCTGCCCGGCCAGTCCGAGCCTGCCACCATCGAGATCGGCTACAGCGAAGAGGAAGGCATCTCGATCGGTGGCACGGTCACACTGGACACCTCAGCCTGGCCAGCGGTCGAGAACGCAACGGTGACGGTGAACGTGACCTACGACCCCGAAACCAGCGCCTGGGCGCTGGGCGGCACCGGCTCGGCCGATTTCGCCATCCCGGGGGTGACCGGCACACTGGACGCGACCTTCGATAACGGCGGTTTGATCCTGCGCGGCGAGGGCGACCTGGCGATCGGCAATGCGACCGGCACCTTCGACTTCGCCATCGGCAACTATCCCGTCACCGAGGAGGGCGAGTTCGACCAGTCAGGTGACCCGATCGATACCTTCGAAGCCTGGGGTGGTGGTTCTATCTCGATCGAGTTCGGCCCCTACCTCACCGGCACCGTCGGCGTCCGCTACACCCCCGACGACGAGATTGTCCTGTCCGGCGGCATCGCCCTGCCCCCCTCGATCACCCTCTTTGAGGCCATCGAGCGCGACCGGGACCTGGTGACTTTCCCCAGGGTCGAGTTCCCGATCTTCGGGGTAACCATTCCCGTCGTTGGTTCGATCGGTGTTTTCGGCTTTATCGGTGGTGGCCTGCGCGGATATGCGACGATCGGGCCCGCCACCCTGGACGACAGCCACGCTGACATCGAATACACGCTCGGCGATCCGGATTCGGCCGTGATTCACGGTGAGAGCCACCTGAACTTCGGCATGGATGCTGGTATCGAACTGGATATTGGCGGCGGTCTGGGGGTTGGGGCCGCGGTTGCCGACCTGACTGGCGAAGTAGGCATCACTGCTGCGCTGGATTTCGAGGTGGATGCCGGTGCCGACCTGGCTCTGGACTGGACACCACTGGCAGGACTGTCACTGGAACTCGACCTGGAAGGATCCTTCACGCCGTCTTTCCGGGTCGGCGTCTACGGCCAGGTCGCCGCCAGTGTGGCACTCTACGGCGAAGTGTGGAGCGAGCGCTGGGATGAAACGCTGGCCTCGTTCGGCTCGGGCCTCGAAGTCTCCATCTTCCAGCCCGCCAGCTGGGACGAGGAAAACGGCCTGCAGCTCGACTTCTCTGACGCCGAATTCACCTACCCCGACATTGACGTCCGCGAACTCGCCGGGGATATCATGGAACGGATTGTCTAGCGTCGGTCGCTGTATGCCCCTGGGTGCCAAAGCTGTAATCAAGCCAGGACTGGTGGAAAGCCAATTCTGGGGCAGAGTGGCCATGCCCTTTAAGGCGAAAAGGGCCGTCAGTGAATATACTCAATGGCAGTCAGGGAAAATCCGCTCCAAGGAGAATAAATTCAACGCCAGAACCTGATTACACCTGGAAGCATTCCTGATCAGGGCATTCGAGGTTGTTGAACGGGGCAGGAGCAAAACCCTGTCTTACAATGCTATATCCCACGTACAGCAATTCCTGTACTCTGAAGTTTTCCGCGCCACTTGAGGGATGCATGACCAGCGATCTCGTCGATGCACAGGTATCACCCGTAGGACAGTTCGACATTCTGTCCAAGTATGAAATCAACAAGCTTACGGACGACAGCCGCGGCCCCCAGTACCAGATTTTCCGCAACTGCTCCCTGGCCGTTCTCAATAGCGGCGGCTTTATGGACGACGGCAAGGAACTGCTCGAGAGGTACTCCGATTTCGACATCTCGGTTATCCCGACCGAGCGCAGTGTCAAGCTCAATGTCCGCAACGCCCCGGGGATCGCCTTTGTCGATGGCAAGATGATTCGCGGGATCAGCGAACACCTGTTTTCCGTGCTCCGCGACATTATCTATGTCAACAGTGAAATTACCGGCGATCCCCGCTATGACCTGGTTTCTGCCCAGGGTATCACCGACGCGGTGTTCCATATCCTGCGCAATGCCGGCACCTTTGACCGGTCTCGCTCCCCGAGGCTGGTGGTCTGCTGGGGTGGGCACTCCATTTCATCGGAGGAATACGACTACACCAAGCAGGTGGGTTACGAGATGGCCCTGCGCTACCTCGATATCTGCACCGGCTGCGGACCCGGCGCAATGAAGGGCCCGATGAAAGGGGCCACCATCGGGCATGCCAAGCAGCGCGACCGGCACGGACAGTACCTCGGCATTACCGAGCCGGGGATTATTGCGGCAGAGGCACCCAACCCGATCGTCAACCAGCTGGTGATAATGCCGGATATCGAGAAGCGGCTGGAGGCTTTCGTACGCACCGGCCATGGCATTGTCGTTTTCCCCGGTGGGGCCGGTACCGCGGAGGAAATCCTCTACCTGATGGGGATCCTCCTGCACGAGGAGAACCGGGAGCAACCCTTCCCGGTCATTTTCACCGGCCCGGCCAGTGCCGCGGACTACTTTATCCGCATCGACCAGTTTATTGCCTCTACCCTGGGCGAGGAAGCCAGGTCACGCTACCAGATCATCATCGACGACCCGGCGGAAGTTGCACGGCAAATGGCGGCCGGTATCCAGCAGGTCAAGGAGTACCGCAAGGCATCCGGGGATGCCTACTACTTCAACTGGCAACTGAAGGTATCCACCGAGTTCCAACGGCCATTTATCCCCACGCACGAGAACATGCATAACCTGGAACTGCATTCCAACCAGGCCCCCTACCTGCTGGCCGCCAACCTGCGCCGGGCCTTCTCCGGCATCGTCTCCGGCAATGTCAAAAACGAGGGTATCTGCAATGTGCAGGAAAATGGGCCCTTCCAGTTACGCGGCGACCCCGAGCTTATGCGCAGTATGGATACCTTGCTGGCATCCTTCGCGAAGCAGCAACGGATGAAGCTGCCCGGCAAGGAATATATTCCCTGCTACGAAATCAGTACCGGGTAAGCCAGGCTGGCCGACGGCCATTCCGGGGCCTCTACTGCACAAACCGGCAATAAAAAGCCAGCCCGCTATCCGGGCTGGCCCTGACTCGGGACCCGCAGCTACCGGGGTCCCCTTCTCTCTCACTTCCTTACGAAAAGTTTACGCCTCAATCCAGGGACTTCAGGATCTCCACATGGTCCAGGTACATCGGATTGATATCCTTCAGGGTGAACATCCCGGTTACATCCAGGTGGTCCCAGCCGGACTTTTTGCCCATATGCTGCCATACGCCGGGTACGGGCAAGCCGTTGTAGTCCTGGTAAGGGGCACCCATCGGCGCCACCATGCTGTTGGTGTTCACCACGCTGTCATTGGCGAACCAGCTGGCATCCACGCCCAGGTTGCTGTTCTTGTACTGCCCCATAAACAGGGACTGCGGCATAAACGGCAGGAAGGTGGAAGCAACAGGGTACTGCTTTTTCGTGAACAGTCCCTTGAAGGTGGACTGGTTCGAGAAAGAGAAGTAGTACACATCCGGGTAAGTGATGGCGCCACCATAGATATAGGGCGCACCCTCCGCACTCAGGTCATAGAGGGACGTATCCAGCGAGTCCTCCCACAGGCGGTGGTCCTTCACGCGCAGGAAGTAGTCATCCCAGCTCTCCCCGGACTGCCGTGTCAGCGCCCACTGGTCCAGCTTCAGGTCGTAGATCACGTTCTCGCCACTGACCAGCCCCGCCGCGCGGTAAATGGAGGTCACCAGCTGCTCGGTAATATCCAGCGGGTTGAAGAACTCGGTGAGTGTGGTGCCGTTGTGGGGCGTGGAAACCGTGGTGATGCTGTGCACCCAGTTCCTGCCGCCCTCGAACACACTGCCGGATTCGTAGTTCTCCTCCGGCGAGCCGTCCCGCAGAAGCTTGAGCAGTACACGGGCCGTCTGGCCGCCCTGGCTGTGGGCAATGATGTGGATCTTGCTGGAGGCATCCCAGTCCGGCAGCAGCCCGCTGAAACAGCGGCCAAACTGGCTGTGCCCGTGGGTCGCGGCATGGGTTGCCCCATAGTTCACACAGCCGCCCTTCAGCTGGTAGTAGGCCTCTACCGCCCGGTCCCAGTTGGAACTGAGCGGCCCCACTGCCAGGGTCACGGTGTCGTGCCCCTGGGACTTCAGGACTTCCTGCAGGTCCCGCTTGCCCTTCCAGCCACCGCCCCAGTACTTGAAACCGAACAATTCATTGCGGCCCCAGCCGGCAAAGCCGTGCAACAGGACAACGGTTTCATTGTTGGCAACCTGCGCTGCCGCATAACTGGCTGGGGTTGATAGAGGCTGTAGCTCAAAGACCTGGTTGTTGTCGTAGTTGCAGGTGTATTGCTCCAGTTTCTGGTAACCGGAACTGAACGGGCTGTTGTTCACATCCAGGCACTGGTAGCTGGACTTGGGCCGTATTACGTAGCCGGAATCGTAGGGCACAAAGCGGAAAAGCTGGTTGTCACTGCCAAAGCCCTCGCCCTGCTCGATGGCCGCGCCGGCGGCGCCGGCAAAATCCCGCACCGACAGTGAAAGGCCACTGTTGGTGTTCTGGATCTTGTAGTAGCCGTCGGCCTGGTGAACCAACTCGAAGGTCTGCGCACTGGTACCGTTACAGGAGTACTGCTGCAACTGGGTGCCCGTGGATGTGCTGGACCCGGGTACATCCAGGCATTTGCCACTGTGACGGGCGACAATATTGTAGATGCCGTCCTGCACCGCGGCCGCGTAGACCACTGGCTCCAGCGTCCACTTCTGGTTATCACCACCATGCTCGTCCCAGAGATGGATGTCGGCGCCAGCATTCATTGAGACATCGGAGACATCGATCGGCTTGTTGCCCGACAGAATGCTTTTGATAAAAAACTCGCCGTCACCGGTGCCCTCGACCAGGAAGCGCTGGTTATTGCCCTGGTTGCAGCTGTATTGCTGCACTGGAGTGCCATTGCCGCTCTGGCCCCAGTAGATGTCGACACACTTGCCGCTGTTGACGTTGATGATCTCGTACTGCCCGCCACCGGCGTAAACAAAGTCGAACTGCTGTGCGGCGGTGCCATTGCAGCTCCACTGCTGAAGCTGCCTGCCATTGGCGGTACTGGACGAGGGAACATCCAGGCACAGGCCCGAGTGCACTGCCCTGGCCGTATACCTGCCGGGTGCCAGGGTGCGCTCGCCGTCGATGGTGGGGTCGATGGCAAAGGTCTGCTGCGTTGAGCCGGTACAGGACATCTGCACCAGCCGCGCCCCGTCACCCTGCGATGCACCCGAGAGCTCGACGCACTTGCCCGAGTTGCGGTTGCGCAGGATATAGCCGCTGCCGTTTCTTTGCGGCAGGAAGTGCTGGGAGCCATAGTCGTACCAGCTATACTGCACCACAGCCGCGCCGTTCGATTTCGAGCCGGACTGCACCCGCATGGCCTTACCGCTGTTTACGTTGACGAGCCGGTAATAACCGTCGCCCACCGAACTGATATCGAAATTCTGCACCGCCGAGCCCGAGCAGCCGGCCTGCTCCAGCTGGATGTTACTGGAAGTGCTGCCGCCGGGCACATTGACACATTTGCCACTATGGGAAAGCGTCAGCGTGTACCTGTCCGCGGGTAAATTGGATGCGTTGGCAACCAGGGGCAGCTGGAGGAAAAACAGGGAAATGATCCCGAGGTAAACGGGGGTAAGTCTCTTCATCATGCGCCGAACCTCATTCTCTCTGTGAACTTGATTTGGCAACACGTCAACGATCAATTGAAAGGAGAACTACATACCTTTGAGGCTGGCCGGCGAATCGAGAAATTGACTAAGGCAATACGATACCCTGGACATACAGCGGTATGCCGGCGTTTGATGATGATTTGGCGTGTTGTCGCTGATTTTTATTGGGATAAATTTATTATTTTTAAAACTTATTATTTTTGACATCACAGCCATGGAGGATCACCCAAATGGCTGAGTGAAAGATTCTAGTCACGAAAGTGAAACAGAGTAAACAGCAAAAAAGTGACCGTACGTCCCCTGAGAAGCAGCGCACAAAAGAGGCGCATACTGGCGTACCAGTCCTGTATCCAGCGCATGCCACTTTCATACCTGGACCAACAATTCAGGGGACGTTAACGGCAAAGCAGCACGGGAAAGCGGGTGGAAATAAAAATTCGGGCCAGCCCGTAAGCATCGAGAACGGTAACCCGAGGCAAACCTTACCCCGAAGACGTCTCATTATGCCGACGTCACGGGTTGGAAAAAGCGCATTTCTTCTTCCTTCTGGTGGAAGCTAATACGACGGGAAAAGCATTATCTCCCGTCGATTTGCCAACCCTGGCATCTATCCTCGATACCAGCTATCAAGCCGGGTCGAGCTGGGAGCGCCCCGAACCCTGGGTGACTAAGCTCCGCTTGACCACTTAAGGCCGATAACACCAGCGACGAGAAAGCACAGGCTGACTACCTTGATCACCGATGTGACTCATGAAATACCACAACACCCACGACAACCGCCCCCACCATGCCGATTCCAACCCAGACTGCATAGGCGGATCCCAGGGGTAGCGAGCGCATCGCGATACTGAGGAGGCAGAAGCTGGCAGCCATGGCGGCCACCGTTGCCAGGGAAGGTATTGGCCTGGTGAAGCCCTCGGTGTATTTGAGCCCTGTTGCCCAGGCCACTTCCAGTAAACCAGCGAGGATAAGGATCAACCAGTTCATACGGCACCATTTGATTACGGGGCCTTCCCCACTGATTAACGATCATCCCAGGGTCCTCCCTGGGACTGCATCGGACACTAGCGCGGCAAAGTCATGTTAGACAGGTTAAAAACCGTTAATGGCCTCTGCAAAAGAGCCCCATCTCCCCCACAACCATTTTTCCCCCTGTTATTGCCTGTATTCTGTGCCCCATTACCCGCATATGTTTCTGTCGCTCCGCCGATGTGACCGATCGGTCAATTTGCTGAGTGAGACATACTGCCGCCCAAGAACTGGTATAGTTCACATATTCTCACCACCCGGGTGCAGGTGACGGCTAACTATAAATAGAAGGAGAGCCCTCCCGTTGATTACCAAGGCCAAAGGCATATTGCGGCACACCGCCAACGGTCTACAGGCACATTTTGCCCGGTTGTTACCCCGCCGTATCCCGATTGCGCTCAAACTGGCACTGGTCATGACCCTGCTGCTGGTACTGGGGATGACTGGCCTGGGCCTGTTTATCAGCGATAACCAGAACCGCCTGATCCGCACACAACTGCATGAGTTCGGCAACACCATGGCGCTGCAGCTGGCCAAACTGGCCGGAGAACCGATTCTGTCGGAGAACGACCTGAACCTGCGCATGCTGACCGCCAATCTTGGCCTGGACGAGAAGATCCTGGGGGCGGGTATTTACGCACGCGACGGCGAGCTGCTGTCGGCCAGCGGCATCCAGCCGGACCTGACCGGCTCCCCTCTCGAGGCCGCCGGGCCTTTCGCAGCCGCCGGGGTCATAGCCCGGCCCTGGTTCCGGGACACGGCCGACGGCTCCCCGGAGCGGTTGATCAGCTTTATCGCCCCGGCCAACTACCTGGACGTCCGGGTCGGCTCGGTGGTGGTGACCCTGTCGGCATCGCAGATGGACCAGGCCGCAGCCCGGGCCCGCGATGCCATCATCTATGCCACCCTGGCCATGACCCTGCTGGCGTCCCTGCTGGCCTACTGGCTGAGCCGGCGCCTGTCGCTGCCGATCCACCACCTGATGGAGGCCACCCGGGCCATCGACCGCGGCGACTTTGGAACCCGGATCGAGCAGCAGCGCAATGACGAAATCGGCTACCTGTTCGAGGGCTTCAACAATATGGCGGCCGGACTGCTGAGAAAATCGCAGGTCGAGCAGGTCTTCTCCCGCTATGTGTCGAAGAACGTTGCCGACAAGGTACTGGCCAACCTGGACGAAATCCGGCTGGTGGACCGGCCGATCGAGGCAACGGTGCTGTTTGCCGATATTACCGGCTTTACCGCCATGTCCGAAAAGCTGGAGCCTTGCCAGGTTTCCGAGCTGCTGAACGAATACTTCTCGTATATCTCCCGGGCCTGCTCGATGTATGGTGGCGTGGTCGACAAGTTTATTGGCGACTGTGCGATGCTGGCGTTCGGGGTGCTGGAGGAAGATACCGACCACACCTTCAACGCGATCAGCTGTGCGGTGTTGATCCAGCAACTGGCGGTACAATTAAACGAGCAGCGCCGCGCCGATGGCCGGCCCGAAGTGCATTTCCGCATCGGCATCAACTCCGGTGCCATGCTGGCCGGCAACCTGGGCTCCGACGAGCGGATGGAATACACCGTGGTCGGCGACGCCGTCAACCTGGCCTCCCGCCTGTGCAGCGAGGCCCGGGCGGACCAAATCATTATCCGGGAACAACTGTTCACCATGCTTGAGCCACGCATTATCGCCCGGTCCGAGCGGACAATCCCGATCCGCGGCAAGTCGGCCCCGGTGGGAATCTATTCCGTGCAGGATATCCATCACAACGACCAGCATCTTCTGCAGGCTAACCTGCAGAAAATACTGAAGAGCCGGCCCCGTAAACAGGACCGGAAGGCAGCCAGCCATGCTTGATCGCCGCCTAGCGCTTGTTTGGTTCTTGCTAATGCCGCTGCTGCCGGCCTGTAGCCTGCTGCCGCCACAGCAGCAGGCGCAGGAAGGTTTGCCAACCGACACACTGCAGCAGGCCCAACAGCAGTCCGCCGAACTCGGCCAACTGCAGGAGCTGGTTACGGCGACGCCAGCCCAGCAGCAAAAAATCAGGCGTTTGCAAAGCAGCCTGCAGCAGTTCGAGCGCAACGCAATCCGCGCCGCGAGCCACCTGGAGAAACAGGACAACTGGCATGGCGCCGGGAAGGTATTGCAGGCAGCTACAGAGGTACTGCCAGGCAGCCAGGCACTGGTCAGCGCACGGCAAGAATTTGCAGAGCGACGCCAGCTGCACGAGCAACGCCTGCGGATGGAGCTGGCCATCCACCGTGGCGAACAGTTGCTGAAAGACGCCGAGGCCTATGAGCGCCTGCGGCAGCTCAATGGCCCCGGTGTGATGACCTGGCTGGAACAGAAGAACTTTCTCCGCCAGTGCCGCGGGTCGGCCCAGGCTCTACAGGAGCATGCGCAACTGGCCCTGCAGCGAGAGGACTATACCCAGGCCCAGCGTGGCTTGAAGGTGGCACGGCGCCTGTACGGCCATGACCTCCTGCAGGATAAGGCGCAGCGGGAAAACATCGACCAGGACCTGGCCCGGGCCAACCGCCAGCTGCGCCAGGCGAGACGCCAACCGACCAGGCGCCCCCCGGAAAGGGACAACAAAGCCCTGGTCGCGGAATTACAGCAGGCCCTGGAAGCCGGTGACCTGGCGGGTGCACAGCAGCGCCTTAACAAACTGCAGCAACAGTCGCCGCAGGAACCGCAACTGCCATCCCTGCAATCACAGCTCCAGGCGCAGCTGAACGCCCGGGTCAAAACCGCGATCAAACGGGGCAATGACCTGTACAGTGAGGGCAAGATCGAGCGTGCCGTGGAAACCTGGCGCGAAGCCAGGGCCCTGGACCCGGACAATGCGGAATTGCTGACCAATATCGCCAGGGCCGAAAAAGTACTGGAAAACCTGAAAGCCCTGTCGTCACCGCCCCGGGCCAAGCCTTAGGAGCGGTGTTCCGGATTCCGGGTTATTGGTTTACCATTAAGAAAAAATGACCCATTGATTGTTTCCAGGTGAACCGATTGGTTACCGGCAAACTATTGAGCAAACCGGGTTTCGTGTCATAACGTCCCTGTGACCCGGGTTACTCTTGCGATGCCTGTAATCTTTGGGTGTCCTGTTTTTTCCAAAATTCAGAACAGCCGATTTTGCTGCATCATGCGGCCGCCAAGGACGAACAATGCTTAATTTCCTGCTCTGGCTCTTACTTCTTATTCTCTGCTGGCCACTGGCGCTGCTTGCACTCGTCGCATGGCCATTCATCTGGCTACTGTCATTGCCGTTCCGCCTCGTCGGCATCACCTTCGAGGCAATATTTGCCTTCCTGCGAGCAGTACTGATGCTGCCGGCGCGAATCCTGGGGCAAAAGCCGGCAGCTTGAGTTGCCCACTTGGGCCAAGCCCCTTTCGCGATCCGGGCATTAACGCTGTTTTGACTCGCTTCTTCCAGGGCCGTTATGCACTTGCCCCTCCCTGTCAATGTGACATCAAAACTACCGGAGCAGATCCATGATCTCCCATACCACCCTCGGGACAAACAACCTCGAAAAAGCAGAAGCGTTTTACGATCAGTTGCTTCCCCTGCTGGGCGGAACGAAAGTAATGAAAACTGACAGGGTGATTTTTTTCTCTTTCAAAAATCACGAAGCCAAGCTAGCGATATCAAAGCCTTTTGACGGCGAACCCGCAACAAACGGGAATGGCACAATGGTTGCCTTTTCAGCGGAAAGTGATGAAACGGTCAGCGCGGTCTACGCAAAAGCGATATCGTTGGGCGCCACTGATGAGGGCGCACCAGGACCAAGACTTGACGGCCTTTATTTCGGTGCGTACTTCAGGGACCTGGACGGCAACAAACTTGCAGTGTTTCACCGCCCAGCATAAAAGTACTGCAATAATCACAACCACCCACTTCGGAGGAGTTCGGGAAACCATGGGAATCTACAGCCGGCACTTCGAGAGCTGTTTTAAAAGCCCGTTGAGCTAAGCAGACGCTGTTCGCAGCGCCTGTGATCGACTCGGAAAGCGCTGGGTTCATGGCATTCGAGAATGCGATCGTTTCCTTTCACTGCCCGCGACATAGGCCCTTCCCACCTGAGACAGCGCTACCCGTAATGCCTATGCAGCCTTCCTGCACCAGAAGAGGCCGCCTTGGTGCGTAAAGCCACAATTCAAGCCTCCCTCCCCAGTTAGCCCTCTAACCGGCGTCACTCTTGCCTTGAGGAAAGCTCGTGAGCTCGACATCCCTAGTCGGTGGGCGTCCGTTTTATTTATGCTCTATTTTTTGTCATTTCATTTTACTCTTACCACGTACCCTTCATTCTCCCTACTTGCCATAAAACAAAAATGAATGCGGCCGGAAAAGAGATAGTTGCCAAAATAGCCAGAGCTCTACCTCTTTCCTGGAACTTTCTTGTCGCCATATTTAACGCTTCATCGTAGCGCTTCCATCGATTACCACTGAGCAATATCCAATGGTTAATACCATAGAGAGCAAAAGATGAAGGAACAATCACTAAAGCCGGATGAAATGAAAAGTTAACGCCAATATCAAGAACTGCAAAAAGATAAGCTGTCAACCCGATAAGGATAATCGCCTCCAAAAAACATAGCGTAATTATAGCTTTGCTTTCATAAAGCCAGCCTGAGGGACCATTCTTAAAAAAACGTCTGAGATAACAATAGTAATAAAAATATATTGAAGAAATATTCATACCACCTTAAACCAACGCTCATTCTATATGGGTTACAGTAACCCCCCAAAGACTACCCGATTAGCAGTTGTAGCTGGGCCGCGCCCAACCATTGCAGCTGCCCAGCCGACCGGATAAATTAAATCCAGCAAGTCGGTTCAGACCACTCTTTTTGCGAATTACACTCCTAAGCAAATAAGCGCCGAAAGTCGGTCCAGCCTCACTTATTTTCAAATCAGTGCCTGCATAAATTTCGCTTTTAAGCATGGTCTAACCAGACAATAAAAGAGCGCCATAGAGCAAACAACTAGCACATCGATGACCAACGGCTCGTCCAACCTAAGAATCCAGAATACAGGAATAAAGACGCCGAAGGGCAGCCAAAAATTATACGAAAATCTCATCGAAGAAGGCCGCACTTGCCTAAAAATAGAACAAACCAAAAGGTCCACTATCAGCAGAAAAGCCCAATAATACAAAATTTGTATAAATGTTAATGACCCAATCCAGGCTAAACCATCATCCAAAGTTAATATCTCTTACTCTCAGCAGTTACGGTATTTACGGATTTATTAGTTGTTGAGGCAGCGTTGATAATCACGCCCACAGCTGTCATATTCTACTTGACTACTCGAGAAGCAGCTAAACCCGGCACAGGCACTACCCCGAACAGTGCTTCGAGAACTGTTCCAAAAGCCTGGTGAGTAGTGCCCACACTGTACGCGGCGCCTGTGAGCAGCCCAGCAAGCGCTGGTCACACGACATTCGCGATTGCGAGCGAGTCCTTTCAGCGCCAGCCACCTGGACTTCCCTTCTTACGCTGCCTTGCCATGACACCGATACGGCTCTTCTGTGCCTGCAAGAAGGATATCTAGCTTGATATCTTCAGTTGGTAGGTGTCCTTTTTATTTTCTCTTTTTATCATTTTTCACACAGCCTTGTTCTCAGAAACTTCACCCATTAAATGTAAAGTAGGCAAGAAAAAACAAAGTGAGAATTACAAGCAAAAGACTTAGTATTCCTCCAAGATACTCGGAGGAATTACTTAAAATTGACTTTCTCTCAACCAAAAACTCCTCGCTACGACTCCGAATAGAGAAGAGAGCATAGTTTATCAACAATACTACAAGAAATACGATTACCGCCAAAAACTTACTAATACCAGAAAATACCAACTCCCAGCGCCCAAGCATATGGACAAGCAAAATCCCATTAACAAAAGCAAAAATCTCAAAAAAAGAAAGAGTTAAGCAGGCATAGTAGTGATTATGCCTGCCCATACCATTGACCTTTTGAGAGAGAGCATAAAATTTGAAATAGAAGAAATTAAGCATATTTCTTACTAACAGTTTTCAGTGCCCAGCATAAAAAGTCCACCCCGGGCTTCACAGTATAATCATACACATCGGGAACATATTTCATAGCTGCCGATGTTCCGCCATAGCTCACAGCAGCAACTCTTCCCACAGTCCCCCAACAAACCCTACCACACCAAATGTCAGATCGACACCAGCATTAAATATACCAAAGCCGTTCCCTTTACTTATTGCCTGGCCGCCTTCCCAAAGTGATATAGCGGTTCCAGTATAAAGAAGCCCGCACTTGCATGCTTTATCGCCTGGAAGCTCTCAGAGGACGCCAATGTCTTTGCAAAAGCAAAAAGAGTCCACTTATTCGCCCAAATATCATCAATACCATTTACACCACCGCGACTCACGAGCGAAGTAATAGCCGCTAATCCAAACAACTGGGTGAAACTGAAGATAGTGGACACACACTAAACATAACGGGTGCGCGCCAGGGGAATAGAGCTGCTTACGGGCACGGGCAAAATGCTGCACACACCCATACCGCGTTCCGAGAGATGGCAAGAGCGCGTAAAACCCTCACCTGCCCCAGCACCACTCCATACTGACACTGCGTCTCACGCTGTGTACGGCGGGCATTCCTGTGCGGGCGGGATGGTCGTACCGGACAGTGCTTTGAGCATCGACGGCAATGGATTGAGGACCGCATGTTGGAGCTAGGGCGGGTTTTTGCTCTGGATACCTGCGCCTACACGGTAATGAGCAATCACTACCATGCGGTCCTGTACATCAACTCGGCGGAGGCGGACAGCTGGAACCTCCACGAAGTGGTGGAGCGCTGGCATCGGCTGTACAAGGGCTCCGTGCTCTCCCAGCGCTTTCTGCGCAGCGAAACTCTGGGATCTGCAGAGTATGCCCGCCTCTCGGAGGTCGCGGAGGGCTGGCGTACAAGACTTGCCGATATCAGTTGGTTTATGCGTTCCTTCAACGAGTCCATCGCCCGCGAGGCCAACCGGGAGGACCGGTGTAGCGGTCGCTTCTGGGAGGGACGCTTCAACTTCCTGGCATTACTTGGCAAGAGGGCCCTGGCAGCCTGTATGGCTTAGTGAACCTGGACGCTATCCGGGCCAGGATGGCGAGCACACCGGAATCGCCAGCCCACACGGCCATCAAGTGACGCATTTCGGGGGCTGAGGACGGCATCCAGGCAAAAGCAGACTTCCTCCCCCCATTGAGATACCCTTTTACCCTCAAGTTCGCTAGCGGTACCAGGATCAAGCGGCAGTCCCCCGGCAATAGGGAAAATGCATGAAATTTCTTGTCCGCACCCTGCTGGTGCTCATCGTTGCATCGACGGCCTTCGTCGCCTACAGCTTCTATATCTCACGCCCCACGGTGGATATCGCCTGGGACGCTGGGCGGCCCCAGGTTATCGCAGACCCGGCAGCAGCACTGACGTTTGCACGTACAGCCTCGTCACTGATACGGGTCACTCGCCATAACGGCGACACTATCGACGGGATCGACGTTACTGCCGGGCTCGGTGACGCCGGCGACCTCATCGAGGCCTACGCCCGGCTGGGCTACGACGGCCTCGCAGCAGTGACTGGCCCCACGGTGACCGTGCCGCTCAGCGGGCTGACGGTGCCCGTGGACTTCCAATACCCCTATGTGGCGGCCGGCACGAATTACCGGGAGCACGCCGAAGAGGTGTACCTGGACGATCCGCCATTCCTGTTCCCGAAGCTGGCGCGGGCAAGTGGGTGGAACGACCCGGTAAGCTTCCACCCACGCCTCGACTTCGAGGCCGAGATCGCCATGGTTCCACTTGCCGACATCCAGTCACCTGACGACCGCGTGGACTACGCTCTCGTACTCTGCAACGACTTCACCGATCGCTGGACCCTGCTCCGCCAGATCGACCTCGATGCCCCCATGGGCACCACAGGCTTCGCCGCAGCCAAGGGGCGCCCGTCCTTCCTGCCCACCGGCTACCTCTTCGTGATCCCGAGGTCGGCCTCCTTCTACCAAACGATCGCCCTGGAGCTCGCCGTGAATGGCGAGGCACGGCAGCGGTTCCCGGCAGATCAAATGATCCTGGATATCGACGACATCGTCCGCCAGGCATTCGACCAGGCCGGACACACCTTTCTAGATGGTGACCAACCTGTAGACCTGCTACCGGCAGGTGGCATCCCACGGGGCACGCTGATTCTGACTGGCACAGGAGCCGGTGTAGCCTTCAAGCCCGCGAACGTATGGAACCAGGGCTTTTACCTGCAGCGCGCCGACCGCGTGATCACCAGGGCTACCTTTCTGGGACACCTGGAAAACAGGATCGAATAACGCTAACCGGTTTTTCGCTGCAGGCCACGTGGTTGGGAGCGAGCCCTACCTTTCGACGAGCCCGCGCTAGCAAACTACCACCAATGCTGGGGCGCCTGCAGATAGAGCCCAGGCACAGGCTCTAGCTTAACCCGCACTTTGAGAGCCGGTTCAGGAGCCTGGCGGCTAGCGCCCGCGCTGTTCGCAGCGCCGGTGATCAGCTCGGCAAGCACTGGTCACACGGCCTTCGCGATTGCGAGCGATTCCTTTCCCCGCTGGTTAGCTAGCCCTCCCTTCCCACGCCACCCTGCCGAAGCAACGAGACGGCCCTCCTGCGCCCTAAAAGACCACTTAGGCATAAAAGACATCATCCCTTATATCGGTGAGCCAGAGCCCTCCCCTACGTAGAGGAAGGCTCTGCAGCCCGATATCTGCAATTGGTGGGTGTCCTTTTTATGCCTTATTGATATTGGGGCGCCTGGAGTTGTGCCGGGGATTGGGGAAAGGCGCAGCCGCTGAGTAAACTTCCAGCAGTTTGCAACAGAGGGTGTGCCGCTATGCGCTATGCCATCGCAGTTCTGTTCAGCTTTGCCATCGGGCTGGCGTGGGCAGATGATCGGGTGAGGACCCTGCCCAGCGGCGCCTCACAAATCCTTGTAGGCGGCCAGACCTATTACTACTGGGTGGGTTCTTTCTACCGGCCGACCAAAGGTGGTTTTGTCCGCGTGGATTCCCCACTGGGCGCGCGGGTGCCGAATGTTCCCGGCAGCAGCGGTACCTTCACCATGGGTGGTGAACGCTACTATGTCACTTCCAGGGGCACCTTCTTCGTATACGAGCCTGACGGCGACGACTTCACGGTCGTAACCCCGCCTTATGGCTGGCGCGACTATTACAGCGCGCCGCAGAGAATTGCCTCACTTGCGCCGCCGACTCCGGCTCCTGCCCCGGTAGCGCCGCCGCCTCCGGAAATACGCCGGGTCTACCCGCTCCCCGCGCCGGGATATCGCGGCGGCGGTGACTACGGAAGCTACCGCGGTGAGTACGAGGGTTATTACGGGCGCTACCGTTTCCGCGACAACATCGGTGGCGAAAGTTACCGCGAGCTCCAGTCGACCTGCCGTCGTATCGCCTCGGATCAATCGCGTCGTGCCAGGGTCGGCCCCTACCGCCGCGAGCCGGGCAGCTATCGGGACGAGTACGCGCGTTGCATGCGCTATTACTAGCAACCTGTCATAGGCAGTGCAGCTTAACGAGCAGGCTTGTTACTGCGGTGATGGAGAGGGAGAGGGAGAGGGAGTTTTGCGGGAAGAGCCGGGCACTGTTATGTGCCCGGCTCTCTGATTCCACCGGAAGATTCAGTTGATGGGCACCCTGATGCCAAACTCCTTGTTCTCATCCTCTCACCGGATCCACCGATTCCATGCGGCCAAACCAGGTAAGCTAGAGTTGAACATACATGGCGGGGAACCAGCCAGGATTATGGCACGATATAACCCTGGACCGTTGCACATTAACGCTACCCTGCCCACACCAGGCTTCAGGTTGGTCATCGTATGAACCGGGATGAGCGTGGCGGCGCCGGATCCACGCGCTTGCCCAGACAAGCATTTGATCGACTGGCACGCCCGATCGTGCACTTCCTGCACATCCAGTCGGCCGGAGGCGCCATACTCCTCCTATTCACCATTGCCGCCGTCATCCTCTCCAACTCCCCCTGGGCCGAAGCGTTCGAGCATATCTGGGAGTCAACCCTCGGGTTCCACCTCAACGCGTTCGAGCTGACCCGGTCCGTGCGGGAGTGGATCAACGACGGCCTGATGACGCTTTTTTTCTTTCTTGTGGCACTGGAACTCAAGCGCGAGCTGATTCTCGGCGAGCTGCGCAACCCCCGTATGGCCGCACTGCCCATTGCCGCCGCACTGGGCGGGATGATCGTCCCCGCAGTGATATTCCTGGCACTGCAGGCGGGACAGGCAGGCCAGAATGGATGGGGCACCGTCATGGCGACGGACACCGCCTTCGTGATTGGCTGCCTGGCCCTGCTCAGCACGCGCATCCCCCAGAGCCTGCGGGTGTTTATGCTATCCATCGCCATCGTTGACGATATCGGTGCCATTCTTGTCGTCACCATTGGCTACACCAGTGACCTCGACTGGTGGGCACTGGCATTGGCCGGGCTTTTGCTGGTGGTCGTGCGCGTGATGGCCAAGCTGGGTTTGCGTGGCTTCACCCCCTACATACTGCTGGGCATTGCGGTATGGCTGGCGGTGGACGCCTCCGGTGTCCACGCCACCATCACCGGCGTTGTGCTGGGCCTGATGACGCCAGCCCGGCGCTGGGTCAGCGACGAGCGGCTGTATGCCATACTCAACCAGGTTATCGCTCACCCGCAAAGCAGCGAGAGCAGCAGCCAGACCAGGGATCGCCACACATTACAGATGGCAGAGGTGGCTGCACGCGAAACACTATCCCCGGTTGAGCGGCTGGAAATCGTGCTCCACCCCTGGGTGGGCTTTGTGATCATGCCCCTGTTCGCCTTTGCCAATGCCGGCCTTGTACTCGATTTACAGGACATTGATGGCCCACTGACCCTGGCGATCGTCCTCGGTTTTGTACTCGGAAAGCCCTCAGGCATCGTATTGTTTAGCTGGCTCGCCCTGCGGTTGAAATTGGCCTCTCGCCCGTCGGAGCTCACCTGGCGGCTGATTACCGGTGGCAGCGTGCTCGCCGGGATTGGATTCACGATGGCCCTGTTCATCGCAAAAATCGCCTTTGGTGACGACCTGATCGATAGCGCCAAACTTGGCATTTTCACCGCCTCCCTGATTTCTGCTGTTCTAGGAGTGACAATTTTGATGTGGTCATCCGCTAGGAAGGCCGCCCAAACGATGTAAGGAACGAATAACAACGGATCACTAGATCTCGCCAATGAAAAAATTCCACAGCCAGAAACAGTTACGCTAGTATCGATCCATCGCGAAGCATACCGCCACCGGCAAGAGAAAATTCACCCGTGAACGAAGATAGCACCGAAAAAACGAACGCCTTAGATGGAAATCAAAACCACCCCAAGGGCTCAGGAGTCAATCAGATATCGGACTGGATCGGACGCTCGGTATATTGCTTCATCAGTGTCTGCTTGTGTGCAATCAGCGTCGCCATGATGATTGTTTCATTATGGGGCATCTTGGATGCAATTCATGAAAAGGCTCTCTTGATCAAGGCTCTGCTCAATGCCATCGGCCTGATCGTCATTGCCATGGCAGTCTTTGATGTTGCCAAGTTTCTGCTAGAGGAAGAGGTTCTCAATAGTAGCCGTGGAAAGTCTCTGACAGAGCAGCGGGAAACCTTGTTGAAGTTCCTCGTTATTATAGCCATCGCCCTGAGCCTGGAAGGACTGGTATTCGTCTTTGATGCAGGGAAACAAGATATCAGTAACTTGATTTACCCTACTTTTTTACTGATCTCCGTGGTTTTGGTAGTGGTCGGGCTTGGGGTCTATCAAAAATTGACACGTCATGAATATGATTAACCAGTATCCGACAGCAACAAGAGCAACAAGGGACACCCAACAAACAAAAAGCATTCGCCGCCAGAGCTATTGAGCTTTCTGGGGACACAGGCAAAATGCTGTATATGTATACAGACTTCATAGCCAGCGATGACAAGAGCGCGTACAACTCTTATCTGCCCCAGCACCACGCCTTACTACCACTGCGTGTCACGCTGTGTAGCGCAGCGGACGATGTGGGACACCCACCAAACGGACGATGTGGGACACCCACCAAACATAAAGCATTCGCCGCCAGAGCTATTGAGCTTTCTGGGGACACAGGCAAAATACTGTATATGTATACAGATCTCATACCCAGCAATGACCAGAGCGCGTAAAACGCTAATCTGCCCGAGCACCACGCCGTACTACCACTGCGTCTCACGCTGTGTACGGCGAGCATTCCTGTGCGGGCAGGACGATCGCACTGGACAGTGCTTTGAGCATCGCCGGCAATGGATTGAGGACCGGATGTTGGAGCTAGGGCGGGTTTTTGCCCTGGATATCTGCGCCTATGCGGTAATGAGCAATCACTACCATGTGGTGCTGCACATCAACTCGGCGGAGGCGGACCGCTGGGACCTTCACGAAGTGGTGGAGCGCTGGCATCGGCTGTACAAGGGCTCCCTGCTCTCCCAGCGATTTCTGCGCGGTGAAACACTGGGATCAGCTGAGCATGCCCGCCTCTCGGAGGTCGCGGAGGGCTGGCGTGCACGACTTACCGATATCAGTTGGTTTATGCGTTCCCTCAACGAGTCCATCGCCCGAGAGGCCAACCGGGAGGACCGGTGTAGCGGTCGCTTCTGGGAGGGACGCTTCAAGTCCCAGGCACTCCTGGATGAGCGGGCCCTGGCAGCCTGTATGGCCTACGTGGACCTGAACCCGATCCGGGCCAGGATGGCGAACACACCGGAATCGTCAGCACACACCTCCATCAAGCGACGTGTCTCGGCGGCCAGGACCGGAATCCAACCCAGGGAGCTGATGCCCTTCGCCGGTAACCCCCGCGTTCCGATGCCGGAAGGAATGCCCTGCCGGCTGCGGGACTATATAGAGCTGGTGGACTGGAGCGGCCGCTGCCTGCGTGAAGACAAGCGCGGAGCCATTGACAGCGAACTACCACCAATCCTTGAGCGCCTGCAGATAGATCCCAGGCACTGGCTCTACCTCAACCGGCACTTCGAGAGCCGTTTCAAAAGCCTGGTGGGCAGTGCCCACGCTGTCCGCAGCGCCTGTGAGCAACTCGGCAAACGCTGGTCCCATGGGATTCGCGATTGCGAGCGCTTCCTTTCACCGCCAGCTACCTAGCCTTTTCCGTCCAAGGAAACGCCACCCGTAACGCCTATGCAGCCCTCCTGTACCTGAAAAGGCCACTTTGGCGCATAAAGCCACACTTGAGGCATTTCTACCCAGTTAGAGCGTCTGCCGGAGTTCACCCTCGCATAGAGAAAGGCTATTCAGCCGGATATCCTCAGTTGGTGGGTGTCCTTTTTATTAATGGGCGATTCCTTTCTCCGCCAGCGACCTAGCCCTCCCCTCTCTCGCCACCCTATCGCAGCACCGAGGCGGCCCTCCTGTACCTGAAAACGCCTCATTGGCGTAAAACTCCACACGTCGAACGTCTGCAGTACACTTTGCCCGTGAATGGGAGGGCCGACGTTTCTGAAGGAACGATGCTTAGCTTGGTATCTTCAGTTGGTGGGTGTCCTTTTTACTCCGCCCTATCGCAGAACCGAGGCGGCCCTCCTGTACCTGAAAACGCCTCATTGGCGTAAAACTCCACACGTCGAACGTCTACAGTACACTTTGCCCGTGAATGGGAGGGCCGACGTTTCTGAAGGAACGATGCATAGCTTGGTATCTTCAGTTGGTGGGTGTCCTTTTTACTATTTTCTCGTAACTTAAGAATTTTCGTGATTGAGTTCTTAGAAAATTTTTAACACAATTACGCTTCAGAAGCCCACTAATTCAATAACGTAGATATTTAACTTAAAAGTTGGGTAAATAGAGATTTCAATATGGCCAATAAAAGAAGTAAAAGAAACTTAGGGCAAAGCCGGGAAGGATCCAGAGGCGTATTTGTCAGAAGAGTTACAGGTAGAAAACACCATCCAAAGTTCTCTCGACCTTTATCAGGCGAAGCTCTATCTAAACATATTTTAGCCGCTCTGGAAAACAAGAAATACTTTGCCCGAACGTTTGACGGTATTGCTCGTGATGTCGGTGTTAAAAGGTCCGAAATATTAAAGAAAATAAAGTCAGATCAAGCTCTACGCGAAAAGATAAAAGTTTTTCGCCGGAAGTCCCAAGACGGAAAATTACTTTTAACGACAAAAAGCCGCTTCACTGAGAGCGCGTCGTTTACTGACAAATTCATTGATATTTTTTCCTCCAAAGGGGTTGATTTTGACAATCTTTAAGCCCGAACTCATAGAGCTTTTAGCCGCAAACCTTCACCTAGTAGCTATTTCTTTTTTTGGGGGCGTGGTTCTTTTCGTACTGAAACTCTCTGACCACCTTCACCGCCCGCCCGAAGATAAGATGTCAAACCTCAGAACAGGTATAATATTTTTCGGGCTTTTTATAGGGCTACCCATCCTTGGGGCTGCCATGTCCATAATATACATATTAAATGGGGATAAAATGAGCGCTTTACTGGCCTTTCAGGTAGGACTGACCTCACCCGCAATTGCAAAAAGCGCAATGACCGCATACGCAAACAGGAAGAGCTCGAGCCCTTTAAATGTTCCCTCTGGTGCATAGCTATAGATAGCTTTATGGGCTGCGAGTTAAAAAACAGTCCTTCTCTGCCGAAATTAGGCCGGACTTTTACCTATTGACCACTCCATCGAAACTATGAAAGACACTCACCAAACATAAAGCATCCTCCGCAATGGACATCAGCTTCCTGAGAACGCAGGAAATATACTGCTCATATATCCAGCACATGTGTTCAGCGATGACCAGAGCTCTGAGCACCGCCGGCAATGGATTGAAGACTGTATGCTGGAACTCGACCGGGTATTTGCCCGGATATCTGCGCCTATGCGGTAACGAGCAATTAATATTATATAGTCTTGCACATAAATTCCGCGGAAGCGGCCAGATGGAATCTCCGTGAAGTGGTGGAGCGCTGGCACCGGCTCTGCAAGGGCTCCCTGCTCTCCCAGCGCTATCTGCCCGCCAAAACCCTGGACTTAGCAGAGCACGCCAGAAACTTAATAAATCAAAGATAGCGGACAAGCCCATATGAAAAGCAAGATTCAAAAGCTAGAGGGGCATGCGAGTCAATTACTTGATGGGTTCATTCATCTCAGAGAGAAATACGCACTTCTCCACCCAATGTTATTTGACGAAAATGTCGTCAAACTAAGAGGTTCCAACCTTCAAGCTAGGGGTTTTTTGACACTTCGACATTCTCTATTTTTGACTTGCGCGCAAGACATAGCAAAGCTGACGTTCGATAAAGATAAAAGAGCTCCGAGCATTCGAAAGCTGTTCGAAGAGCTAAAAGAACACTCCATCAGCTCATCATTAAAGGATAGTTTTTCGATTTGGAAATCACCTTCACTAGAAAGCGAGAAGGATCCGGAAATAGCTGAAGCACTGAAAAGAATTGAAGTGCGAGAGCAGGAAGGGAGGCGACGGCAATTTGAAGAGATTCTTTGCTCAGCACAGAACGCCTGGGCGACACTCTCAAACGCCGCATATATGAAAGGTTTTCTGACCATTCGCGATAAAATTACCGCGCATACTGAAGTTCAACATGTTGTCGATAAATATCAACCAATAGACATAGGCACACTAGGAATTAAGTGGGGCGATTTAAAACGAGCAATAGAAGAAATGCAGGAGCTGGTGGAGTCTCTCAACCTATTAATTAGAAACTCCGGCTTTGCCTGGGACCAATTGGACCACGAGCTTTCGAAAGCAAGCGAAAACTTCTGGGACCCCAGCAACTAAGTCTCGCGTAGCAAGTGTAATTTGCCAATTAAGTGATTGACCAGACAGCAGTGAACGGTCGAATCTGGTTTGACGTATTGCAGATTCACACCCTACGCTGACGCCCTCAAATCTGGAAGAATTGAGGCATGAAATCTCATAACACAAAAAAGCCCGCTAAAAAGCGGGCTTTTTCGATCAAATAATGGTCGGAGTGGCCGGATTTGAACCGACGACCACCACACCCCCAGTGTGGTGCGCTACCAGGCTGCGCTACACTCCGACTGAGTGTGAAACCAGGCGCCCAGATGACTCTAAGTGCTTGATTTCAAAGGGGCATCGCATTGCGATGAGGCGCAAATCATACATTGTTGGCCGCGGAATGCAAGCCCGGATTTGCGCCTTTCTGGCCGCCCTGCCCCGCTGGGCGGGATCAGGTTTCCAGGAGCGTTAACACCCCCTCCAGCTCGGCGATCACCTGCGGCAGTACCTGCTGCAGCTGCACCTTCTCCGCCTGCTGGCTGCCGGCTTCCATCTGGTGGCGGGCACCGCCGATGGTGTAGCCCTCCTCGTACAGGAGTGCGCGGATCTGGCGGATCAGGAGGACATCCTGGTGTTGGTAGTAGCGGCGGTTGCCACGGCGCTTGACCGGGCTGAGCTGGGGGAATTCCTGTTCCCAGTAGCGCAGTACATGTGGCTTGACCGCGCAGAGCTCGCTGACCTCTCCAATGGTGAAATAGCGCTTGCCCGGGATAACAGGCAGTTCGCTATTGTTGCTCGCTTCCAGCATCTTCTTCTACTCGTGCCTTAAGTTTTTGTCCCGGCTTGAAGGTCACCACCCTGCGTGCAGAAATGGGGATCTCCTCGCCGGTCTTGGGGTTCCGTCCCGGGCGTGGGCTTTTGTCGCGAAGGTCGAAATTGCCGAAGCCGGACAGCTTTACCTGCTCGTTACTCTCGAGCGCATTGCGGATCTCCTCGAAAAAGTATTCGACGATCTCCTTTGCCTCACGCTTGTTGAAGCCCAGCTCTTCGTACAGTTTTTCGGCGAGCCCGGCCTTGGTCAGTGCCTCTGTCATTGGTTCCTACCAACAGATTCAGAGGCGTCAGTCCCGGATCGGAAGCGGCCCAAACCGCGGCGGCTTTCAACCCGGGAGCTGACGCTCTCGGGGTGCCTTAACCCGTAGTACCACCGGGCTAAACCGCTTGCACCCCGAGCGGAGCCGGGGGTCAGCGCAAGCTGGCGTTATATTTTTGTTCTAGCTGCTTAACCACTGCGTCAACCGCGGCAGTGATTTCTTCGTCATTAAGGGTGCGCGACGGATGCTGAAAGGTCAAGCCCATAGCGACACTTTTTCTATTGAAATCAATGCCTTCGCCTTGATAGACGTCAAAAATCTTGAGGTCCGTCAACATTTCGCCGGCGGTCTCGGCAGCGGTTTCCACCAGATTGGCGGCCTGAACATCGGCGTCGATCAGCAGGGCCAGGTCGCGGCGCACGGCCGGGAAGCGTGACAGCGGGTTGAATGCCGGCAGACGGGCCTCGCCGATGGCGTCCAGGTCCAGCTCGAACACGAAGGCTGCCTTGGGCAGGTCCAGCTGCTTCTGCAGCTGCGGGTGCAGGGCCCCCAGCACGCCCACTTCGCGGTCGCCGCGCAGGATGCGGGCACACTGCCCCGGGTGCAGCGCCGGGTGCTCACCGGCCACGAAGCGGAACTCGTCGGCGGCGTTGGTCTCGGCCAGCAGGGCCTCGACATCGGCCTTGATATCGTAGAAGTCCACCCAGTCCTTGCCGCCGGTCCAGCTCTCCGCCTGGCGGGTGCCGTAGACCAGGCCGGCGAGCATCGGCTGCTGCTGCAGGTCGGTGCCGGGCACGAACCGCAGGCCGGTCTCGAACAGGCGCACGCGCTCCTGCTGGCGGTTCAGGTTGTATTGCAGTGCCTTGCACAGGCCCGGGATCAGCGAGGTGCGCATTACCGCCAGGTCGGCGCTGATCGGATTCTGCAGTGCCACCGGCTCGGCCTTCGGGTCGAACAGGGCCGCGGACTCGCGATCGATAAAGCTGAAGGTGATGGCCTCGTGGTAGCCACGGGCCAGCAGAGTCTGCTCCAGGGCGGTGCCGTCCAGCTCCACCTCGTGCTCGGGCAGGATATCCAGCGCGGCACTGAAGCTGATGCTGGGGATGCGGTTGTAGCCGTACACCCGCGCCAGCTCTTCCAGCAGGTCGGCCTCGATGGCCAGGTCGAAGCGGAAGCTGGGGGCCAGGAAGGTCCAGCCGGCGTCGTCCTGGTCGATCTTCTCCAGGCCCAGGCGGGTGAGGATATCGATGATCTCGTCATCGGCGATCTGTACGCCCAGGCCGCTCTCGACCCGCGCGCGGCGCAGGGTAATGTGGCGCTCGGCGGGCATGGCGTCGTTCAGTTCACGCAGGTGTACCGGGCCCGGCTCGCCGCCGACGATGTCCAGCAGCAGCTGCGTGGCGCGCTCAACGGCTTTCTCCTGCAGGCGGTAGTCCACGCCGCGCTCGAAGCGGTGCGAGGAGTCGGTGTGCAGGCCGTAGGAACGGGCCTTGCCGGCGATGGCCAGCGGGCTGAAGAAGGCGCTCTCCAGGAAGATGTCGCGGGTCTGGCCGGTAACGGAAGACTCCTCGCCCCCCATGATGCCGGCCATGGCCAGCGGCTTGCTGTCGTCGGTGATCAGCAGGGTGCCGTCGTTCAGGGTCACTTCCTGGCCGTCCAGCAGGGTCAGTTTTTCGCCCTGCTCTGCCATGCGTACCTTGATGCCGCCGTCCAGCTTGGCCAGGTCGAAGGCGTGCATGGGCTGGCCCAGCTCCAGCAGGACGTAGTTGGTGACATCCACCACCGGGTCGATGCTGCGCAGGCCGGCGCGGCGCAGGCGTTCCTGCATCCACAGCGGGGTGGTGGCGCTCACGTCGATATTGCGGATCACCCGGCCCACGTAGCGCGGGCAGGCATCGCCGGCCATCAGGGACACAGGCAGGCTTTCGTCGATGGTGGCGGCCACCGGCTCGATGGCCGGGCCCTCGACCGGGCAGCGGTTGAGTACGCCCACTTCGCGGGCGATACCGGCGATCCCCAGGCAGTCGGAACGGTTGGGGGTCAGGTCCACCTCGATGGCCACGTCGTCCAGTTGCAGGTATTCCCGCAGGTCGGTGCCGGTGGGGGCATCGGCGGCCAGCTCCCAGATGCCGTCGCTGTCTTCACCCAGTTCCAGCTCGGTCTGGGCACACAGCATGCCGAAGCTCTCCACACCGCGGAGCTTGGCTTTCTTGATCTTGAAGTCGCCGGGCAGCTTGGCGCCCACCAGCGCGAACGGGATCTTGATGCCGGCGCGGGCATTGGGGGCGCCGCACACCACCTGCATTTCGCCCTCGGGGTGGCCGGCCACGGTGCAGACCCGCAGTTTGTCGGCGTCCGGGTGCTGTTCGCAGGCGAGGATCTCGCCCACCACCACGCCGGTGAAGTCCCCGGCCACCGGCTCGATGCCGTCCACTTCCAGGCCGGCCATGGTGACCTGGTCGGCCAGTTCCTGCGCGGAGAGTTGCGGGTTTACCCATTCCCGCAGCCATGCATTGCTGAATTTCATAGTCGTTCTCTGTCCGAATTCTGTTTTGCTGTCTGTTCTTCGTTCTGGTTCCCGATCTCTGGTCGCGGCCAGCGGCCGCTCCTACGGGTGGGCCGGGAGTAAAGCCCCGGTCAGAACTGCTTGAGGAAGCGCAGGTCGTTGTCGAAGAACAGGCGCAGGTCGTTGACGCCGTAGCGCAGCATGGCCAGGCGCTCCACGCCCATGCCGAAGGCAAAGCCGGTGTACTCGTCGCTGTCGATGTTGCAGGAGGCGAATACGTTCGGGTGCACCATGCCGCAGCCCATGACTTCCAGCCAGCCGGTGCCGGAGCAGACGCGGCAGCCCTCGCCGCCACAGGCGGTGCACTGGATGTCCACCTCGGCGGAGGGCTCGGTGAACGGGAAGTAGGACGGGCGGAAACGCACCGGGACGTCGGCCTCGAAAAAGGCCTTCAGGAACTGGTCCACGCAGCCTTTCAGGTGCGCGAAGCTGACGCCCTTGTCCACCACCAGGCCTTCCACCTGGTGGAACATGGGGGAGTGGGTCACGTCCGAGTCGCAGCGATAGACGCGGCCCGGGCAGATAATACGGATCGGCGGCGCCGCCTTCTCCATGGTGCGGATCTGCACCGGAGAGGTGTGGGTGCGCAGCACGGTGGACGGGTCGATGTAAAAGGTGTCGTGCATCGCCCGCGCCGGGTGGTGCGCGGGAATATTGAGCGCCTCGAAGTTGTGGTAGTCGTCCTCGATCTCCGGGCCCTCTTCCACGGCAAAGCCCAGGCGCACGAACAGTTTCTCGATGCGGCGCAGGGTACGGGTTACCGGGTGGGCGTTGCCGGGCTCTTCACCGCGGCCCGGCAGGGTCACGTCGATGGTCTCGGCGGCCAGCTTGGCATTGATGGCGGCCTCTTCCAGCGCAGCGCGGCGGGCGTTGATCTGCTCCTGCACCTGCTGCTTGGCCTCGTTGATCTTGGCACCGGCGGCGGGGCGTTCCTCGGCGGAAAGCTTGCCCAGGCCCTTCAGCAGCGCGGTCAGCTGGCCCTTCTTGCCCAGGTAATCGACGCGCACCTGGTCCAGCCCGGCCAGGTCTTCAGCCTTGGCCACGGCGTCCAGCGCCTGTTCGGTGAGGGACTGCAAATCTTGCATTGAATCGTTCCCGTTTGACTTCAATTTTTCTTCGTAAGCAACTGCCCTGCGCCCCGTGAAGGATAGGCGACGCGCGGGTGATTATATCCATGTATGTGGACAATCTCGCCGGCCTGGTACTCACCAGTGGAGATCAGCCGGCAAAAAAATAGGGGAGGGCCATAACAGCCCTCCCCTACTTTGTCGGGTACCTGGAAGATCGCAATGCGATCCTTTCAGTACCCTCGTCTTATTTTCAAAGACGCTACTTAAGCTGCCAGGGCTGCCTTGGCTTTTTCCACTACGGCAGCAAAAGCGGCTTTGTCGTATACAGCCAGGTCGGCCAGGACACGACGGTCCAGGGCGATGTCAGCCTTTTTCAGGCCGGCAATCAGGCGGCTGTAGCTCAGGCCCTCGGAACGGGACTGGGCGTTGATACGAGTGATCCACAGGGCGCGGAAGTTACGCTTCTTGACACGACGGTCACGGTAAGCGTACTGGCCGGCCTTGATCACCGCCTGCTTGGCTACGCGGAATACGCGCGAACGCGCACCGTAGTAACCCTTGGCCTGCTTCAGAATTTTCTTGTGACGACGACGCGCCTCTACACCACGTTTAACACGGGCCATAACTCTATCCTCTTAAACCTGTTAGCGATGGGCCAATTACTTGGCGCGCAGCATACGATCGACCAGGGTGGCATCAGACTTGTTCATAGTCGTGGTGCCGCGCAGCTGACGCTTACGCTTGGTGGTCATCTTGGTGAGGATGTGGCTCTTGTTGGCGTGCTTGTGCTTGTAGCCCGCAGCCGTCTTCTTGAAGCGCTTGGCGGCGCCACTATGGGTCTTTGCTTTCGGCATTTTGTACTCCAAAAGTAATTGTACCTGCGAACAGGCTTAACGTAGAACCGCCGGCGAGCCGGCGGCGTTGCGGGAGTGAGGAGGCAGCCGTCGCCCAATCACTTCCCGAGAGGAGGCCCGGCGGTTACCCGCCGCGACTCACTTCTTCTTTTTGCTCGGTGCGATGACCATGATCATCTGGCGGCCTTCCATCTTCGGCCGCTGCTCCACCGTGCCCAGCTCCTCGAGGTCTTTCTCGATGCGCTGCATCATTTCCATCCCCAGCTCCTGGTGGGCCATCTCGCGGCCGCGGAAGCGCAGGGAAATCTTCGCCTTGTCACCCGCTTCCAGGAAGCGGGTCAGGTTGCGCAGCTTGATCTGGTAGTCCCCGATATCGGTACCGGGGCGGAACTTCATCTCTTTGATCTGCTGCTGCTTCTGTTTCTTCTTGGCAGCATTTTTGGCCTTCTTGGCTTCAAAAATGTGCTTACCGTAGTCCATGATCTTACAGACTATCGGATCGGAGTCCGGCGCAATTTCAACGAGATCCAGATTGGCCTGCTGAGCTTTCTCCAGCGCTTCCTCGAGGGTGACAATGCCAACCTGCTCGCCGTCGGCGCCGATCAGGCGTACCTGTGATGCCTCAATCTGATCATTAATGCGGGCCTTCTTGGACCGTCCCTTGTTGTCTCGTTTAATAGCTATCGTCTCCAGTTACCAAAGAAATCAGTGCTCAGAACCTTCGCCCTCAATAGAGGTACGGCCGCGGCGGTTCACGTCCTGCTCGAGGATCTCCAGGAATGACTCGAAAGTCATGGTTCCCAGGTCCTCGCCGCTGCGCGTCCGCACGGCGACCGTCTGGTTCTCTACTTCCTTATCGCCGATCACCAGCAGATAAGGAACGCGCTGTAATGTGTGCTCGCGGATTTTAAAACCGATCTTCTCGTTTCTCAAGTCGGCGACCGCACGGTAGTTCAGGGCACCCAGGTGCTGCTCCAGGTCACGGCAGTAATCGGCCTGGCGATCGGTGATATTCATCACCGCCACCTGCTGGGGTGCCAGCCAGGTGGGGAAGGCCCCCTCGTAGTGCTCGATCAGGATACCGATAAAGCGCTCGAAGGACCCCAGGGTGGCGCGGTGCAGCATCACCGGGGTCTGGCGGGAACCGTCTTCCGCCACATACTGGGCGTCCAAGCGGCCCGGCATGGAGAAGTCCACCTGGATGGTGCCGCACTGCCACACCCGGCCCAGGCAATCCTTCAGGGAGAACTCGATCTTGGGCCCGTAGAAGGCGCCCTCGCCCGGCAGCTCTTCCCAGGGCAGGCCGGCCTCGTCCAGCGCCTGCGCCAGGGCCTTCTCGGCCTTGTCCCAGCTCTCGTCGGAACCCACGCGCTGCTCCGGGCGGGTCGAGAGGCGGTAAATCACCTCCTCGAAGCCGAAATCCCGGTACACGGAGTGCAGCAGGTCCATGAAATCGGACACTTCTGACTGGATCTGGTCCTCGGTACAGAAGATATGGCCATCGTCCTGGACGAAGCCGCGCACCCGCATCAGGCCGTGCAGGGAGCCGGACGGCTCGCTGCGGTGGCAGGAGCCGAACTCCGCCAGGCGCAGTGGCAGGTCGCGGTAGCTGCGCAGGCCCTGGTTGAACACCTGCACGTGGCAGGGGCAGTTCATCGGCTTGATCGCGAACTGGCGCTCCTCGCTGGTGAGCGAGAACATGTCGTCACCGAACTTGTCCGCGTGGCCGGACTTCTCCCACAGGCTGAAGTCCACCAGCTGCGGGGTCTTGATCTCTTTGTAGCCCACCTTGCGCTGGCGCTGGCGCATGTACTGCTCGACGGTGCTGTAGATGGTCCAGCCGTTCGGGTGCCAGAACACCATGCCCGGTGCCTCTTCCTGAATATGGAAGAGATCGAACTTCTTCGCCAGCTTGCGGTGGTCGCGCTTCTCGGCTTCCTCGATGCGGTGCAGGTAGGCCTTGAGGTCTTTCTTGTTGCCCCAGGCGGTACCGTAGACACGGGTCAGCATCTCGTTGCTGGCGTCACCACGCCAGTAGGCACCGGCCACCTTGGTCAGCTTGAAGGCCTTGAGCTTGCCGGTGGACGGCACGTGCGGCCCGCGGCACAGGTCTTCGAAGTCGCCCTGGCGGTAAAGGGAGATATCCTCGTCGGTGGGGATATCGGCAATAATCTGCGCCTTGTACTCCTCGCCGATTTCGCGGAAGTGCTTCACCGCCTCGTCGCGGGGCATCAGGCGACGGCTGACCGGGATATCTTCCTTGGCCAGCTCCTCCATGCGCTTCTCGATCTTCTCCAGGTCTTCCGGCGTAAACTGGCGCTCGTAGGCGAAATCGTAGTAGAAGCCGTCCTCGATCACCGGGCCGATAGTGACCTGGGCGCCCGGGTACAGCTGCTTGACCGCCTGGGCCAGCAGGTGCGCGGTGGAGTGGCGGATGATCTCCAGCCCTTCCGGCTGGCGATCGGTCACAATGGCCAGCTGGGTATCGTGGTGGATCACATAACTGGTATCCACCTCTTTGCCATCGACAACACCGGCGAGCGCGGCCTTGGCCAGGCCGGGACCGATATCGGCGGCAACATCGTGTACGGAAACCGGGTCAGAGAATACGCGATGGGAACCATCGGGAAGAGTGACAACAGGCATTGTACGTCCTTCTATCAGTGGCGATCCCTACGAAAGACCGCGTGATTACCTGCCCGTCGGCTGTCTGCCTTGCGGGCAGTTGGCCCTGTCTGTGGGCCAGGGAAACCCGGCGCCTCGGCGCCGGGAAGAGAATCTGGTAGACCCGAGCAGATTTGAACTGCTGACCTCTGCCATGTCAAGGCAGCGCTCTAACCAACTGAGCTACGGGTCTGGAGGCTTGCTAACGGGGGGTGCCCGCTGCAGAGGACGCGAACTTTAGCACCACGGTTTGGGCTTTTCAACACACTTATGCCAGAAATTTATTACGCCAGCTGGCGCGCGATTCAGCAAACGGTTCCCGCTACCGGGCTGCGGGAAATACCCACCGCATGGCCACTTACTGTAGCTGCATGCACATCACCTGTAGCATGTCCGGCCCGATCCAACCCCGCAAGGAAACCGCCGTGCCGGCCAGACCAGCCACAGGACCCAACCTGCTCGACAACGGCTATGCCCTCGCCCTCCTGGCCGCGGCACTGTTTTCGATCAAGGCCATCTTTATCAAGCTGGCCTACCGCCACGGCGTGGACGTGGAAACTTTTATCCTGCTGCGCATGCTGCTGGCCCTGCCCTTTTACCTGGCGATCCTGGCCAGCCTGCGCACCCGCGGGCAGTGGCAGCCAGTGCCCGGGCACACCCTGGCGCTGACCATCGCCCTGGGCATCTGCGCCTATTACATGGCGAGCTTCCTGGACCTGCAGGGGTTGCGCTACATCAGCGCCAACTTCGAGCGCCTGATCATCTACCTGTACCCCACCATGGTGCTGGTACTGGGCTGGTGGGTGCTGGGCAAGCCGGTCGAACCGCGCCAGCTGCTGTGCATTCTCGGCGCCTACGCCGGCATCCTGTTGATTTACTGGCAGGATCAGCAGTTTTCCACCGGCGAGGCCGTGCCGGGCTGGACCGGCCTGGGCGCCACCAGCTGGGGCGCGCTGCTGACCCTGGGCGCGGCTTTCTGCTTTGCGCTCTATGTGACTTTCAGCGAGGCACCGATCCGCAGGCTCGGCAGCCGGCAGTTCACCGCCCTGGCCATGCTGGCGGCCAGTGGCGCCATCGCCATTCATTTCCTGGTACAGGGGAGCTGGGACAGGCTGGCACAACCGTGGCAGGTATACGGCTACGCCCTGGCGGTGGCTTTCCTGTGCACGGTGATACCGTCGCTGATGATGAGCGCCGCCATCGAGCGCATCGGCTCGGCCAGTACCGGCGCCATCGGCAGTTCCGGGCCGGTGGTCACCCTGGTCGCGGCCGCCTGGGTGCTGGGGGAACCTTTCTCACTCATGCACCTGCTGGGCATGGCGATCATTATCGGCAGCCTGCTGTTGTTGAAATCCCGCAGCGGCAGCAGCCCGGCAAGCGCCGGGGCGAGGCAAAAGGCCACTGCAGGTAGTGCGGCCGGGGAAAATAAACCGGAAGGCGGGAACCCGGGACGCGGGAGCGCCGGCTAGCGCTCCCGCCCGGATCAACCGGCCTCTTTCAGGGCAGTGATCTCGTCGCGCAGCCGCGCGGCGGACTCGAACTCCAGGTTCTTGGCGTGCTGGTACATCTGCTCTTCCAGCTCCTCGATCCTGGCCCACTTCTCCTTGTCCGACAGCGGCTCGGGCCCGGCCTTGTACTTGCCCTTGCCTTCGGCCACCTTGCGCCGCCCCCTGGGCACCCCGGGGGCGATGGCGCCTTCCATGATATCGGCGACACTCTTGCGGATACCCTGCGGCGTGATGCCGTGCTCCGCGTTGTGGGCGAGCTGCTTCTCGCGGCGGCGCTCGGTCTCGTCCAGCGCGCGCTGCATCGAGTCGGTGACCTTGTCGGCATAGAGGATCGCCCTGCCCTGCAGGTTCCGGGCGGCGCGACCAATGGTCTGGATCAGGGAGCGGTCGGAACGCAGGAAGCCCTCCTTGTCCGCATCGAAAATCGCCACCAGCGACACCTCGGGCATATCCAGGCCTTCCCGCAGCAGGTTAATGCCCACCAGCACATCGAACTCACCAATACGCAGGTCGCGAATAATCTCCACCCGCTCCACGGTGTCGATATCCGAGTGCAGGTAGCGCACCCGCACGCCGTTCTCGCTCAGGTATTCGGTCAGGTCCTCGGCCATGCGCTTGGTCAGCACGGTAATCAGCACCCGCTGCTCCGCCTCGGCGCAACGGCGGATCTCGGAAAGGCAGTCGTCCACCTGGGTCGATGCCGGCCGCACCTCCACCACCGGGTCCACCAGGCCGGTGGGGCGCACCACCTGCTCCACCACCGCCTGCGCATGCTCCGCCTCGTAGGGCCCGGGCGTGGCCGAGACGAATACGGTCTGCGGCGCCAGGTGCTCCCACTCCTCAAATTTCAGCGGCCGGTTATCGAGCGCCGACGGCAGGCGGAAGCCGTACTCCACCAGTGTTTCCTTGCGCGAGCGGTCGCCCCGGTACATGCCGCCGATCTGCGGCACGGTGACATGGCTTTCGTCGATAAACAGCAGGGCATCGTGCGGCAGGTAGTCGAACAGCGTGGGCGGCGGCTGGCCGGAATCGCGCCCGGACAGGTAGCGGGAATAGTTCTCGACGCCGTTGCAGTAGCCCAGTTCCTGCATCATCTCCAGGTCGTACTTGGTGCGTTGCTCCAGGCGCTGGGCCTCGAGCAGCTTGTCGTTGTCCCGCAGCTGCTTGAGGCGCACCCGCAGCTCTTCCTTGATCTGGTCGATGGCGCTGACAATGGTTTCCCTGGGCGTCACATAGTGGGACTTGGGGAAGATGGTGATACGCGGGACCTTCTTGAACACTTCCCCGGTCAGCGGATCGAACAGCGTGATCTCCTCGATCTCCTCGTCGAACAGGGACAGGCGCACCGCCTCCAGGTCCGAGTCCGCGGGGTAGATATCGATCACGTCACCCCGCACCCGGTAGGTGGCGCGACGGAAGTCGGTGTCATTGCGGGTGTACTGCAGCTCCGCCAGCCGGCGCAGGATGGTGCGCTGGTCCACGAGGTCGCCCCGGTCCAGGTGCAGCACCATCTTCAGGTACTTGTCCGGGTCACCCAGGCCGTAGATGGCCGATACCGTTGCCACCACGATCACATCCCGGCGCTCGATCAGTGCCTTGGTGGCGGACAGCCGCATCTGCTCGATATGCTCGTTGACCGAGGCATCCTTCTCGATAAAGGTGTCGGAGGACGGCACATAGGCTTCCGGCTGGTAGTAGTCGTAGTAGGAGACGAAGTACTCCACCGCGTTCTTGGGGAAGAACTCCTTGAACTCGCCATACAGCTGCGCCGCCAGGGTCTTGTTGTGGGCCATCACGATGGCGGGACGCTGCAGGCGCTCGACGATGTTGGCCATGGTGAATGTCTTACCGGACCCGGTCACACCCAGCAGGGTCTGGTGGCTGAGACCGTCGCCGATGCCCTCCACCAGGCTGTCGATAGCGACCGGCTGGTCCCCCGCGGGCTCGTATTTAGAAACAACCTGAAACGGACGCGATTCCATAAACTACTTCGCCTGAACCTTGTTAAAGCAATCCCGGATTGTAGGCCGAGCCACTCGCCGGCCACAAATCCCCGCGCCAGGATCTACGATGATGGTCGAACTGAGCGCCTGACCACCATCCTGCCGTGTTTTTGTACAATCCGGTGTCAAAATTAAAATACTGGTAAATCAATAAGTTAAAGTGCAAAAAAGGGGTTGACCTACCCGGGGGGCGTCTATACTATACGCGCCATCTGAACGGCACGGCCGACAAGATATTCCGCCTTAGCTCAGTTGGTAGAGCAATTGACTGTTAATCAATGGGTCGCTGGTTCGAGCCCAGCAGGCGGAGCCAAATACGAGAAAGGCCCCTCAGCGAGAGTTGAGGGGCCTTTCTCGTATTTGGCCTTCAAGTATGCGCTGGGCGAGAAGAGCCCAGTTGGGTGAGGCAAGTGTTTGCGACGGACACGTCGCACGCAGCCGAACGACGCCAATCTATGATTGGCGGCCGGAGGAGCCAAAAATAGACAGCGGCCCCTCAGCGAGAGTTGAGGGGCCTTTTTACTATTTGGCCTTCAACTATCTGCTGGGCGAGAAGAGCCCAGTTGGGTGAGGCAAGCGTTGGCGACGGACACGTCGCACGCAGCCGAACGCCGCCAATCTGTGATTGGTGGCCGGAGGAGCCCGATACGCCCCCGGGCGCACACAAGGTGCGCCCCTACAAGCGGCACCAGGGAAGAAAGGGTTTACAAGATTACGGCAGGGCCCGACTTGTAGGGTGCATTGAGCACTGCGAAATGCACCGCACCCGGAATCCGCGCGATGCGCTGCGTTCACTGCACCCTACCCGCCTGCAGCGCAGCCCCAGATTCACCGTAGGGGCGCACCTCGTGTGCTCCCGCCAGGGGCCAGGGGACCCATAAAAAAGCCTCCCGGTTCCCACCGGGAGGCTTTCGTAAATCCTGGAAGCTGACTGTGGGCAACCCGCCCTATTTCACCGCCTCACCACTGACCGGCAGCAACTTCACCTCGGCACCCTTCGTTACCGGCGCCTCGCCCTGCTGCCTGGACCACACCACATCCACCATGCTGTGCCTCGGGTTGTAATCCCGGACCGCGCGCTGCAGCAGCTGATGAACCTCGGTGCAGTCATAGCGGTTGCAGGCATCGCGCATATCGGCGATCAGTGCCTGCAACTGCTCGCTGTCGAGGCGCTCCTCTTCAGCCCGCATGATCATGGGGTGGTCGGTGCCGGACACGCTGTCACCCAGCAGCAATTCCTCATAGAGTTTCTCGCCCGGGCGCAGGCCGGTGATCTGGATCTCGATATCACCTTCCGTGTTTTCCTCATCCCGCACGGTATGTCCCATGATCTGGATCAGGCGGCGGGCCAGGTCGTAGATGCGCACCGGCTCACCCATATCGAGCACGAATACATCGCCATTGCGCCCCATACTCCCGGCCTGCAGGACCAGCTGCGCGGCCTCGGGAATGGTCATGAAATAGCGCGTTACCTTGGGATGGGTGACCGTCACCGGCCCGCCGGCATTGATCTGGTCGGTAAACAGCGGGATAACCGAGCCGGAAGAGCCCAGCACGTTACCGAACCGGACCATACAGATACGTGTCCTGCTGAAGCGACGGCCAAAATCCTGGCAGATCAGTTCCGCCAGCCGCTTGGTGGCCCCCATCACATTCGTGGGCCGCACGGCCTTGTCGGTGGATACCAGTACGAACTGCTCCACACCGCATGCCTCCGCCGCCTCAAGCACCGACAGGGTGCCCAGCACGTTGTTGTCCGTGCCCAGAACCACGTTCTGCTCAACCAGCGGGACATGCTTGTAGGCCGCCGCGTGGTAGATGGTCTGGACGGAAAAGCTGTCGATGATCTCGGCCATGCGGCCGCGGTCGCGCACATCACCCAGCAGGGCCGTAACCATGATCGGGTCGCCCTCGTCCTGCTGTTGCTGGTAGAGCTCGCGCTCGATCTGGTAGAGCGAATACTCGGAGTTCTCCAGCATGACCAGGTGCGCGGGCCGCCAGTGGGCGATCTGCCGGCACAATTCCGAGCCAATCGAGCCACCGGCTCCGGTTACCAGCACCACCTTGCCACTGATCGAGGAGGCGATCAGCGAACTCTCCGGCTCCACCGGTGCGCGCCCCAGCACGTTCTCGTAAATCTGCGACAGGTCGGAACTGCGGCCGGCGCCATCAACCAGCTCCTCGAGGCCCGGGATCACCTTGACCACCAGCCCGCGCTCACGCAGCGCCCGGGTGATCTCGCGACGGCGGCGCTTGGGCACGCCGGGCATGGCCAGCAGCACTTCGGAGATATCGCGCTCCGCTACCACATCGAGGATATTCGCCGGGTTATAGACCAGTACGCCGTCGATCAGCGTCTTCTGCTTGGAGGCATTATCGTCAAAGAATGCCACTGGCTTGTAAATTTCGCCGTGGACCAGTGCCTTGTACAGCTGCAGACCGGCAGTGCCCGCACCATAAATGGCCACGCGGGTTTTATGGATCTCCATCGCCATCTGGTAGTAAACACGGACCAGCCAGCGGGACCCACCCACGGCAATCAGGGCGAAACACCAGTAAATCACCGGTACCGAGCGCGGCACACCGGCATAAGTCAGGTAGGAAGCAACCGCCAGTACTACCGCGGAGGCCGTCACCCCCTGCAGCACGGCCACCAGCGCCTGCTGGCCCATATAGCGGATAACGGTTCGGTAGAGGCCGAGGCGCAGGAAAATAAAGCTGCTCGATGCCAGGGTCAGCCCGAGGCAGATCAGCATCTCACTCTCGAATGCCCATTCCACCCCGCTCAGGCGGATCGACATGGCCGCCATGAAAGCAACACTGAGCATCACCAGATCGTGCAGGAGCATCAACGCCGGCTTGTAGTTTTTGTGTACCGATCGCAATAAACGCTTCACTTGTCTGTCAGCTCCAAGCTTTCCCCCTATACCCGGTAATAACCAGGGCCCTTTTCATTCTTCTTAATCAATCCCACCACCATGGGAACAGCCTCGCAGGCTTTCACCATTGATGGACTACGCCAGCCCCAGCATCGCCAGACCCAGGGCGAATAGCGCCGCGGCCAGCATGGCGGCCACCTGGCGGTGGAGGGTTTTGCGGACCCCAATCCGCAGTGCGCTACGTTGGTACAGGTGCTCACGATGCGCTTCCCACCAGCGCTGGCCATTGAGCATCCGCCGGGCCAGCGTAAGCGTGGCATCCACCCAGAAGGGGGCAAAAACCACGATCGGCGCCAGCAGGCCGAAAGTACCGCGCTGCCAACCGAACAGCGACACCGCCACGACAGCGAGGCCGAAACAGGTGGAACCTGCATCCCCCAGGAAAATCGTTGCCGGTGGCCAGTTAAAGCGCAGGAATACCAGTGCCACAACCAAGATAATTGTACAAAGGCCCGCCAACCCCCAGTCGGCGCGCCAGGCACACAGCAGGCCCAGGCAGCCAAAACCGATGGCGGCCATACTGCCGGCCAGTCCATCGATCCCATCCATAAAGTTGTAGAGGTTCACCATCCACACGCCCGCCAGCAGCAAAAGCGGGTACCACCACCAGGCAAGTGCAGCGTGTAGATCCAGCAAAATCAGTGCCACCGCCATGACATGTACCGGCAGGCGAATTGCCGCGGAGACATGGCGGAAGTCGTCGATCACCGAAATCAGCAACAGCCCCCCGAAGGCAGCAGCAACCAGTGGTGACAGTGCCACGGGAGCCACACCAATCGCCAGCGCGCACCCCACCAGCAATGCCCAGCCGCCGGTCCGCAGCACCGGGGCCTCGTGCATCGAGCGGTGATTGGGCACATCCATGGCAAGCCGCGTGGTTCCTGACAGCATCAACGCCGTCACCGCGTAACTGGCCACTGCAGCCAGGGCCAGCGGCAGCCACCACTCCGCCATCCACTCTGTCACAGGTTACCTCGCGAATACTGGCTATATCGTCGCTCCGCCTTCCAGGCCAGTGCCCGGCGCAGGCGCGCCGCACTATAGAGCTCACTGGCATCCAGCTCAAGCAGGGCACGCATCTGCGGCAATGCGCGCGGCGCCCCGAACGGACCGGGAACCAGCCTGGTGAGGCGACGGGAGCTAAATGCTGTCCCTCGGCCGTCACTAACTCCGTAGACAGCTCTTGAGCGAATATTGTTCAGCGGGGAGCCCGCCTTAAAGTTAAGCAACTGCCGCTCGCCATCCCACTTGCTGCGCCCGTAGGCGTCACCTGCCGGCTCCCCCGCGCCCTCATCTGCCAGCACGCCCCGGGGCGGCCGCATGGCCTTGACGCTGGAGAGGTAGGTAAACGACTCTGCCCCCCGGGCATCGGCGGCCTGCAGCAGGATGAGCGGGCAATCGCTGTTGAGCCAGCGCGCCAGGCCTGGCTGGCGCTCGCACTGGCGGCGATCCGCCAGGCCCGCGGCGTAAATGACCCGGTCGCCGGGCTGAAACACAAAACCCGGGTCAGTGCCCGGGCTCAGGGAAATGGATTGATGGGTGTAGAGGGCATTGCCCGCACAGCAGGGGTTTCCTTGCGGCGCGCGGGAGACGGACACCACCGGCAGCCCTGATTCGGCCAGCTGGTGGCAGAGTGCCGCACCGATATAACCGGTGCCCCCGATAATGACCCAACGACTCATTTAGTTACTTCGTTTAATTGTTGTTCACTCGAACTGCGGGCCACCTTAGTCGAAAAGTTCTGACTTAAACACCGACAGCTACCGCAAAAGCGAATTCAGAGCGTAATTTTGTCGCGATTCTTATCAAGAGTCGCCGTGCCGATCCCCTTTATCTCCAGCAGCTGCTCCACCGAGGTAAAAGGACCGTTTTCCTCCCGGTATTTGATGATCATTTCTGCACGTACCGGGCCAACGCCCTCCAGCACCGCGGCGATATCTTCCGCGGTGGACTGGTTGATGTTGATTGTGCTCGCCGCCATCGCGGCCACATCGGCCTCTTTATCGCCGGCCACCTCGTCTGCGACGGCATAGCTCGAGCCGTAGACCAGGACAAATACTGCAAAAAGTGCGAGCAACGGGATACGGATCAGTTTCATATCGTGCCTCCAAGCGTTTATTGGTCTCCTTGACGCCGGGACTGCCTTTGACTCCGGACACGCCAGACTCTACCAGCTCTCCCGGTAACTTTGGGGGCAACCTGATTACACGCGCTTACACGGTTATTGAATTTCCTTGAGTATTGCTTTAAGGGCTTCGAGTGGTTGTTCGGCAGCGGTAATCGGCCGGCCGATTACCAGGTAGTCGGAGCCACCATCGAGGGCGTCGCGGGGGGTGACGATTCGACGCTGGTCGCCGGCAGCGGCACCACTGGGGCGAATGCCCGGGGTCACCAGCGCAAACTCTTTTCCGCAGAGCTTCTTCAAGGCCCCGGCCTCACGGGCCGAGCACACGACGCCGTCCAGGCCGCTCTCCTGCGCCAGCTTCGCCAGTGCCTCAACCTGTTCCTGCAGCGGTCGCTCGACACCGATCTCCGGCAGCTCTTCCGGGGCGGTGCTGGTAAGGACTGTCACCCCGATCAGCAGTGGCCGCTTCTCTCCCAGCGGGGCGATGGCCTCCATGGCGGCCCGCATCATACGGCTGCCACCGCTGGCATGGACATTGACCATCCAGACACCCAGGTCGGCGGCCGCGCGCACTGCACCGGCTACCGTGTTGGGGATATCGTGGAATTTGAGATCGAGGAAGACTTCAAAGCCGCGCCCCACCAGCGCCCGCACCAGTTCCGGTCCCGCTGCCGTGAACAGCTCTTTACCCACCTTGACCCGGCACAGGCCCGGATCCAGCTGGTCCGCCATGGCCAGGGCCTGGTCGGCGTTGTTGTAGTCGAGAGCGACGATAACGGGAGAAGAAACCTGGGATTGCAATGTCTTACCTCTGAAAAGAAAGCTGCGTTGCGGCGCATTATAAAACGATCACTGGCGGCTGCCCTACTCCCCCTCTACCCCTTTCACCGAGCGCACCGTGTCCCAGTGCTTGCAGCTGGGGCACAGCCAGTGCAGCTGGTTGCCGGAAAAACCACAGTTATTGCAGCGATAGTGGGGACGGGAGGCAATCAGCTGGTCAATCAGGGTCTTGAGCAGGGAGAGGTTCTCCCGCGCGCGCCCCTCGGTGCTGTCGATATGCAGGTCCAGGAAGTGCCCCAGCCCCCGCAGGGAGGGACGCTCGGCCAGCTGGCGCCCCATAAATTCCGCCGCTTCTGCCTCACTCTTCTGGCGCTCGATGCGCTCTGTCAGCTTGATCAGTACGCTGTTGGTGGGGTGCTCCCGCAGTAGCTGCTCCAGGTAGCGGTCGAGCCCGGCCTCGTCGCCCAGGGACTCGTAGCAGGTGGTCAGCAGGTCGAGGATCTCGGGCACATAGTCGGGATTCTGCCGCGGGATCCTCTGCAGGGCCTTGATGGCCTCTTCCGGGCGCCCCAGCAGGTACTCAAGTCGCGCCCACAGCAGGTTGCCGCGGGCCGAGCTGCGATCGTAACCCAGTGCCGCATCGATATGCTTGCGGGCACTCAGGTAATCCTTGCCGTTGATGGCATCCTCGGCCAGCTCGCAACAGAAGTGGGCCTGGATGGAGGCCCAGTCTTCCGGCATCCGCTTGAAACGGCGACCGTGCAGCAGGTTCACCGCGTGGATCGCCTTGGCCCATTCACGCTCGTCCCGGTAGACCTCCACCAGGTGCTCAAGGCTGGTATTGCGCAGATCCGGCGAGGACTCCACCAGCTCCTGCAGCAGGCGCTCGGCCCGGTCGAGCCAGCCGGCGGCAATATAGTCCCGGGCCAGCTCCAGCTGTGCCCGGTGCTGGCTGCTACGGGCCAGGCTGGGACGCGCCAGCAGGTTCTGGTGCACGCGGATGGCCTGGTCGTGCTCGCCGCGCTTGCGCAGCAGGTTGCCCAGGGCGAGATGGGTATCGAAGGTGGTGCTGCTCACCTCGAGCGAATCGATAAACTTGTCGATGGCGTCGCCGTGCTGCTCGCTCAGCAGGTAGTTCAGGCCCTGCACATAGGTGCGCGCAAGCGCCTGCTGCTGGTCGCTGCAGTCCGCCTTTTTTCTCAGGCTCCTGCGCCCCAGCAGCCAGCCAATCGCGATGGCAGCGAGCAGGAAAAAGAAAAAGGTGAGATCGGCCAAATCAGTCTCCGGACACCTTGCGGCGCACCGTGTAGAGTTCCTCTTCCGTGCGGTCCAGCTGTTTCTGTAATCCACGCACGCGGCGACGCTCGGCATAGAGTGGCAACAGGCTGACGATAAAGCCCAGCAGGACCCCGAACAGGAGAGCGCCGATCAACCAGAACCCCACACTGCCCTCCGGCATCACCAGGCCGGCAAACCGGGGCGCGATGCTCTGGGGGTTATCGACTGCGAAATAGACACCGATTGCGATACAGATAAGGGCCAGGGCCCCGTACAGGATACGCAATAGCCAGCGCAAGAATGACAAGGGAACCTCCGCCTCGGGCAAGGGCTAACAAATCAACGACGGCAAATACCGCCAATCATACTTCGGAGATGGTCTCTTCGTGCATGCGCTGGTTGACCCTGTCGCGCAATTCCTTACCGGGTTTGAAATGGGGCACATATTTACCTGCCAGTGCCACGGCGTCTCCCGTCTTGGGATTGCGGCCGGTGCGCGGTGCACGGTAGTGCAGGGAAAAACTGCCAAACCCGCGGATCTCGATCCTCTCTCCCTTGGCGAGGACATCCGACATGGAATCCAACATTACTTTGACCGCCAGCTCGACATCTTTGACTGGCAGCTGGTCCAACCTCAACGCAATCCTTTCGATCAGCTCGGACTTGGTCATGCGCCCCTAAACCTTGTGTAAGTCATTGATTATTCTAGATTAGAGGGCAATCATGTAACAGAAAGCCGGACTGGGCAACCCCAGTCCGGCTTTCTTATAACCCCAGGCAATCAGCCCGGGGGGATCAACAACCAGAGACTATCAGTCTTTGTTGTTCATCTGGGCCTTGATCAGGTCACCGATAGTCGCCGGCTGAACCTGCTCAGCCTGCTTCTTGCTGTGATCCTTGATGGCCTGCTTCTCGTCTTCCTGGTCCTTGGCTTTGATGGAGAGGCTGATCACGCGGTTCTTGCGATCCACGCTGGTGATCTTGGTCTCTACTTCTTCGCCTTCTTTCAGGACGTTGCGGGCATCTTCCACCTTGTCGCGGCTGATTTCGGAAGCGCGCAGTACGCCTTCGACTTCGTCCGCCAGGGTGATGACAGCCTGCTTGGCGTCAACTTCCTTGATGGTGCCCTTCACGATGGTGCCGCGATCATTGGCAGTCACGTAATCGGTGAACGGATCGGACTCCAGCTGCTTGATACCCAGGGAGATACGCTCGCGATCGGAGTCGATACCCAGGATAACGGTCTCGATCTCGTCGCCCTTCTTGAACTTGCGCACGGCGTCTTCGCCGGACTCGTTCCAGGAGATATCGGACAGGTGTACCAGGCCGTCGATGCTGCCGTCCAGGCCGATGAAGATACCGAAATCGGTGATGGACTTGATCTTGCCGGAAATCTTGTCGCCCTTGGCGTATTTACGCGCGAAGGCATCCCACGGGTTTTCCTGGCACTGCTTGATACCCAGGGAAATACGACGACGCTCTTCGTCGATATCCAGGATCATCACCTCGATCTCGTCGCCAACAGAGACGACCTTGGACGGGTGGATGTTCTTGTTGGTCCAGTCCATTTCGGAAACGTGTACCAGACCCTCGACGCCCTCTTCCAGCTCGGCGAAACAGCCGTAGTCGGTGAGGTTGGTCACAGTCGCTTTTACGCGGCTGTTTTCCGGGTAACGCTGCTTGATGGAGACCCACGGATCCTCGCCCAGCTGCTTCAGGCCCAGGGATACACGGCTGCGCTCGCGGTCGAACTTCAGAACCTTGACTTCGATCTCGTCGCCAACGTTCACGATCTCGCTCGGGTGCTTGATGCGCTTCCAGGCCATGTCGGTGATGTGCAGCAGGCCGTCGATACCGCCCAGGTCCACGAAGGCACCGTAGTCGGTCAGGTTCTTCACGATACCCTTGATGGTCATGCCTTCCTGCAGGCTTTCCAGCAGCGCTTCGCGCTCTTCGCTGTTGGCCGCTTCCATGACCGCACGACGGGAAACCACAACGTTGTTGCGCTTGGCGTCCAGCTTGATGACCTTGAACTCGAGCTCTTTGCCTTCCAGGTGGGCAGTGTCGCGCACCGGGCGCACATCTACCAGGGAACCCGGCAGGAACGCGCGGATGTTGGATACGTCGACGGTAAAGCCACCCTTGACCTTGCCGCTGATAACACCCTTGACCACTTCGTCGGCCGCGTGGGCAGCGTCGAGGATCTTCCAGGCTTCAGCGCGCTTGGCCTTCTCGCGGGACAGACGGGTTTCACCGAAACCGTCTTCAACTGCTTCCAGGGCTACCTGTACTTCGTCGCCCGGCTGCAGGCTTACTTCCCCGTTCTCGTCGGCGAACTGGGAAGCGGGGATAACACCTTCAGACTTCAGGCCGGCGTGTACAGTCACCCAGTCTTTGTCCACGTCGATTACCACACCGGTCACGATGGAACCGGGGGCCATTTCTACGCTTTTCAGGCTCTCTTCAAATAGATCAGCAAAGCTTTCGCTCATTACATTACCTATATAACTGGACCCAGCCGATGGCAACATTGAATTCTAGTCAACCGCCAGCAAAGGCCCCACCCGCGCTGCCAGCACGCGGGGTCAGATTACAACAACGGCCGGGCGATTCTGGCTGACCCCGGCCGTTGTCGTTGGAAATTCTTTCTGGGCTGTGGCCCCGGCGCAGTACCCTACCCGGTACCGATGCGCTCGCGAACCAATCCCATTACCTGCTGTAGCACACCGTCGATATCCACCCCGGTACTGTCCAGCTCAACCGCGTCTTCGGCGGGAGCCAGCGGGGAGGCCTCGCGGTTCATATCGCGCGCGTCACGGGCGCGGATGTCCTCCAGCAGGTCGCGGAGGCTAACAGAAACCCCTTTCTCCCGCAACTGCTCGAAGCGCCGCCGGGCGCGCTCTTCCGCGCTGGCGGTCAGGAAGACCTTGACCGGCGCGTCGGGAAAAACCGTGGTGCCCATATCGCGCCCATCCGCCACCAGCCCCGGGGACTGACGGAAGTCCCGCTGGCGCTGCAGCAAAGCCGCCCGCACACCGGGCATGGCCGCTACCTTCGATGCCGCCATGCTGACACGCTCCATGCGGATATCCCGGCTGACATCCCGCCCCTCCAGTATGGCGGCGGTGTCGCCATTGTGCAGTTCAAAGCGGATATCCAGGTTGGCGGCGATCTCCGTCAGCGTAGCCTCATCGCTCAGGTCGGCCTCGCGCTCCAGTGCCGCCAGGGCGGTAAGGCGGTACAGGGCGCCGGAATCCAGCAGGCTGTAGCCCAGCTGTTCCGCCAGCAGGCGGGCGATTGTCCCCTTGCCGGAGCCGCTGGGCCCGTCGATGGCCACCACCGGCGGCCACTGTTCAGTGTCTGTCATATTGTCGGGTGCTTCTGTCTGGTACTACTTCGCGGGGCGGCAGTCCTGCCACGGGCCGGGGCCACAGTGGTGGAACCGCCGCTACTCCTGCGCCAGGTTCATCCCGGCACGCTGTGCCAGGCGGACGAAATCCGGGAAGGATGTCGCCACGTTGGCACAATTCTGGATGCGAATGGTATCGCGTGCGCGCAAAGATGCCACCGCAAATGCCATGGCAATTCGGTGATCACCCAGGCTGTCGACTGTGCCGCCATCAAAAACCGCACCTTCGCCGGCGCCCTCTATCACGATTCCGTCCGGCGTCGGCTCTGCCCGCACACCCAGGATCTCGAGGCCGTCCGCCATTGCCTGGATACGGTCACTCTCCTTGACCCGCAGCTCCTCCGCGCCGGTGAGGACCGTCTTGCCCGCAGCGCAGGCCGCGGCGACAAACAGGGCCGGGAACTCGTCGATCGCCAGTGGCACCTGGGCCTCGGGGATACGGATCCCGGCCAGCGGCGCATGGCGCACCCGGATGTCCGCCACCGGCTCTCCACCCACCTCGCGGCGGTTGAGCAGCTCGATATCCGCCCCCATCGCCCGCAGGATATTGATCACGCCGTCGCGGGTGGGATTGATACCCACGTGCTCCAGCAAGACCTCGGACTCCGGCGCGATGGCCGCCGCCACCATGAAGAAGGTGGCGGAGCTGATATCCGCCGGCACATCGATACGGCCGCCCCGCAGGCGCCCGCCACCGCGCAGGCTGGCCCGGGGCCCGTCGCGCTGCACCTCGTAACCAAAGCCCGTGAGCATCCGCTCGGTATGGTCGCGGGTCGGCGCCGGTTCGGTGGTGCTGGTCTCGCCCTCGGCATACAGGCCCGCCAGCAGCACACAGGACTTTACCTGGGCACTGGCCATGGGCAGCCTGTAATCGATACCGTGCAGCTCGCGGCCGCCGGTAATTTTCAGGGGCGGGCGCCCCTCCGGCCCGGTCCCGATCTCGGCCCCCATTTCCCGCAGCGGGTCGGCGACCCGGTTCATCGGGCGCTTCGACAGGGACTCATCGCCGGTCAGCGTGACATCGAAAGACTGCCCCGCCAGCAGGCCCGCCAGCAGGCGCATCGAGGTGCCGGAGTTACCCAGGTACAGGGGCCCCGGCGGTGCCTGCAGGCCGTGCAGGCCTACCCCGTGAATGACCACCCGGCCATTGTCTGGCCCCTCGATGACCACCCCCATATCGCGGAAGGCCTGCAGGGTGGCGAGCGCGTCCTCCCCCTCGAGGAACCCCTCCACCTCGGTCACTCCCTCCGCAAGGGAACCGAGCATAATCGAGCGATGGGACATGGATTTGTCACCGGGCACCCGCAGGCTGCCGGAAACCGCGCCGCCGGGGCGCGCGATAAAGGTCACTTCCTGTTCTTGCATATTTTCTGTGTACGCTTTCTTGGCCAACATTTTTGTAAAGTGATCCCGGGCCGCCTTGGCCCGGGTGAAGATGCCCATCAACCGGTCGCTGTCGCCGGTGGCGATGGCACCGCGCAGCTCGGAGAGATTGGCACTGTAGAGGTCGATCGCCGCCAGGATGGCATCGCGATTCGCCAGCATGATGTCCCGCCACATAGTGGGGTCACTGGAGGCGATCCGGGTAAAGTCGCGAAAGCCGCCAGCGGCATAACGGAAGATGTTCTCGTTCTCGGCATCGTGGGCCAGGGTGTCCACCAGCCCATAGGCGATCACGTGCGGCAGGTGGCTGGTGGCCGCCAGCACTTCGTCGTGCTCGCGCACCGGCATGGTCAGCACTTCCGCGCCCGCGGCCTGCCACATGCGCTCCACGCGCTGAAAGTGGCTTGCCGCGGTCTCCGCAAGCGGGGTGAGGATTACCCGGTGGGCGATATAGAGATCATCGCGGGCGGCGGTAACACCGCTCTGCTCGGACCCGGCAATGGGGTGCCCCGGCACCAGGAACTCCGGCAGGCGCCCCCACACCCGGCTCGCGGCTTCCACCACGCTGCCCTTGACGCTGGCACCATCCGTTACAGTGACCCCGGCCGGCAGCCTGTCGCGCAACACCTCGAATACGCCCTGCACTGCCAGAGTGGGCACAGCGACAAAAATCACGTCGCCCTCACCCAGCTCCGGCAACACGCTCTCGAGCGATACCTCCGCCCGGTCGACGATCCCCAGCTCAATCGCCTGCTCGCAGGTTTCCCTGCGCCGCGCCACGCCGATGACTTCGCGGCACGCCGCCGCGGTTTTCAGCGACAGTGCGAGACTGCCGCCGATCAGCCCGATACCCACCACCACCAGGCGGCCGACAATCGGCTCCGGCATCACAATACCCCGCGCGGGTAGGATCCCAGGACTTTCAGGTCTGCGGCGCGGGCACCAACGTCACTCAGGGCCTCGGCCACATCCGGGGCATCCCGGTGGCCGATAAAGTCGATAAAGAACACGTAGGTCCAGTTGCCCGATTGCGACGGGCGCGTCTCGACCCGCGTCAGGTCGATTTCATGGCGCTGGAATGGCGCCAGCAGGTCGTGCAGTGCACCGGGTTCATTGCGCATGGAGACCATCAGCGAGGTCTTGTCATCGCCGCTGGCAGGCACCTGCTCGGAACCGATGATCAGGAAGCGGGTTGAGTTGTCGGGGCGGTCCTCGATCTTTTCCGCCAGCACCTTCAGGCCGTAGAGCTCCGCCGCCATGTCACCGGCGATCGCTGCAGCATTCCACTCACCCTTGACCCGCTTGGCGGCCTCCGCATTACTGGCCACCGCCACCCGCTCCACGTGCGGATAATGGGCATCCAGCCACTTGCGGCACTGGGCCAGGCTCTGGGCATGGGAGTAGATGCGCGTGATGGCGTCGGGCCGCGTGATATCGGAGATCATCAGGTGGTGGTGGATGCGCAGCTCCACCTCGCCGCAGATGTGCAGGTTGGAGTGCATGAAGTTGTCGAGGGTGTGGTTGATCACCCCCTCGGTGGAATTCTCCACCGGCACCACGCCGTACGCCACTGCACCGGCCTCCACCTCGCGGAACACTTCATCGATGGCCGCCAGCGGCCGGCTCTCGGCGGAGTGGCCGAAGTGCTTGATCGCCGCCTGCTGGGTAAAGGTACCCTCAGGGCCCAGGTAGGCCACCTTGACCGGCTCTTCCAGTGCCAGGCAGGCGGACATGATCTCCCGGAACAGGCGCGCCATTTCCTCGTCGGTCAGGGGCCCCTTGTTGCGCTCCATGGCCCGCCGCAGGACCTGGGCCTCGCGCTCGGGACGGTAATACAGGGCGCTGGCCCCGGTGGCCTTCTTCACCTCGGCCACTTCCAGTGCGCACTCGGCACGGGCACTGATCAGTGCCGCGATCTTGCCGTCGATTTCGTCGATTCGATCACGCAGCGCAACCAGCCGCGGATCCGCATTCAAAGTTTTTTCAGACATCCCCTTGCTCACAATTTTCCCTGTTAATCACTCATCCCAACCGTTTTTCGAAGTCCGCCATAAACGCTACCAGCGCCTCTACGGCCTCGACCGGCACGGCGTTGTACAGCGACGCGCGCATGCCGCCCACCGAGCGGTGGCCCTTCAGGTTCAGCAGGCCGGCCGCCTCCGACTGCTCGAGGAAAGCCCGGTCCAGGCTGTCATCCGCAAGCACAAACGGCACATTCATGCGCGAGCGGCTTCCAGGCTCTACCGGACTCGAGTAAAAATCACTGGAATCGATAAAGTCGTACAGCATGGAGGACTTGTGGCGGCTTTCCGCCTCCATTGCGGCGACACCGCCACGCCCCTTCAGCCACTTGAACACGAGCCCCGACAGGTACCAGGCAAAAGTGGGCGGTGTGTTATCCATGGAGCCGGCATCCGCCGCCACCTTCCAGTTGAGGCTGCGGGGAATACCGTCCATTGCCCGGTCCAGCAGGTCGTCACGGACAATGCCCACCGCAATGCCGGATGGGCCGATATTCTTCTGCGCACCGGCGTAGATCATGCCGAATTTTTCCACCGGGATCGGTCGCGAGAGGATATTGGAGGACATATCCGCAACCAGCGGGCTGGATACCTCCGGCACATAATCAAACTCCACCCCGCCGATGGTTTCATTGGGCGTGTAATGAAAATAGGCGGCGTCATCACTCTCCTGCCAGCTGTCCGGGCCGGGGGCGTAGCTGAAGTTGCGATCCTCGCTGGATGCCACCACGTTGACCGGGCCGTAGCGGCGGGCCTCGGCGATTGCCTTCTTGGCCCACTGACCCGTGTAAATATAGTCGGCAACACGGCCCGGGCCGCCGAACAGGTTCCAGGGCACGGCACTGAACTGCGCCGTGGCGCCACCGTGCAGGAACAGGACCCGGTAATTTTCCGGAATGGCGAGCAGGTCGCGCAGGTCCTGCTCGGCGGTTTCTGCAACCTCGGTGAATTCCGGCGAGCGATGGCTCACCTCCATCACCGAGCAGCCACGACCACCCCAGTCGAGCAACTCTTCTTGCGCCTGTCGCAAAACCGGCTCCGGCAATGCAGCGGGACCGGCACAGAAATTGAATTTCCTCATCGATTGAATTCCAACACCTGAAAAAAATGGTTACAGAAAAAACTAGATAGATGGACGCAAAAACGGTAGTTACGTGAAAGGTCTATCACTGCAGAACGAGATTTTTAGTGCCCCTGAGTCGAAAAAGGCCGCGATAAATCGCAGCCTTTTTCGGGGAAGCCTGGAGCGGTCACTCTGTACCGCCCTCTTGCTCTTGCTCATCCTCGTCCTCACTCTCCTGGATTCGCGCCAGGCCCCGGACCCGCTCCCCTTCCTTCAACCGGATCACCCGCACGCCCTGGGTGTTGCGGCTGAGCAGGGAAACCTCGTCGACACGGGTGCGCACCAGGGTTCCCTGGTCGGTAATCAGCATGATCTCCTCACCCGGGTGCACCTGGCAGGCGCCCACCAGTTCGCCGTTGCGCTCACTCTCGGCGATGGCAATGACACCCTGGTTACCGCGGCCCTTGGTGGGGAAGTCCTCCAGCCGTGTACGCTTACCGTAGCCGTTTTCGGTCACGGTCATTACTGCGCCGTCCTCTTCCGGGATCACCATGGCGATCACGTACTTGCCCTCGGGCATACGGATACCGCGCACACCGCGTGAAACACGGCCCATGGAGCGCACATTGCTCTCGGAGAAACGCGCCGCCTTGCCGCCACTGGTCAACAGCATCACGTCGCGCTGGCCATCGGTGATGGCGGTGGCCACCAGGCGGTCGCCCTCTTCCAGCTCGATCGCGCGCAGGCCGACGGTGCGGGGGCGCGAGAAGGCCGGCAGCGGGGTCTTCTTCACCGTACCGTTGGCGGTGGCAAAGAAAATGTAGTGGTTCTCGTCGTATTCGGACACCGGCATCATGCTGCTGATACGCTCGTCGTCCTCCAGCGGCAGCATGTTGACCATCGGCCGCCCGCGGGAGGCGCGGCCGGCGGTGGGCACTTCGTAGACCTTGAGCCAGTACACCTTGCCCTTGTTGGAGAAGCACAGGATGGTGTCGTGGGAGTTCGCGATCAGCAGGTGCTCGACGAAGTCCTCGTCTTTCACCTGGGTGGCGGACTTGCCCATACCGCCGCGGCGCTGGGCCTGGTAGTCGGCCAGCGGCTGGCTCTTGGCGTAGCCGCCATGGGAAATGGTGACCACCTTGTCTTCCGGGGTGATCAGGTCCTCGACGGTCAGGTCCTGGCGGGAGGCCACGATCTCGGTGCGACGCTCATCGCCGAAGTCGCGCACCAGCTCTTCCAGCTCCTCGCGGATCACCTCCATCAGGCGCTCGAAACTACCCAGGATATGCAGGTACCCGGCGATCTGCTCCAGTCGCTCCTTGTACTCGGCCAGCAGCTTGTCGTGCTCCATGCCGGTCAGGCGGTGCAGGCGCAGCTCCAGGATCGCCTGGGCCTGGGCCGGCGACAGGTAATAGGAGCCGTCGTCGCGCATGCCAAACTCTGTCGGCAGGTCATCCGGGCGGCAGGCATCGGCGCCGGCGCGCTCCAGGAACTGCTGTACCTCGCCCACAGCCCAGCCCTTGGCCAGCAGCGCCTCACGGGCGTCCGCCGGGGTAGCCGAGGACTTGATCAGTTCGATCACCGGGTCGATGTTGGCGATGGCGATCGCCAGGCCCTCGAGGATATGCCCGCGCTCGCGCGCCTTGCGCAGCAGGTACACGGTGCGGCGGGTAACCACTTCCTGGCGGTGGCGGACAAAGTGCTCGAGCAGCTGCTTCAGGTCCAGCACCTTCGGCTGGCCGTCCACCAGCGCAACCATGTTGATGCCGAACACGCTTTCCAGCTGGGTCTGGGAATAGAGGTTGTTCAGGACCACGTCGCCCAGCTCGCCGCGCTTGAGCTCGATCACCACCCGCAGGCCGTCCTTGTCGGACTCGTCGCGCAGCTCGGAAATACCCTCGATCTTCTTGTCTTTCACCAGCTCGGCAATGCGCTCGATCAGGCGCGCCTTGTTCAGCTGGTAGGGGATCTCGTGAATTATGATGGTTTCTTTGTTGGCCTTGTCGTCGCGGACCACCTCGGCCTTGGCGCGCACATAGATACGCCCGCGACCGGTGCGGTAGGCCTGCAGGATACCGGCGCGGCCATTGATGATGGCGCCGGTGGGCAGGTCAGGACCGGGGATGTGCTCCATCAGCTCGTCGATGGTGACATCCGGGTTATCGATCAGGGCCAGGCAGGCCTTGACGACTTCGCCCATGTTGTGGGGCGGGATATTGGTTGCCATACCCACGGCGATACCGGAGGAACCGTTCACCAGCAGGTTGGGCACCCGCGACGGCAACACTTCCGGCATCTGCTCGGAACCGTCGTAGTTGTCGATGAAATTGACGGTTTCCTTGTCCAGGTCGGACAGCAGCTCGTGGGCGAGCTTGTCCATGCGGATCTCGGTGTAACGCATGGCGGCCGGGCTGTCGCCATCGATGGAGCCGAAGTTGCCCTGGCCGTCCACCAGCGTGTAGCGCATGGAAAAGGGCTGCGCCATGCGCACGATGGTGTCGTACACCGCGGAGTCACCGTGCGGGTGGTATTTACCGATGACATCACCGACTACACGCGCCGACTTCTTGTACGGCTTGTTCCAGTCGTTCTTGAGCTCGTTCATGGCGAAGAGTACGCGCCGGTGGACCGGCTTCAGGCCATCGCGCACGTCCGGTAGCGCGCGGCCCACGATAACGCTCATCGCATAGTCGAGATAGGACTGCTTGAGTTCTTCTTCGATATTGATCGGAGAGATTTCTTTGGCTAGCTCGCCCATATTTTTCCGGCATTCCTTAAATAGTTATCACCGCCGCCACAGCTCCCGGGGCCTGACTGCCAACAGGCATCCGCCAGCGGGCGCACAAGCCGCCCCATCACCGGGAGCCCGGGAATCGATCAAGCGCGCAATGTTATCACAATTGGCGCCCTGTAGGACGTTCCCTGTAACCACCGGTCACGGGCTTGTCCGCGCCCCCGGCCGCGGCTAGAGTCTACGGCCTGACCAACCGCCCCCAATCCCGCAAAAAGGCACCGCAATGCAACCCTCCAGGCCCCAGCACCAGCACCAGCAGATTGACACCCTGATATACGCCCGCTGGATCATCCCGGTGATACCCGCTGGGCGGGTCTACGAGGACTGCGCACTGGCTGTGGATGGCGGCCGGATCGCCGCCCTGCTGCCCGCCGCCGAGGCGAGCAGTCGCTACAGCGCCGCCGAGGAAGTCCACCTGGGGCAGCACGCGCTGATCCCGGGGCTGGTCAACACCCACACTCACGCCGCCATGAGCCTGCTGCGGGGCTTCGCCGACGACCGCCCGCTGATGGAATGGCTGCAGCAGCATATCTGGCCCACCGAGCAGAAGTGGGTGGAGCCCGGCTTTGTCGCCGATGGCAGCCGCCTGGCCATCGCCGAGATGCTGCGCTCGGGCACCACCACCTTCTCCGACCAGTATTTCTTCCCCGAGTCCACCGCCGAGGTGGCGCGGGAAGCCGGCATCCGGGCCCAGATTGCCTTCCCCGTGATCGACTTTCCCACCCCCTGGAGCCGCGATGGCGAGGATGCCGTGCAGAAAGGCCTGGCACTGCGGGACGATTATCGCTCCCACGAGCGCATCGATGTGGTATTCGCCCCCCACGCCCCGTATACCGTGGGCGATGCGACCCTGGAAAAGATCGCCGTCTACGCCGCCGAGGCGCAGGTACCGGTACAGATGCACCTGCACGAGACCACCGGCGAGGTGGAACGCGCGCTGGCGGAGTCCGGTGAGCGCCCCACCGAGCGCCTGGCCCGCCTGGGGCTGCTGACTCCCCAGACACTCTGCGTGCACATGACCGCCACCAGCGACCGGGACATCGAGCTGCTACAGGAGAGTGGCGCCCATGTGGCGCACTGCCCCAGGTCCAACCTGAAGCTGGCCTCGGGCTTCTGCCCGGCCGCGCAGCTGCTCGACAGCGGCATCAATGTGGCCCTGGGTACGGACGGCGCGGCCAGTAACAACAGCCTCGACCTGCTGGCCGAGGCCAACACCGCGGCGCTGCTGGCCAAGGCGGTCAGCGGCCGCGCGGAGGCGCTGCCCGCCCAGCAGGCGCTGGCAATGGCCACCATCAACGGCGCCCGCGCGCTGGGCATCGACCACGTCATCGGCAGCCTGGAGCCGGGCAAGTCCGCCGACCTGGCCGCGGTCGACCTCGGCGGCCTGGAGCAGCAACCCCTGCACGACCCGGTATCCCAGCTGGTGTACACCGGCAACGGCCACAATGTCAGTGACGTGTGGGTCAGCGGCCGGCCGCTGATGCGCCGGCGGGAACTGCTGAGTCTCAACGAGACCGATGTGATTCTCCGGACACGCTACTGGCGTGATAGAATCGCGGGCGAGATACGCTGAAGCACCGGCGCCGGCCGGGAGCAAATCGCGTTGCAAGTTGTCTGAAACCCGGGCCCAGGGCACCGGGCCATGACTGGAAGAGTGAATGACCAACGTTGATCCGGCGGAAATCGCCAAATTCGAGCAACTGGCCAGCCGCTGGTGGGACCGCGAGGGCGAGTTCAAGCCCCTGCACGAGATCAACCCCCTGCGCGCCAATTACATTGACAGCCGGGCCCCGGTGGCCGGCCGGTCACTGCTGGACGTGGGCTGCGGCGGTGGCATCCTCACCGAGGCCATGGCCCAACGCGGTGCGGCAGTCACGGGCATCGATATGGGCGAGGCACCCCTGAAGGTGGCCCGGCTCCACGCCCTGGAAAGCGGCACAGAGGTGGATTACCAGCGCATCCCGGTGGAAGAGCTGGCGGAAAAGCAGCCGGAAAGTTTCGATATCGTGACCTGCCTGGAGATGCTGGAGCATGTCCCCGATCCCGCCTCGGTGGTACGGGCCTGCGCCAGGCTGGTAAAACCCGGCGGCCAGCTGTTCTTCTCCACCATCAACCGCACCCCCAAGGGCTGGCTCTTTGCCGTGGTGGGCGCGGAATACGTATTGCGGCTGCTGCCCAAGGGCACCCACGAGTACGGCAAGTTCATCCGCCCCTCGGAGCTGGGCGCCTGGCTGCGTGACGCGGACCTGGAGCTGCGCGACATCACCGGCATGACCTACAATCCCGTCACCCGCAACTACAGGCTGAATCCTCGGGATGTGGACGTGAACTACCTGGTTCACGCCACGAAAATGCAGTAACTCCCCCGGAAGTACCATGAAAGCAGTATTGTTTGACCTCGACGGCACCCTTTTTGACACCGCACCCGACTTTATCGTGGTGTTGAACCAGCTGCGCCAGCAGGAAAAGATGCCGCCACTGCCGGCGGACCAGATCCGCGCCGTGGTTTCCAACGGTGCCGGCGCCATGGTGTCCCTGGGCTTTGGCCGGGATGCCAGTGACCCGGCGTTTGAGGTCCTGCGCCAGCGTTTCCTCGACCTCTACCTGACCCACCTGGCGGTGGAGACCGTGCTTTTCCCGGGTATTGAAGAACTGCTGGGACAGCTGGCAGCCAACGATATCGCCTGGGGCGTCGTGACCAATAAGCCGGCCACCTACACGGTGCCGCTGATGGAAGCCTTCTCCCACCTGCCGGAACCCGGCGCAGTGGTCTGCCCCGACCATGTGACCAACCGCAAGCCGCATCCCGAGCCCATCCTGCTGGCCTGCTCGCAGATCGGCTGCGAACCCACCGAAGCCATTTACGTGGGGGACCACGTGCGGGATATCGAGGCTGGACGCGCCGCCGGCATGCCTACCATCGCCTGCAGCTACGGCTATATCGATGCCGGCGACAGTGCCGCCAACTGGAATGCGGACCACCTGGTGGAGTCGGCCGGTGATATCTGGCCCCTGCTGAAGGAAAGCTACCTCCGGGCCTGATTCGCCCCGGCGCCCCTAACAACGAAAGGACAGGAGACAGGACTCCCCATGCCCGAAACTATCGGCGACTACTCCCCCGCCCCGGACCTGCTCCGGGACAAGGTTATCCTGGTCACCGGCGCCGGTGATGGCATCGGCCGCACCGCCGCCAGGACCTTTGCCGCCCACGGCGCCACGGTGATCCTGCTGGGACGCACGACCCAGAAGCTGGAGCAGGTGTACGACGAAATCGAGGCCGCCGGCGGGCCGCAACCGGCGATCTTCCCCATGGACCTGGCACAGGCCCGGATCGAGAACTTCGAGCATTTCGCCGAAGCGGTAGACCAGGAATTCGGGCGCCTGGACGGGCTGCTGCACAATGCCAGCCTGCTGGGACAACGCACGCCCATCGCCAACTACCACTACGGCACCTGGGAACAGGTCATGCAGGTCAACGTGAATGCGGCGTTCGGCCTCACCAAGACCCTGTTGCCCATGCTGGAAAAATCCGAAGCCGGCTCCATCGTATTCACCAGCTCCAGCGTGGGCCGCAAGGGGCGCGCCTTCTGGGGAGCCTACGCGGTGTCCAAGTTCGCCACCGAGGGCCTGATGGAGGTGCTGGCCGATGAGATGGACGGGGTTTCCAGCATCCGCGTCAACAGCATCAACCCCGGTGCCACCCGCACCAATATGCGGGCGGCAGCCTACCCTGCCGAGGATCCCAAGGGCGTGACCGCGCCGGAAGACCTTATGCCCACCTACCTGTACCTGATGGGGGACGACAGCCGCGACGTCAACGGGCGGCAGTTCAACGCCCAGGGCTAAGGCTAAGCGCTTCCGGGAGACCCGGGCGCTACCCGCCAGGGCGGGTAGCGCCGGTTATCACCGGCCCGGTATAACTTGACCTTGTTGCCAGCCGGGTCAAACAACACAGCCTCCCGCCACAACCAGGGCATGTCCTGTGGCAACTGGGTAAACTCTATTCCCCGCTCCCGCAGCACGGCCACCCGCTCGTCCAGGTCTTCCAACTCAAAATAGATGACCGCGCCATTACAAAACTCCCCCTCCGCCAGGGCGAGTGAGAATGTCGCGCCGCCATGCGGGCACTCGAAGCGCGCATAGTGCGGGGTATCGACGATCTGGGTAAATCCCAGGCGGCGATAGAAGAGGCAGGACACGGCCATGTCGGAAGCCGGGAGTGTTACCTGGTTGAGATTCATGGAGGTGGCTCCAGTTTGCCGGTGGCGGGTTTTCGCCGGACAAAAAAATACCCGGGCCTGGCCCGGGTATTCTCGGTGAGGGAGGGATATCCCGCGATATGCCATCACTCCTCGGGCATTTCGTCCATCACCTCTTCAGCAGCCTCTTCCGCTTCATCAGCCACGGTGTCCGCGGCTTCCTCGGCGGCGTCCATGGACTCTTCCGCCATTTCCTCGGCGGCATCCATGGTTTCCTCGGCCATTTCTTCAGCTTCCTCGGCCATATTTGCCGGGTCAGCAAAAACGTCGCCTTCGGCGCCCGCCATGTCATTGGAGGCCATTACGCCTTCCTCTGCCTTTTCGGCGGTTTCCTCAACCGCAGCCCCGGCCTCTTCAACCGCAGATTCAACTTCCTGCGCGATATCGGCCTCGGGCGCCGCCTGCTGGTTCTGGTAGTAAAGATAGCCACCGACCGCGGCAATTACGATTGCTGGAATAATGAGCTTTTTCATTTTCCGACCCCTGAATAGCGTGAATTTATGGTTATTGAGTGGCTTATTGTTCCATGTCACCCGGGCTCGGGACGTGACTCAAAGCACATTTTCATTTGTCAGGGACACACTTTATCGGCAGAATTTCCGCCAAATGAATGGAATGACGGTACCCATGCGCAAGATCACCCTCCTCGCCCTCCTGGCCCTGTGCCCCGCCCTCGCCCAGGCAGATCCCCTGCCACAACAGTTGCGCGACTGCGCCGGGATTGAGGCGGACGCAGAGCGACTTGCCTGCTTTGACCGGGTGGCCGGCTCCCTGGATGAACTGGCCAGGAAGAACTTCGGCAAAGAGCAGGAGGCCGCCACCAGAGAGGCGCCCGAGTCCATTGTCGCGACCATAGAGAAGGTCGAGGAAGGGGCGTACGGCAAACACATTTTCTACCTGGAGAACGGCCAGGTCTGGCGACAGAATGACAGCAAGTTTGTCAGCTGGGAAGCGGGCCAGCAGGTGGAAGTGGATCGCGGCCTGTTTGGCTCTTTCTTCATGCGCGATGCCGATGGAGGCCGCTCTATCCGCGTAAAGCGCGTTCGCTGAACTCCCGCCTGGGCCACCCGGTAACGACCGCCGGCACCAACTCCGGCAAGGGGCGGGCAGCAGGCTACGCTTCCTGCAGAGCAGGAAGAAAATGGTGTCCAGATGCCGGGGAGCTCCCCTGTCCCGCTGATCGGCCTGTGCCTGCTGTGGTTGATCCCCGGCAGCGCCTGGGCGGCCACGCAAGCCTATACCATCGACCCGGGCCAATCCGACCTGCACTGGCGCGTCTACCGCAGCGGCCCGCTGGGCCGGCTGGGCCACAACCACGTCATCGCCGCCCACGGCCTCTCCGGCCAGGTGGACCTCGCCCCGGACGGCAGCGCCCGCTTTAACCTGGCATTCCCGGTATCCCGCCTGGAGGTCGATAATCCCGTACTGCGCCGCCGCTATGGGCCCGACTTCGATTCCGGCCTCTCTGCCCGCGACAGGGCCGCCACCCGGGCCAATATGCTCGGCCCCGCACTACTCAACAGCGCGCGCTTCGGACAGATCCGCCTCAGCGGCAGCGCCAGCATTCCCACCGGCCGAGGCCCGCACCAGCTCACCATACCGGCGGACATTACCATCGCCGGCCGGCGGGTCCGCGTGCTGGTGCCGGCCACCGTGCAGCGCACAGGCCGGGGCCTGCGAGCCCGGGGGAACTTCAGCCTCACTCACCGCCAGCTGGGACTGCGGCCATTCAGCGCCGCCATGGGGGCGCTGCGGGTCGCGGAGCGCATCGATTTCACTTTCGATATCCAGGCGCAGGGACCACGCCCAGCCCATTCCCGGCGGGAGTGAAACAAAACCTTTCGGTCACCAATAGTCCGGCGCACCATTCAACACTCTTCTATATTCAATGAAGAAACAGGCGCCATCGCCCTTCACGGGCCGGCGTGCTGTCAGTCACAAGGCCAACAGAAGGTGTAGTCACTTGTCCCGCGAAAACTTTCACTCAAGGGATGAAGCATGGCTGAAGGACACAGACGAGTCATTCTCCCGCGATGCTGACGCGGAAGGTACCGAAAGCCCCGTCGAATCTGCCGCGCCGGCAGGGAAAGACGAACCTGCCCGGGAGGATCGCACGGCGGAGAGCGGCGGCTCACCGATGCAGAATTACCTCAAGCACCTGTATCGGCTGCAGCTCCTGACCCCCGAGGAGGAAAACACCACCACGTCCCTGCTCCGCGAGCTGGAGGACAAGTTGATTGCCCTGCTGCAAAAACGCGGCACGGAACTGGTGGAGTTACGCAGCGAAGGGGTCGAACAGCGCGGCAGCACCGGGGCCTACGACCATGGGCTGATTATCGCCCGCGCCCGCGAGCTGCTCGATACCGGCAAACTGTCCCGGCGCGACCGCAGTTCCCTGCAAAGCCTGCTGCGGCGATTCCAGGAACAGCGCAAGAAACTCATCCAGTGCAACCTACGGCTGGTCATCGCCATCGCCAAACGCTTCCGCAACCCGGCAGTGCCTTTTATTGACCTGATCCAGGAGGGCAACGTCGGGCTGATGAAAGCCATCGAGCGCTTCAAGCCGCAGATGGGCTACCGCTTTTCCACCTATGCGTACTGGTGGATCCAGCAGGAAATCCAGCTCGCCCTGCGCCGCAACGATGACCTGGTGCGCCAACCGGCCAATGTGCAGGATGACCTGCGCGCTATCTACCGGGCCATCGCCGAAGTGCGGGCTGAGGGCCTCCCGGCATCGGACGAGAACCTGGCGCAACACACCGGGCTCGACCTGGAGCGCGTCCAGAGCCTGCTCAAGCTACCCGGCCCCACGGGCTCCCTCGATGAGCCGGTGGCCGAGGACCAGAGCAGTACGCGCCTCGACTACGCGCCGGCGGACGAGCTCTACAACACCGATGAACTGGTCACCAACCAGGAACTGGCGGAGAGGTTGCGCGAGGCAGTGGCGCGCCTGCCGGCACGACAGCGCACCGTTCTCAACCTGCGCTATGGCCTGCTCTCTGACCGCGACTGCTCTTTCCGGGTCATCGGTGAACAGCTTGGGCTCAGCCAGGAACGCGCGCGCCAATTGCATTCCGACGCCTTGCGACAGCTCAAACGGCAGTGGCGCTGACGCGCCACCGCAACGCACCAGCCCCCCGACTGCCGCCACCGTGCCTTTTTGCACCGTGGCGGCACTCTGCGTTTGACGCGCCACTTGCCATCGCTGAATATCTGGCTAGGCTTTTCCCTGACCCGGGCCAGCAACCGTCATCGGGCCACCACGTAAATCGACCAATCAAGTGAGTTTCATGCGCGGAATCCCGCCCGCCCTTTTTCTCGGCACCCTGATCAACGCCGCCCCGGTCATGGCCGACCAGGAATTTATCATCAGTGCGGGCAAGGGCCTGGATAATACACTCATCCAGAGTGAGTCGATTTCCAGCGCTGAGATGGCCGGTTTCAGTTACGCCCATGACTTTGCCGGGTTCCAGTTTCGCTCGGGTCTGTGGCAATGGTGGGTACAGGGCAGTTATTCCCGGCTCTGGGAGCAGCACCTGGGGGAAGACCAGCACCAGGAGGTCCTCGAGCTGAAACCGGTGTTGCGCTGGTATCCCGGCGGCAACCACCATGGTCTCTTTGCCGAGGCCGGCGTCGGCGCCGCCTACCTGACGCACAAGAGTTTCGGTGACATCGAGTTGACCACGAAACCCAACTTTGCCCTGCACTTTGTCGGCGGTTACCGCCTGCCCGGTGGCTGCTCTGTGTCCTTGCGCTACAGCCACTTCTCCAACGCCTACACCAACACCCCCAACCCGGGCTTCGATTTCGCCTCCATCAACTGGCATTTTTCTTTCTGACCAGCAATCCCGGCGATTGCCGGTAATCGCCCGACACGCCCTCCCCCAGGCACCAACACTGCGGTAACAAAAGCGTCATCCGCCGATCACCGTATTGTCACCGCGACCACCGAGAATATTTAACAACTGAAGGATGAAGCAGCAATTCCGCCCTGTGCCTTTGAGCATTTGCCGCGGGGTCGCTGTGCCCTGCGCACAGGTTTTGCATTACCCGAAAACAGCCAGGAATAATTTCCGGCGGGCATAACAGTGCGAACTTACAGTGAACGGCCCCGGAACGGGCGCAGAGCTGAATTAATAATGATCCAGAATATTTGCCACCTGATTGCCAGCCGCGAGCATGGCAGTATTGAAAGACATGTGGTCGACCTGAGTCGCTGGCAGGCCCACAATACCGGCGCGACGGTTACGGTTATCGCCCACCCCCGTTACCGGGAAGTGCTGGACGGGGCCGTTGATTTTATTCCCCTGAACACTGACCGGAGCCGCCACCACCCCAACCTGGTCTGGCGACTGGCCAACCAGCTGCGCGCCGGCAACTTCCAGATCGTCCACGGACACGGCAGCAAGTCAGCGCAACTGCTGGCTGCAGTCCAGCCCTATACAAACCTGAAGCACATCATTACCCGGCACAATGTCCGCCACCCACGGGACAAGCTTGCCAGCGCCTTCGATGCCCGCATCGCCGTGAGCCAGTCTGCGGTTGCCAACTCCCGGCTGTCCTGGCATGTGATTCCCAACGGCATTGAACCCCAGCCGCCAGGTGATCCCGGCAACCAGCAGCCACCGGCGGGCGCAACTGACCTGCTGCTGCCATGCCGGCTCACCAAAACGAACCGGTCAGAACAGTTACTCCAGGCAGTAGCGGGATTGCCCGGGGTTTCCCTGACAGTTGCGGGCTCAGGACCCGAGCAGGGAAACCTGAGAAAAACCTGCGAGATACTGGGAATCGATGACCGGGTCCACTTTACCGCCGCCCGGGATGGGGCAGCCCAACCGACAACGGCAATCACCGTAATCCCATCACGCAGCGAGGAATCTACCTACCTGTTAATCGATGCGCTGTTGCAGCGGAGGCCCGTGTTGTGCCGCCAGGTCGGCGTCGCGGAGGAGTTCGTGCCGCCACGTTTCCTGCTGGGAACAGATGACCCCGAACACCTGGCAGAGCGAATCCGGGCAGCACTCGGGGAAAGAGATGAGCTGGACAGTGTTTTTGCACCCGTATTTTCCCGGGCGGCACAGCAGCTCACCCTGGACTCCATGGCCTCTGCGACCTGGGAAGTTTACTGCAAGCTGCTGGCCCGCGATCAGGCTGTGGGGGACTGACAGAGCTCTTCGTAAATCTGCAAGACCTGCGCAGCAGTCTCATCGACACTGAGCCCGGCGAAATTCAGCTCACCCCGCCGATCGAGAATTGACAGGCTTTTCTGTACGAGCCCATCAAAATCGCCCCGCTCCACCAGGCCCCGGGAAAAACAGCGCTGCACGGTTTCCGCCGCACCATCGTCGCTGTAACACATCACCGGGCAGTTCATTGCCAATGCCTCACTGACCCTGGCTGAATGCGGCCCCGGTTGCTCTGCCAGGTGATAGGTAATCTGCGAACTGGCATACAGCTCGCGCATATCCCGGCGGGCCCCGAGGAAAAGCACCTTATCCTCGAGGCCCAGGTCCAGGGCGAGTTTTTCCAGCTTGCGGGCAAACTTTTCCTGCCCCACGGGTGGGTCACCCACCACCAGCCCGAAAACGTCCCCGCGCTCCCGGCCCAGCGCGGACAGCAACTGCAGGAAAACCTGCTGCCCGTTGCCGGGTGCGAGGGGGGCCGGAATCAGTAACCAGTTCTTGCCCTCCAGCTGGGGATACTCGTTCAGCAAGCGCAACTGCCACTGGCCGGACACAACTGCCGAGCGATCGAATTCCCGGGTATTCACGCCGCGCCAGATTACATTCGGGGAACCTGCCAGGCGCCTGGGATTGCGTTCGTGCAGGGATTTGGCCAGCCACTCTGACACGGCGATAACCCGCTCCCCATAAACCTGTGCCCGGGTAAAAAAGCCATTGCCACTCTCATCGTGCGCACTGGTAACCAGGCGGGGACGAGCAGCCGCAGGCATACGTCGCCAGGCTTGCCACGCAAGCCGTGCGGGTACAGCGCCACTGACATGCAGCACGTCAGCGTCCAGGTCGCGCAAAAGCCTTCGTAACCGCCCCACAACCCGCAGGCTCAAGAGGGAACGCTTGCTGACCGGCAACTGGAAATGCCTGCCGCCCCGCATGGTGAGACGTGGCACCAGCTCGCCACCACTGGAAATGACGATACACTCGTGGCCTCGTCGCATCAGTTCCTGGGCCAGGTCCAGGGTGGACCGCGCCAGCTCTCCCCCGTCAAAATCGGGCAATATTTGAACTACTCGCATGTAACGTCAAAACCCGTACTATGTTTTTTTCGGCTATTGTCCGGAAACAGGGAACTTCTGCCGAGGTGCACAACACATTTTTTACAATCCGTGCGTTCAGGCAGGTTAGCCAGCTCGAATCACAGATTCCTGGCGTGCTAGCATGGCCCGCCAAGGTAATGGAATTTTCACAGGGAAAATTCATAAGGAAAATCTTGATGAAACACACCTGGCTCCTCTCATACGCAAACCTCGCTCGTGCATGGACCGCACTGCTGTTCCTGGCCTTCTCTGCGCTGGCCTTCGCGGCCAACGACAAGGGGGTATTCTGGGTTGCCCAGAAAGATAACCAGACTGTCTACCTGCTGGGCTCGGTACACCTGGCCAACAGTGGTTTCTACCCACTGCGCGAGGAAATTGAACAGGCCTACGGGGAAAGTGACGCACTGGTGGTCGAGGCCGATGTCCTGGCCGCTGAATCCGACCTGGCGCTGCAACAGCAAATCATGCAGGCCTCTGTCTACCAGGGGCAACGGACGTTGAAAGATGACCTGTCGGCAGATGTTTACGGACAATTGCAGGCGTGGCTGGAGCGGCGCAAGATCCCCGAGGCCATGTTCATGCGCCAGCGCCCGGCTATTGCCATGGTCAGCATGAGTATGGTGGAGCTGCGGGCACAGGGACTGGAGCCCGGACTGGGTATCGACCGCCACTTCCTGCTCAAGGCGCACAAGTCAGACAAGCCGGTGCTGGAGCTCGAGGGAATCGTGGCGCAGCTGGAGATGCTCAATAACCTGGAAAACCCGGACCTGCTGCTGGAGCAGACCCTGGAACAACTCGAGGAAGTGCAGTCCTTTGTCCCGCGCATGACTTCGGCCTGGAAGTCCGGTGACATGGACGAGCTGTACGAACTGGTAATCGCCGAGGGGCTGCGGGAACACCCCGAATACGCCTCCCTTTACGATGTGATTTTTTTCGACCGCAACCACACCATGACGGAAAAGATCGCTGAGTTCAGCAACCGGCATGGCAGCCTGTTTGTTATTGTCGGCGCCGGGCATCTCGCCGGCGAAAGAAGCGTGCTCGAGGGACTGGAACAGCAGGGATTCCGCCTGAAGCAGCTCTGAGCTGACCACAGCCCCGCCAAACAAACCCGGGCGAGGGACGGCCCGGGACTCCCTCCCGAAAGAAACAACCGCCGGCAAACTGATAACTGGCGCGCGGCAATACCGCAACGCCCTCGCCGGCGGTTGGGGCCCATTGTAACCGGACACTCACAGGCCGGTAATATTGCGCCTTACAGGCGATCCCGCGCGCCATTATTGCAGCGCCCTACACGCCATTGTCTAGACTCTGGAGGCACCGTGCCCGGTGCGAAACGCAACGGCATCCCGGAGCCTGGTATGGACACCCGCAAGCTTATCCTCCCACTGCTCACACCCGCATGGCTGGGGCTTTCTTTCATCCCCGCCCACGCGGACACGGCCAAGACCAGTGGCGGCCTGGAAATCGTTTCCGATGATGGAAACTTTTCCGCCGAGCTGGGTGGCCGCATTCACTTTGATACCTACCTTTTCGATACCGATATCGACGACCCTGTCAGCACCACCGAATTCCGCCGCGCCCGGATCACCCTGACCGGCGAGGCTTACAACTGGGAATACAAGCTTGAGCAGGATTTTGCCGCCGGCGACACCCTGGCCGGCTTCCGCGAGGTCTGGATCGGCCACGATTTTTACGGTGGGCAGATCAGGGTCGGCCAGTTCAAACCGTTCCGGGCGATGGAGGAGCTCACCAGCTCCAATGAAATCCTGATGCTGGAGCGACCCTTTACCACCGCCACGGGCATTTATGACGGGCGCCAGTTCCAGCAGGGCATTGGCTGGAACAATTACTGGGACTGCTACACCGCCGGGATCATGGCGTTTAACCTGCGCAACGCCGATGCTCCCCGCAATGAGGGCGTCGGTGCGGCAGGCCGCTTCACCTGGGCACCGATCAACAACGAGCTGAGCACCATCCACCTGGGCGCTTCATACAGCTATGAAAACGCCAACCGGGAGACGGAGCCGTTTGAGGCCGACGCCGACTATGCCGGCCGACGCGGACCCAGCCAGCTGATTGCCCTGACTCCCGGTGACGAGGAATTCTTCTTTGGCGATTTCGGTGACGACGAATTCTTTCTCGGCTCCCAGGGCGGCGCCGTACACATCACCGGCCTGGAGCTGGCCGGCACCTGGGGACCGTTTTACGCCCAGATGGAATACGCCTATGGCGACTACGAGGGCGAATACTCGGTTTCCGAGATCTTCTTCGAGGACCTGTTTGACGCACCGCCAACGTTTGAATGCGATCCGGATTTCGGCTGCTTTATCGGCGACCAGGACGTCCACGCCTGGTATATCCAGGGCAGCTGGCTGATCACCGGTGAGCACAAGCCCTATAACAGCAAGAAAGGCGTCTTCAAGTCAGCCAAGCCCAGCAGCCCCTGGGGGGCCTGGGAGCTTACGGCCCGCTATGAGTCGATCCAGAACGATGAGATACCCGACCTGGAAGCGGACAGCTGGATTGTGGGCGTCAATTATTACCACAACCCCAAAGTGCGCTTTATGCTCAACCTCCGTTTCGGTGACGATGACTTCACCGGCGACGGTACTGACCAGCTGGGCATCCGCGCACAGATGAGCTGGTAGCCGGCAGCACAGCACGGAACCCGGCACAAAAAAAAAGGGCCCCGGAAGGGCCCTTTCCTGTTGCCGTGCCTGGTTATCCCACCTGCTGCGCAGTCGCGGGGTCAAACACCTCGACCGGTCGGCTCGCACCGGTACCACTGGAGGGGTTCTGGAAGCGCTCCAACGCATCGTTACGGAACTTTTGAGCCTCCTCGACGCTGGCCTCTTTCACCGGGCCATAACCGCGGATACGGTCTGGATAACTGAGCAGCTCGATCGCGGCGGCATGGTTATCGGCATTGAGGGAACCGATAACCCGGTCCACCAGCTGCTCGTACTCACCGATCAGCTGGCGCTCCATGCGGCGCTCGGCGGTGTAACCGAAAATATCAAACGCCGTGCCGCGCAGGAACTTGAAGCGTGCCAGCACGCCAAACGCCTTGTGCATCCAGCCGCCGAATTTCATCTTCCGCGGGCGTCCCAGCGCCTTGTCGAACGGTGCCAGCAGCGGCGGTGCCAGGTTGAACTCCAGTTCGAAATCGCCGGCGAAATTCTCTTCCAGCGCACTGGTGAAGCGACCGTCAGTGTAGAGCCGGGCCACCTCGTACTCATCCTTGTAGGCCAGCAGCTTGGCGTAATAACGCGCAACTACTTCCGCCAGGGCCTCGCTCGCCGGCACCCGCAGGATCTCGGCATCCCTGACCCTGTCCACCAGCGCCTGGTAACGACGCGCCAGCTCGGCGTTCTGGTAGCCGGTCAGGTGCCCCACCCGGTGGGCAACGATCTCTTCCAGCGTGCGGGGCAGCTGCGCCGTGCGGCGAGTGCCTTTCAGCAGCTGGTCAAGGCGGGCCCGGTCGGCCGCCGCCAGGCGCCCGGCGGCGAACCCCTGCAGGTTGGCCTCCACCGCCACGCCGTTCAGCTCGATAGCCTGCTGCAGGGCATCCAGGCCCAGCGGCAGCATGCCCTTCTGCCAGGCAAAGCCCAGCATAAAAATGTTGGCGGTCAGGGTGTCACCGAGCGCGGCTTCGGTGAGCTTGTGGCCCTCCACCGCTTCCAGCTCGCGCACAGTGTCACTGATGGTGTCCAGCACCGCCTGGGGCGAATGCGCATCCTCACGCCCGAGCACCGAGGCTGCCGTGGGGCTCAGGTGTGTGTTCACGACAGCCCGGGAATGGGTTTCGTCCAGCTTGGCCAGGCAGGCCTGCAGGTTACCCGCGGCGATCAGGTCGCAGGCCAGCAGGGAGTCCGCGCGACCGTCAGAGATACGCACCGCTTTCAGTGCCTCCGGCGCCGCGGCGAACCGCACGTGGGAGTAGACCGCCCCGCCCTTCTGCGCCAGGCCGGTCTGGTCCAGGGTGCTGGTGGCCTTGCCCTCAATATGCGCCGCCATCGCCAGCAGCGCGCCGATGGTCACCACGCCGGTTCCACCAACACCGGTGACCAGCAGGTTATAGGGCTCCTCCAGTGACGGCAGTTGCGGCATTTCCAGTTTGCCGGCCTCGGTGCGCAGTACGTCGCCCACACCAGCCTGTTTGTTCAGCTTGCCACCCTTCACGGTCACGAAGGAGGGGCAGAAGCCGTTCACACAGGACATGTCCTGGTTACAGCCGGTCTGGTTGATGCGGCGCTTGTCCCCAAAGGCGGTGTCCACTTTCTCCACCGCGATACAACTGGACTGCTTGACGCAGTCACCGCAGCCCTCACAGACCAGTTCGTTGATGAACGGGCGCCCCTCAGCCTGCGGCAGCAGGCCGCGCTTGCGCTTGCGGCGCAGCTCGGTGGCGCAGGTCTGGTCATAAATGATCACGGTACAGCCAGCGGTCTCGCGCAGCTCTTCCATCACCACCGGCATGTGGTCGCGGTGGCGGATTTCGACTTCTTTCGGGAAAGTCAGCATGCCCCGGTACTTGTCCGGGTTGTCCATCACCAGGACAACCTTTTCCACGTTCTCCGCCAGCACCTGGCGGCAGATCATGTCCGGGTGCAGCTCGCCATCGTGCGGCTGCCCGCCGGTCATGGCCACGGCATCATTGAACAGGATCTTGTAAGTGATGTTGACCTTCGCCGCCACGGAGGCGCGGATGGCGAGGATCCCGGAGTGGAAATAGGTACCGTCACCGAGGTTGACGAATACGTGCTCCTCGCTGGTGAATGGCGCCTGGCCAACCCAGTTGACGCCCTCGGCGCCCATCTGGGTAAAGGTGTAGGTTTCGCGGTCAAGCCACTGGGCCATGTAGTGACAGCCGATACCCGCCAGTGCACGGCTGCCCTCAGGTACCTTGGTGGAGCGGTTATGGGGACAACCGGCACAGAACATCGGCAGGCGCGACACACTGGAGCCGGCCTGCCGGGAAATACGCTCGGCCAGGGTGTCCAGGCGCATCAGCCGGTGTTTCGCGCGCTCGCTAAGGTCCCTGTCACCAAGTACCCGGCCCAGCACCTGGGCCACCACCGCCGGCGACAGCTCGCCGTACATTGGCATCAGCGGCTGATCGTGCTCGTCCACCTTGCCCAGGATGCGGGGGAAATTCGGGTCCTTGAGGTGGACGTTGTACAGCTCCTCTTTCAGCTGCACTTCCATCAGGCTACGCTTTTCCTCGAGTACCAGCAGGTGGTCGAGCCCGCGGGCGAACTCCTGGATACCGGGGACATCCAGCGGGTAGGTCATGCCCACCTTGAGGATGCGGATACCCAGGTCGCGGGCCTGCTGTTCGTCAATGCCCAGGTCTTCCAGGGCCTGCATCAGGTCCAGGTGGGCCTTGCCGGTGCTGACAATCCCCAGGGTCGCCTGCGGGTTGTCGAGCACCACTTTGTTCAGTTTGTTAGCGCGGGCAAACGCCAGCGCAGCCGGGCGCTTGTAGCGCCACAGGCGCTCTTCCTGTTCCAGCGGGTTATCCTGCTTGCGGATGTTCAGGCCACCTTCCGGGCGCTCCACTTCCGGGTAACTGAATTGCACCCGCTCGGGATCCACCTCCACGGTGGAAGAGCTGTCCATGTTTTCCGCCAGGGTAATCATCGCCACCCAGCAGCCGCTGAAGCGCGACAGCTCCAGGCCGTAGTGGCCATAGTCCAGCACTTCCTGCACGGTGGATGGGTTGAGCACCGGGATATGCATATCCACAAAGGCGAATTCGGACTGCCCGGGATAGGACGACGACTTGCAGCCGTGGTCGTCGCCGGCAATGATCAGGGCACCACCCTTGGGGGAGGAGCCGGCCGCGTTGGCGTGACGGAACGCATCACCGGAGCGGTCGACACCCGGTGTCTTGCCGTACCAGATACCACAGACGCCATCCACCTGGGCGCCTTCGAACAGGCCTACCTGCTGCGATCCCCAGACGGAAGTCGCCGCCAGTTCCTCGTTCACACCGGGGACAAAGCGGATGTTGTGCTCCTGCAGCAGCTTGCCGGCGCGGCTCAGCTGCTGGTCGTAGCCGCCCAGGGGCGAGCCGCGGTAACCGGAGATAAAAGTGGCGGTATTGAGACCGCGGGCCCGGTCCATGCGCATCTGGTCGATGGGCAGGCGCACCAGTGCCTGGATGCCCGACAGCAGTACCCTGCCCCTGAGGGTGGTATAGCGATCGTCCAGGGAAATCTTCTGGGGCTGGGGTTGCGCCGCGTTCTGCGGGCTCTTGACTGCTTCACTCATACGCCTACTTCCGGTTCTCTCTTCGCTCGAACTTCTGCTAAAAGCCCGTTTCGTGCTGATCATTATTGTTCCGGCAATCCAGGTCCCCCTGCCGCCCCCCTTTTCCGGGGGGTTGCGGCCAATTCCGGGGCCGGTAGCCCGTTGCGCGGCCCCGCCCGGGACTGGCGGGAGGGCTACGACGAGCTGGTCAGGTCATACTAGTGCTTAAAGCGCAATGAATCATTGCTTTATTTACACCATTGGGCGTAAAATTATGATGACCGTCTCGATTAAAGCAAAAATTGTAGGACAGGAGTTTATATGAAGCGTTCGACAGACCTGGACGATTTTGACCGCAAGATTCTGCGAGCGCTGCAGGAGAACGCCGACTATTCCATGGCGGAACTCGGAGATAAAGTGGGTCTTTCCCACACGCCCTGCTGGCGCCGGATCAAACGCCTCGAGGCAGAGGGCATCATCCGTGGACGGGTCACCCTGCTCGACCCCCGTAAACTCGACCTGGGAGTCACAGTATACTGCTATGTGACCATCCAAAACCACGACGAGGAGTCACTGAACAGCTTTGAGTCCGCCGTTCACGATGTCCAGGAAGTGGTTGAATGCTACTCCACCAGCGGCGATAAAGACTATGTGCTGCGCGTGGTGGTGGACAGCGTAGAGCACTACGAACAGCTACTCAAGCGGACTCTGGTGCACCTGCCCAATGTCGCGTCGGTTAATTCAACCTTCGCCCTCAAACAGGTGAAGTACACCACCCAGCTGCCGCTCTAGGCCGCGCGGCAGGCCCCTGCCTGCCGCGGCCCCGGGAAGCGGTAAAGTGACGTGCGTCTCAGTCCAGCTCCCGCAGCTGCTCGAGCACCCGGTCCAGCACCTGCTGCAGGTTCCGGCCGTCGCAGTCCACAGTGATATCCGCGTACTGGCGGTAGAGCGCCTGGCGCTCCTCGAACAGTTCGGCAAAGGACTGGCCCGGCGCCTTGGCAATGCCGCGACTGTCATAGTTGTGGATACGGCGGCGCAACTCTTCGGCAGAGCAATTGAGGAACACCACCGGCCCGAAACCGGACAGGTTTTTCATGCCCTCGTCGCTGTACACGACACTTCCGCCGGTGGCGATCACGTGCTTCGGCAGGTTAGCCGCCCTGATGACCTCCCCCTCGATCCGCCGCAGGTTCATATAATCCGTTTCGTCGAGGATTTCCTGGAGGGTCTTGTTTTCCCGCAGCTGGATAAGCACATCGGTATCGACGAAATCCAGCGCGAGCTCCTTGGCCAGCAGCACCCCGAGCGTGCTTTTGCCCGCGCCGGGCATCCCGACCAGTACGATACTTTTCTGTTTCTTCATGAATTTATTGTGACTGCTAAATTATCCTGACGGCACTGCCTTGCAGCGGTCCCGCACCCGCACCGGCCTGGACATTACCCTGCCCCACCCTGGTTCTCAATCCCCGCGCCGCGGAGAGACCAGGGCACGCAACCAGCCGCGCAGGGTATTTTCCCCCAGCAGCATCCGGTCCAGTTCATCCATATTGTGCGCCTGGCGGAAAGCATCGGCAAACAGGGCCTCCCGCGTGATCATGCGACGACCGGGGTTGATCTTGCGAATTTCCCGGGCCGGGTTGCCGGCTACCACGGTATTTTCCGGGACATCCCTGGTCACCACACTGCCGGCCCCGACAACGGAGTTATCCCCGATCGTCACGCCCTTGCAGACAATGACACTGTCCCCCAGCCAGACATTGTTCCCCAACCGTACCGGCGAGGTACAGCGAAACGGACGCGTACGGTTATACAGGCCGTGCCAGTCCGAATCGCTGATATACGTATTCGCCGCTATCATGCAGGCATTGCCGATGTGTATGGACTGCTCGGCAGAAATGCGCACGCCGGGTGAAATAAGGACGTAATCGCCAATGTGGATTTCCGCCTTCTTGCCCCGGTGGCCCAGGGTGGTCAGGCGAATCGGGTTATCCGGTGTGGAAATCAGGTGGGGGAAGTCACCCAGCTGGATGCGGTCACCAAAGACCTGCACCGAACCGGGGTCCATGATTTCCGGCTCCCGGCCAATAGCGTCAAACTGCGGCCACAGGAAGCGACGCGCACGCCAGTTGCGCAGGCGCACCTGCAATCGCTTGAGCCAGTATGGGCGGTGGTCCTTGCGCATATAAAAGAGTTACCTTGCGAACAAATCCTGGAGCCCGCTATAGGCGAATGTGCCAATTGCTTTTCCAGGGGGGTCGGTTTACTGTTGCCCGAAATCCAGAACAAGAACGATCGACCATGTCCATCAACCTGCCCGTCGACATCCACTCCATCAAGGGTTTCCTGGCCGCCCACGAGGGCGAGGCCCTGTACCACCTCGCCGCCGAGGCGAGCGGTTTCGGCGCGTGCCTGGAAGTCGGGAGTTACTGCGGCAAATCCACCATTTACATGGCTTCCGCCTGCAAGCTGATGAATGGTGTGCTCTACGCAGTGGATCACCACCGCGGCTCCGAAGAGCACCAGCCGGGCGAGGAATACCACGACCCGTCCCTTTTTGACCAGGGCGCGCAGTTGATGGACAGCTTCCGTACTTTCCGCGGCAATATCCGCGCGGCCAACCTGGAAAACTGGGTGGTGCCGATTGTAGCGAGTTCAGCCGTGGCCGCGCGCTTCTGGAATACCCCACTGAGCCTGGTCTTTATTGACGGCGGCCACTCCCTCGAGGCCGCCATGACCGATTACCGCAGCTGGTCCCGGCATATTGTGCCCGGCGGCTACCTGGCGATCCACGATATCTTCCCCGACCCCAACGACGGCGGCCAGGCGCCCTACGAAATATACAAGCTGGCGCTGGCCTCAGCCCAGTTCGAGCTGGTCGAACTGGTCGACACCCTCGGTATACTGCGCCGCGTCTGATGAGTGGGTCACCGCTGTGAAAAGCGCACAGGCTCCGGTCAGCGAAGCCAGTGCATCCGCAGCAAGCAGCATGGCCCCAACTGTCCAGGTGGTTTTCTCTTCCGGCCACACGGCATCGTCACGGTAGACATAACCGGTCCAGTAACCCCCGTCCCGGTCCTGCCAGCGATGCAGGTAGCGGTAGATTTCAGCGGCGCGCCCCCTCTCTCCCGCCGCCACCAGTGACATGGTGAGCTCACAACTCTCCGCCACCGTTACCCAGGGCTCATCGTTAACACAGCGGCAACCCAGGCCCTCCACGACAAACTCATCCCACTTCCGCTCCAGTCTCGCGCGGGCTGCATCGCCACGAAACACCCCAGTGAGAACCGGGTAGAACCAGTCCATGGAAAAGCGGGCCTTGCTTTCCCAGGTGCGGTCGAAGCGCTCCGGCGCCAGCCGCAGTGCATCGCCGAGCTTGCGGCGCCCATGGATCCACTGCGGGCGCGCATGGCCGAGTGTGTGCGCAATGGCGATACCACACTCGAGACTTTTGTAAATCGATGCGCAACCGGTAATCAGCGCATCCTCCATCGGCTTTCCGTCGGCATCGACTGCCCAGTGGATCTCACCGTATTCCGTCTGCAGCCGCAGTACGAATGCCAGCGCCCTGTCCACCATTGCCCAGTGACGCAACAGGAAGTCCCGGTCGCCGCTCACCAGGTAGTGGTGCCAGATACCGGTGGCGATATAGGCAACAAAATTCGTCTCCCGGCGTTCGCTGTTATGCACAGCATTGTCCCGGTACGCGGCCCACCAGCTACCGTCCGGCAACTGCAATCGGGCCAGCCACGTATAGGCCCTCTCGGCGGCGCCATGCTCCCCGGCGATGCTCAATCCCATCGCCGCCTCGATGTGATCCCAGGGGTCGGCATAACCGCCGGTAAACCAGGGGATGCAGCCATCGGGCTGTTGCTGGGAAAGGATGTAATCGGCACTTTTGCGCAGGAAATCCCGCGGAAACAGTGGCTCATCCTCAGGCGCGACCACCTGTGCCGTCACCGGATTGGTCATGCGTGCGCCTCCAGCGCGGGAACCGCCTGTTCCGCCTCGCAGGGCGGCTTTACAAAGTACAACACAATACTTTTCCCCAGGATTGGTGCCAGCAGTTTCTCCAGCACACGCGTCAACAATGGCCGCTGCATCAGGTCCCAGACCAGGAAGCGGTGATAGAGCTGCAACAGGCGGGACTCCGGGCGCTCCCACAGCAGGCATTTCAGCCACCAGTAGGGCGCGTGCAGCGCGTGGGCTTTATGCCTCGCATAGCAACGATGGCCAAGTGATTCGATACTGCGACGCAGCTGGCGCTCGCGGAAAATGCGGATATGGCCACCTTCCACCTGGTGGTATTCGTCGCTCAGTTTCCAGCAGACCCACTCGGGCAGGAAGGTTGGCACGCTGGCCGCGAAGGTGCCGGCGGGCTTCAGGACCCGGTCGATTTCAGCAAGCATGCCGCGGTAGTCATGGATATGCTCGAGCACCTCGGAACAGATCACCACGTCAAAACTGTTGTCGGCAAATGGCAGGCTCAGGCCGTTACCCACACCCAGCAGCAACCTGCCGGCCGCCTCCCCCTCCTGCAGGAAGGGTACCGCCCGGTCCCTTGCGGTGGAGATATCGGTAAAATCCAGGTCGAAGCCGTAGACATCGACATTGTCCGACAGCGCGAGGTGAATGGCATGGCGTCCCTCCCCGCAGCCCAGGTCGAGGACTGTCTGGCCCGGCTGCAGTTTCAGCCGCTGCGGCTCGACTGTAATCATCAGGCGGCCTCCGCCTTGTCATTGGCTACCCGCACCGAGAGCGGCAACAGCGCACCCGGTTGCCTTCCGGTGGAAATAATTCCCCGGTAGTAGTCCACCAGCTGTTCGGCCACATGCCGCCAGGAGAATTCGCGCTCGATGCGCGCCCGGCCCCGGGTTGCCAGCTCGGCCCGCAGTGATGCATCACCGAGCAAGCTTGCTATTGCTGTAGCGAGGGCCTTATTGTCACCGGCGGGTACCAGTAGCCCGGCGTCGCCCACTACTTCGGGCAGCGCACCACCGTCACTGGAAATCACCGGGGTGCCACAGGCCATTGCCTCGCCGGCAGGCAGGCCGAAACCCTCGTAGAGAGAGGGGCAGACCACCAGTGAAGCAGAGGCGTAATAACCGGCCATTTGCTCATTGGAAATACCGGATTCGAAGCGCACTGCATCCTGCAACTGCAATTCCTGCAACAGTTCTGCCGTGGGACCGCCCTCTTTCAGCCGGCCAATCACCAGCAGCTCCAGCTCCGGGTATTGGCGACGCACCTGCGCCAGGGCCAGCAGCAATACTCGCAGGCCCTTGAGGGGCTGGTCTGCGGACGCGGTTGTCATGATGCGGTGCGGCACCTTCTGGATATGCGGCTGCGGGCGGAATACCGACGTATCGATACCGTTGTGGATTACCTGGATCTGCCGCTCGTGCACACCGAACTGCTCGATAATATCCCGCCGCGACTGGGCAGAGACCGTCACGATATGGGCCAGCTTGCGCGACACCCGCTTCTGCATGCGCAGGAAACTGTGCCAGCGGCGCACCAGCAGGCGATAACGCCAGTCCGGTGCCGCCTGCACGGCAAGGTCCCGATCCCGTGTGATCGGGTGATGGATGGTGGCGACAACCGGCAGCCCATTGCTCTCGATCTCCAGCAGCCCGTCACAGAGCGACTGGTTGTCATGCACGATATCGTAATGCTTACCGTGCCGGCGCAGGTATTTTGCCGCCCGGCGGCCAAAGGTGTAGGGCTCGGCGAATCCCCCGGTGAGCTTACTCCACCATTCGAAGAAATCCGCCCAGCTGAGCAGGTGCCGCCAGCGCAGGGCACGGGTGGGGTTCTCGACCTCGTAGAGGTTCAGTCCCGGCATTTTGATCAGGCGAACCCGCGGATCCAGTTCCGGATACGGCTGGCCGGAAATAACGTCCACCTGGTGCCCCGCCTCAACCAGCGCCTTGCTCAGGTAGTAGAGGTAAACTCCCTGTCCACCGCAATGCGGATGACTGCGATAGCCGAGGAGACAGATTTTGAGTGGACGCGAACTCGAGACAGCAGGACCGTCGGCACAATTCTCCAGGGCCGTCATGGATTCCCCATTCAATTCGTATTATTGGTACTGGCAGATTCAGGAGAAGAATACACCGGCATGAATGTGACTGCCACCGCAATGGCGTCCACTCCGGGGTTGGCTGGACTGATATAAAAACGGGAGGGCAGCACCCTGCCCTCCCGCGGGAGTGATACTAACTGTTCAGAAACTGAACTTGTAACCTACACCCAGGTTGAAGATCCACGGATCCAGCTGCAGCTCGTCACGAATCCGTACCGGCAGCTCTACAGGCGCTGCAAAATCCGCCGGCCGGGTGAAGGTATTGAACCCCAGGTCCAGATCCGGCTCCGAGTCCACATACATGGCAGAAGCATTGATGATCCAGGTGTTATCACGACCGAACGCGAAATCCACACCGACCTGGGCGGTCCAGCTGAAATCGCTGCCGAAGCTGATCAGGCCATGGTCACGAGCGCCATCAACCCGTGTAACCCCGCGCACAAAGTCCTCGTCGATATTGGTGTAGGCCACACCGAGCCCCACATAGGGTTGCCAGAGGCAGGACGGGTCGAGGAAGAACCAGTCGAGGTACAGGCTTACCGTGCTGTAATCAAAGTCACCCAGCCCCTCGGAAAACTCACCGATAAACTCGCCGGTATCGGCCACTACCGCATCGGAGCGCAGGGTCGCGTCGAGGCTGGCCTCGCTCTCCCAGTAAAGCTCGATCGCCCAGTGATCCATGAAGATGTAGGTACCGCTGATAAACCAGGTAGTCTCATCATCGATATCAAGCCCTACGCCCACATCAATCGGGACCTGCTCCGGGTTCGGGAGGGGCTCGCCCAGCTCGTCAAACAGGAGGTTCTCGGCGATAAATGACTGGGTTGTCGAATAATCGTCATCCGGGTCCACCCAGGCGGCGCCCACTCGCACAATGGTGGTACCGGCAATGTAGCCGGAGGGGGGCGGGGGTGCCTGTACCGGGTAACCTGAGGGGCCCGCGAGAGCCGACTGTGCGGCGAGGCCGGCATTAACCGCCACTGCCAGGGGAATGAGGAGGGGCTTCAGTCTCATGGGGTAACTCCTTGTAACGCTAAAAAGCTCCTTCGCCGCATGTGCGGTTACAAACAGTATAGGTGGGGTTTTGCGGGCTGCAGAAAGGCTCGCCTAAAACAGGAATAAATCAAAGAAATTAATTTTCCACTTACTCGTCATCGCAAAAAAAATGCCCGCCAATTGGCGGGCCAGTTTTCTCGAACACACTTTCAGGAGGAGAGCTTAAGACACGCTGTTTGCCTGTCTGACTCTAGGTATAGCAGAGGAATTTTTGCCGCAGCCAGTGGCAGTCGCGAATCCCATCTTTTTCTGCTCACAACAGGCCGGCCCCGGCACTTGAGCTGTGACGCATCACACGCGATGCAGGTAACTCTGGTATTCCACATCGGTAACCCGGGCGTCGATCTCCGCAAGCTCCTGCCGCTTGAGCAACACAAACAGCTCCACAAACCGCGGGTCGAGGTATTTCTGCCACAGGGCACTCTGCTCAAAACGCTGGAGTGCAGCGCCCCACGTATTGACCAGCTGCTCGCTTTCCACCTGGTAGGCGTCCCCCTCAACAGGCGCAGGGGCCTCCAGCTGCTGCTCGATTCCGTGACAGACACCCGCCAGGATAGCCGCCAGCACCAGGTAGGGATTCACATCGGCACCTGCGATCCGGTGCTCGATGCGGCGCGCTTCCGGGTCACTTGCCGGCACCCGCAGTGTGGTGGTGCGGTTGTCGTACCCCCAGCACAGATTCAGCGGGGCGTGGGAACTCTCCTGGAAGCGCCGATAGGAGTTTGCATGGGGGGCGAACACCGCCATGGCGTCGTTCGCCGTCGCCAGCATCCCCGCGGCGGCGTAACGCAGCAGGTCCGTACCCTGGTCAGAACCATCGTTGAAGACATTCTTGCCGTCCTGGTCGATCAGGCTCATGTGGACATGCATGCCATTACCGGCCTGGTCCCCGAAGGGCTTGGCCATGGTGCTGACCCTCAGGCCGTGGCTCCGGGCCACACCTTTCAACAACCGCTTGAACAGCAGGGTCTGGTCCGCCACTTTCACCGGGTCGGCGCTGTGCAGCAGGTTGATCTCGAACTGGCCCGGTGCGCATTCCGACAGGATCGAATCCGCGGGGATCCCCTGCTCCTCGCAGGCCGCGCGCACGTCGGCAAAGAAATGCCGCTGGGCATCCAGCTCTGACAGGTCATAGACGTCGGTGGATGGCACCAGGTCGGCGTCGTTGTCGCTGACCGGTCGCGGCCGGGCCAGGTGGTCTGCATCTTCACGCAGCAGGTAAAACTCAAGCTCGGTGGCGCAGACAGCGCGGTAACCCAGCTCACCCAGCCGCTCGACTACCCGCTGCAACTGGGTGCGGGGATCCGCGTACAGCGGTGAACCGTCTGCCTCGTGCAGCTGCATGTGCAGTTGTGCGGTTTTCTCCCGGTGCCAGGGCGCCATGGAAATTGGCGACACGGGCACACAGACCCCATCACTGTCGCCGCTGGCAAACACCAGCGGGCTGTTCTCGATATCCCGGCCCCAGACATCCAGGCTGACGGCACTGCGCGGCATCTGCAGGCCGCCCTTCAGCAGCTTGTCTGCAGCCTCGGCCGGCAGCCACTTGCCGCGGGGGATACCGTTGATATCAAAGGCAAAGCCCTCGATCCACTTCAGGTCGGGATGCTCGCGCAGGAAGGTTTCCGATGCGTCGAGAATCTCCGGGGACGGGGAGAATCGTTGTTCTTCTGACATAAATAGCCTGGCAATAAAAAGGTGGCCAAAAAGCGAAGCGGGCGCCGGCGGCGCCCGCTGGGACAGAGTTTACGCCAGAGCCTTGGCAGTATCATCCAGCGCGCGGTGCGCCTTATCCACCAGCTCGTCAACCTGCTCGGTGGTGATAATCAGCGGCGGCGCGATAATCATCGTGTCACCGGTTGCGCGCATGACCAGGCCATTTTTGATGCTCATGTCGCGGCAGACACCGCCGGCAGTGCAATCCTCATCGAATCGCGCACGGCTGGACTTGTCCTTCACCAGTTCCAGCGCACCCACCATACCCAGGCTGCGGGCCTCACCGACAATCGGGTGATCCGCCAGCTCTGCCCAGCGCTTGGCCAGGTAGGGACCGGTCACATCGCGCACATTGCCGATGATGTTCTCATTGCGCAGGATATTGATGGTGGCCAGGCCGGCCATACAGGCTGCCGGGTGTGCGGAGTAAGTGTAGCCGTGGGTGAATTCCCCGCCCTTCGACTTGATTACCTCGGCAACGCGGTCGCTGACCATGGTGCCGCCCAGGGGGAAGTAGCCATTGGTCACCGCCTTGGCGAAAGTCATCAGGTCCGGCTTCATACCGTAGTAGTCGGCGCCAAACCATTCACCGGTACGGCCGAAACCAAAGATCACCTCGTCCATCACCAGCAGGATATCGTACTGGTCGAGTACCTTTTTCACTTCCGGCCAGTAGGTCTCCGGCGGGATGATCACACCGCCAGCGCCCTGGATCGGCTCGGCAATAAATGCCGCCACCTTTTCCGGGCCCAGTTCCTGGATTTTCTCGTCCAGGCTGCGCGCCGCCTGGACACCGAACTCTTCCGGGGACATATCGGCACCTTCGCCGAACCAGTAAGGCTGCTGGATATGCTCGATGTAATCCAGCGCCTGGAACTGCTTGTGCATGCCGTTCATGCCGCCCAGGCTGGCGCCGCCGATGGTGGAACCGTGATAGGCGTTCTTGCGCGAGATCACGATGCGCTTTTCCGGCTGCTCTTTCAGGTCCCAGTAGCGGCGGATGATACGCAGGTTGGTATCGTTGGCCTCGGAACCGGAACCGGTAAAGAAGACGTTGTTCATGTGCGCCGGGGTCACCTCTGCCAGGGCGTCCGCCAGCTGGATGGAGGGCACGGTGGTGCACTGGAAGAAGCTGTTGTAGAACGGCAGCGTGCGCAGCTGCTCGTAAATGGCGTCGGCGATCTCATTGCGGCTGTAGCCCAGGTTACAGCACCACAGGCCGGACATGCCGTCGAGCATGCGATTGCCGTCAATGTCGGTGATATACGCGCCATCGGCATTGGTGATCACGCGGGTGCCCTGTTTACCCAGGTCATTGAAATCGGTAAACGGGTGCAGCAGGTGCTCGCGGTCGTGTTGTTGCAGCTCGCTCTTGTTCATATTCTCACTCCTGACTGGTTACAGCGCGACCAGGCCCCGCCGGAAAGCAGGGCCCGCGGCTCGGCCGCCTCAATTTGTGATCACATTTTAGTGCCAGCCGCGGGAATAGCGCAAGAGCTGACTGCAGTCACTCTAGGGTAAGAATGCCCCGGTGCGCATTCAGACCGGCTGGTCGCGCCTGCTGGCCAGTGGGGCCAGCATGGCCTCGGGGCTCAGCAGGGCCTCCAGTTGCTCCGGGCTCATCAGCTTTTCCTCGATCACCAGCTCCGCCACGCCGCGCCCGGTCGCCAGCGCGCGCTGGGCGATGGCCGAGGTCTTGCCGTAGCCGAGATAGGGGTTGAGCGCCGTCACCAGCCCGATGCCCTGCTCCAGGTATCCCCGGCAGACCGCCTCGTTGGCGGTAATGCCCTGGATGCAGTCGCGCTGTAGCGATCCCATCGCGGCGTCCAGGTAGCGGATGGACTCCAGCAGCTTGAAGCCGATCAGCGGTTCCATCACGTTCAGCTGCAGCTGCCCGGCCTCGGCGGCCATGGTGATGGCGGTGTCGTTGCCGACCACGGTAAAGGCCACCTGGTTGACCGCTTCCGGGATTACCGGGTTGACCTTGCCCGGCATGATCGATGAGCCCGGCTGCTTCTGCGGCAGGTTGATTTCGTTGAGTCCGGCGCGGGGACCGGAGGACAACAGCCGCAGGTCGTTACATATCTTCGACAGTTTGATCGCGCAGCGCTTGAGCATGCCCGACAAGAGGACAAATGCCCCCATGTCCGAAGTGGCCTCCACCAGGTCGGCGGCGGCCTTCACCGGTACACCGCTGATACTCCGCAGGTGGCCGATGGCCAGGTCGCGGTAATCCGCCTCGGTATTCAGCCCGGTGCCAATGGCGGTGCCGCCCAGGTTGACCTCGGTCAGCAACTCGGCCATTTCATTGAGGCGCGCCACCTCCTCACCGATATTGGTGGCGAAGGCATTGAACTCCTGGCCCAGCGACATGGGTACCGCATCCTGCAGCTGGGTGCGCCCCATTTTCAGGACCGGGGCGAATTCCCTCCCCTTCTCCGCCAGCGCCTGCTGCAACCGGGCCGCGGCGGCAGTGAGCCCGCGCAACCCAAAGACCATCGACAGGCGCAGTGCCGTGGGATAAACATCATTGGTGGACTGGGACATGTTGACGTGGATATTGGGATGCAGGGCATCATAATCCCCGCGCTCGCGCCCCAGGATTTCCAGGGCCCGGTTGGCGATCACTTCGTTTGCATTCATATTGGTCGAGGTGCCGGCGCCCCCCTGGATCATATCCACACAGAAATGCTCGTGGTGCTGCCCCCCGATCAGCTCATCACAGGCGTGCACAATCGCCCCGAGCTGTTCCTCGTCCAGCTTGCCCAGGTCGCTATTGGCCAGGGCACAGGCACGCTTGACCATGGCCAGCGCGGTTACCAGGTCGGGAAAGTGGTTCAGGGGAATACCGCTGATACTGAAGTTCTCCAGTGCCCGCAGGGTCTGCACCCCGTAGTAGGCCGCTGCCGGTACCGACCGCTCGCCCAGCAGGTCTTTTTCCACACGAAAGTTGGCGGTGTCGCTCATGTCGTTTTCCACAAAGAGATCCGGCCGGCACGCGGTCGCGCCCGGCCCGGGAATAAAACGGGAAAGAATCAGTGCCCGGGTTCCGGGCGGGAGCATAGTAACGCCCGCGGACTAACCGGCAATCGGGGCTGGCGATTCTCGCCGGCCCGGTGGCGAGAATTCAGTGGCCGGGCCTGGAAGCCAGCGGGGCCATGGATTTATTCAGGGCTTCCCCGGTGAATCTCCACCGCCACCGGCTCCACCGACAGCCTGACATCGCTGATCGAGTACTGGTCCTTGGTACCGGAACCGTAACGCCAGTAGCCCCGGCTGTCATCGGTCTGCTCGAAGCGGAATCGTACCCCGTCGCCGGCCTCACTGAAGGCATAGCGGCGCAGCTCGCGGCTTTTGTCGTTGTCCAGCAGGGAGAATCCCAGCAGGTGATCCAGGCGGCTGTTGGGCAGCGCCAGGCCAGCGCCCTGCTGCGCCTCGTAGGAGAATGCCTCCCGGTCACGGGTCTGGGCGCCATCCATGTGCTTTTCACCGGTTTGCCAGTTATAGCTGTCGCCGTGACTGAACACCGACAGCAACAGCCCGTCCACGGCGAAGCGACCTTCGTCGGCAAACCGCGCATCGCGTGCATCCACCAGGATCATATTGCCGCTGCCGATCACCTCCAGCTCCCCGGAATCCAGGTGCACCATCGCCGCGGTATCCTCATCGATACCATAACCCAGGCGGAGGTCCTCACTGTGCGCCGGTGCCAGCGCCCGGATCAGCCGACCCAGCCGGCTCTTGCGATCGAAGTGCTGGTCGACAATACCGCCGGGGAAAAAACCCAGGCCGGGCTTGACCACCAGCAGGCCGGATTCCTGTGCCTCCATACCCGCGTATTCGTCGGTCCCCGGCCGGGTCAGCGCGCTCAGGGAGTCCCCGGCGGCAATCATCGGGTTACTCATGATTGCGGCACCAGCGCTGGTACCGCCCACCACAGCACCCCTGGCGAGCTGTTCCCGGATCGCGGCCAGGAGCGGGGAATCGTCACCACCCGGGCCCACCAGGGTCTGGGTAATGCGGGTCTGGTCACCACCCACGAACCAGATACCGCCAACCCTGCTCATGGTGGCGACCACCTTCTCATCAAAGGCCCCGCGGGCCCAGGTGCTTTCATCCTCCTCGCTGTCGGGGTCGTCGCGCACCGCTACCGGGAGCACATGCACGGGCCCCTTGTACCCGTGGTCGCGCAGGTCCTTCAGGAACTGCCCGGCATAGTGCGCCGGGCGCCCGGAGGCCGCCGGCACGATGGCTACTTCCGGGTAGCCGGCCGGGATCGAGTCGATAAACGCCCGGTACACGGCGGCGTTATCACTGCGCAGCGCGCCGCCCACAATCAACAACCGGCCTTCACGGGCCTGCCCCTGTGCAGGCGCCATCTCACTGGCCCCGCCGCGGGCATCGCCACAGGCGGAAACAGCGACAGCGGCGGTAATCAGAAGAGTTCGGTACAGTCTTTTTATCATCGTAAACACTCGCGGTAAGTGGTTCCCGTTGTCGGGCCGCAGCCGGGGTTGCCCCCACTGCGGCCCCGGCTAAAACCGGGATGAACAGGATGCTGCCGCTCCTCACGGGGCGTGCAGCCGAAATAATTGCGAAAGGCACGGCTGAAATGTGATGGCGAGCCAAACCCGCAGCGCTTGCCAATTTCCTCGATGCTGAGGTCACTGTGGTGCAACAGGTCGCGGGCAAGGGCCAGTCGCAGGCCGATATAGAATCGTGCCGGCAGCTGGCCAGACAGGCGCTTGAACACCCGCTCGAGTTTCTTACTGGTAACCTGCAGGTAATCGGCAATCTCGCCGGTGGTCAGCGGCTCGGACAGGTTGCTGCGCATCAGCGCCTGGGCCTCGGTGAGTAGTGCCCGGTCGCCGACCTCACCGCGCGGGGCATCGCCCGGGCCACTGCCAGGGGCCCGCCAACCCGCCAGCAACGAGTCGAGTATCGAGGTCAGCATGTCCCCGTCGGCGCACGTCCAGATATTCCGGTCCTGTGACACCCCCTGTGAGGCCAGGGCCAGCCTCGGCTCCTGGGCCCGTAGCTGTGAGTGCAGCTCTGCCGGGGCACTGCAGGCCCGCCCCGCCAGGAGGCCAAGTTGTGCCAGTAAAAGAACGCCCGAGCCGACACCAATACAATTACCTGCCCGCCCGGCATGTGCCGCGAGCCGCTCGTGCATGGCTGCCGATAGCGGCTCGCCTGAATACTGGCGTCCACCGCAGATAAACAGGGCCTGCCGGGAACCCGGCACGGCGGGCAGCACCTCGGCCTGGATCCTTACACCGTGCCGGGCCGCTACTGCAGTGCCGCCGAGGCTGTAGACCTGTGGGGACTGGTCAGCTAACGCAAAGCGTTCCATCAATACCCCCAGCGCCCCCATCGGGAAACCGGGAAGCAGTATCACTGCAACATTGCCGGCGACCGGGGTACTCATGTCAGGAGAAAGCCCCGCGGAATTGCAGTTGGCTGTCGAAGTACTGCCAGCGCCCCCTCGCCATCACATGGCGGATGGTGAAACTGTCAGGGTCCACCAGGCTCAGGTCCGCATCGAGACCCTCGCCGATACCACCCTTGCGACGCAATCCGAGCACTTTTGCCGGATTGGCGGTAACCGCCCGCAGCGCCTTGACAAAGTCCACCTGCTCTTCGCGCACCGCCCGGCGGAATTCGTCAAACAGGCTCGCCACCGATCCCACTTCAATATCCTGCAGGGTGCCGTTGTCACAGAAGTTGGTCATCGAGCCCTGGGCATCGGAAGAGAATGTCAGGCGGTCCTCCGGTGCACCGGACTCCAGCGCCACCCGCAGTGCACGGCTGGCGCGCAGCTCGCCCGACGCCAGGATTTCCGGCGTAGTGGATGTGGTGAAATCGATAAAGCCACCCGCCTGCGCAAACTCGACGCCGTGCTGCAGCAGGTGCTCGTTGCGATTGATATGGGTGGGATAAAACTGGCTGATCGGGATATCCGAATTGTTGACCGCATCGAAGAGCGGCTGCAGGCGGCCGTCACAGCCACCCACATGGATGCTGATGACCCCGCTCTTGCCGCTCAGCAGGCCCGCGACCCGGGCATCGGAGGCGACCCTCAACAGCTCAGCCGTCGACGGGTGAGAAGAGCGATGATCGGAAATGGCCAGCTCACCCACGCCAATAATATTGTCCACCAGCATGATGTCGGTACGGACACTGCCGGTAAGGGTATTTACCGGGAACTGGTATGAACCACTGTGCATATAGCAGGACAGTCCCTGGGCATCCAGGGCCCGGGCCTTGCCGTAAAGTTCATTCAGGGTGCGCGTGGTGGCATCGGTACCCAGCACGCCGATCACGGTGGTCACCCCGGAGGCAAAGGCCTCACGCGGGTCCAGTTCTGGCGTGCGGGAAGCAAAGCCGCCCTCCCCGCCACCGCCGCTGATATGGACCAGGGAATCGACCAGCCCCGGCAACAACCAGGCCCCGTCCGCATCCACCACCTGGCCGATATTTTCCGGCAGGGTGAGGTTGTGGTCGATCTTCGCAATCCTGTCCCCGGCCACCAGCACATCGCAGATTCCAAAATCCCGCGGGGCGAAAACATGGGCGTTTTTTATCAGTGTTATTTGTGACATATCAATTTTTTACTGCTCAGAAGCCGGCCAGGGCGGCGACAAGTACTGACAGGGAGGCGAACAGGAACAGGCCCGTCCACAACGGCAACACGAAGCGAAGCCAGATGCCCCAGTCCAGCCGGGCCGCCCCCAGGCAACCCATCAGGGCGGCCGAAGTCGGCACGATAATATTGGTGAAACCGTCACCCAGCTGGAAAGCCAGTACCGCGGTCTGGCGGGTAACCCCCACCACGTCCGCCAGCGGCGCCATGATCGGCATAGTCAGGGCTGCCTGCCCTGAACCAGATGTAATAAAGAAGTTAAAAACCGTCTGGAAAACCAGCATGAACCAGGCGGAAACCGCGCCGGAGACATCGGCTAGCCCCTGGCCCGCCCAGTGCAGCAGGGTATTGAGGACACTGGCCCCGTTGGGATCGTCTCCCCCCAGCAGCAACACGATGCCCTTGGCCAGCGCTACCACCATGGCTGCCGGCAATAGCTGCTGGGCACCCTCCTTGAATGCAGCCGCCGCCTTATTCGCCGTCAGGCCATTGAGCCCGAAGGCGATGGCGACAATCGCAATCACAATCCCCATGGTGAAAAACTGGCTGGCGATTTCCGGCAGGAAATAACTGCGCTCCACCACGCCCCAGATCATCCAGGCGATACCCGCCGCGAACAGCAACAGGATCCAGCCGTCACCGCGGACCATGGTCTGCAGGGATTCCACCGACTGCTGCTTCTGGCGGAATACCGCATCCGAATCATGTGCCAGGGACGACTCCGGGTCGCGCTGGATACGGCGTGCGTAGAAGAGCGTGTAGCCCGCAAGCAGGCAGGTGGCGACAAACCAGATCGCCATGCGGGGCCCACTGCCGGACATCAGCGGCACATCGGCAATACCCTGGGCAATACTGACACCGAAGGGATTCATCCACGAGGTAGCGAAGCCCACCTGGGTGGCGACGTATGTCACCAGCAGTGCGGTGATACTGTCATACCCCATGGTCACCAGCAGTGGCACCACGATCAGGGTAAAGGGAATCACCTCTTCCCCCATGCCAAATACTGCCCCGCCCAGGGAAAAGAGCACACACAGGATGGCCAGGTAGAGATGCCCGGCCTCGCGGTTGCGGGCGATGACCTGGAACAACCCGCGCTCCACCGAGCCACTGGCAAAAATCAGCCCGAAAGCACCGCCGGTCAGCAGGATAAAGGCGAAAACCCCGATCGAGGCGCCCCACTTGCTGCCCGAGACCATCCCCTCGAAGGCGAAATTCAGCAGGCCGATGTCTCCGCCTTCCGCAAATACGGCCATACCCTGTGGCGCATCCGTCGCCTGCTGGTAAGTGGCCGGGTCGATCACCTTGCGTTCGACACCGTTGACCGTCTGCACAATGGTCTCGTAAGTGCCGGCCGGGATCAGGAAGTTGAGGGCAAATGCGACCAGTGCCACACACAACAAGATCAGGTAGGTATCCGGCATTGCCCATTTGGGCTCTGCGACCACCTCACCGGCGCCTTGCCGTTCGACTTCAGGGGCAGAAGCTTGCATAGGGGTACACCAAGTTGGTTTTTATACTGGTTAACAGCCACCGCACCCCTGTGGGGGCGGTGGTATCCGGCTCGATTAAAACGCGTGGCCGTAGCTCAGGGTGACGAAGCGGCCCATGGAACTGTGGTTGACGTGATCCACATTGGCACCAGTGCCCAGAACCAGGGGCGGCTCCTCGTCCAGGAGGTTATCGACCCGCAGGCTCAGCCAGCTGCCATTGTCGAAGTCTCGGCTGATGTTCATATCGAGAACTTCCCAGGCGTCTACCTCAACCTCAGCGGTCTCCGGCAGGCCAACAGCGTCCAGGACACGCAGGGTCGGGTCGTCCGCATAGCTGTGGGTGTAACGCGCACCCAGGGAGGCCGACCACTGCTCATAGGTCCAGCGCACCTTGGCATTGGCCAGCCAACGCGGGTACTGGTATTCACCGGCCTCACTCACCTCACCCAGCGCATCTGACGGGTAACGGTCAAACTCAGCCAGGTATGTGGTATCCAGGGTGAAGCGGAAACTGCCCAGGTTGTCGGTATCCAGGTACTGGGTGAACGCCAGGTCCACGCCGCTGGTTTTCTGCAGGCCCAGGTTGGTCAGCTGGAAATGGGCATCCACTACAAACCCACCGGCATCCACTTCCAGGCCCGGCCTTCCGGTAGGCAGCTCACCCTCACCGACCACGTCAAACTCACCCGCTAGCGCACGCAGGATAAAGTCATCTTCCTCAACGCCAATCAGGTTTTCATGCTCGATATTCCAGTAATCGATGCTGATCTCGGTATCGGCCGTCGGCTTTAGCAGCAAGCCCGCGCCCCAGGTAGTGGCCTCTTCTGGTTGCAGGTTATCGTTACTGACCTCTTCAGAGAGCAGGGACTCGCCGTCGACATCATTCAGGCCATCGCAGGCGCCGGGCGTCACTTCACAGTCGACGCGGTAGCTGCTGAGCAGGGTACCTGCACCGACCTGGGCCAGTGAGGGCGCACGGAAGGAAGTGGACCAGTTACCCCGGGCGATGACGGCATCATTGAAGGCATGGCGCAGGGAAACCTTGGGATTGAAATCGCCGCCAAAGCTATCGTAATAGTCATAGCGCAGCGCCAGCTGCATTTCAGTATCGAGTGTTACCGGAATCGCCTGCTCCATGTACACTGCCCACTGGTCACGCTCTGCGTCGGCTGATGTGGAGCTGAAGCCGAGGATCGGCTCGGGGTTGAAAGTGGTCGAAACCGCATCTGCTGCCGGCGTGTCCTCCACACTTTCGCGACGCACTTCTGCACCAATGGCAACTTTTACTGTGCCCGCCGGCAGGTCAAAGAGGTCACCAGAGATATTACCGTCAATGGCATAGAGGTTGGAAACACCATTGCGCCTGGCATCAGTTCTTACGAACTGGTCAATCGCATCAACCTGGTCGGCCTGCCCGTCGAATGGGTTGTACCAGGCTGTTGTCTTACCGATCGATTCACAGGTCTCTCCCGCGTAAAACGCATCCACCGGGTCAAGATCAACATCCCATCGATTGACCACCGTGCCATCGGCACAGAGATTGCCCAGCGATGCATTGTAGAAGGCCTCGGAGTTATACAGCCCAGAAATACCACGCTGTTCATTTTCGTTGCGGCCAACATTGGCAGCCACTTCCCAATCCCAGTTATTCAGCTCGCCGCGAAGCCCGGTCAAAAGGCGAACCGACTGGCTCTCGACTTCGACAGCCCGGGGATCGGGGAATTTGCCCCAGGCATAGATCGGGTAGCCGTAAAAATCACTGATATCCGTGGTGCCCTCAAACGAACCCTCCTCGACGATGTCCTCGACCAGGGCCGCAGGCCACAGGGGGCTCTCGGGATCAAAAGGCGCATAGCTGAAATTGGCCGGGGAGCTGGTTCCCCGGGATTCGCTGGTCTGGAACATGACATTGTTGAACCATTCCAGGTTATCACTCAGGTCGTAATTAAACGTCGCTACCACACTGCCGCTCTGGTAGTCATCCCGGGTGGCAGCTACCGCATTGGTGTTGAATTCACAATAATCACCCAGCCGCCCAAACTTGAACTGGTCTTCCGGACAGCCACCGGCTGTTGGGGTCTGCGTCTGGTCGTAGAGCATAAAGGCCAGATCATTGAAGCTGGGGTAAACCCCCTGCTGGCTGGGGCGAACAGAGTTGGCAGAAATATCCCGGTCGCGGTCGTAGAGCGCATTGCGCTTGAACAGGTCCACCACCACCATGCTGTGGCTGCGCTCGCCGGTGCGCCCCCAGATCCAGTTCAGGTTGTACTTGCCCTCATCTGAACTGGCAGTGGAGTTACCGTGGGTGATGCTGACTTCACTGCCTTCAAAATCATCACGGAGCACGAAGTTAACCACGCCGGCAACCGCATCGGCGCCGTATGTTGCAGCCGCACCGCTGGGCAGGACTTCAACGCGCTCAATGGCTGACAGGGGAATGGAGTTTACATCGACAAAGGATTCCTGCCCCTTGGCGAAGGAACTGACAGATACGCGGCGGCCGTTAACCAGTACCAGTGTTGCCGAGCTGCCCAGGCCGCGCAGGGAGACACCTGCAGCCCCCACCGGGGTGTTGCTGGAAAGTGGCCCACCGGTTGCTGTGGAGAAGGTGCCGGAGCCACCACCGGTCTGCGTCAGCTCCTGCAGGATTTCAATTGCGGAGGTCGCGCCGGATGCCTCGATATCGTCGCGGTTGATCTGCACAACCTGCACCGCGCCCTCGGTATCGAGCCCCTTGATGTGGCTACCGGTGACGGTGATCTCCTCCACCGCCTCACCAGCGGGGTTCGGTAAGTCCTGCGCAAATGCGCTGCCGGCGACCAGAGAACAACCGACGGCCAGGCGAATGGCTTTGTAAAGATGGGTTCTCTTATTCATTTGGATTCCCTCTGTGTTCAGGCTCCAGGGCCCTTCTTATCTTGGATTTGCAATGTGCTTTTTGAGGGCAAGCAATGCCCACAGGCAAACGCCGGCGGCCCGGTTGCGCACACAGGTCAGCATGCCGGAGACACACCGATACTGCTGGATATTGTTGGCGATATAAGGCGGGGAAAAGAGAACCGACTTATAGCTTCCCTGTGCTCGGCGGCACGCTCAACTTTGTCCTATCAAAACAGGGTCAAGCGCACGGTCAGGCCGATGCGTGGAAGCTACTCGTCAAACCACTCGCTGAGGTGGTAGTTGGCGGAGCAGCACTCGATGGCAGCAATGGATACCACGTTGCTTGAGTTCATAGTGCTTTTCTTTGGAGGTGTTTGCTTGTTGTTATCCAACGAACTTCACCGATTTTTTATCACGGTGAAAAAATGCTGTAAAGCGTTTCTTGACATGCAGGGAAGACCGGCGTGGAACCCGTGGCAAACAGAATTTTCTGCAGCCATCGATTACAAAACAGGCACCCCTCAATCGATGCGGGCAGGGGAAAATTTCCCACAAAAAAGCCGGGGCGGGAATTTCTCCCCGCCCCGGCCCCGCAACCCAGGGGATACCCCGGTTACTGGTACGGCTGGTTGATATAGAAGCTGGTCTTGCTGCCGTCGATGCCAATCCGGGTGGGCGCAACCGATGTCGCCCCAGTCAGTATGTTGTACTGGTCGGACTCGGAGAGCTGGTAGCGCAGCACATTCTCATAGATGACCGGCAGTCCACAGGCTGCCTGGGTGCGGGAGGTCGAGCCGTCCTCGGCCAGCACGTAGACATTGCCGCTGCCATCGACCACCCCTGTACCATCGCTGGTAAAGAAGATCGAGGTCTGCTCGTCCACGCCCATGCCACGGATACCCACTGGCAGGCCGGCCATAAAGGCAATCAGGCGCCCCATACGATCCCGCTCTGCAAAATGGGTGTCCACCAGCACATTCTCCATCATTGCGGTGGTCAGGAAATCCGTCGAGATGTTAGTGTACTCGTGGCAGAGGTCGGTCACAGCCTCCGGGGAGTAGGCGCCGTAAGTGCCGTCGGGATCGTAGATATACTCGGATTGCACCGCCGCTCCGGCGGAGGTACCACCCAGCACGGCACCCCGGGCAAGGGCCTCATCCAGCGCCTGCTGTACCGGGGTTCCCTGCCACTGGTTGAGGTAGTCGGACTGGTCACCACCGGCCAGCCAGATAAACTCGGCGGACTGCAGCGCCCAGAGAACATAGTCGCTGTCCGCATGCTGAGACCGGTCGACCATCAGGGTTTCAACCGAATCGGCCCCGAGCAGGTTAAGGAAGTACTCGTTGTAACCATCTCCGCCGGAAGTACGCAGGACCACCACATCGCCACCGCCTGAAATGGGCTTGACGCGTCGCTCAAACGCCATATCCACGTCAGTGCCGCCCCCCATGACCAGCAGCCCGCCCCCATTGGGAGCCAGCTCCAGGCAGGCATCGTCCGGATTACCGGCCAGGTAGGTAGTAAGCCCCCCGGGCTTGCTCGGCCGTGCACCGAGGTTACAGCCACCGGTGCCACCATCACCGCCATCGCCACTGCCCCCGGAAGAGGGAATTCCGGCAACGGAAAGGGAGTAGGAGCCAGTGCCGCTATACCGGGTGACCTTAAGTGTGTACATGCCTGCCCCACCCACAGAAACAGACGCGCTCTCCGGGGTGTTCGCAGTTTCGGCGGCATAGAGCTGCTGTTGGGGATCGTATAGGTACCAGTCAAAGTCGTCGCCACTGGCGTGACCCAGGGTGATATCGAGTGTGGCGGCCTCGTCAATATTGAAGTAATACCAATCCTGGTCGCGCCGGCTCTCGATCTCGCCGGCCACCTGCTGGCTGGAGCAGACCGGGCCATCTGCATTGGACTCGGCATCGTTGGATTCGGATTCCTGTGTGATACAGGCCAGGGCCCCATGACTCAGGAACAGGGTTGAAAAGAGCAACGCGAGCTTGCTGGGCATTGTGATCTCCTTGACGTGTTGTGCCCGCGAAAAGCCGGGCAGTTATTGTTATGTCGTCAAAGAGTAACGGCTTTGTCATCCGCGATTTGTGAAGGCGCTTCGCAACGGCCAAAAACGTCAAGTCCGGGCGCAATGCGAACATTTGCAAGCAACGATGCGCAATATTTCGGTGCACTCAAGCTGACTTTTTCCTAAACCGTGCATGCGGAATATTCCCGCCCGGTGAACAGCTCAATTGTGGGCTGCGGATATCATAGACCGCAACCCGCCGCATCGATCAGCATATGCGCCACCAGCCCTACCCCGAGCATACGCACAGGCTTCCAGGGCAGGAACAGCAACGCCCCGAAGAAGGAGATCGGGAACATGGTGTGTAGTGGATAGGTGTTGATGGCACATTGCACCGGTTCAGATGTGGCCTCCACAAACAGGTGATCCAGGTCGACCAGGTTTGCCGCCAGCATGATCAGGGCCGCTTTCAGCCAGTCGTCACGGAACAGGAACCAGGCCAGTGCAATGGGCACCACGACGTGGAGGGAAATATGGATAAAACCGTACATGGAATCCTAGATTAATTCTTCTGCGGAGAGAGAGCCGAGGCCTTCCTCGATATCCTGGCGGATGGCGGTGCGCACCCGTTCCGGGTCTTTGGACGCTATGGCCTCCAGCAGGTCCTGGTGGCGATCGGGCAGCTCCTGGACACCAAAGCGCTGGAACACCAGGTGCTGTAGAGGGGCAGTCTGCAACCAGAGGCTCTCGATCAGGGAGAGGATGATATGCGGCCGCCCGAGCCGGTAAAGGGTAAAGTGAAATTCCAGGTTGGCCGTGACGTACTCTTCAATGTCTTTTTCTGCCAGTGCGTCGGTCACCCGGCCATCCAGCCTGCGCAACTGCTCCAGCTCCTCGGTCCCCACATACGGCAGTGCCTGCTCGGCCGCCTGGCATTCCAGTGCGACGCGCGCCGCGCAGATTTCTGCCAGTTTTTCCGGGGTCATGGTGGGCACGGTTACCCGGCGGGTATCCGAGAGCTCCAGCGCGCGCTCTGAAGTCAGGCGGCGAAGAGCCTCGCGCACAGGCATCGGGCTGCAGTCCAGCTCTGCGGCCAGGCCGCGGATGGTAATGGCATGGCCCGGGAGGAAGCGGCCGCGCAGGATGGCATCGCGCACCTGGAAGTAGACGCGCTCCTGGGTAGTGCGGTACTCCTCCTGGGGCGCGCTGAAATCCTGCTGTTCACTCATGCGGCACTTACCCTTTCCAGCTTGTGCAGGACATCGTCGTGCCCAACTTCAATTATGTGATCGACAATTGTACCCCGCTGCCACATCTCATAGAAATCCTCGGCCACACGCCGGCTGGCATCCACCACAGCATTCCAGTACTTGAGCCGCTCAGCCGTGGTGAACTGGTAGAAATCGTTGCGATCAGGGATCTTGCCATAAGGCAGGCTGGCAACGAAGCCGGGGGAAGGCGCCAGCAACAGGGTATTCTGCAGTGCCCCACCCCGCACCCAACGCCAGCTCAGGCTCTTGTCAAACCAGCCAGGCACCATGTAAGGAAAGAAGTGCGGATACAGTGCCAACCCGTCCGGGTGCCGGAAACGCAGGTCGAAATGATAATCGGTGATGCCCCCGTCCCGATAGTTGCCCAGGGGCGCCCCCCGGGGATTCTGCACCCCGGCCATTACCAGAGGGATGGAACCACTGGCCAGCACCGAGGAGCGGACATTGTCCGGTGACAGGGTGATATTGACCGTGCGCAGGCTGTCAAACTGCACCGCCGGGGTGTCGCCCGCATGGAACACAACCCGGTCCCAGAAGGCGCTCAGGCTGCGTCGGGAGAAGGCATTGGCCAGGGCCGATGCCAGCAGGGCCGGCGCCAGTACCGCGCGCCGCTCGCTGGCCAGGGGCCCGCGGCCACGCACGGTAACAAAATGGCTCTGCCAGGTCCGGTTGGCCGCTACCTGTGCCGCGCCCTCATCCCCGAGAACCCCCTGCAGGATCCGCTCGGCGGCCGTGGTGATCTCTGCCGGGGTGGGCTTGCCGGAATCGTAAGCCTGGTTGATGTAGCCATGTTCCAGTGCCTCCAGGGCCTCCAGCGGTCGCTCCATGGCGTAACACATATTGCGAAAGCTGCCGATCGAGGAACCCACCGTGGCAATCGGCTGCTGCCGGTCGCGGAAAAAATCCCCCATCAGTACCCGGTCGAGCTGGCTGATCACCAGCCACTTGGGCCCTCCGGAAGCGCCCACCAGGGTCGAAATCTGTTCCTGGCGCAGGCCCTCTTCCCGGACCCGCCGGGCAGCTTCCGCCCCCGCCAGTATTACGCAGGATCTTTTCTTCACAAATTCATCCAATTTCAGGTCGGGCCAATCTTCCGGCCCCAATCACGCGCTGCGTCGGCGCTTTAAAAGTGCAGCTCCCCTGCGCCTTCAGGCTCGCTGTGCCAGCGCGCAGGAAGCGGAATGTACACGAGCACATGAGCATTCCGAGCACTGCCCGCTGGCGACGCAGTCACCCACCTGCCTCCTTCGAGGCGGAGAGTGACGCGGGAAGCGTCATGAGCGCCGGCAGGTTGGTCGGTGCCAGCGCGCAGGAACCGGAGTGTGCATAAAGCACATGAGGATTCCGAGCACTGCCACCGACCGAGATGCCAAGCGCAATAGCTTCCCGATCACTCTTACCAGGTGCCGGTGTTTTCCATTGACGCCCAGGGCTCCTCCGGCTCCAGGGACTCCCCCTTCTGCAGCAACTCAATCGAGATACCATCCGGAGAGCGTACAAACGCCATATGGCCATCCCGGGGCGGCCGGTTGATGGTGACGCCCTCGTCCATCAGCCGCTGGCAGATGGCGTAGATATTATCTACCCGGTAAGCCAGGTGGCCAAAATTACGGCCGCCGGAGTAGGTTTCCGGATCCCAGTTATAGGTCAGCTCCACCAGCGGGGCCTTGTTCTCCCGCGCGCTTTCCGCGTCGCCCGGGGCGGCAAGGAATACCAGGGTAAAGCGCCCCTTGTCGTTGTCGACGCGACTGATCTCCTGCAGGCCCAGCTTCTCACAGTAGAACTTGAGCGACTCCTCGAGGTCCGCGACCCGGACCATGGTATGCAGGTATTCCATCGTGTAACTCCTCTGACGGTATATTTGGGAACCGGTAAACGCATGCAGGGCCACTGTGGGAGCTTTCCCCGGCGACCATGACACGGGCCGGGGCTCCCCTGGCAGGCGAGCACGCCGTTCAAATATCGACCACATGCAAGTGCCGCAGCGACCGCGATGCCAACTGTGCGTATCAATAGCGTCACTGTACCGCTTACGTCGCTGGCCCTGTCCGGCCCGGCACATATCTGCGCCAGGCCAAACCGGCTACAATCGGGCGGTAAAATAAAGGTTGTTTATTACGGACGCCAGAGCCAAATGTATCAGAAGTATTATCGACAATTCCTGCAGGGCGCTGCAGAAAGCGCCGCCAGCGGGGCACAGCCTCCGCTGCATATGGCCTGCCACTCCCATCATTACTGGCCAGACGTCACCTGCGAGGCGGCGCAGCAGTACTGGACGGATTCCGCCACCCTCGCGGACAGCAAGTGGGGACCAATTTTTGAACAGAAGATTCCCGCCTGGCAGGCGGCGGTTGCCCGCGTGCTCAACCTGCCCAGCCCGGACCGGATCGCCATGGCGCCCAATACCCACGAACTGGTATTCCGCCTGATCAGCGCTTTCGACCTCTCCCGCCCCCTGCGCATCCTGACCACCGATGGCGAGTTTTACAGCTTTACCCGCCAGCTGCAGCGCCTGGAGGAGGAGTCCAGTGTCGAGGTGACCCGCATCCACAAGGAGCCCTATGACACCCTGGCCGAACGCTTCGAGCAGGAACTGCACCGCGGCCACTATGACCTGGCCTACGCCAGCCAGGTGTTTTTCGACTCCGGCGTGGCCTTCCCCGACCTGGACGGCATCGCCGGGCGCAAGCCGGAGCGTACCGAGTTCGTTATCGACGGCTATCACGGCTACTTCGCCCGGCCCACAGACCTGGGGGCAATCGCCGACAAGGTTTTCTATACGGCCGGTTCCTACAAGTACCAGGGCGCCGGCGAGGGCCTCTGCTTTATGAGTATCCCCGCGGGATGCACGCTGCGGCCGCTGTATACCGGCTGGTTTGCGGATATGGCGGAACTGGAAAACCGTGCCGACCGGGTTGGCTATGCGGATAACTGGCTGCGTTTCGCCGGCTCGACCATGGACTATTCCACCCTTTACAAGGCCCTGGCGATCCTGGAGCTGTTCGAGCGCGACGGTGTCACGGTGGAAAAAATCCATGATTATGTGCTGGACCGCCAGCGGCGCTTCCTGGACACCATGGACAGCGCCGGCCACCCATTGCTAAATCGCGACAGGCTGGTGCACCACGACCTGGAAAACGGGCATGGACATTTTTTCACCTTCAACTGCACCACCGCACAGCATGCGGAGAAACTGCAGGAAGAGCTGGGTTCACGCGGTGTCCTGTGCGACCGCCGGCAACAACTGCTGCGCCTCGGTTTTGCCATCTATCATGCAGAAGACGAAACGTTTCAGCGTGTATTCAGCTAACAGGCAAGACAATCAAAACTGATCGTTATTACAAGAGTTCATGGAGAATTAAGGAAAACGCCATGCAGAAAATGATGAAGTTGATCTCCGGCAGCCTGGTTGCGGGCCTTGTCCTCTTCGGCGCCGGCTGCGGCAACGGCACTGAGGGCAAGCCCACCGGCACCCTGGTATCCATCTCGTCTACAGGTGAGGCCAGCAAGGTCCCGGATGTGGCCGATATCTCCGCTGGTGTGGTCACCGAGGCAGAGGAAAGCCAGCAGGCCATGCAGGCCAACGCCGAACAGATGGAGAAACTGATCAAGGCAATCGAAAAAGCCGGCATCGACAAGAAAGACGTACAGACCAGCGGCATCAGCCTGACACCGCGTTACAGCTCCCGCCCCAACAGCGAGGGACCGAATCGACAGATCACCGGCTATATGGCCCGCAATACCGTGCGGATCACCGTACGTGAGATTGATGAACTGGGGGAAGTACTGGACAAGATGGCCGAGGCCGGGGCAAACAATATCTATGGCCCGAACTTTTCCATTGGCGAGCCCGAGCCCCTGCTGGCCGAGGCCCGCGGCAAGGCCCTGGACCTGGCCCGGGAACGCGCGGAAACCTACGCAGACTCACTGGGAATGAAAGTGGCCCGCATCGTGAGCATTTCCGAGGGCGGCAATGGCGGCGCACCGCGCCCGATGATGCGCGCGGAAATGGCCTCGGCCGATGCCCGCACCCCGGTCGCGCCCGGCGAGACCACCATGTCCGTCAACCTGGAACTGGTATTTGAACTGAAGGACTGACAACAGGCCGGCCGGGTGGCGTGCAGGCGGCGCGCACCCGGTCCGGTGTCCCCGCCTGCCCGGCTCCTCCTTTCCCTTCCCTGCGTAAGCGGCCCCTGCTTAACGGGCCTGAGGCGGCTGCCGGTAGATCTTGCCACCTTTCATGATAAACCGGACCCGTTGCAGCTGGGTGATGTCCTCCAGCGGGTTACCGGCGACGGCGATGATATCCGCATGCTTGCCGGCACTGATACTGCCCAGCTGGTCCTGCACCTGCAGCAGCCCGGCGGCATTCCAGGTTGCACTGCGCAGGGCGTCGGCGGGATTCATGCCCGCGGCAACCATCAACGCAAACTCCTGCGCATTGTCACCATGGCGGCTGACGCCACTGTCGGTGCCGAAAGCGATCTTGACCCCGCGGCGATAGGCCTCGGCAAAGGTCTCCTTGATCAGCGGGCCGATAGTCGCCGCCTTGGTGCGGACGATCTCGGGGAAGAAACCCTCCACCCGCGACTTCTCTGTGACCCAGGCTCCCGCCAGCAACGTGGGGACATACCAGGTGTTGTTTCGCTTCATCAGCTCGATGGTCTCGCCATCCATATAAGTGCCGTGCTCGATCGAGTCCACACCGGCGCGAATCGCCCGCTGCATACCCTCCTTGCCGTGCGCATGGACCGCCACGGTAAAGCCATAGTCCTTCGCAGTGGCGACGATGGCCTCCAGCTCATCCTTCATAAACTGGGGGTTCTGGCCGCTCTTGGCGACACTGAGCACGCCGCCGGTCGCGGTAATCTTGATCAGGTCGGCGCCGTCCTTGTAGCGCTGGCGGACCGCCTCGCGCGCGCTCGCCACACCATTGACCACGCCATCAACAGGCCCCGGCTGCCCCATCAGCGCCATACGGTACCCGTTGGTGGGATCCGCGTGGCCGCCGGTGGTGGCAATGGACTTGCCGGCAGTGAAGATACGGGGACCGTCGATGGTGCCCTGGTCGATGGCCTTGCGCAGGCTCACGGTGACATTGTCGGTATCCCCCAGGTCGCGGACGGTGGTAAAGCCAGCCATTAGCGTGCGACGGGCGGTATCCACACCCCGCAGGGCATAATCAGCCGGATTCCAGGTAAACCGCTCGACATAGGTGCGAGGGCCAAACTCCGTCACCAGGTGCGTGTGCATATCCATCAGCCCCGGCAACACGGTGTAGCCCCGCAGGTCCACCAGCTGTTCGCGGTCGCGCTTGGCAAAGCCCTTCTGGACGGATTCTATGCGGCCGTCGACAACATGGATGGTGCGGTTCTCAAGCATTTCACCGGATTCGCTGTCGAACATCTGGCCGGCGTAGATCGCCAGCGATTCTGCCATGGCCTGGGAAGCGCCCGCCAACGCCAGCAGCGCCGCGGCCAGGGCGGCCGCGCGAATACGGAAGACTCCCCGATTGGTCAAAGTGGTCATTGTTACACCTTTTATGACTGGCTTAGTCTTGTTGTTGTGTCGAGTGACTGTGTAACCCCACAATCTACCCTATTCGCCAAGTGGAGAGAAATGCCCCATGAAGATCTATGAGTATTCCCAGGCCCCCAATTGTCGCCGGGTACGCATGTTCCTGGCCGAGAAAGGTATCGAAGATGTGGCTTTCGTGCCGGTGGATATCGCCCGCGGCGAAAATCTCAGCGACGATTACCGGCGCAGGGACTTCAACGGCAAGGTGCCGGTGATGGAGCTGGAGGATGGCACCAGCATCGCCGAATCAGTGGCGATCAAGCGCTATTTTGAAGAGCAATACCCGGAGAACCCGCTGTTCGGCCGGGACGCACAGGAAAAGGCTGTGGTGGAAATGTGGGTCCGGCGAGCGGAGTTCAACCTGATGTTCAATGTGGGCATGGCATTCCAGCACACCACCGGCTTCTTTTCCGACCGCATGAACACCTTCCCGGACTACGGTGAAGATTGCGCCGGTAAGGCCCGGGCTTTTTTTGGCCAGCTGGATCGCCACCTGGCAGATAACCGCTATCTGGCCGGGGACTATTTCTCGGTGGCAGATATCAGCATGCTGTGCGCGCTGGATTTCGGCAAGGTGGTCAACCTGCGCCCGTCGGCGGAAGAGCACCCGCACCTGAAACGCTGGCGGGATGAATTGAGCGAGCGACCCAGCGCCCGGGCCTGACGACCCCGCTTGCGGGAGACCGGCGCAGCACCGTAACAGCCGGCTCTCCCGTTCGCTGGCGAATTGCCCGGAAACTAGGTAAAGGGATCCAGGGTCTTTTTCTCCGGGGTACTGAGGACGCGTACATCCCGTTGCGGGAACGGAATCTCGATTCCGTGCTGTTGTAACGTCTCGAAGATAATCAGCAGCAGGTCACCGCCAACACGATTGCGGCCATCGTCGACCCCCTCCATCCAGAATTCCACAAACATGTTAACGCCGTTGTCACCGAAGCTGTCGATCTCACAGTCGGGCCGCTCCTCGATGGGCAGGTCATCGCCGCTCAGGACCTGTGGATGCCGCGCTACCGCATCTTTTACGATTTCCACCATTTCACGCACATTGGTGCTGTAGCTGACGGAAAAGTCTACCCGGTAGCGCTGTTTCCGGTTTTTTTGTGTCCAGTTGACGAACGATTCAGAAACGAACTTCTCATTGGGTACAACGATATCCTTGCCATCAAAGGTTTCCAGGGTGACCGCCCGCATGCTCAGCTTGGTCACGGTTCCGCGGCGCTCCTCGTCCAGCGCAACGTAGTCGCCAAGGGTGATCGAGCGATCCAGGATAATGATCAGCCCCGAGATAAAATTGGAGGCAGTGCTCTGCAGGCCGAAACCAATACCCACGCCCACGGCCCCGCCAAACACTGCCAGTGCGGTCAGGTTGATCCCCATCAGGTTGAGAATCAGGATAAAGACCAGCGTGAACAGCGCGATCTCGAACAGCTTGGCCGCGACTTCCCGGGTGCGGTAATCCAGGGCCTGCTGGTTGCGGATGATGGTCTGCCCGGTGGAATTGGACACGCGGCCCAGCCAGAAAAGCAGTGAGCCAAAGATCACGGCCCGGGTGATCCCGTAAGCGGAGATACGGATATTGCCGAGTTCTACCGCCATGGAATCCAGCACCCGGACGATGTCATCCAGTGCGCCAATCACATACAGGAACAGGATCGGCATTCCCACCCAGCGGAATACGGTGGCAACCGACGCCCGGGTGATCACCAGTTTCACAAAATCATTGAACAGCAGGATAATTGCGATGGCAAAAGCTGCCTGCACAACCCAGCTTTCCCCCAGGACCTGCGGGATAAATGCCAGGTCGATACGCAGGAACACAAGGGCCAGCAGGGGGAACAGCAACCTGCCACAACGATAGACGAGCAGCTGGATTGGTGACTGCTCCGGCCGCTCGGGAGGACGCCTGAACCACGGGACCAGCTTGACCAGGCGGTGGGCAATTACGTAGGCGAGCGCGTAGATTGCCAGTATGACGCCCAGCTGCCCCAGGATTTCCATCCGGTCAGTGGAGGTCAGTGCCTGGCTGGCATTCTGTTTTAACTCTTCAAGCAGCTCTTGTGTTTCCACGCATTTTTCCCACAAGTCGGGCGGCACACCGGGGCAGAAAGCCCCACCACCCGGAATACAGTGCTGCGCTGTCTCGGTTTTTTATTGCCCGTGCCGGCAGTCGAGTGACTGTCACAACTCCAGGTCTGACACCTCTCCCGCGATGGCCAGGTCGGAAGGCAAGTCAGAAATGTCCGGCCGCCGGCGTCGACGGGTCTTGGCCGGCACCATGCCCCGCATGGCTTCCAGCTTACCAAAGCAAAGTAACTTGTCACCCGCCTCCAGCTCCCGTTCGGGCTTGGGATTCGGTATTACCTTGGCGCCCCGGTATAGAGTGAGCACATTGATATCGTGCTCATAGAGCTGGGTATCGCGAATGGTCTTGCCCACAAACCTGGAACCTTCCGGAATATAGATTTCAGTGACACCGTAGCCCTTACTCACTGTCAGGCGCTGTCGCACATCGATTTCCGGGAAGTCCACCTGCGCGGCAATATATTCAATCACCGCGCCGGCCACATCGAGCCCGGTACAGGTCTCGATACCCTCCAGCCCCGGCGAGGAGTTCACCTCCATGATCTGCGGCCCGTTCTTGCCCTCGAGCATGTCGACACCCGCAACCTGCAACCCCATGATCTGGGTGGCCCGCACCGCGGTTTCCATGTATTCGTCCGGCAATTCGACCGGTTCGGCAACGCCACCGCGATGCACGTTACTGCGGAACTCCTGTCCCTGCGCGACCCGGCGCATGGCGGCGACCACACGATCGCCTACCACGAAGGCGCGGATATCCCGGCCCTTGCTCTCGGCGACAAATTTCTGGATCAGCACATTCTGTTTCTGGGCCTGCAACAGTTCGATAATGGCCTCTGCCTGCTTGACCGTCTCGGCCAGCAGCACGCCGATCCCCTGGGTGCCCTCGATCAGCTTGATCACCACCGGCGCCCCGCCCACGCGCTCGATCGCGGGCAGCACATCTTTCTTGTGGTGCACGAAGGTCGTGCGGGGAATGCCCACATGGTGGCGGCTGAGCAGCTGCAGGCTGCGGAGCTTGTCACGGGAATTGTTGATACCATGGGCGGTATTGGCACAGAAAACATCCATTTCCTGGAACTGCCGCACTACCGCTGTACCGTAGTAGGTGATCGAGGCGCCGATGCGCGGTAGTACCGCGTCGAAGTCCCCGATCTGTTTCTGCCGGTAATAGAGGTCCGGGGCCCCGCGCTGCAGGTCGATGGCAAACTTGATGGTATCCAGCACCTCCACCTCATGCCCACGCTTCTGCGCCGCTTCCTGCAGGCGCATGGAGCTGTAGCACTTGGGAGAGCGGGACAGGATCGCGAGTTTCATGGTGATTACCTTTTATTGTATTTCCGGCGGAGTCACCCGGCGGCTCTGGACGAAATGGGGCGAGTGCCCTGTTCAGATGCGGCGGGGGGGCCCCGCGCGGTGACAACAACAGTTCTATTCTGGATCTCGTTATTGGATTCCCGTGTTGCCCGCCGGGCGCTCGGCGCCTCTCAGCTGGCGCGCGGCAGGCAACAGTACCCAGACTAGTAGAAAATGCAGAAAACGCCAATTGCGATTTCTTTCGCGCCGGGTTCAGGACTCCCCGGGCAATACCGTCACCGGCCCGATATCCAGGGCCTCGATATCCTCCCGGATCTTGTCCAGGTCCCCCACAATCACCCAGGTAAACTGGCCCGGGTCGAGGAATTTGTCTGCGGCCAGCTTCACATCCTCGCGCGTAAGCGCAGATACCCGCTGCGGGTACTCGGCAATATATTCCGGCGGTAACCCCTTCTCCACCTGCCAGGCAATACTGGAAAGCAGCTGCTCCTTGGTCTGGAAGCGGGCACTCTGCTTGAGCACCTCATCATCGCGGTAGTCCGCGAGTTCTTCCTCCGTAACCGGTTTGTCGCCCAGGAACTGGGTGTATTCCTTCAGCAACTCGGTGACGGCCTGGGCGGTCTTGTCGGTCTGCACCGGGGCAAACAGGACATAGGGACGCTGCCCCTCGGTATCCAGTGAGACCGCCCGGGCCCCGTAGGACCAGTGCTTGTCCTCGCGCAGGTTCATGTTCACCCGTGAGGTAAATTTCCCGGCGATGACACTGCTCATGGCGTCGAAAGCTTCGGCACCCTCTGGTTCCCATGACGGGATCACCAGCCCCGCAAGGATATAGCTCTGCTGGGCCCCCGGCCGGTCCAGCAGGAAAACGCGCGGCTCCGGGGGGCGCTCCACCGTTGGAATAGGGATCTCCGGCAGCTGGGTATCGGGGGCCTTCCAGCCGCCCAGGGCATTATTCAGCCGGGTCTTCAGGTCTTCAGCTTTTACATCCCCCACTACGGTCAGCACGGCATTGTCCGGGCGCAGCCAGGTATTGTGGAAGTCCACCAGGTCGTCGCGAGTGACGGCCCTGATGCCCGCCTCTGTACCCGAGCCGGTCAGCGGCGCACCATAGGGGTGGCCATCGCCATAGAGCAATGGCGGCAACTCACGCAGGGCAAGCCCCTGTGGTTGTGCCTTCTCCTGGCCGATGGCATCGATGCGATTGGATTTTACCCGGGCCAGGTCCTCCTCCGGGAACAGTGGGTTCTCGACCACCTCTGCCAGTAATTCCAGGGAGGGTTCCAGCTGCGTGGTCAACGCACTGAAGTTGATGCTGTTGTAGTCAAGCCCACTGCCGGCGGTAACACTGGCCCCCAGTTCTTCCTGCCTGCTGCTGAAGGCCAGGCTGTCGTACTTCCCGGCCCCCTCACTGAGCATACGCGCGGCCAGGGATGCCAGGCCCGGCTTGTCACCATCGGCAGCGGCGCCACTGCGAAACTGAAGGTTCATGAAAACTGCCGGTGTATCGTGGCGCTCGGCCAGCACCACCCGCAGGCCGTTATCGAGGGTAAACTCTTTCTGCGATGGCAGTTCCAGCTCAACCGTCTTGTCCACCGACGGCAGGCTGCTGCGATCGGCCCCCTCATCGGCCGCCTGGTACTCTTCCGCGGGCTTGATAATGAGTGTGTAACTCTCCGGGGTCAGCCAGCGCTCCGCAACGTCCTGGACTTCCAGCGCCGACACGCGGGAGTACTCCTCGAGCCCGGTGATCAGCGCGCCGGGGTCACCGTAGTAAAACTCTGATCGCGCCAGGATATCGCTCTTGCCGCCGAAACCGCCGATTTTCTCCAGCCCCTTGACCAGGCCGGCGAACTCGCTCTGCTTGATACGCCGCAATTCCTCGACACTGACCCCGTCCCTGGCAAACTGGTGCAGCTCCTCGTCCAGCAGCCGCTCCACTTTCTCCACCGGCTGGCCGGGTTTTACGTCCACCATGATGAACAGCTGCCCCGCCAGCTGGCGGCCGAAGTAATAGGCACTGACACTGGTAGCAACCTGCTCCTCCCGCACCAGTCGCCGGTAAAGCAGGGAGTTGTTGCGGTTCGCCAGCAACGAAGTCATCAGGTCCAGGGCATTTTCTTCCTCGCTGTCCAGGCCGGGGACATTCCATACCTTGTAAATACGCGTCTGCGGCACCTGGTCGGTGAGCACTTCGCGCTTGTCCGGCTGCACGGGCAGCTCCCAGCTTTCCAGCCGCGGGGGTACCGAGGTGCTGGGTATGTCGCCGAAGTACTTTCGCGCCTTGGCCATGGCCTCCTCGACGCCGATATCACCGGCGATCACCAGGATGGCATTGGCGGGCTGGTAGTACTCGGCAAACCACTGCTTGACGTCCTCCAGGCTGGCATTGTCCAGGTCTTCCATGGAGCCAATGGTGGTCCAGGAGTAAGGGTGATGCGGGGGAAAGGTACTCTCTGCGATGACTTCAAACGCCCTGCCATAGGGGGCATTCTCACCCTGGCGCTTCTCGTTCTTTACCACACCGCGCTGTTCATCGAGCTTCTCCTGGCTGATGGCACCCTGGAAGTGGCCCATACGGTCGGACTCCATCCACAGCGCCATATCCAGTGCGCCCCTGGGGACGGTTTCGAAGTAATTGGTACGGTCATTATTGGTGGTACCGTTCATATCGGTGGCTCCGGAGCGCTGGAACGGTTCGAAGTATTCACCGGGATAGTTTTCCGAGCCATTGAACATCAGGTGCTCGAAGAGGTGTGCAAAGCCGGTTTTGCCGGGCTTTTCATCCTTGGATCCCACCTTGTACCAGATATTGATCGCCACAACCGGCGCCTTGCGGTCCTCGTGCACAATCACGGTCAGGCCATTGTCGAGGGTTTCCCGGTGGAACGGGATCTCGATATCCGGCACTTCAACGTAGGCTTCCTGCTTGGCCGCTGCGGCGCGGCTACTGGCGGCAGCTTCCCGGTCAACCGTCAGCGCGCGGTGCTCACCCTCCCCGTTCTTCCGCCGGGACTCCTCGGGTGCGCCGCAGCCAGCCTGCAGCACCGCGGTGAAAAGTATGGTGATAAGCACAAAACGCGTGAGCATGGATGAATTCCCCGTTACCGAGCCGGCTTTGCGGTCCCGCCAGTGCGCTCGTGGCATTGCGGGTGGCACATACCGGGAAAGATAGTTTAGGCAACAAACTTCGGTGCGCGCCGGGCAAATCGGTCGACTGCCAGCGCCAACGGGCCAGGTGGCCAGCGGGGAGAAATGGGAGGAATAAAAAAACGGGCGCAGATGCGCCCGGGAAACTACTTCAGTTGGACTTCGCGACAATATATCGCCAGAGGGAGAAAGCTGCCTGGCGCCTTCCCCGCCGATCAGGTTATCGGCGGGGCCGGCGCGCCGCGTTCAACGTGACCCGGTGCGGGTCTTCACATCAGGCCGCGGCAGAATCAGTTTTTTTTACTGCGTCCTCGTGCCCGAAACGCTCTTCGGCAATACGGTCCGCCACATGCGCGGTAGTCTCGCCGGTCTCTTCGGCACGCTGGAAGATTTCCTGCATGGTGTCGGCGATACGCTCGATGTGCTCCTGGACCTGCGCGGGATCGTAGTTACCCTGCTGCTGGTAATACACATCGATAATGCCACCGGCATTGATCACGTAATCCGGGGCATAAAGGATGCCCTTCTCGCGCAGTACCTGAGCGTGGCGCTCCTCGGCCAGCTGGTTGTTGGCCGCACCGGCGATGGCACCCACTTTCAGTCGCGCGATGGTGTCGTCATTGAGGATGGCCCCCATGGCGCAGGGCGCGAACAGGTCCACATCCAGGTCAAAAATTTCGTCGGAGCCCACTGCAGTGGCACCCAGTTCGTTGACGGCGCGGTCGATGTTGTCCTGGAAGATATCGGTGACAAAAATCTCGGCACCTGCCTCTTTCAGCAGTTTGGCCAGGCGGAAGCCTACATTACCCACGCCCTGGATGGACACCTTCAGGCCCTTGAGGTCATCGCGGCCCCAGCGGTGCTTTGCGGTGGCCTTCAGGCCCACAAAGACGCCATATGCGGTAGAAGGGGACGGATCGCCACCGGTCTCGGAGCCCTCGATCAGGCCGGAAACAAACTCGGTGGTCTCGCCGATCACCTTCATGTCGGCAACACTGGTGCCGGAATCCTCAGCAGTGATGTAACGGCCACCCAGGGTATTGATGAATTCGCCCATGGCACGCAGCAGTTCCGGAGTCTTCTCCTTGCGCGGGTCACCGATAATCACGGATTTGCCGCCACCCAGCTTGAGACCCGCCATGGCGGACTTGTAGGTCATGCCGCGGGACAGCCGCAGTACGTCCTCCAGCGCCTCGCCATCATCGGCGTAGGGCCACATACGGCAACCGCCCAGTGAGGGTCCCAGATTGGTGTTGTGCACCGCAATAATCGCCTTCAGTCCGCTTTTGGCGTCCTGGTAAAAAGCCACTTGTTCGTGCTTATCGTAGGCGTGATGGGAAAATATACTCATTTTGTGTTCCTCTCCGGAGACCGGTTCTACAGCTGGGGAACAACCACAGCCCTTTGTGCATTTTTATTCGAGAATAAGATTATATCCATGATCAGGATATAAAGTTTGCAATCTTTGCACAAACAAGCGTCCAACGGGTTAATTTATCACACAGGCACATTATTTTTAGGATGAAGGGTCACTGTGACCCGGAAATGGCTTATCGGTCATTCACCACCTGCCCCGGGGGAGGGTTTAAACTGGTTCCGCAATCTCTGTCTGGTAGAATCCGCGCCCAAATCGACCCGTGTAGAGACCTCACGCATGCTGAACCCGGATGCCCTCAAGCAACTGAACCAACTGAAAACCGATATCCGCTCCACCAAGGAGTTTGCCGAGGGCCGGGTCCGCGGCAGCAACGGCAAATTCGGCTTCGTCATGCTCGACGATGGACGCGAGGCCTTTCTCCCTCCCCCCGAAATGGAACGCGTATTTCCCGGTGACCGGGTGCGGGTCAGCCTCACCGAGGAAAACAAGGGCAAACTGTCCGCTGAACTGGATGCCCTGCTCGAGAGCGACCTCAATCACCTGGTGGGCCAGTATGTCCAGCGGGGCCAGGGGCACTTTATCCAGCCCAGCCAGAACGGCCTGAACCGCTGGATCTTCCTGCCCCCCAAGGCCCGTGGCAAGGCACAGCCAGGCGAATTCATCGCCTGCAAGGTGATCCGTCACCCGTTCAAGGATGGCAAGGCCCAGGCCAAGGTACTGGAAGTAATCGGCGCACCGGAAATGCCGGGTATCGAGCATGCCTTTGTCGTCGCCCAGCACCAGCTGCCGGAGAAGTTCAGTGACGCAGCCCTGAAGCAGGCTGCGGACATCAAGCAAAAAATCGCCGAAGTGGCTGCCGGGCGCGAGGATCTCACGGACACCGGCTTCGCCACCATTGACGCCGAGTCCACCCGCGACATGGACGATGCCATTGCCGTCACTGCGCGCGACGGCGGCTGGACCCTGCACATCGCGGTCGCCGATCCCTCCAGCCTGATCGAGCCCGGTACCCCTCTGGACCGGGAAGCTTTCGAGCGCGCCCACAGCCAGTACCTGCCCGGCGAGACGCTGCCCATGCTGCCGCGCGAGCTCTGCGAGGAGGCCTTCTCCCTGCTGCCAGGGGAATTGCGCCCGGCGCTGGTACTGCACATCGACATTGACAGTGATGGCCGCATCGGCGACAGCCGCTACGAATTCGCGGCGATTCGCTCCCGGCACAAGCTGAGCTATGACAACGTCAGCGGGTTTATCGATGGCGACCTCAGTGCCGTACCGGAAGACCAGCAGGAAAGCCTCCGCAACCTGGAAGCCCTGAGCAAGACGCGCGCCACCTACCGCGCGAGCCACTCCCTGATCATGGAGGACCGCCCGGATTACGACATCCTGCTGGATGAGAAACGCAAGATCGCCCGCATCGAGAAACGCGAGCGCAACGTGGCCCAGCGCATGGTTGAGGAAGCCATGCTGGCCACCAACATCGCCATGGGTGCGAAACTGGCAAGCCTGCAGCAGGGCTGCTTCTCGGTCCACCTTGGATTCCGTGACGAGCGCATGGGGGAGGTCAAGAGCCTGCTCAAGGAACTGCTGCCCGAGCACGCGGAAAAGGACCTGCACCAGCTGGACAACTACCTGGCGCTGGTGAAGTACCTGGAGACCCACGACGAGCCCCGGATGCAGAACCTGCTGGCAGTGCTCAAGCGCATGCTGCGCCCTGGCCAGCTGGCCAACAAACCCGGCGCCCACCTGGGCCTGGGCCTGGAGGCTTACGCCACCGTTACCTCACCGATCCGCAAGTACAACGACCTGCACAATCACCGGGTGCTGCAGGCAGCCGCTGCTGGACAGCAGACAGTGGACCTCGACGACGGGAAGATCGAGGGACTGCAGGACAGCCTGCTCCGCGGTCGCCAGGCGAATCGCGCCCTGGAACAGTGGCTCTACTGCCAGTTTATGCAGGACAAGGTGGGACAGGAATTTACCGGTAGGGTGACACTGGTCAATGGCGCCGGCCTGGGCGTTCGCCTGGATGACTTCGGCATCGATGGCTTCGTACGCCTGAACAGCGACAAGAAGAACCTGCCGGATTTCGACGGCAAGCACCTGACCCTGGCCCACGACGATCTCTCCTACCAGCTGGAGCAACCGGTGACCGTAAAGGTAGGCAGTGTCGACGTGGACAAGCGCCGCATCGCCTTTGAGGTGGTCGGCGGCGGTATCCCCGTGGCCACAGAGGCTGCCACCTCCGCTGCGGACGAGTAATGCACTGGCGCGGCCCTTCCGGGCCGCGCCCACCTGTCACTCCCCCGCCCCCAATCCTATAATTGCCACCGCAATTTCCCGGGCCGGGCCACAAGCCCGGCCGGCTCATACCCGCGGCCAGCCCATCCGGCCGGGACCGCGCCAGAAATAAATAAAGGAAGAAGGACGCAATATGTCATCCATTGCCGAACTGAACCCGACCCCGCTGTGGAAACATTTCTCCAGGCTGTGCGAGATTCCCCGGCCCTCAAAGCACGAGGAAAAGGTGGTGGCCTACATCCTCGACTTCTGCAAAGAACGTGGACTGGAAGCCAGGCTGGACCAGATCGGCAATATCATCATCAAGAAACCGGCCACTCCCGGCATGGAGGACCGCAAGATCCTCGCCATGCAGAGCCACGTGGATATGGTGCCGCAGAAGAACGCCGACACTGACCACGACTTCCTCAGGGATCCAATCCGCCCGCAGATCGACGGCGACTGGGTCACCGCCACTGGCACGACCCTGGGCGCGGATAACGGCATCGGCGTAGCGGCCATCCTGGCGCTGCTGGAGAGCACGGATATACCGCACCCGGCGCTGGAAGCCCTGCTGACGATCGATGAGGAAGCAGGAATGACCGGCGCCAAGCACCTGCAGCCGGGCCATTTTGAGGCCGAGCTGCTGTTGAACCTGGATACCGAGGACGAGGGCGAGCTGTACGTGGGCTGCGCCGGCGGCGTGGATATCAATGTGGCACTACCCTACTCCGCCGAACCACTGCCGGCGGGCCACAAGGCCTTCCGCCTGAGTGTGCGCGGCCTGCGCGGCGGCCACTCCGGGCTGGATATCGACAAGGGCCGCGGCAACGCCAACAAGATCGCCAACCGTATTATCGATACCGCCATCCGGGAGATCGAAGGGCTGCGCATTGCCGCGCTCGATGGCGGCACCCTGCGCAATGCCATCCCGCGCGAATCCTTCAGCACCCTCACGGTACCTGCGGACAATGCCGCCCGGCTGATGGAAATTGTCCTGCAGGAAAGCGCAGTGAGCAAAGCCGAACTCGACAACGAACCGAAACTGGATATCGCGGTAGAGGAAACCGAAGCCCCGGCATCTGTCATGGACCGGGAGAGCGAGCGCAGGGTTATCCGCATGCTGCGCGCCTGCCCCAGTGGCGTGGAGCGCATGAGCACCACCCTGGAGGGCATCGCCGAAACCTCCAACAACCTGGCCCGCGTGGTTACTGAAGAAAATGACGGCGAATACCGGGTGCGTGTGCAGTGCCTGGTACGCAGCCTCTCCGACAGCGCCCGCGACCAGCACGGTCTCAATGTCGCCGCCGCATTTGAGCTGGCCGGCGCAACTGTGTCGCTGGATAATGCCTACCCGGGCTGGACGCCCAATGTGAAGTCACCCCTGCTTGCATTGATGAAAGATGTCTACAAGGATATGACCGGCGCCGAGCCGGAAGTAAAGGTCATCCATGCCGGCCTGGAGTGCGGCCTGCTGGCCAAGCCCTACCCCCACTGGGATATGGTTTCCTTCGGACCCACGATCCGCCGCGCGCATTCGCCGGAAGAGCGGGTACATATCGAGAGCGTGGCGAATTTCTGGGAGTACTTCCTGAAGGTGGTGCAGGCGATCCCGGCAAAGCACCACTAAAGCACGACCGATGTGGCTCGCCAGCGCGCAATTCCGATAGACTGGTCCCCCGCAGCAGGAGAGATTTCCCTCCGGGTGCGGGGTAAGCAGATAACAGGGAACCGGACATGATTTACGGACTTGGAGCTCTGCTCGTCATATTGCTGGTATACGGCCCCTCGCTCTGGGTCCAGCTGGTGATGTGGCGCCACTCGAAACAGCGGGAGGCCATGCCGGGCACCGGAGGCGAGCTGGCCCGCCACCTGGTCGAGCGTTTCGGCCTCGACGGCGTCACCGTGGAACGGGGACGGCCGAATGGTGACCACTACGACCCGGCGAAGAAAATAGTCTCACTGAGCCCCCGGGTCCACGACGGCAAGTCCCTGACGGCTGTCGCCGTGGCCGCCCACGAAGTCGGGCACGCGATCCAGTTTACCCGCAACGAGCCCGTCAGCCACCTGCGGCAGAAACATATGGGCAAAGCCTTCTTTATCCGGAGGCTGGGCACCGGGCTGATGCTGGCAATCTCTTCCCTGGCCCTGGTCGCCAGGGTTCCCCATATCTTCGCTGTTGCCGTGGCAATCGGTGTGCTGACCATGATGGCATCCGCGCTGATGTATGCCGCCATCCTGCCAGAGGAGTATGACGCCAGTTTCAACAAAGCGCTGCCGATCCTGGAAGAGGGATATGTACCTGCGGAGCACATGCCCGCGGTCAGGTCGGTGCTCAAGGCAGCGGCGCTCACCTACTTTGCCGGTGCCCTGACAGAAATGCTCAGCCTGTGGCGATGGTTGCGGTTTATCCGCTAGGCTGGACATTGCCCCGGTGAGACACCCCAGACAATATGCACCCCCAACTGGCACTTCCATACCAATCTGTTTTCAGCGTGGCCTCATGAAGCCAGAGATCACTATAACCAGGGGTAGTATTTCGAGCTGAATGGAGGATTGCGCCAGCCGTCTTTTTTAGATGCAGCTCCTCCCCCTGAGGTATTCGCAACCTGCAGAATCACCAGGATTGAGATCAACCGCACATTCTGTGAAACCAGAATAGCCGGGATCATCGTTCCGCCGAATAGTGCAACTTTTTTCCCAGGCAGTTGCAGCATTATCAACGCTCCTTTCCGCACCACACCCTTGGGCGGAAAGCTACTGTAAAAAGAACTCTCTGAAGTAACTCCCTCCCCCACCTGTTGGGCCGCTCACGCAGCGGCCTTTTTTCTTTCGAAGCTCTGATGCCACTACAAGTTGTTCACTTTTTCAGGACAACACGACCTGCAACAACCGGTTAACCGGACCCTATAACATTTCAGCAAGATTAATTTCATATTCCTGTAAATCCCGATTCATCAGGTGGCGCCATTGTAGCCGCGCCAGACAAGAGCCGCGGAGATGAAGCGCCGACGAGCGCTACTGCCCGATGGATGGCAACAACGAAGTGGCCGGGTTGAATAACCACCTGTTAAAGAGGGAACAAAGGAATGAACAGTTCAAAAAGATTACTTTCCACAGCTATCTCCATGGTTACCGCCATGGCTTCAGCTGGCACCGTTGCACAGGACAACAGCAGTGAAAATATCGAGGAAGTGGTAGTACTCGGTAGCGGCGAGACGTTCAACAGCAGTGCTGTTACCGATGCGATGCGCAAACAGCAGTCTACGATAACCAGCGTCAACGCCCTGATCGACAACCTGCCCGGGGTATCCGTCAACGAGGGGGATACTTACGGCTTTGACGACTGGTCAACCAATATCTCTGTGCGCGGCTTCACCACCAGCCTGGATGAGCAGCAGATCGGCACCACCATCGACGGCATCCCCAACGGCGGTTCCAACTATGGCGGGGGTTCCAAGGCCAACCGCTTTATTGACCCGGCCAATATCGGCGGTGTCGCCGTGTCCCAGGGTACTGCGGACATTGCCTCCCGTTCCAACGAGGCCCTGGGCGGCACCATCAACTATCGCACCGATGACCCCACCGAAGATCGCCGTATGCGCGTCGAGATGTCCGGCGGCGAGTTCGATGCTCAGCGCTACTACCTCCGCTATGACACCGGCAGCTTTGCAGAAGGCAGCACCCGCGCCTGGATCTCCTACTCAAACCAGGAGGCGACCGACTGGATTACCGAGACCGCCGAAAACGAACGCGAGCATGTCGCGGCCAAGCTGGTAACCACAGTCCCGGCTGGCACCCTCTCGGGTTATGTTTCCTACGACGACATCCACGAGGATAACTACCAGCGTATCTATTCCGCCGCCCAGTTCGAGCAGTTCCCGGAAAATGACTTCCTCAGCAGTGAATGGAGCGGTGTGCCCTATATCGACCAGCTATACCGTCGCGGCTGGTCCACACTGCGGGAGAACCTGCTCGGCTATGCGCAGTTCGACCTGGACCTGGCAGAGAGCCTCAACCTGAAAGGCAGTGTCTACTACCACACTAATGAGGGGCGTGGCGACTGGGTACCGCCCTACCTGGTGGATGTCACCGATGACGGCGACAGCGGCCAGTCCGAGTTCCTCGGTGGCACCACCGCCATGACCGGTCGCAGTGCCGGCCAGTTTTTCTATGTGGACGCCGGCGGCAATGCGCTGGCACCGATCGAAGGCTGTACTTCCAATATTGTCACCATCTATGGCCAGGCCGGCGCACAGTACGACCCGGCATGTTATGAGGCCGGTGCCATCCCGGTGATGTCCTACCGCCATACGCACTATGAAAAGGAGCGCAGCGGCTTCAGCCTCGACTTCGCCCACAACGGTGAAATTGCCGGCCTGCAAAATGAGTTCCGCGGTGGCTTCTGGTACGAGGACGCCACCCGTGACGAACACCGGGACTGGCACCGGATCACCGATGCCACCAGTGGCCCGGAGTTCGACGGTACCCCCTACTGGGAGCAGTATCGCCGCAGCTATCCGCAGCAGACCAATAAGTGGTACCTGCAGGATGCCCTGACAATCGACAGCGTCACCCTGAGCCTCGGCGCCAAGCAGTTCCTGGTCGACGTGGAGCGCGAGGACCTGTTCTCCGAGAGCCTGGACGCAGACCTTGAGTCCGATTCCGATGTACTGCTGTCGGCCGGCCTGGTCTGGGAAGCTCCCATGGATGGCACCGAGGTATTTGCCGGCTATGCCGAAAACTTCAAGGCCATCGGTGACAGTGTCCTGGAACGGCCCGAATCCAACCTGGACAACCTCGACCCGGAAACTTCCGAGACCATCGAACTGGGCCTGCGGTACACGGGCGAAGCGCTGGCCGCCACTGCCACCCTGTTCCGCAATGAGTTCGATAACCGCATCATCTTCCTGGACAACAACACCGCGGCGGGCCCCAACTACCTGATCGGTACCAACGGCTCCTACTTCAATGCCGGCGGTATCGAGTCCGATGGCCTGGAACTGCTGCTGGACTATGACCTGAACCCGGGCCTCAATCTCTACGCTTCCTACACATTCCTTGATGCCAGCTATATCGGTACCGGTGATGCCGCTGTGGACGCTGCCCAGGGACTGGTACCGGGCAATAATGTAGTGGGCATTGCCGACCAGCTGTTCGTAGCCGGGCTGGACTGGCGTTCATCGCTGCTCTACGGCGGCCTGTCAGCCAAACTCACCGGCGACCGCTACGTGGACCTGGCAAACACCTGGGAGGCGGAGTCCTACGTCGTGGCCGACGCCTACCTGGGCCTCAACCTGGCGGACGTCAGCCCGGCACTGCAGGGGATCAGCCTCAACCTGGTGGTCAATAACCTGACGGACGAGGACTACCTCGGCACCGTGGTCTCCGGCGGCGCCTGGATCGGGGCACCCCGCACCGCCTCACTCTCCGCCACCGTGGATTTCTGACCGCTTATTGCAGCAATTGGCGGGCCGGCCCATGTCGGTCCGCCCCATAGCAGAGAGTACAATGTGTAAATCAAAAGTATCCCTGGTCATTGTCATACTGGCATTGGCCGCCAGGGTCCAGGCCGCAGACAACCTGGTGCTCGTCACAATTGACGGACTGCGCTGGCAGGAGGTTTTCTCCGGCTACGACCCGGGACTGATGGATAATGAACAGTTCACTGAACACCGGGAACTTTTGCTGGAACAGTTCGGGGCCAACACGCCAGAAAGCCGGCGGCAGAAACTGATGCCCTTCCTGTGGGGCACTATCGCCAGGCAGGGACTGCTGGCGGGCAACCGGGCCAAAGAATCCCGCGTGGAGGTGGCGAATCCCTGGTGGTTTTCGTACCCGGGCTACAATGAGATCCTGACAGGCCGTGCCGACCCAGAGATCAGTTCCAACCGGGCCGTGCCCAACAAAAACCATACCTTCCTCGAGTGGCTGCATAGCAGGCCGGCCTACCGGGACCGCGTGGCTGCGTTCGGTAGCTGGGAAGTATTCCCGGCGATTCTGAACCGCGATCGCAGCGGCATTTATGTCAATGCGGGTTTCCAGGATGCCAGCTGGGCCGGCATGTCCGCGCGCGCCCGCTTCCTGAATGAGCTGCAGGCCAGTACTCCGAGCCCCTGGACCAATGTGCGGCTGGATGCATTTACCTACGGCTTTGCCCGGGAGTTCCTACAGCAGCGCAAACCGAGGGTGCTCTACCTGGCACTGGGGGAAACGGACGACTTTGCCCACGATGGCGACTATTACCAATACCTCAATGCCGCCCATCGCAGCGACAGCTTCCTGGCCGATCTCTGGCGGACACTGCAATCGATACCGGCTTACAAGGACAACACCAACCTGGTAATCACCGTCGACCACGGTCGTGGCCGTACACCCGGCGCCTGGCCGCACCATGCCAGTCGGCGCGCCGTGCTCAGCTACTTCGATAACCTCGGGGAGTTCCGGGAAACAGGGGTTGAGGGTGCCAGTGAGACCTGGATCGCCGCCCTCGGACCGGATATTCGGGCCGCTGGTGAACTTGCCGGCGGTGTAACGCTTTACCTGGACCAGGTAGCAGCGACTTCCCTGTTACTGCTGGGTGAAAACCCGGAAGCATTTGCGAGGACCTACAGCACCGAGATTGGCAAGCCAATCACCCGCATTATCGCCAGTGACGTCCAGGTATCCCGGTAGCATTCCCCAATGGAGAACGCTAGGGTCCGGTTTCCAGCGCCGGGGCAGTGCTTCTCGCCGCATCCCCGGTCGCTCGCTCCAGCCTCTGGCCCAGCAGCGCCACCAATGCAGGCATCTGCCGGATGATTGCGCAGTCCTTGTCCCGGTCCGTTTCCGCCAGAGCTTCCCACGGCTTCAGGTCCGGGTGTAGGAAGCGGCTGTCGTCCCGCTCGGGCCCGACGCTGTACCCGGCCAGTAACTTGTCCGCTACCCAGCGCTGATGCTCCACCCGGGCTAGGGTTTCCAGCATCGGCCCGTCCCCGGGGAAGGCGGTCCCGGGTACGCCGTTGCCGGCTCCGTCGACGCGCCTGAAGCCGGCAATCCGCAGCTTTACGTCCAGGTGCGAAGCTGCCCGCTGATTGGCAAGTTTTTTGTAAAGGGGCAGTCCCTGCCAGTTTACTATCGAGGGATTATCCCTCTGTGACATCCCGGCACTACGCTGGCCTTCCAGGTAATACGCATGGATCGCCATTGCGACCCGATCGAGGGCATCGTTGACCACCACATCAATCGTGATGATTTCGTCCAGGCACTCAAAGTGCTCGATCGGCTCAGCCGGGTCAATGCGGGACTTGTCCCGGGAAATGGGCAGGAAATCATCGTCCACGACGTCTGCAATCCAGGACTGCTGGTTCAGGCAAACCACAAAATTGACAGCGTCGGTTCCCAGGGCATTACGCATGCGGTTCAGGCGCCTTACAGCGAGGATGCCATCGGCATCATGGGGCAAGGCGCAGTAACAGGCCACAAACTGCTCGGCCTGCATGAGCTCACCCCACTGCTCCAACTTGATCGCAACCGGGTCCTGGTAAATAAACTCCAGGTCGACAACCTGCTCAATATTGGCGCAACGATGGTAGAAGCGCGCCACTTCCCTTCGGCATTCCTCTTCGCACATGACGACCACACGGGGCTTGCGAAAATCAGCGTAATGAGCAGTGAGTGCATACTGCACCAGCAGCGAACGGGCCAGGGAGCCAAAACCCAGGATAAGTATATTCATCCTCCTGGAATCCGCTCCCCGGGGCAGGTAATAAAGGTCGGGAGCACAGTAATCAAAAATATTCCGGGCAATATAGATATCCCGGTTAAAAATTTTCAACTCCAGTTTCTCATCCACCAGGCTGAAAAAACTGTGGTTCTGGAAGATTTCACAGATCTCGGGGGAGTTGACCTGGATATGGCAGCGAAGCCTCGGGGTCGGCTTTTTTACGCCCCTTACGGCTCGCCCCCCGCTCTTTTTACCCTGCACACGTACCAGCCGGTGTACCACCTTGGCTACGGCGATATTGGCCTCGTCGTCACCGGTAAATACAAAGACCTCGCGCGCCGCAGTGACTTTTGCCCGGATAAAGGTTGCCGGATCCATTGCATCCCCAATCACCGGGATAGCCCCTTGCACGGACAGTGCCGCAACCCTGGGATTAACCGGGTTATGGTCGATTACCACCACGGCATGGGGACTCTCGGCCAGGTACTGCCTGGCCAGGCGAAGCCCTGTCTCGCCGATGCCGCAGATGATCACATAGCGGTGAGGGCGGAATCGCAGCAGAAACAGCGCCAGGTGCTCGCCAGTTCTCAACCAGATGGTCTTGATTGCCGTGTAAACGAGCAGGAATGGTGCCAGAATCCGCACCAGTTGCAGTGAGAGCGGCCAGCCCTCGGTGGTATCCGGGCCATTGAAGATGAATAGCTTGATCGCGCTATACAGGGCATCCCAGTGGCGCTCCAGCCCCGGGCCGGATCCACTGAGGACCTGGTAGTAGCCCAGGTAACCAAATACAAACAGCACACTGACCAGAAAGGAGACTATCAGCCATTCATTTCGCAGGGCCCAACCGCGGACCCGTTTACGCTGCGAAAACACGCTCATCGCCAATGCCCTCTTGTCACCAGTCAAAAGACCGTGCCCGCAAGACGGGGCACGGATTCAGCCCGCAAACTGATGGTTTACGCCATCGTGGTGTTCTTGATCATGGGATCCAGTACAACAGGCGGCTGCGAGGCATCACTGGTATCAAACAGGGTCAGGGTGTAGCTCCAGGTATCACCGTCATCATTTTCATCAGTGACAACCAGGGTGCGGTCTCCACTTTTTACGTTCTTGATGGAGAACTCGCCCTTTGTGTTGGAGGTAATACTGCTCGCCAGGAAGGAGCCTTTTGTGAAGCTGTAGTCACTGTAGACATCATCGGCGAGACGGAAGGCAATATCCACAGCGGTGCCCTTCTTTTTGCTGATGGTGATAGTGCCAGCCTGGTCGATGGAGGCAGGGTTACTATCCTGGCCGGGATCCTTTACAAACTCGACCTCACAGGAAGCGGGATCATCGGGATCAAAAGCGGGATTCTTGATAATGTTGATGCGAAACTTTGCATTACTCATAACTCTCTCCTTGAGACAGGTTTAGTACCTCGGGGTTGGCTTCCAGGCCGATACACTGCCTGGCTACTGCAATCACTTGTGAGTCTGTCGGCCTTCCCGGGCCGAGCAATGGCACGAACGAATCCTCGCCACAGTACAGGTTAAAATCCATGCGGTTGTCAGTGCCGGCCAGCAGCCGCTGCCCTTCGAGGAGCCCGGCTCGCCATTCTTCTGCCCCGGCACTGCTATCCATGGCTTGCAACAGGCCGGAAAGTACCCGGAGCGGCTCCAGCAGGCGCTGCTGGCCTGTCGCATCAAGCCCTGCTGCCCATCGGGAAAAATCTCCGACGGAGCCCACCAGGACGTCCCGGCGGGCACTGCCAAAATATTTAAGTGCCAGCTTGAATTCGGCCTGCCACCGCAGCTGCTGGACCTCAAAGCGCTCCGGCATTTCCCTGGCCAGCGAGCGTATATCGGCCAGTAACCGGTCTGCTTCTGCGGTTCCGATATGCCCGATAAGCGCATCATTCAGGTGGAACTTGTAGGCGCGCAGGCGGTAGTCGCGGTTCTCCGGATCCTGTTGCACAAGCTCCCGGGCAGTTTCCCCGGCCAGGGCACGGTAGCGTGTTAGCGCGACGGTATCGCCAGTGCGGTGATACAGCCGTACCAGCGCGTTCTGCGCGGTCATGGTGTAATCGAGCAGGTTGTTGCGATCCGGTTCCCGGGCCAGCCAGTCGTCGATCAGGCGCAGCTCTTGTTGCCGGCTGTCGATGGCGGAGTCGAATTCCCCCAGCATGAAATACGCCGAACCGATCCAGGCGAGGTTATTGATCCGCGCCTCCCGGTTATCATTATTATCTGGCAGACCGGCGAGGATGGTCCCCGCCTCCTGGAACAATTCCAGGCCCTCGCGATACTGCGCATCCCGGAATTTCAGCACTGCCTGGGTATTGAGTGCATAGAACAGCTCCATCTGCCATGCAGGCCTGGCAGGCTCCAGCCGGACCAGTTGCCGCGCCAGCTGGAGATACTCGTCGAACCACCTCTGGGCCTCTCGGTAGTGACCGCGCTGGTAATCGGGATAGCCTACCCAGAAGACGCTCTGCGCGTGGTCAAAGATGCGATCGGGGTTGGCGGGGTCCCGTGCGAGCAATTCGCCGGTGGTAACGGCTGCCCGGGAGAACAATTCGATGGCTGCGTCCGTATCCCCGGACAGGTCGCGGATCTCTCCCAGCAGGTGCATTGCAGAGGCCTGCCTGCCCAGCGCATCGGCGTTCAGTGCACTGTGGCGCTGGGCGCGATAGAAGCTGAGGACTTTCTCCCCCACCAGGTCAAGCGCATCGAGCCTGCCGATAGGCTCCAGCCGGTCCCGCAGGTCCGTCAGCATGAAGTTAACCAGGTCCTCGGCTGCCAGGCGCCTCTTTTCGGCGATATCGCGGGCATTGATGGCGGCGTAGGATAGCGCCGCCAGTATCGTCACCGCGACCAGGGCCGTCGCCGAAATCAGTTTCTGCAGCTGCATCCGCCGCTGGTGGTCGCGCCGGGCCAGTTCGTCCAGTCCCAGCCCCAGCATGGTTGCCAGCAGTTTGAGGAGCGCCATGCGCTTGCCATCACCCCGGGACCGGATATCCGAGGCAAGGGGCTCTGCCGGCTTATCGCTAAGGTTTCCGCTGCGGTCTATCCGGAATCGCAATGCCGGCGGCAGGCACTCCTGTTCGGGCCGTCCCGACAGAGAGGCAAGGGGCTCGCCATCGACAACCAGGGCGAGGATACGGCCCTCACCATGCTGTCGCTTGAAAAACAGGATTTCATCATTGACCCAACGGGAGGCGGCAGCTGCCGGCGAGCACACCACCAGCAGGTAACGACTCTCCAGCAGCGGTTGCCGCAAGTGCTCTGTCAGGTCCGGCCCCACGGAAAGATCAGTTCGGTCACGGAATATTTTTCCCGGGCGAGCCTGGAGAATCCCCTCCGGGGTCCGGCGGCCGACCAGGTGACGGGGCAACCGGTAAGACTCCAGCGCACGCTGCAGCCACCTGGCGTGTCGCTCATCGGTGTGGCTGTAGCTGATAAATGCCCGGTAACGCTGGGAGTTATTATTTTCGCTCATCTGAGCCCAGTACCCGGCGGATTCGAAGGCAAAGAGACTATTCGAATTTTATCGGTGAAACCAGCAGGCTTTTTCCGTCAAGATGAAAGCGACGCAAGCGAGATTGTTTCTGCGCCAGTTTCACTCTGGGGCAGCTAATTCCCGCCACTCGCTGTCGCGCCGGCTGACCAGGTGCCCGATAGAGACGCCAATTGCAAACAACCGTCACCTGGCGGGCATTTCCTTCTCAGGTCGTGACGGGGTATATTCGTCACGACTGTCCGTCCATTGATTCAAGGAGAGGCTCCAGTGTCCGCAACTTTATACAGAACGGCAGTGTTCGCCGCCCTCGCGTCCCTGCTTGCCGGCTGCGGGACTGCCACCACCCTGGGACAGCCCGACCGGGAAGTTGCCGCAGAACTCCGCCGCCAGAATACCTATTGTGAATCCCTGCCACGGGTATACAGCGGTGTCTCTTACAATGTCTGCAAGTTGAATTCGAAGCGGAGCTCCACCGTAATCCTGCCAATTGCCGGCTTCTATGTCTTCGATACAGTGCTGTCGTCAGTAACCGACACGGTTGTGCTGCCCTTCACTATTTACGCACAGAATAAGGACGGCAACCTGCGGCTCGATGTGCCTCGCTAGTTTTATTTCCGGGAATCCCGCCGGCCCACTATCGCGATGCAAAGGACAACTGTGCAGTTAATATTTAAATCCCTGCTTATTTTTCTTTTGGGCGCAGGGCCGGCCATTGCTGGCACGGCAACCTCTTCATCCTCCCCCTTTACCATTCCCCGCACGGAGACGATCGCAGTAACCGACCCGGAAACACAGCGAAACTACGAGCTGTTTATCAAATTGCCCCGCAGTTATAAAAAGCAGGGCATGGGCGACAGGCGCTACCCGGTAATTTACATGACCGATGCCATGTATACCTTCCAGGTTGTTTCCGGCGCCACCCGCTACCCCATGGCCATCAAGAAAATGGAAGAAGCCATACTCGTGGGTGTGTCATGGGATAAAGCTATTCACTCGACCCCAAGCCGCGTCCGCGACTATACCCCATCGATCGACACCGAATGGAAGCTCGAAACCGGGGGCGCCGAGGCGCACCTGCGATTCCTGCGCGATACGGTGTTCCCCACCGTCGAGGAACACTATCCGGCGGATCCGGCGGGCCGTACCTATGTGGGCAATTCCCTGGGTGGCCTGCTGGGTGCCTATGCGTTACTGAAACATACCGGGATGTTCCGGAATTACGTTCTGGGGAGCCCATCACTCTGGTTCGACGAGCGGATTATTTTCGACCTGGAGGCAGAATACGCGCGAAAGCGCCAGGACCTCAGGGCCAGGGTCTACCTGTCCATCGGTAGCCTGGAGCATCCGGGGCACTATAAGAGCTGGCCCCACGACCTGGTGGCTGACGCGGACCGTTTCCACCGAACCCTGTCCGCCAGGCACTACCCCGGCCTGGAGCTGGAATACCGGGTCATTGAGGGGGCTGACCACGAGACGGCCTTCCCCACGACGGCCATCCAGGGGCTTTACTGGCTGTTCAGGATTTAACCAGGGCCGCCCTCTCCAAAGACAAAACTGCGGACGGGGCACTGGCTGTGACCGGCCGCTTCACGCATAATTGCCGGCCGCTTCCGAAAACAGAATGAATGGCCCGTTGTATGTGGTTCAAGAACCTGCGTGTATACCGCCTCACCAAAGAATTCGATCTCACTGCCGAAAAATTGAACGAATTACTGGAGCCGGGGCAGTTCGTGCCCTGCGGCAGCCAGGACGCGGCCCGCTACGGCTGGGTGCCGCCACTGGGACGCCACGGCTCCGAGCTGGTCCACAGCACCAATGGCTACCTGATGGTCTGCGCCAAGAAACAGGAGAAAGTCCTGCCCGCCGGCGTGATCAATGAGAAGGTGGACGAAATGGCCCAGGCCATCTCCCAGAAGGAAGGCCGCCAGGTGGGCCGCAAGGAGCGCCAGAACCTGAAGGACGAGGTCCTGATGGAGATGCGCCCCAAAGCCTTTGCCCGTTCCCGCCTGCATTACGCCTATATCGCGCCCCGCGACGGCTGGGTGGTGGTGGATGCCTCTTCGGCGTCCGCCGCAGAGGAACTGCTGGAAAACCTGCGCGAGGCGATCAGCAGCCTGGCGGTGGTCCCTCTGGCGGCCAAAAACCTGCCGCAGCAAACCATGACACACTGGCTGCATGCCCCCGAGGCACCGGCGCAGTTTGAGTTCGGCCATGAGTGTGAGCTGCGCGACCCGAAAGACAGCGGCAGCGTGATCCGCTGCAAGAACCAGGACCTGTGTGCCGAGGAAATCCACAACCACCTGGTGGCGGGAATGCAGGTGCACAAGCTGGGCCTGACCTGGCGTGGCGGCGTGGAGTTTCTCGTTGACGACCAGCTGTCCCTGAAACGGGTGAAGTTCAGTGATGAGCTGATCGAAAAAGCGGACAGTGCCGACGCCGACAATGCGGCACAGCGATTCGACGCCGATTTCTCAGTGATGACCATCGAGATCTCCGCCCTGCTCACGGACCTGCTGGTAGCTTTCGGCGGTGCCAACACGGAAACAGCAAGCGTGGAGGAAATCGTCGCGCGGGCGTCCCGTGCCGAATCCGAACATGCAGCGGCGGAGGTAGACGAGGTCGTCTTCTGACCGTCACCGCGAACAGGAAATTAGCCCCGGGGACAACCCCGGCAGGAAAAGAGGAGGGGGCTCTCACTGACAGCCCCTACTTTCCTGCAACAAGGCAAAATTTAAATACGGCCCGTTACAACACGCGTAACTGCCCGGTATAAGCCCGTTCCCGAGCACTGTTCCCTACCCTGCCTGTTCAGCCTATACCGCAGAGCCTGGCAGGCCATCGCGGGCACTGGATCCTGCTCCAGTCCCCGCCCCCAAACCTCTTTGCCTCCTTCATGGCCATTCCAACCATCAACTAATCGACGAGCCATACCGTCCTGCCCCGGAACAAAAACAGCGGGTAGACACGACTGCAACCGGAAATTATATTCACGCCAGACCGCTTGTTAAAAAGTTTTACCAGGATTCAACTAGTGAAAAAGATTTTATTTTTATTATGTCTTATGCCCGGCCTGGCGGTTGCAAAGGTGGATACCCACTTTGGGCTGGGCCTGGGAACGCAATACGGTGGCCTGGCAGGTTTCAAGTTTACCCTCGGCAACGCAGGTGACAGGTTTTCAGCCGGCGCCGGGATAGCAAATTCAGACTGGGACACAGAGGACGCTTACGGTATTGCCCTCGCATGGGAGCGGCTGATGACGGACCAGCATGCACTCGGTGCTTTTGTCCGTACCAGCCACCGCGACCTGAATCATGTAGCCATCACCAGGTACGACGCGATCCAGGACACTCTCGTCATAGAGCGCGCCGGCACCTTTTACGAAACCTTTGTGGGTGGCTCCTACACCTATTATTTCGACAGCGCAAAAAATAGTGGATTATCGGCTGGGATCAATATCGGCAAGGAATACACTCATTCCGATAGCTACCAGGAGTTCGAGAACGGCATTACCTGGGGCCTCCAGATTGGCTACCAGTTTTAACTGGTGACAGTGTGCCCCGGCAAGGAGAGGCGATGACCACACTCAGTGAGATTAACCTGGTCAACTTGTCAGGCCTGTTTGTCGCCGTCTCCGCCATCACCTACCTGGTTATTGCCAGGGCACGCCGCGCATGGCCAAAGGTCCGCGGCAGGGTTGAACAGAGCAAACTGGATGCGGAAATACATGAGGGACCCGGTATCAGTGCCAGTGAATACCAGGTAACCATCGGTAAAAGCCGCTCCATCAGTTATACGCCGGTACTGCGATACCGCTACCAGGTCCGGGGGCGCGAATATATCGGGTGCAAACTTTTCTCGGTCAACCTGCTACCCATCCGCCCGCAGGACCTGCTGCCGGTCGTTGCCGGTTCAACCGTGGACGTCTTTTTCAATCCCGCAAACCCCGCTCGTGCCTACCTGCTTCCATCCGGGCTGGTACTACCTGTGATTTACCTGCTTATCGGTACCACACTGGCACTACGGGATGCCGGCCAACTGGAAGCCGTCCGCGCAATTGCCGCGGATCTCTGGCACGCTTTTACCCGGCTCGGCAAGCCCTAGGGCAGCCGGATCAAACTGCCAGCAGACACAGCTCTCAGTGCCACGCAGGGAGCCCGTTCGCCATTTCCTGGTCTAAGCTCTGTCACTGAATACCTGCCAGCCACATAGAGCAAGCTCCGGGCTGGCGACAGCTCCACCGACGGATCGGAACCTGCGCATGAGTCACAATACTTTCACCGCCCTCTTCCTCTCCCTGTTCCTGGCTGGATGTTCAGGGGCTTCGGTTTTCTCGTCAGCCGACGATGACTCACGCTGGGGAGACTACCGCACCTTCGGTTTTGTACAGTCAGGTGGCGCCAACAGCCGCGTGGAATCCATCCTGCAGGCAGAGGTCACCCGGCAACTGAATGCCCGTGGCATGACCCGCAGCACCAGTCCGGATATCCTGGTGAATATCGCCGCCTACACCGAGAAGTTGCCCAAGACACGGATTTCACGCACCACAGGCTTTGCCGCGGCACGCTATCCCTTTTTGCAGGAGTACTACCGTGACCTCGGGGAGAAGCACTTAACCGATATCGATGAGCAGACGGAGGGCAGGCTGACCATCGACGTGCTGGACGTCAGGCAACGGGAGATGGTCTGGCGCGGTCGTACCCGGGGGCGCATTACCCCGGCAATGATGGCCGACCCGCAGGCAGCGCTGGCCAGTGCGGTAAACGAGGTATTCCAGAAATTCCCGAAAGCTGGGGGATAACCCAGGGAAATAAATGCTGGATAGACCGGCGGCCGGCGGACCGGCCACCCTGCCAGGTCAGACCCGGACGATCGGCCGGCCTTCCCGACTCCACAGCACGTGATATTTCTCGTTTTCCGGCCGGTCATTGCGGGAGAAAGTATGCGCGCCGAAGAAGTCCCGCTGCGCCTGCAGCAGGTTGGCGGGCAGTGATTCGCGGCGGAAGGCATCATAATAATTGAGCGCTGACGAGAGCGCCGGCACCGGAATCCCGCGCAGGCTGGCGTCCGCCACCGCCTGGCGCCAGTTGCCCTGGTTGGCCGCGATCTGCTCGATAAAGTAATCATCCAGCAGCAGGTTCGAGAGCTTGTGGTCGCGCTCGTAGGCAGCGCTGATGGACTGCAGGAAAACCGCACGGATAATGCAGCCGGCGCGCCAGATGCGCGCGATCTCGGCAAAGTTCAGCTGCCAGCCCTGTTCCCGCGCCGCCAGCTTCATCAGGTCGAAGCCCTGCGCGTAAATACAGATCTTCGCGCAGTACATGGCGTCATGCAGCTGGGCGATCACGCTGTCCCGCTGCTCCGCGGGCACCGCCTCCACATCCGGCCCCAGCAACTTTTTCGCGGCGCGGGAGCGCAATACCTTGCGTGTGGACAGGGAGCGGGCAAACACCGCCTCGGCGATACTGGGAGCAGGACAACCCACTTCCAGGCTGCTTACCGCAGTCCACAGGCCGGTGCCCTTCTGCCCGGCGCGGTCCAGGATCACGTCCACCAGCGGCTGGTCGGTGTCTGCATCCACGGTAGCCAGCACCTCGGCACTGATATCGATCAGGTAGCTGTTCAGCGGCCCCCTGTTCCATTCCCGGAATACCGCCGCAATCTCGGTAGGGCTCATCTCCAGCGCACTGCGCATCACGTCGTACGCCTCGCAGATCAACTGCATATCGGCGTACTCGATGCCGTTGTGCACCATTTTCACATAGTGGCCCGAGCCGATCGGGCCGATATAGGCAGCGCAGGGCTCACCTTCCTTGACCGGGTTACCCGGCTCGAAGCGTTCGATCGGCTGGCCGCTTTGCGGATCCACCTTGGCGGCCATGGCATGCCAGACCGGCTCGATACGGGCCCAGGCATAGGGATCGCCACTGGGCATCAGGGACGGCCCGAACCGGGCCCCCACCTCGCCGCCAGACACGGCAGTGGTAAAGAAGATCAGGCGCCCCTCGTAGCGCTTGCAGCGCTCGACGGAGTCGGTCCACAGGCTGTTGCCGGTATCGACCACGATATCGTCGGCCTTGAGACCGGCATCCAGCAACTTGTTGCAGACATCATCGACGGGAGCGCCCGCAGGCACCGACAGGATCACCAGGTGGGGAGCTTTTACCCGCGCCAGCAGCTCGGTATAGGAATTACAGGTCTCAATCCGCGCCGGCTGGTCACCGCGCTCCTGACGGTCCTGCTCCAGCAAAGCCTCCAGGCGACTGTGGTCCAGGTCAAAGGCGCAGACCCGGAATCCGTTATCGGCCAGGTTCAGGATCAGGTTCTTACCCATCACCCCCGCGCCAATAAAACCAATGTCGCACAGTGAGTCGGTATCAGCCATGGATCGCTCCGGAAATCGTGAAATGAAGCCTGGCGGGCGCCAGATTGGGCGCGAAGTATAGCAATACGCCGACGCTACCGGGAGGCCAGGAGCCAGCCCGGAGCGGCGCGCATACCGACGTGACCGCCGGACAGAGCATTCTGCTAAAAAGATAGCAAGGTACAGTCATTGGCTCTCATGATGTTGCGTATTCAGGTACCATACGCTGACTCAACAGACATCAAAACCGGGACGGCCGAGCCAGGATTATGCCGGGCTCGCCGGAGACAGGCAGGAGCAGTACAGGAACCATGAATCAACAGGCACTGATTGAATTTTACCTTGCACACCAGTGGCTGGTACTGCCAGTGTTTATTGTCCTTGTCATCGGGGTGGCCCTGCTCTGGTTTGGCGGGCTGGTCGCGGCCCTCGTGGCCCTGGGCAACAGGCAATGGCTGTGGGGCATACCCACAATCATCCTGGGCCCGTTTACCGGCCTGCCCTACGCCCTGCTCTACCCGGGCCGGGCGGAATATGCCCGGACGCTCATGCTGCGGGGCCTGGCAATGGTGCTGGGGGCACTGGTTCTTCTACTCTTGATCTGGCTCTTTGCCTGACCCCATCACCGGGGATGACTTCCCTGCACCAAGAGCCGGGCTGTCCAGTTCGCGCAACCCGGCCGCTTGCCTGGCAACCTCGCTCGGCACCCGAACTACGCGTCCCTCTCTTCCGCCCACATTTCCAGCCCTCGCCGTCCTGTAAGGCGCTGTAATCCAGCGCGGTATAAACCACCACATCACGGCGGTAGACTGGTCCCAGCAACCTGGGAATCAGGGGGCACTTGCTGGCATAACGCAACCGGCCAATAACTGCGTTCTTCATTCGAGCAGAGCACCACAGGAACAGACAATGAAACTCTCACCCCGAATTTCCCTCCGGGCCATTTCACGCGCTGTTATTGGCGGTATCGCCTGCACCCTTTACCTGTTCGTCTCCGCCGGCCTGCCCGCGACTTCGGTGGCGGCAACGCTACCGGGTCAGGTCCAGCCTCCCCGGTACATCTGCCCGCCGTGCAATCATGAACAGGACCTGTTCCAGGCCAGTGCCGTCAGGGCCCGAGGCTCCTGCCATGTGTGTGGTATGGAACTGGTGGAGAAGCCGCTGCGACTGGATACCGCGGAGGGCTCTATCCGGGAGGGCTCCGGCAGCTTCCTGGTGGATAGTAATACCCCCGACAGTAACCCGCTGGCAGTTTTCTATCACCGACCCGAAAATCTCCGCAAGGATGCGCCGGTGGTGATTGTGCTCCCCGGTGCCGGCCGCAATGCCTGGCGCTACCGGGATACCTGGGTTGACCCCTCGGAGAAATACGGCGTGCTGGTACTCTCACCCCACTATTCCGAAAAATATTACCCGGAGTTCTGGAGTTACAATATTGCCGGCATGATCGAGAACGTGCGCATCAATAAAGAGCGCACCCGGGTAAGCGGTTACGACATCAATCGCCGGGCCGAAACCTGGCTGTTCAGCGACTTCGACCGGATATTTGAAACCGCTGTCGCGGAACTTGGCATGACCACGGCGACATACGACCTGTTCGGCCACTCCGCCGGTGGCCAGGTCCTGCATCGCTATACTCTCTTTGCCGGCGATAGCAAAGCACGGCGCATCCTCGCTGGCAATTCCGGCTGGTACACGGTACCCCGCTTCGACAAGCCATTCCCCTTCGGCACAGGCAGCGACATGCTGGACAGGGACGGGTTGAAAAAGGCATTCAAGCGTGAGCTGGTGGTATTCCTCGGCGAACTGGACAACGCCGACGAAACCCGAGGCCACCTGGTACGCACCCCCGACGTCAACTGGCAGGGCGACCACCGCCTGTCGCGCGGAAAATATTTTTTCGCCCAGGCACAGGAGCGGGCCCGGGAGTTGGGAACGGAACTGCAGTGGCAACTGGAAGTGGTTCCCGGTGTGGGGCACGATTACCCGGCGATGGGCAAGGCTGCGGCCGACTACCTTTACGGGGACTCCAGGCGGCCATAAAAGTGTGCCGGCACAACGCAGCGGCCATGTGGAAAGTAATCAATTCCATATTGCCGGGCAAGCGTACCTGTTTACCGGGTTCATCTGGCTACAAATGACCGGCTCTTCTAGCACCGGTAGAGAAATACTTCAGCCCGGGGCGAACACCCGGGTGTTACACAAGGGAACGGGTCGGCAGGGCCTGAAGAAAGGGAATGATAATGATTCGATTGAGAGAACGCCTCACCTTCAAGCTTAAGTTATTATCAATTCCAGCAGCTCTGCTTTGCGGCACCTACTCAACGCACGCAGTGTCAACTGCCAGTGAAGAAACCTTTGTATTCGAGACCTGGAGCAAGCAGACCGCCAGTGGGTACCGGGGGGAGATCAAGGTACCTGAGAACCGCCAGCGGCCTGACAGCCGTATGATCCCCCTCCGTTATGTTCGTTTTCCGGCAACCGGTGAAAGCTCGGGACCACCCATTATCTACCTTGCAGGTGGCCCCGGCGGCTCCGGCATCATGGCAGTCAATTACCGGTTCGGGATGTTTATGGCCCTGCGCCAGTTTGGCGACGTCATCGCCCTGGACCAGCGTGGCACAGGCCAGTCCAGCATCCTGCCGGAATGCCACTCCGGACAAAGATACCCCGCCTCCGGCGCAGTCTCTGACCGTGAATATATCGAGAGGTACCGCGAGGCTGTGCGCGAGTGCATGAAGTTCTGGCAGGACAGGGGTATCGACCTTGCCGGTTACAATACCCGGGAAAGTGCCCGCGACCTCGATGCGCTCAGGGCGCATCTGGGTGCGGAAGCGGTTGTGCTGTGGGGCACATCATACGGCAGTCACCTGGCCCTGGCTGCGCTGGGGGAAATGGAAAACCGGATTGCACGTATTGTCCTGTCCAGTACCGCTGGTTACCTCGACAGACTGCAGGCAGCTGTAGACTCACAACCTCGGGCCAGGGCCGCCTACCCCGATATCAAGGGACTGATAGAGCGGGTTCATGGGAAGCTCGACCTCAACCCGGTGCCAATGCAGCTCACGAAAGACAATGGCACCACCGTGGATTACCTGCTTGAACGGCGGGATATGCAACTGATCGCCTCAAGCTTTATCGCGGATCCCCGCAGCGCCGCACGATTACTCGATTTCTATCGCGCCCTGGACCAGGGAGAGCAACCGGCATTTGACTCGGTGCCACGCCGTTACTTCCCGGACGCGATACTCCATCCCGGCGAGCCAATCTCACTGAACGCCATGCCCACTGCAATGGATATAGCCTCGGGTATTGGCAAAGACCGCTCCCGGGTGGTTGCCCGCGAAGCAAAACACTCCCTTCTGCACGACTACCTGAACTTTTCCTATCATTTGCAGGGGCTTACCCCGGAGCTTGACCTGGGAGACGAATTTCGCCAGGCGCCCCGGAGCAAAGTGCCTGTACTCCTTTTCAGCGGGACCCTGGATGGTCGCACCGATATCAATGAACAGCGCGCTGCAGTATCTGGCCTGGAAAACTTGACCGCCATTACCGTCGAGAATGCCGGTCACAACCTGTTTATGTCTTCCGAGCAGATCCAGCTTGCAATCAACCGCTTTATGGCGGGAGAGCCTGCGCAGGGCGACCGGATTGTCATTCCTTTACCGGAACTCGGGCCAAAGACGCTACGGGAGTGATGTTGCGGGGAGCGTTTACTCCCGGAGGCTCATGCAGTGGCTTCAATACAGCCAGGCGCAAACCGCACTGGTGAAAATCGGCCATGTTTTCTCTGAAGCGTAGACCCAACCAGGTTTGTTGGTAGACTCACCGGCTGAGCCTTCTATAGATTTGCGGATAACAATAATGGGGCCTGCCCTTAAGCAACTTCCAACCCCGCGACCCACGCAGGGACTAATTCTGTTATTCCTGTGCTTCCTGGCTACTTCCATCGCCAACGCCACCCCACTCACGGCTGACCGGATCTTCCACGGTGGCTCCATTGTCACCATGGACCCGCGCCAGCCCCTTGCCGAGGCCGTGGCAGTGCTGAATGGGAAGGTCCTGGCGGTGGGAACAGACAATGCGGTGCTCGATATGCGCGGCCCGGGGACAGAAATGGTCGACCTCCATGGCCAGGTGCTGATGCCCGGTTTTATCGATATCCATACCCACCCGATCCTGTCGGCCATGATGGGGGAAGTCATCGATATCTCCGGCTTCACCCATCGCAGTCGCGAAGATGTGCTGGACACGCTGAAGCGGCGCATTGCCGGGAAAGACCCCGGCGAATGGGTGCTGGCCTATGGCTGGGACCCGGCACTCCTGCGGGACCTGGAGCCTCCAACCCTGGCCGAACTGGACCTGCTGGCACCGGATAACCCGCTGTTTATCATCGCCCAGACATTACATTCGGGTTTTGCCAACAGCCGCGCCTTCGCGGAAGCCGGTATCGACAGGAACAGTCCCGACCCGGACGGCGGCCACTTCGAGCGCAACGCGAATGGCGAGCTGACCGGGTTGGTAGTGGAGGTGGGCGCGATGGCAAAGTTCACCGGCTCCACCCCCGGGTACCCCCTGCCCGCCTACCTCTACCTGCTGACCAACCAGCTGGAGACTTATGCGGCCCACGGCTACACCACCATTGTCGCCCCGGGGCTGCAACCGATAATCCCGGAGCATATCCGCGCCCTGAAGTCTGTCGCCAGCCACCCCGGCGCCCCGGTGCGGACCTACACCTACCCATTGTTTGACCAGCTGGATGAATCCGGCATCGCCCCCGGTTCGGGTAACCTGTCGTTCGAGGTGCGTGGGCCCAAACTCTGGATTGACGGCTCACCCTATGCCGGCGGCATGGCTGTGGACGCCCCCTATCTCGATAATGAATTTACCCGGCAACGGCTGGGAATCGAGGCCGGCAGTCGCGGGCACCTGACCTTTAACAATGAACAACTGCAAGCCCTGGTACTACGCTACCACCGGCAGGGCTGGCAGATCTCCGCACACGCCCAGGGCGAGCGGGCAATCGATCAGTTCCTCGATGCAGTGGACGCAGCCCAACGGCAATTTCCGCGGGAAGACCACCGCCACCGGATCGAGCATGGCGCCCTGATTACTCCCGTGCAGCTGCAACGGGCGGCACAACTCGGCGTTACCCCCAGCTTCTATATGGACCATATTTACTACTACGGCGACACCTTGCAAGAATTGATCGTCGGCCCCGAGCGCGCGAACCGGTTTATGCCAGCCGGCTCCGCAGCGCGCGCAGGCCACCGGTTTACCATCCATACAGATTCCCCCTCCTCGCCGCTGGGGCCCATCCGCGCCATGCGGACTGCCGTACTGCGCGAGAGTCGAGGGGAGAAAAACATTTTCGGGAAACGCGAGCGTATCAGCGCAGACGATGCAATTCGTGCGCTGACCATCAATGCGGCCTGGCAGATCCACCAGGAGCATTCGCGGGGCAGTATCGAGGTGGGCAAGCTGGCAGACTTTACCGTGCTGTCGGAAAACCTCCTGGAGGTGTCGCCGCAACAGTGGGATCGGGTGCAGGTCACAGCCACCTATATTGGCGGAGAGCGTGTCGATCCACCCCGCTGGAGCTGGCGCAAGGCAAGCCTGTTACTGCAAGCGGGATGGTCGATGCTGTTTGACTGAACCCCCGGAATGACTGTCGGGCAAGCAGAGGAGCGACACCCGGCTTGAGCGGGGATCCGGATCAGTCCTGGCCGAACTCCCCGTGCCGGCCCGCGCCCGCAGTAAACCGACCTGCTCCGCTGATCGCCTCCTCGGACACCACCGGATACCCCCCACGTCCCTCATTGGCCAGGGCCTCTTCCAGTGTCAGGTCCCATTGCCGGTAGGCGGAGTCGCGGTCCGCTCGCAGGCATCGCTGGGGAAAGCGCGCAATGTCCCCGGCCAGTTCCAGTGCCGTCACCAGCACCTGGTCGTCTTCGACCACCCGGTTGGCCAGCCCCGCCTGCAGTGCCTCGTCGGCACCGACCGGGCGACCGGTGAGAATCATATCCATGGCCCGGCCATGGCCGACCACTCGCGGCAGCCGCACGGTACCACCGTCAATCAGGGGCACGCCCCAGCGGCGACAGAATACCCCGAAAATCGCGGACCTCCCGACCACGCGCAGGTCACACATCAACGCCAGTTCAAGGCCACCAGCCACCGCATAACCGCGAACCGCAGCGATCACCGGCTTGTCAAACTGCATGCGCGTGGGTCCCATGGGGCCCGGGCCAGTGCCCCCGGGCTCGATTTCATTGCGACTTTCCGGGTCGGCCATTGCCGACAGATCCGCGCCGGAACAGAAGTTGTCACCACTGCCGGTCAGTACTGCGACACGCAGCCGCTCATCAGCGGCAAAACGCACAAACGCGTCGCGCAATGCGGTGGCTGTTTTCCTGTCCACCGCATTGCGCTTCTCCGGGCGACAGATAGTGATAATGAATATATCGCCATCGACACTGGTGCTGACCGGGGCTCCAGCGGACTTTTCTCCCTTCATGCTCCCTCCTCGAGTACTGACTCCCGGTCCATCTTATACCGCCCGGAGGCCGGGATATACGTCCCAGACCAGCGCTGTGACGCCGCGGGGGGGAGCCTACAATCCCCCGGTAACAAACCTTTTAGAGTGCGGCCCGGTAGCGCCGCGACCATAGCCATGAACAATGCTGGGAATATACTCGAGCAGGTAAACAGGGTATCCGAGCCGCTGGCAGGCAACGATACCGATCTCGATCCTCTGCTGCGCAGGGCCGCCGATCGCAGTGTCATACTGCTGGGTGAGGCCAGCCATGGCACCCATGACTTCTACTCGATGCGCGCGGAGATCACCCGGTCCCTGGTCGAGGAACAGGGCCTCGACGCAATTGTGCTGGAGGGTGACTGGCCGGATGTTTACCGCATCAACCGCTTTGTCCGGGGGCTGGATGGCGACGCGAATGCCCGCGCCGCCCTCGGCGACTTCGAGCGTTTTCCGCTGTGGATGTGGCGCAACACCGTGATGGAATCATTCGTGCACTGGCTGCGTGAGTGGAACAGTACACGTGCCCCGGCAGACCGGGTGGGTGTCTACGGCATGGACCTGTACAGCATGTATCGCTCTGCCGACGCCGTAATCGGTTACCTGGAAAAGGTTGACCCTTCCGCAGCAGAGCGAGCGCGACAGCGCTATGCCTGCCTGGACCGGCATGGAGATCCGCAGCGTTATGGTTACCAGGCGGCCATGGGGCTGAGTGAATCCTGCCAGAAAGCGGCCGTCGAGCAGTTGCTGGAAATGCTGCAGGCGCATAGCCAGTGGCTGCAGCGGAGCGGGCTGTATGGGGAGGATGAGCTCTTTTACGCCGAGCGCAACGCGCGGGTGGTACACCATGCCGAGGCCTATTACCGGGGCATGTTCTTCTCCGGCGTAAACACCTGGAACCTGCGTGACCGGCATATGGTGGACACCCTGCTGGACCTGCGCCAGCACCTCAGCCAGCAGCGCGATCGCCAAGCGCGGATTGCGGTCTGGGCCCACAATTCGCACCTGGGCGACGCCCGCGCAACCGACGCAGCGCTACACGAAGAGGTAAACGTCGGCCAGCTGGTTCGCGAGAAACTGGGTGACGACGCGCTGCTGCTGGGGTTCACTACCTACACCGGCCATGTGACAGCGGCCACCGACTGGGACCAGCCGGTGGAGCATCGCTGGGTGCGACCGGCACTGGATGGGAGTGTCGAGGAACTGTTCCACCGGGCCGACCGGAAACGGTTTTACCTCGACATGGCTTCACTGCCTCCGGATACCCTCGGCCATCCGTTACTGGAACGGGCCATCGGCGTCATCTACCGGCCCGAAACCGAGCGCCAGAGCCACTATTTCCGCACCCGCTTGCAGCACCAGTTCGATGCAGTGATACACCTCGATGAAACGACGGCACTGGAGCCTCTGGATATGACCGAGGGCTGGCAGGAGCGGGAGCCGCCTGAAACCTGGCCCTATGGCACCTGAACCAGGGCCCGGGTTCGCCCTCGCATAACAGGTCAGAAATCGCGATTATCGTTCCTGAATACCTGTCCGTCCTTCATTACAAAACTGACCCGCTCCATCACGCTGATGTCCTCCAGCGGATTACCCGGCACCGCGACGATATCTGCCAGCTTACCCGCGCGAATACTGCCCAGCCGGGTATCCTGCCCCAGCAGCCTGGCGGAATTGATGGTTGCCGCCTGCAGTGCCTGTAACGGTGTCATGCCGAATTCCACCATGCGCGAGAACTGGCGTGCATTCTGGCCATGGGGATAGATGGAAGCATCGGACCCGAACACCATCTTCACCCCGGCATCCACCGCTGCACGGAAGCTCTCCCGCTGGCGCCCACCGACTTTGCGTTCCTTCTCCAGGCTCTCGGGCATGATTCCGGCCTTCTCACCCTCCGAGAGAATGTACTCAGTGACATAAATGTCCATCGACAGGACGGTGTCGTTTTTCTTCGCCAGCCGGATTGCCTCGCGGTCGAGGAAACTGGCGTGCTCGATGGAATCCACACCGGCACGGATGGCCGCCTTGATACCCTCGGTGCCGTGGGCATGGGCCGCGACAATGGCACCGCGCCGGTGGGCCTCGACCACAGCCGCCCGCATCTCCTCTTCCGCCAGCTGCTGGACGCCGGGTTCGGTGTTCCTGGACATGACGCCACCGGTGGCGCACATCTTGATCAGGTCAGCGCCATACTTGAAGTTTTCACGCACCTTTGCCCGCACGGCCCAGGGACCATCGGCGACGCCCTGCCCGCGGGCCTCGTACTCGTGGGTCAACAGGTTGTTGTCACAATGCCCCCCGGTAATCCCGATGGCCGGGCCGGATACAAACAGTCGCGGCCCGGGCACATCGCCGTCATTGATGGCATCGCGCAGCGCAATATCCGCGTATCCGGACGCGCCCAGGTTGCGCATGGTGGTAAATCCGGCCTTGAGCGAAGCGCGCGCGCTCTTCACCCCGGTAATCGCCGCACGCTCGGATGTCACTGCCAGGCGCCGGTAACCGTGCTGGTCCGAGGATCCTGTCAGATGCACATGCATATCCATCAGGCCCGGCACCAGGGTCATGCCAGCCAACGCCAGTGCTCCCTCCGGGGCCGGGACATCGGCCTCGACTGACACGATTCGGTTGCCATCGACAGTAACCAACGGCGATTCAATAACCTTTCCTGTCTCCACATCGATCAGGCGATCCGCACTGATATAGGTGACCGCCACCGAGGCCTGGGCCAGGATTGCACTGCCGACGCCCACCAGGATGGCCATCAGGGATTTCCTGTTGTTGGTTTTACGGTACATTCCTTCTCCTGTGCGGGTCCGATAGCAATTGGGAAGCTGAACTACGCCCCGGGGCTCAAAAACTGATACCCGGTTGTACCCTATTTAACATGGCCATGCCAGCCGCTGCGATGAGCTGCCCGGATGGCGGGTTGGCACGCAGATACAGGGAATGCGATGACGACTACTGAAAAGGAAAAGATGCTCCGCGGTGAGCTGTACCGGGCCTCCGATGCCGAACTCGCGCAGGAGCGCCTTCTGGCCCGGCAGCTGTGCTGGGAGTACAACCATTCAGAACCGCATCACGACGTACTGCGCAACCAGCTGTTGACGCGGCTGCTGGGAAGCCGCGGCGAAGCCTGCACGATCGAACAGTCTTTCCAGTGTGACTATGGCTACAACATTCACCTGGGCGACGGCTTTTTTGCCAACTTCGAGCTGGTAATACTGGACGTCTGCAGCGTCCGCATCGGGGCAAATTGCCTTTGCGGCCCCAGGGTCAGTATCCTCACCGCCACCCACCCGAGGGATCCTGTGGAACGTGCAACCGGGCTGGAGTACGGCGCGCCGGTTACCATCGGCGACAATGTGTGGATTGGGGCCGGGGCCATTATCAATCCGGGCGTTACCATCGGTGATAATGCTGTAATCGCCTCGGGGGCAGTGGTCACCCGGGATATCGCCGCCAATGCGGTCGTGGGCGGAGTGCCCGCGCGGGCTATTCCCCATGCTCCCTGAATAATGACAGTGAAAGGCCGGAGCAACAGGGTATGAGAGACAAGCCGACCATCAGGGTCTATTACAACTCCGCCTGCCCCGTTTGCCGTGCCGGCATCGGGCACCAGAAGCGGCGCATGGCCGGCTGCCCGGTGGACTGGGAGGATGTCCACCTGGACCACGACCGGGTCAGGGACCTTGGCGCCGACCTGGAGTTTGTCCGCGAACGGTTGCACGTCATTGATGAAAACGGCGACCTGCAGGTGGGGCTGGGTGCGTTTATCGCCATCTGGCGCAACGCCCCCGGGGAGGCGTGGAAGGCCCGGCTAGCGAGCCTCCCCCTACTCCGGCCGTTACTGGGCCTCTGCTACAACGGCTTTGCCCGGCTCCTCTACCACTGGAATCGCGCCAGGAATCACTGGCAGGCCTGAATCACGGCAGCTAAATCCACATTATCAACCCGGATTCCCCGCAAATTGTGGCGACTGTCGGTCAGTGCCCCCGGCCCGCGCGGATTGGTATAGGCTCATATAAGAAGACCACCGTTTTCGGCGGCCCCGAACGGGCGTGGCCGTGTTTCGGGTCACGCCGCCAGAAATACTGGAGGAAATAGATGAACTGCCCATCCTGTAAAGAGTCCGGATTGATGGCCATGGATCGCAATGGCGTGCAGATCGATTACTGTCCCAATTGCAGGGGAATCTGGCTCGATCACGGCGAGCTCGAAAAGATCATCGAGAAGTCCCATGCCGCCGGGCTCAGCGATGCGGGTCACCCGCAGGAGCCCCACAAGCAGAAGCGCAACCTGATCACCGAGCTATTTGACTTCTGAGTATCGGACAGGTGTTGGGCGCCCACGCCGCACCCCGGTAACGATGGGCAAGGCACGCTCGCAGGACCAACAGGGCCGCGAATCGCCGGAGACAGGCTGGCAGGCGGTTCCCGACGAGCCCCGTCGCGGCGCTATTGGGGACCTGCGCGCACTGCAGCAATCGGGCCTGCAAACCTTCCGCCGTTTTGTCCGGGGAGAACTGCCGGGCCCGCCCATCTGGCGCCTGACCGGAATGAAGCCCACCGAGGTCACCCTGGGAAAGGCGACTTTCTCCATGCCAGTAACCACCTGGCTGGCGGACGGCAGCGGCATCTACTGGGGAGGCATCTGCGCACTGCTGGCTGACGCGCCCCTCGCCTCGGCCATCTGGACCACGCTCCCCGCCGGCAAGGTACTCTCCACCTCGGAACTGACCATCAGTTTTGTGCGCCCGATTACCAATGCCACCAGGAATCTGGTTGGTCGCGCAGAAACGGTGCATTCCGGCCGGCAGGTGGGGCTGTCGATGGTCGAGATCACGGACCAGGACGGGCGCCTGCTGGCGTTTGGCAGCAGTCGCTGCATGATCACCGATTTGAGTGTGGACCCGGACGAGGATCTGCCCGAGCCGGACCTGGGGCCAGACGATACGCCCGACCCCTATCGCCGTGATCCACCGGATGCAGAGCTATGTGACCTCAAGGAATTTGCCGAGCTCAAGCCACTGGAACTGCAGCAGGCGACCATCGCCGAGGGCCGCACACAGCCAATCTGGCAACTCACCGGCTACCGCCCCCGGGAAGTGGAGGAAGGCTGCTTCCACGGCACACTGCCCACCTCGGAGTGGTTCTCCAATGGCAGCCTCGCGATATATGGCGGGATGCTGGCCTGGGCTGCAGACTTCACCATGGGTGCCGCGATCTATTCCACGCTGCCGGCCGGCGACCTGTTCGCCACCCTGGATATGCATATCCGCTTCACGCGGCCGGCAAAAATCAACAGTGGCGACCTGACCTGTATTGCCCAGGTCCGGCATTACGGCCGGCAATTGCGGGTGGTTACCTGCAATATTGATACAGCCGATGGCAAGCGCGTGGCCATGGCAACTGCTTCGGCCCTGGTCATCAAGGGAGCCGCCCGGGACCTGGCCGAAGGCGGGGACCCGGAGGAAATCATCGCCCAGGCCGACCACAGTGCCGGGCACCACGGAAATTTCTCCAGGTGAGATCAGGGTCCGTTAACTTGCCGGCGCTGTGATGACTGTCGATTGACTCCCGCCCTTCGTCAAATTTCTTTTGCCAACAACCCGCGCCCGTTCCCTATTGAGCAGTAGAAAGACGGGTCGAAATCAATAATCTTCGAAGATGCCCTCCACCTATCGGCCAACCCCCATGCAGTACACGCTTGCTCCCGGTTCCGTAAATGAACCCTGTGGCATGGTTTTATTCTCATCCCGGCACTACGCCCCCGACAGGGTTGATGCACTGTTTCGGGACACCGCCATAACCTTGATTGTGTATTCACCCGGTAAGCTCCGGGAGCAAGCACCGGGGACCAGTAGCAAGAGAAAACCTGCAGCGCAGTATCCGTGTGATTTAGCCCAGGGGCTTCAGCCGGTTGCTGCAGGAGACCTCCCCGGATAAAAGCAAACAGTCATTATAATAACCAACCAATCGAGGTACTCCGATGAGATACTTCAGTGCGATGATGTTCCTTTCACTGGCCCTCACTACGGCAAGCACAACAGCACACGCCGTACCCCGCACAGCATTTGTGCACCTATTCGAATGGCAATGGGACCAGGTGGCTGCCGAATGTGAAAACTTCCTCGGCCCCAAGGGGTTCTCAGCCGTCCAGGTTTCACCGCCGCAGAAATCCATCAACGGCAGCCAGTGGTGGACCCGCTACCAGCCGGTAAGCTACGCGATCGAGGGTCGCTCCGGCAGCCGCCAGCAATTCGCCGACATGGTCAGCCGTTGCAACGCGGCTGGCGTGGACATCTATGTCGATGCCGTAATCAACCATATGGCGGCCTGGGACCGGAATTTTCCCGAAGTCCCCTACGGTCCCAATGATTTCCATAATTGCACCGACGACATCGACTATTCGAACAAGTGGTCGATACAGAATTGTGACCTGGTGGGCCTGAACGACCTGAAGACCGAATCCGCCTACGTCCAGGGTAAAATTGCCGATTACCTCAATGACCTGATCTCGATGGGCGTGGCAGGTTTCCGTATCGACGCAGCAAAGCATATGCCTGCGGCGGATATCAATGCGATTGTGCAACGCCTCAATGGCGACCCGTACATCTACCAGGAAGTGATCGGCGCGGCCGGCGAGCCGGTACAGGCCGGTGACTATACCTGGGTTGGTGATGTAACGGAGTTCAACTTCACCAATACCATGGGCTATTACTTCAAGCTGCGCGGGCCACTGAAGGAAATCAGCAATATCGGCAACTGGCAGGGCTGGTTGCCTACTGATGATGCCATCACCTTCGTGGCCAACCACGATAACCAGCGGCAGAATACCGATAACACGATCACCCACAAGGACGGCAACAACGCCAATAATATGGCGCATGTATTCCTGCTGGGCTGGCCCTATGGTTACCCGAAGGTCATGTCCAGTTACGACTGGAGCGACCATGACCAGGGCCCTCCCGCCTCGGCCGCGGGTGACTGCAGCAACGGCTGGCTGTGTGAACACCGCAATCGTGCCATCGCCAATATGGTGGCCTTCCGCAACAATACCGCCGATTACTTCGGGGTGACCAACTACTGGGATAACGGCAACCACCAGCTGGCCTGGGGTCGCGGCGGGCTCGGTTTCGTGGCCATCAATATGGAAGGAAGTGACCTGAACCGCAGCTTCCAGACGGGTATGCCCGCCGGCACCTACTGCGACATCATCCAGGGCGAATTCGATTACGACGCCGGCACCTGCAGTGGCCCCACTATTTCCGTGGACGGCAATGGCAATGCAAACTTCAACGTTTACTACCGCAACGCCTCTGCGATTCACGTGGGCGCCCGTGTGGGTGTCCCCTGCCCCGACTGCGGTGGCAACACCGGTGGCAAGTCCGGCGGTGGTGGCTCTACGGGCGGCGGTGCCGGTGGCCCGGTAAATGTGTCATTCAGCTGCGCCAACGGCTACACCTACTGGGGCCAGAGTGTCTACGTGGTAGGAAACCAGGATGAACTGGGCAACTGGGACCCGGCCGGTGCGCGAGTCCTGGATGCCTCCGCTTATCCCACCTGGAGTGCCACTATTGAATTGCCCGCCTCTACCGACGTGGAGTGGAAATGCCTCAAGCGCGAGGAAAATAATTCCGGCGCCGGAATCGAGTGGCAACTGGGCTCCAACAATGGCTTCAATACCGGTACATCCGACTCCAGCCAGTCGGCCGGCTTCTGACTCTCACAGGCTGGAAGTAAAAAGGCGGGCCCCCGGGCCCGCCATCCCACAGTGCCCCTCTTTCCTCACTTCCCCGGCCAACGCATATCGACGCTGGGATCAACAGCGGCTCCCCCACCCGTAAACAACCAGGCGCCTTTGACTATGCTCTGGACTGGGAAATCGGCCCGCAACGATTGGAACCCCCGGGATGAGGATTGGTATCAGACAGAGAACCGGTTTTTGGCGCCGGCATTTCCCCGCCCCCAATCCCATTGCAGAGTCCAGCGGGTTGATCAGGCATTGGCTCTCCATCGTCGTACCCTGCATCGTCATATCCTGCTTTCCCACCCCCGCATTCGCGCAGTTCTCACTGCCCGGTTCAGAGCCCGCGACCGAACCACAATTGCCGGAGGCCCAGGCGCCACTGGAAGACATTGAGGCCGAGCGAGCCCGGGTAGAGGACAACCTCCAGTCAGCCAGTGACCAGCTGCGCGAAGCCAGGAAAACCCTCGAGCCGCTGCAGGGGTCAGGACAGGACACCGCGCCACTGGAGCGCCGGGTAGGTCTTCTCTCGGGAAGGGTCCAGACAGCGCGGCGGCACCTGAGCATCATCGAGGACGAAACCAGCCTGCAGCAGGAGCGCGAGGACCTGCGACGCGAAATCGCCAACTGGACCGGCTTTCCCGAACCGGGTCCCTACCCCGCAGCGCTGGCGGACAAGCTGTTTCACCAGTTAAAGGCTGCGCGCGCTGCCAGGCAAACCGCGGAGACCCGCCTGGCATCAATCGAATACGGGAAAAGCCTCGTGTTCGACGCCTATGGCGACGCGGAGAGGAGTGCACGACAGGCAATGGAGGCACTCGAGGCCGCGCCTACGGGCCCGAAGCGGGCGCAGGCTCGCCGCGATAATGAACTGGCGCAACTTGAACTGCGATTCGACGGCGAGACCGTGGCCTACCTGCGCTCCGCGGAAAAACACCTGCAGGAACGTATCGCCTACCAGCAGGCCAGGGCTGACTTTATCCGGCAGAAACTGGCGACCGCCCTGGCCGATACACGCGTCAGCGAAAGTGAATTCGAGGAGCGTAAAGCCACGCTGGCTGCGCAACTCCAGGACGCACGGGAGAAACGCCAGACTCTCGACCCGCGCCAGGCGGAACTGGCAGCGAGAATCGAATCCCTGCACCCGGATCCCGCTTACCGGGCCGACCCGCCAGCGCAGCCCGGCGAAGCAGGTAATACCGACCAGGTGAAAGACCCGGAACCGGGTCCGCCCGGAGACGGGACGGGTTCCGCCACCCCGGGGCAGCCGACCGGACAGGAAGCGGAACTGGAGCTGCGCCAGCGGCAGATGAATGTACTCAGGAACACCGGCGACGACATCAACCTGGAGATCACTTACCTGCAACTGCGACGGGACCTCTGGGAGGAGCGATACCGCCTGCAACAGGAGTGGCAGGTGGCCCGGGCCAAAACCCTGTTGCAGGAATTGCCCACCTTCGGGAAGGTGATCGGTGACAGCATCTCCGGCCTAGAACAGGCGCGGGCCGAAGTTGAGGATTTCGCACTCGAGCCGCGTTTCTCCGTGTCCGCACTGGAGCCTGCCCGGCACGACCTGCTGGCCAGCCTGGAAGACCGCACACAGCAACTGGAAACCACCCTGGTTGCTGCCCGGCGGCTGCGGGACTTCCTGCAACTCTGGCAACTGGAACTGGAAACCCGTATCCGCAACGCCACCACTGCGGAGGAAATTCGCGGCTGGTGGGACCTGATGCTACAGGAAGCCCTACGCATCTGGGACTATGAACTGGCATCGGTGGAAGACACGCTGGTGGTGGACGGTGAGCGCGTTGTCGAGCAGCGCCCGATTACCCTGGGCAAGGTAATACAGGCATTACTGATCCTGGCCATTGGCCTGCTACTCGCCTCGCAGATCTCCAGGCTGATCAGCCGTATCGTCCTGCCCTTTTCGGCCGGCAAATGGCAGAACCGGCTGTTGCTGCAGCGGCTGCTGCGCATCGGGCTGGTCCTGGTGGTAGTCGCGCTGGCACTGATCACTGTAAAGATCCCCCTGACCGTATTCGCCTTCCTCGGCGGCGCCATCGCCATCGGCATCGGCTTCGGGGCCCAGAACCTGATCAATAACCTGATCAGCGGCTTTATCCTGCTGGGGGAAAAGCCGATCCGTGCCGGCGACCAGATAGAGATCGAGGGAGTGCGCGGGATCGTGGACAAGATCGGCGACCGCTGCACACGGGTCCGGCGGTTCGATGGTGTGGAAATCCTGATCCCCAACAGTATGCTGCTGGAGAACACCGTCACCAATATCACCCTTTCAGACCAGCGTATGCGGACCAGCATCACTGTCGGTGTGGCCTACGGCTCGCCCACCCGCGAGGTGCAGGAACTGCTCGAGTCCATTGCCCGCGACCACCCACTGGTGGTGCAGGTACCGGAACCGGTGGTGGTATTCGAGGACTTCGGGGACAGTGCGCTGAATTTCTGCATCTATTTCTGGCTCGACCTGGCTGCGCAGCCGGATTTCCGCACCGTGCTCACCGACCTGCGCCACACCATCGTGGAGGCCTTTGCCGGGCGCGATATCGAGATCGCCTTCCCCCAGCGGGATGTTCACCTGGACTCTGGGTCACCCATTGCCGTGCAACTGCTCTCACGGCCCGACTAAACCCGCGTACACAGCGCCCCCGGCATTACAGCCGGCCAGCTCCGCTGCATGACATCCCGGTCACCTCCAGCGAATTTCAGCACGGCCGTTCAGCCGCGACCCCGTTTTGTGTATCATCGACGGCTTTAGCACAAATTTTGACCAATTTTTAACCGGTAACCGGTGCTGGCACTAACACAGAATTCTTACAGAACCAGAGAACAGCCATGACCTCAACCACTTCCCCCAGTGCGGAAAGCTCCCAGGCCACGGGAAAGAAGACCGCGTTCACCCGCTTCCTCGATACCGTCGAGTGGCTGGGTAACCTGCTGCCCCACCCGATCACCCTGTTCGCCCTGTTTGCCGTGGGCGTGGTGTTTATCAGCGGTATCGCGTCCTGGTTCGGCCTGGCAGTGCCGGACCCGCGCCCGGTGGGTGCCGCTGGCCGGGACCCGGACGGTATTATCGAGGTGTTCAACCTGCTGTCCGGGGACGGGTTGCGGATGATCGTGACCAGCCTGGTGACCAACTTCACCGGCTTTGCGCCGCTGGGCACCGTGTTGGTGGCCCTGCTGGGTGTGGGTGTGGCAGAGCACTCCGGGCTGCTGAGCGCCGCAGTGCGGGGCCTGGTGATGCAGGCCTCCAGGCGCACCGTGACCGTGATTGTGGTCTTCGCCGGCATTCTCTCCAACACCGCCTCGGAGCTTGGCTATGTGGTGCTGATCCCGCTGGCGGCAATGATCTTCCACTCCCTGGGGCGCCACCCACTGGCGGGCCTGGCCGCGGCCTTTGCCGGTGTATCCGGCGGCTACAGCGCCAACCTGCTGATCGGCACCGTGGATCCGCTGCTGTCCGGTATCACCGAGTCCGCCGCCCATATGATCGACCCCACCTACGCCGTGGGCCCGGAAGTGAACTGGTTCTTCATGATGGTCAGCACCGTGCTGATCACCCTGGTGGGCAGCTGGGTGACCATCGCCATCGTCGAGCCCAAGCTGGGTAAATACGATGATTCCGAGGCCTCTGTGGACCTGTCCCAGGACAAGATGGGCGAGCTCACCGCCGATGAGAAACGCGGCCTCAAGTACGCGGGCCTGGCGGTTCTGGCAGTCTGCGCACTGTTCGCGCTGTCCATTGTGCCGGAGTGGGGCGTGCTGCGGGATCCTGAGACCGGTGCGGTCGCCGGCTCCCCGTTCCTGAAGGGTATCGTGGCGCTGATCGTGGTGTTCTTTGCGATCCCCGGATTTGTCTTCGGCCGCGTCACCGGCACCATGCGCAACGACCGTGACGTAATCAACGCCATGTCCAAGAGCATGGGGACCATGGGCATGTACATCGTCCTGGTGTTCTTCGCCGCCCAGTTTGTGGCCTTCTTCAAGGTCACCAACCTGGGCACCATCTTCGCCGTGGTGGGCGCCGACACCCTGCAAAGTATTGGCCTGACTGGCCCGCTGCTGTTCCTGTTCTTTATCATGATGTGCGGCTTCGTGAACCTGATGCTGGGCAGTGCCTCCGCCCAGTGGGCGGTCACCGCACCAATCTTCGTGCCCATGCTGATGTTGCTGGGCTATGCCCCGGAAGTGATCCAGGCGGCCTACCGGATCGGCGACTCGGTCACCAATATCATCACCCCGATGATGAGCTATTTCGGCCTGATCGTGTCGTTTGCCACCCGCTACAAGAAGGACCTGGGTATCGGTACACTGATCTCCACCATGATCCCCTACTCGATTTTCTTCTTCGTGGGGTGGTCGCTGCTGTTCTTTATCTGGGTATTCGCACTGGGCCTGCCGGTCGGTCCCGGCGCCGCGACCTACTATTCAAGCTAGGCCAAGCCAGAAATCCACTGGGTGGCACCCGCGCGGTGCCGCCCAAGAGGGTGCCATTAGCGCCCGAATCAGTTTAAAGTCCCCGAAAATCCCCAGGACCACTCACGGAATTCACATGAGCTCTCTCCAGGACCAGTTACTCAAGGCCGGCCTCGTCGACAGCAAGAAAGCGAAACAGGTCAGCAAGGAAAAGCGCAAGCAACAGAAAGTGGCCAAGAAGTCCGGCCAGCAGGTGGAAAACGAGGCCCGGGCAGCGGCGGAACAGGCCCGGGCCGAGAAAGCGGCCCGTGACCGGGCGCTGAATGCCGAGCGCGAAGCAGCCGCCCACGAAAAGGCCATTGCCGCCCAGATCCGCCAGATGGTGGCCGGCAACCGCCAGCCCCGTGGCCGCGAGGACGTGGCTTACAACTTCACCTTTGAGCGCAAGATCAAGACCATCCATGTCAGCGAGGCGGTGCGCGACCACCTCGCTGCCGGGCGCCTGATGATCGTCGGCCTGGACGACAAGTTCGAGCTGGTACCGCGGGTGATAGCCGAGAAGATTGCCGAGCGTAACCCGGATGCGGTGGTGCAGCCGCCGGAAGACAGCAGTGCCGTGGACGAGGACGATCCCTACGCGGAGTTCCAGATCCCCGACGACCTGATGTGGTAAGCGGCTTGGACGATCGCGAGGCGGTGATCGCGGCAGTGGAGAAATGGCTTGCCGACGTAGTGGTAGGCCTGAACCTCTGCCCTTTCGCACGCAGGCCCATGCGCGCGGGCCAGGTCCGCTTTGCAGTCAGCGCGGCGGAGACCGACGAGGCCCTGATGCAGGAGCTGCTGGCGGAAATGGAACGGCTGGATTCCCTGTCGCCCGCGGAGCTGGAGACCACCCTCCTGGTCATCCCGCACCACTTGCAGGAGTTTACCGATTTCAACCAGTTCCTGGACCTGGCAGAGTGGCTGGTCGAGCGGCACGGCTACAGCGGGATTTACCAGCTGGCCACTTTCCATCCCCATTACCAGTTCGCCGGCACTGCCCCCGGTGATGCAGAAAACCTGACCAATCGAGCCCCCTACCCGATCCTGCACCTGATCCGGGAAGAATCGATCGAGCGGGTACTGGCCAACTATCCCGATCCGGAGTCGATCCCCGAGCAGAATATCCGCAGGGTCAGCGGGCTGTCGCCGGAGCAGAAACGCAGGCTGTTCCCCTACCTCTTCTACCGCGATCCGCCGACGTCGCGCTGATCTCCCACGGACGAACACGCCGAGGCCAGCCCCAGGTGCTGGAGCGCCTGCAGGCGCCCCATCTGGTAGCCCTGTTCCAGCAGGTCGGGTTCGCGGGTAAAACGCTTCACCGGGAAGTCCTCCGGTGGTGCGATAACTGACACCCGGCACCCCTGCGGCGGGTTGACGATAAACTCCAGCGCCCGGTTGTAGCGTCCGGCGCGCTCCAGAACCGACTCGAACAGCCGCGAGTGCTCGTGAAATACCTGCTTTAGCATTTGCGGGGCGGGCGTCAGGCGCTTGCGATACCCGAGTGGCCGCGAAAGCACCACGGTGATATCGGTTGCGCCCATCTCGTAGGCCCGGATCACGGGAATGGAATCGGCCAGGCCGCCATCGGTCATGGGCTCACCGTTTACCTGCGGGAATTCCCGGTATACAAACGGGATGGCACAGGACGCAGGGAACACCTCGTGCATATTCTCCGCCGATACTTCCAGGTAGCAGGCCTCGCCCGTATTGACGTTGGTAGTCACGGCGTAGAGCGGTATCGCATTGTCGTAGTAGCGCTGGACGTTCAGCGGCACCTCGTCGAATGACGCATGCCAGAGCCAGCTTACATCGCAGAAGTGGCCGCCTTTCAGGTAGCGGCGCCAGTTGATGAAGTCCGAGCGCCGCGCGTGGTCGAGCAGGATCCTGCGGCTGCGTCCCCGGTCCCCCGCCAGGTAACCGATCAGGTTGGTGGAGCCCGCCGACACACCGATGGCAAAGTCGTAGGGCAGGAAGTCGGACTCAATAAATGCGTCGAGGACGCCGGCGGCAAAAATCCCGCGCATCGCACCACCCTCAACAACCAGCGCACGATTACCGACTTTGCTGCTCACTTCAGCGCCCTCTGCCTTGAAACCAAAAAATAAAACGCAGTCACAATAGTACAATCTGCGCACAGCGTAACACCAGCGAAGATCCGGACCCCGCGGCCATCATCCCCCGGCGAGCTGGCATGCTTTTCTACCTGCACGAATTGTCGGGGTCACTGGAATGGGACACCTATGGTACAAGGTTATTCGCGTCACGCAGGCCATAACAATAAGGAATCTTTATGACAGTCATTGCCAGCCCGATCCTTGTCCCCGTCACGGCCCTGGTTGCCTGGTCCCTGCTGATGTGGCTGTGGATGTATGCGACCCGCCTGCCCGCCATCTCGAGGGCGGGAATCGACCTGGACCCGACTGTCCCCCCGCCCGAACTGATGGGCCGGCTGCCAGCCCGGGTGCGCTGGAAGGCCGATAATTACAACCACCTGATGGAGCAACCGACGCTCTTCTACGCCATCTGCCTGACCCAGGCATTACTGGGACAGGGTAACGGCGCCGACCTCTGGCTTGCCTGGGGATATGTCGGGTTGCGGGTCGCCCACAGCCTGTTCCAGGCCCTGATCAACAAAATCGAGGTGCGCTTTATGATTTTCACCCTGTCGACGCTGGTGCTGTTTGCGCTTACCATCCGGACGCTGATTACCCTGACTCTAACAATTGACTGAAATGGCTATTCCCTACCAATTCAATGCTCCCTGGAGCCGGCAGCTGAAATGGCTCACCGCTCTCGCCGTGCTGTTGCTACTGGCTATCCCACTGATCCTGATGGCGCGGGCGCCGGCCGACCCACCCGTCCTCTACAGGGTCTCCATCTGGTTGCCGGTGGCGATCCTGGCGCTCTCGACACTGTTCGCCATCCGCGGCTTCACCCTGAAAGGCGATGCCATCTACGTAATTCGCCCATTGTGGAAAACGCGCCTGCCGCTCGACGGGCTGCAGCAGGTGGTTGCCGATCCCGGCGCCATGCAGGGTTCTATCCGGATATTTGGCAACGGCGGACTGTTCGGCTACATCGGCCTGTTCCAGAACAAGCACATCGGCCGCTACCGGGCGTTCGCCACGGACCAGGCAAAAGCGGTGATATTGCGCTTTCCCGAGCGCACCCTGGTGGTGACCCCCGGCCGACCGGAAAAGCTGGTAGCGCTGCTGCAGGAGCGCATTGACCGACAATAACCGGCGCGCTCGCGGACCCTCGAGCCCAATACGGGGTTGCAGGCCGACGCCCGTGAAGCGTTCCTGTTTGTCTATCGCTGGAGTCGATTCGGTCAATTCCCCGTTGCCTGCACCGTGCTAGCTTGACTCACTGACGGCACAATAATGACAACGAGCCCCCGAGGAGTCCGGTGATGGAACAGTTCCCGTTTTCGGAAGCGCCGCCCCTGCCCGCCTGGCTGGCGGAGCAACTTCCCTACCGCCGCCGCATGTTCAGCAGCGGTGGCTATCGCATGCACTTTGTCGATCAAGGTTCCGGCCCTGTGGTGCTGATGCAGCACGGCAATCCCATGTGGTGTTTCCTGTGGCGCAAGGTGATTGAGGAACTACTGCAGCAGCCGGTGCGGGTGATCGCGCCTGACCTGATCGGCATGGGCTTCAGTGACAAGCCCCGCGATCCAGCCATCCACACCCTGGAATTTCACGGGCACCAGCTCTCGGCACTGATCCGTGCACTGGACCTGCGGGAAATCACAATCGTCGGCCAGGACTGGGGCGGGCCAGTTAGCGGCCTGGCGGCGGCGCTGAACCCGGAACGTATTGCCGGAGCGGTTTTTGCCAACACCTCCCTGCGGCTGCCGACGAAACAACCACGGGTGACGCCCTTTCACCGCTTTGCCAACCGCCCGGTGATCTCCGACCTGGCCTTCCGCCTGTTCAATTTCCCGATGCCCATGCTGCCGAAGGTACAGGGCAATCCCGCCAGCCTGGGGCCAGCGGAAATGCGCGCCTACAGGTATCCCCTCCGCCACTTCCGCGACCGGACCGCGCCACTGGCACTGGCGCGCATGGTGCCCACCCGGCTCGAGCACCCGACAATCGCGCAGCTGGCACTGGTGGACCGCTGGGCGCGGGACTTCCGCGGCCCGGTGGAGCTGGTATGGGGTTGTCGCGATCCCATTCTCGGTCGCGCCCTGCACGGCAACCTGGAGCTGTTCCCCGATGCCCGTGTGACCGAGACACAGGCCGGGCACTTCCTCCAGGAGGAAGTGCCCGGCGAGCTGGCTGCCGCCATACGCCGGGTAATCGCCACCGCCACAGCGCCGGGATAGTAATCCGCCCGGGACAGGCGGGAACCGATCAGGCGCCTGACCGCCTTGGCAGGTCACGATAGCAGCCAGTGTGCTTTACTGCGGTAAACACCACGGTAACGGCCCATGAATGAAACCATGCCCCCGGACCTGATCGCTGCCGCGGCAACAGAAGCCGAATGGCTGCGCTGGTGGTTCCGGGTGATGATATTGACCAACCTGGCAGCGGTTTTCTTTGTCCTGAAGAAAAAGCCGACAGGCGGCGTCACTGCCAGGCCCGAAGCCCTGGCAATCCTGGCGGCGTTTGTGGCTTCCGCCGTGACCATGAACTGGCTCTATGACTGGGTCGGTTATGTCCGGCTCCTCGGGGTGACGCACCTGCTTTTCTGGACACCCGTGTACTTCTGGCTGCTGGGAAAATTCTGGCGGGATGAATATTCCGGCCCTTTCCGCATTTACGCCTTTATCTACCTGGTAATCGCGGGCGCCAGCCTGCTCACGGATGCTGCGGATCTCGTCCGCTATGTGCTGGGAGATCACCAGCCGCTGCACATGAATTAGACTGAGGGAATAGCTTCACTCGGGCATAACGGAATGCATTGCAAATCCTGCTGGCCGACCTGTTTCCCTGCCAGTAGCGGGGCACGTTGGCATACATTTGTTTCATTGCTGTTTGGCTTCCTGGCCGGGACACTGTTGCCATGTGTGCAGGCAGAAGAACAGCCGGACAATGCAATCCAGTTCAAATCCGGCCACAGTGGCGCCACCATAGAGGGGACGATCAAGGGCCGGGCCTATGAGCTCTATACCGTACAGGCGAGTGCCGGGCAGCGCATGACGGTGGAAATGCAAACCGATAATGCCGCCAACTACTTCAATATCTTCGCCCCGGGCAAGGGTCCCGGGGACGCCGCCAGGTTTATCGGCTCCACCCATGGCAATCGTTTTTCCCAGGTACTGCCCTCATCCGGTGTCTACACCATCCAGGCTTACCTGATGCCCAGTGCCGCACGGCGGGACGAAACTGCCAACTTCAGCCTGGACATTTCACTCACTGCGGGCACTCCCGCCACGCCCACCACGGGCGACGTCCAGTGGCCGCTTGAATACGATACGGCCGGCAAGCTTACCTGTGCCGTTGGCGACGCCGAGTTCAGCCTCGCATGCCCATTCCGGGTGCGCCGCCACCGGCCCGAGGCAACCATCTGGACCATTTCCCCTGCGGATCCGTCAGTGCTGCGCATCCTGTACTTTCGCAAGAACCGGTTTTCCACCAATGGCGCCGCAAAGGTCCAGTGGCAGCGACAGGGAGACAACTGGCGCGTGGATATTGGTGAACAGGAGTCCTACCTGGTCCCCGACGCCGTGATACAGGGAGACTGATTGCATGAGAGTGATGCCGCGACCATTGCGACTGGCCCTCGGCGGTGCCGCCGGCGGCCTGGTCGTTGCACTCCTGGTCGACCTGCTGGGGGCGGGAAAGGGAGTACTGCCCTACATCATGTACCCCGTGGCCGGTTTTATTGGCGGGCTCCTGGGCAGCTGGATCCAGCAGCGGAAAGGCCGCAGTAAAAACCGGCAGGATGACCACTGAGCCCCGCCGCCCCCATACGCGACATTATCCAGAACAGGACGAAGCGCAACATGCCCAGCGACGAACAGGGATACCCGGTTTCCGGTGCGACAGACGAGGCCATGCCACATTACCTGGCCGGACTGCGCGCATTCAATCTCTATCATGGCGACCCCCTGGAGCCGTTGCAGAAGGCGATCCATGCGGCACCGGAGTTTGCCATGGCCCACCTGTTGCAGGCGGGCCTCTGTGCTGTGGCCACTGAGCCGGCGGCCAATCTCGCGGCACAGGAATCCCTGCTGGCCGCCCGCGACCTGCCAATGAATGACCGTGAAGAATCCCTGTTCAGTGCCCTGGAAAAACTGGTGATGGGCTACTGGACCACTGCCGCAGAGGCACTGGATTACCACTGCGCGCGCTTCCCCCACGACCTGGTGGCACTGCAATGTGGGCACCTGGTGGACTTCTACCGGGCCAACAGCCGCGACCTGCGCGACCGGCTCGCCCGCGCCCTGCCCCTGTGGTCGGCGGAAATCCCGGGCTACTCGCTCCTCCTGGGCATGTATGCCTTCGGGCTCGAGGAAACCGGCGACTACCTGCGTGCGGAGGAATATGGCCACAGCGCCATCGAGCTGGAACCTTTCGACTGCTGGGCCCACCACGCAGTGGCCCATGTACTGGAAATGACCGGCCGTCCCGAAGTCGGCATCGAATGGATGAAAAGCCGCGAAGCGTTCTGGGCCGGGGAGGAAAACTTCTTCAAGGTGCACAACTGGTGGCACCGGGCACTGTACCACCTGGACCTGGGCGAGCAGGACGAGGCTCTGGCGCTCTATGACGGCCCGGTGCGCAGTGAAAAAAGTAATATGGCGCTGGATATGGTGGATGCCTCGGCCCTGCTATGGCGCCTGTCCATCAGTGGCTGCGACGTCGGTGACCGCTGGCAAGAGCTGGCGAAAGCCTGGGAACAACATGCGGATGGCCGGCTCTACCCCTTCAACGACTGGCATGCAGTGATGGCTTACCTCGGTGCCGGGGAGGACAGCAGGGCGGAAGACATCACCAACAGCCTCCGTGCCGGCAGGGACAACGAAGCGGAGGTATCACACTGGGGCTGGCAGACCGGCCTGCCCCTGGTGGAAGGGTTTATCGCCTTCTGGCACGGTGACTATCACCGGGCCACGGAACACCTGCACAGCGCCCGCTATATAGCCAATACCTTCGGTGGCAGCCACGCACAGCGGGATATCATCGACTGGACCCTCACCGAGGCAGCCATCCGCAGTGGCAACCGGGAACTGGCGGAAGCCTTCGCCAATGAGCGACTGGCACTGAAACCGGACAGCCTGGTAAACCAGGGGTTTATTGCCCGCGCTTCCGCACAGCACACCCCCTAGCGCGGCACGCCGCGGTTATGTCGGGCACCGGGATACACCGGTTCAGAAATCAAATAACCTGCGCCAGCTGAACCTGCCAGCGCGCTCCCGCCCCGTGTGCTCACGGTGGAACAGGCGAGCCAGCTCCTTTGCCTCGGACTCACTGAATTGCAGCGGCGCAAAACGCAGGTAATCCCGCGCCGCCAGGAATTCCCGCACCGACTGCTCGGCGGGGACATATTTCATCGACCAGTCGGCAAACAGACGCGTTTCCGCTGTGTTCACCGACAGGATGGTCAGCTGCCGGTGGCGGGAATCGCCGCTGATGCGCTGATAAGTCCTGTTGACCGCCTCGCGCTCTCCTTCAAGAACCTGGAAGAAATGCCCGTCGCCGAAGTACAACACACCGCCAATTCCACTGCGCTTGTTGTTGCGACGACTCTGCATAAGTATGCGACCGACATTGGGTTCAACCCCCTGTACAGGATCAGCCGGCGCGAACTCTGCGCGACTGGCGTAGATCAGCCTAACCAGCTCAGACATGGTGACACCCCCTTTAACCCAAATGACGTCATACGCGCGCAATCACCCTGTGGATTACCCGGGAGTGCAAACAGTTCTTCCCTCGCGCTTTACAAGAGGCGCTGGTGCACTAGATTCCAGAAGTTAAATACTATTCGGAGAACACGCATGCCTTTGCTCCCTGCGCGGCTACTGGTTCCCGCGGTCGCGCTTGCCTGTTTACTGCAGTCCCTCGGAGCCTGGGCAATTCCGGTATTTGCCCGCCAGTACGAGATGAGTTGCGCCGCCTGCCACTCGGCTTTTCCCCGCCTGAATGCCTTCGGTGAAGAGTTCGCCGGTAATAACTACCGCCTGCCCTCATGGCGCGACAAAACAGTCGATACCGGGGACAACCTGCTGGCCCTGCCGGAGAAGGTTCCTTTTGCCGTGCGCGCCCAGGCGTATTTCCAGGGGCGCGAGGGTGAATCGATCGATCCACTGAACGGCAAGCGTGTAGAGGCGGATACTGATTTCCAGGCGCCCTATCTGGTAAAGCTGCTCTCCAGCGCGCCCCTCAGTGAAAACCTCACCTACTACTTTTACGGGATCTTCGCCGAAAAGGGAGAAAACGGCGAAGTGATCATCGAGGACGCATGGATCCGCCACAGTGACCTGTTCAGCTCCGGTGTCGGCCTGCAGCTGGGCCAGTTCCAGATATCAGACCTGATGTTTCCGCGGGAAGTACGTCTCACGTTCCAGGACTTTATGGTGTACCGCATGGCCAGTATCACCTATGAGCGGGGCATGATACTCGATCGGTCATTTGGCCCGGTTGACCTGGCCCTGGGGCTGGTCAATGGCAATGGCATCACGGATAACTTCAATGTGAACAGTCCCGGCTATCGCCGCCCGGACAACCTCTTTGATGACAACAACTCAAAAAGTGCCTTTGCCCGCCTGGGTGTTGATGAGGAGCCGCTGTCCGCGGGACTGTTTGCGCTTTCAGGAAAACGGGATAGCGCCACCGGTCCAGCGGGCCTGTTCAGGGGCGAGCGAGACTCGGATGTAACCATGCTCGGGGTCGACTTTTCCGGCAGTATCGGCAACAGGGCGCACTGGTATGCCCAGTATCTCTGGACCAGCTGGGATGATTTCCTGCAGCCGGAAATCGGCGATACGATCCTCTGGCCCAACCGACAGTATGACTGGCACGGGGGTTTCCTGGGCCTGGACTATATCGCCAGCGATCGCTGGGCATTTTCACTCCTGTACAACAGCGCCGACGCCAATGACCTGGCCCATACCGATACGATCTACGAGGGCATTGAAATTGATACCCTCACCTTCACTGCGAGCTATTACTTTATGCGCAATGCCAAGGGAATCATCGAGATCAATGCCGATTTTCTCGGAGCAAATGACCAGCAGGGACTGTACTTCACCGGCCACCTGGATAAGGAATCCTATATCCTGCTGGGGTTTGATGTGGCCTATTGATACCCGGGGGACCAACTCCCCGGTGCGCCGGCCCAAACGGGGAAGGCTGTATACCGGGCGTACACTTGGCAAGCGCCACAGCTCGCGGTAGATTGGGCAGCCAGCCGCCAACGACCCGGACTTATCGAAAACCATGTACATAGGCTCCCGGAAACGGGCATACGCATTGCTGCTGGCAGTACTGGCACTGCCCTACTCTCCGCTATCCAGCGCCACTGAAGCCTGCGTGATTCTCCTGCACGGCCTGGCCAAATCCGACCGTTCCATGGCAAAGCTGGAACGTGCCATCGGGGAAGCCGGTTACCACACAGTGAATGTCGATTACCCCTCCACCGAACGGCCCATCGACCAACTCGCCGGGCCCGCAATAGCACCGGCCCTGGACCGGTGCCCGGAAGATAGCGAGGTAAATTTTGTTACCCACTCCATGGGCGGAATACTGGTACGACAGTACCTCAGCCGGGTGCCGATCAAGAACCTGAAACGGGTCGTTATGCTGGGGCCGCCCAACCGGGGCAGTGAGGTGGTCGACCGATTGGGGAGCTTCCCGGGCTTTCATTTCATGTTCGGCGACGCGGGACTACAGCTTGGCACCGGGGACATGAGCGTTCCCAACCGGCTGGGGGCGGCCGAGTTCGACCTGGGGATCATTGCCGGTAGCCGCAGCATCAACCCGATACTTTCCCGGATGATCCCGGCCACCGATGACGGCAAGGTCTCGGTAGAGAGGACAAAGCTGGAGGGCATGAACGACCATATCACCGTGCCTGCAACCCATGTATTCATGATGAAAAATGACGAAGTCATCGCCCAGGTAATCCACTACCTGCAACAGGGCCAGTTCAAGCGGCCGCAACAGGATCGCACTGGCCGGGATTGACTTGCGGCACGCTCTCCCCTGTCGCGGATCGGTCTTCCAGTGGTGGGCGCTGATCCCCGGCGACTGACACCAGCGTGCCGGCCAATCGTGTTGCCTGCTTTCATGGCTGCTACCAGGACATTCTTTCTCTAGCCCGGTTCCTCCCCCCGACGGTCCCGTGCAGTGATTGAGATGGGCGCCTCAATCTCCCGGCAGCTGCGTGATGCCATGCGTGGCCACAACATCCCGATAGCGATCATCCTCTGAGACGCGATACTTCTACCCGACGCCGGAAAGTCCCGGAGGATACGCCGCCCGGCCGCGGCTACGACTAAACTGCGCGATACAGCAGGGAAAACTCGACCCGGCCAGGGGTCTCGGGGATGAATTGGATGACGGCACAACGCCTACTCGCCGGCCAGGAAGAAAGTTCGGAAGCGCTCCGGGAACTGCCGGAGCAGGTAGATCGCGGCCTGGAAACCGCACTGGGCAAAGTCGATGGCTGGATTGCCGATGGTATCCAGCATATCCCCAACTTTGTGGCAGCGCTGGTGGTAGTCATACTGCTGTACCTGCTCGGCACGCTGTTCGGTTTCCTCACCCGCAAACACCTGGCGCGACGCAAGCGGGAAAACCTCGGGGAAGTCCTGGGCGGCCTGGTGAAGTGGATACTGTTCGGCGTTGGTTGCCTGCTGGCAGCAACCATTGTCATGCCCACCCTGAAGCCGGGCGACCTTGTCGCCGGGCTCGGCGTGGGCTCAGTGGCTTTTGGCTTCGCCTTCAAGGATATCCTGCAGAACTGGCTGGCAGGCCTGCTGATCCTGCTCAAGGAGCCCTTTCACCTGAACGACCAGATCCGTGTCGGGGAATTCGAGGGCACGGTCAAGAAAATCGAGAACCGCGCCACATTTATCCGCACCTATGACGGCCAGCGGGTGGTCATTCCCAACGCCGACATCTACACCACCGCAGTGGTGGTGAAGACCGCCCACCCACTGCGTCGCAGTGAATACGATGTCGGCATCGGCTACGGCGACGGTATCGACCGTGCCTGCGAGGTTTTGGTAGAAGCGGTCAGCAAGGTCGAGGGCGTGCAGGACAAGGTTCCTGTAGAGGCCCTGCCCTGGGGGCTCGCCGCCAGCTGGGTGACCATCCGTGTACGCTGGTGGACCCACAGCCGCCAGACCGATGCCAACCATATCGGCGCTGCCGTGGTCAGGGCCATCAAGCTGGCCCTGGATGAGGCGCAGATCGATATGCCGTTCGAGACCCGGGTGCAGCTTTTCCACGACCAGACAGAGGAGAATGACGGCGATCGCAGCCGGCAGCGGGAGGGCTGGCCGGCGCCTTCGGCGGGAGAAACCCGGCCCCGCTGGCGTGCCCAGCTGGAGCGGGACTGATGGCAGCGGGCCGCCCGGCCGTTCTCACCCCCGGCGGAAACCGCTATTCTCTGCGCTCAACCCGCTAAGGAGAGAGATTGTTTATGGTGGAGTGGCAGTGGGCGCGCCTCGAGGGGCTGGACAACCGGCAACTGTATGAAATCCTGCGGGTGCGCCAGGAGGTCTTCACGGTGGAACAGGACTGTGCCTACCAGGACGCCGATGGCAGGGACTGGGATTCCTGGCACCTGTGTGGCTGGGATACGCGCACCCCGGAACCACACCTGCTCGCCTACCTGCGCGTGGTGGACCCGGGGAAGAAGTATCGCGAACCGGCCATAGGCCGTGTGCTAACCGCCCTGTCGGCGCGGGGCACCGGGCTCGGGCGCGAGCTGGTGCGCCGTGCAGTGCTGCTATCTGATGACGTCCATCCCGGCGCCGCCATCCGTATTTCCGCCCAGCTCCACCTTGCCGGTTTTTATCGCGATTTCGGCTTTGAGCAGGTATCAGAACCCTACGACGAGGATGGTATCCCGCATATCGAAATGCTACGCCCGGTCCAATAAAGCCTTTCAGCCCGTATCGGGGGTAGCTGCCGGCTCTCCGGAAACCGCTTCCCCCGGGCGGGCAACGCGCTGGCGACCATCCCGGAACCAGCAGGACAGGCCGAAACCGAGGGCGCAGAGCAACCAGACAAGGTTGCCCACCAGCGCGCCGCCATGGATGGCACCGGCACCAAACCGGCCAAGGTGTGCCCCGACCACGCCCATCGCGACCAGGACAACAGCCAGGCGCAAGTACCAGGACCATCCGGCACAACTCCCCCGGAACGCAGCCACCAGGCTGAGCCCCAAAATCCCACCCCAGAATACCGGCAGGGGAGGCAAGCCCAGGACCAGCTGGCCGAGGGCGGCCGCTGCAATCAACAGGGGCACCCCCCACACCTGCGCCACCCATATGCGCTCCAGCCTTTCCCGGGGGAAACCCCACTGTCGTTTGCGCAGCAGCCAGATATTGATTCCTGAAACCACCAGTGCACACATTCCAAGGCCCAGCAGGAAGTAGGCCACTTTCACGGCGAAACCGCCGTAGTGACCAAAATGCAGGCGAAAACTAGAGGCGTAAACCTGCTTGCCCGCACTGCCATCGGACCAGCCATCCCGCCCCAGGGAAGCGCCATCGGCATTGAAGTAAAATCGTTCTCCCCAGACCAGTCGCCCCGGTACGCGGGTGGTAATTTCAAACAACTGACCCACCCTGCCGGGGTTGTGAAGGCTGATCCTAAACGGCTCTCTTCCTGGAGCGATGCGGGCCAGCGACGCGAGTGCCGGGGCAAAATCCGGCACCGGTACAGCGCTGGCTTCCGCCTTCGCCTCCGGCACATCCCGAAACAGCAGGTGGTGCACCCTCTCCACATCGCCGGAATAAAAAACCTGTGCAATCGCAAAGGCGAACACCGTTGCGAGGCCGATAAATGCACCCGTCAGCGCGATCATCAGGTGAAATGGCGCCGCCCATACGCCCAGGCGGTTATGCAGGTCCACCTGGCGTCGACGCGCTGAACCACGACCACGGAGGGAGAATGCCTCACGCACGATATTGGGGTGGGCCAGCAATCCGGAAATAATCAGCGCCGCCATCAGCACGCCGATCAGGCCCACTACCGGGACACCCAGGCCCACAGGGAGGTTAAGGGCAAAATGGAGATAGACGAGAAAATCCGTCCACTCATGCGTTACCTGTTCCCGCAGAGTCCCGTTACCGCCGACGAAATGCTCTCTCTCCCCCACTTCGACCAGCATGCGGGGCATCTCGGCGGTGGGTGCCGTAAAGCGGATCACGCCCGGCTGCTCGCCATCGGCAGGAATCCCGGCAAGGGCCTCGCGGGCAGCGCGCCGGTATACATCCGCTTCGACTGTCAGCATTTCCCCCGCGGATGCCTGCTCCCAGCGTTCAAACTCCGGGTAGAAGACCGCGAGGGTACCGCTCACACAGACGATATACAGCAGGGTGGACAGAAAGAGCCCCAGCGCTGAATGCCCACCGGTCATATCGCGCACAAAGGCCGGGCTGGGCCTGAATGACAGTTTCATCGCTCTTCTCCCCCGGTCATTGCACGGCCAGCAGCAGGCCGCTGCCGGCGTTGACCAGCAGCAGGCCCAGCACCGCCCGCGCCAGATTCCGGTCGGCACTTACCCAGACCACCCCGGCCTTCCAGGCCAGCAGCCCGACAAACACCGCACTCACCAGGCGGGTACTCTCCTCCGCGTCGCTCCAGCCAAAAAACGACAGGGCAAATACCACGGCGCAGGTAAGCGGCAGCACCAAAGCGGCCAGGAAGCGTATGCTCCTGCGCAACCTGACACGCCCGGCGACCGTCGGTTCTGAACGGCGCGCGCGGGCCGGTCGTTGTGACAAGAGGTCCCGGCGCCGCGGCAATGCCCCACCCAGGATCACTACCAGCCAGGCCACCAGCGCCGTGAGAATTACACTGAAGCAGATGCCGAACTCCAGGCTGTAGGCGCCCGACCAGCTCCAGACTGACGCGACAAGCAACCCCCATCCCGCGAGCGTAAACAGGCGCTGCGGCCCGCTACGCTGCCATGCGAAATACAGGCAAGTGACACCGGAGAAAATACAGAGTCCAGCCACCAGGCCGGCAACAAGCGGCGATTCCATCATTGGTATTCCCGGCGAGAGAGGCCCGGCTCCTGTTTTTATGTCCCTGGAATTGCATACCGGTCCAGATGGCAGGGGATTGCCGCGCGGGACCAGCACAACCGCAGCAAACAATAATGCGATAGATTCTTATTTGCAACAAAGAAAGAAAAACGTCCGGGTATAGCCACAGGGCGGGCCGCAGGTCAGTGCACCTTGCTTTCAGAGAAGAGGTTGATGATCACCACACCGGCGACAATCAGCGTCATGCCGATCACCGCCGGCCAGTCCGGCACCTCGCGGTAGATAACCGCGCCCGCCAGGGCCACCAACAGGATCCCTACCCCGGCCCAGATGGCGTAGGCGATGCCCACCGGAATAGTGCGCAGTACCAGCGCCAGCATATAGAACGCCAGTCCGTAGCACACCACCACAACCAGCGACGGCAGTGGCCGGGTGAACTGCTCTGAGGCCTTCAGTGCAGTGGTACCGGCGACCTCGGCAACAATGGCAATGGCCAGGTACAGGTAAGCCATATTCTCACTCAACCAGGCGGGAAGAGCCTGGCGGTGCCCCTATGGCCCCGCCGGCAGTTTCCCGGTCAATGTCAGGGATAGGTATAGCTGGACTGCAGCCCCAGGGGCAGGCCGATGGACCAGTAGATCACCAGGAAGATCGACCAGCACAACAGGAAGGCCACTGAATAGGGCAGCATCAACGATACCAGGGTGCCGATACCGGTACCCTTCACGTAGCGCTGGCAATACACCACCACCAGTGGGAAATACGGCATCAGCGGGGTGATGATGTTGGTGGAGGAATCCCCCACCCGGTAGGCGGCCTGGGTCAGGTCCGGGGAGAAACCCACCTGCATCAGCATGGGTACAAAGATCGGGGCCAGCAGCGCCCATTTGGCGGAGGCGGAACCCACGAACAGGTTTACCGAGCCCACCAGCAGGATAATGCCCATCAGGGTCACGGGTCCCGGCAGGTTCATCGCCGCCAGCAGGCCGCCTCCCTCCACTGCCAGCAATGTACCGAGCCCGGAGCGGCCGAATTCGGCAATAAAGAGGGCACAGAAGAACGCCATCACGATGTAGTAGGACATGGAGCCGGTGGTCTTCGACATGGAGTCGATAACATCCTTCGACTTGCCAAAGGTGCCGGTCAGGTAGCCGAACACCACTCCCGGGATGATAAACAGCAGGAAGATCAGCGGCACGATCGACTTCATCGCCGGTGCACCGAAGGATGCCAGCTGGCCCGCACCATCGCGCAGGGCCGAGGACTCCGGCAGCATCCAGGCCACCAGCCCGGCAATGCCGGCAGCCATCACCAGCAGGGACCAGCGCAGCGCCCGGCGCTCGCGCTCGCCCATGTCCTGCATCACCGGCATCTCATTCTCGTCCCCGTCGATCTCCACGTCCCTGAGGCGCGGTTCGATGACCCGGTCGGTGAGCCACCAGCCCAGCAGCACGATCACCAGGCAGGAAGCCGAGGTAAAGGCCCAGTTGTTCAGTGGGTTGAGCTGTACCTGTGCATCCACGATCTGCGCCGCCGACTGGGTAAAGCCCTGTAACAGGGGATCGATCGCCGAGGGCACGAAGTTGGCAGAGAAACCACCAGAGACGCCGGCAAACGCCGCCGCAATACCGGCCAGCGGATGGCGTCCGGCCGCATAGAAGATCACCCCACCCAGCGGTATCACCAGCACGTAGCCCGCATCCACTGCCGTGTGGCTGACGATGGCGACGAGGATCACCATTGGGGTCAGCAGCATCTGCGGGGTTACTCCCAGCAGCTTTTTCAGCACCGCATTGATAAACCCGCTCTGCTCTGCGACACCCACGCCGAGCATGGCCACCAGCACCACCCCCAGGGGGGCAAAGCCGGTAAAGGTCGTGACCATGTTGGAGAGAAAGTATGCGAGTGACTCCCCCGAGAGGAGATTGTTGATGCGGATCGCCTCACCGGTTGCCGGGTGCTGCGCGTCAAAGCTGACCCCGGACAACAGCCAGGAGAAGACCCATACGGTGACCATCAGGATCAGGAAGAGTACCGCCGGGTCCGGCAGGCGGTTGCCGATCACTTCTACCCGGTTCAGCGCCCGGTTGACCCAGCTGTTTTTTTCAATGCCCTTGCCACCTTCTACACCGGCGGCAGGACTCGCCTCGACATCACTCATAACAGGGCTCCCTGTAATTAGTAGTTATTGTGCTTGTTTGTTGTTCTTATACATCCATCCGCGAGCCATGGCCCGCGGATGACTACATTGAGCGAATGCGCCGGCGAGCCGGCAACGCAATCAGCCGATCTTGCGGATACCCACCGCCGCGCGCAGCTTCTCGATAAACGGGGCGGAATAAGCCCGGGCCTTTTCGGCGCCCTTTTCCAGCTCTGCCTCGATATCCGCCGGGTTGGCCAGCAGCTCATGGTAACGCTCGCGGGCATCGCCGATCTGGCCATTGACCAGCTCGAACAGTTGCTTCTTGGCCTCGCCCCAGGCGATGCCCTCCTCGAAAGCCTTGCGCATCTCGGCGGTCTGCTCCGGGGTGGCAAACGCCTGCCAGACCTGGAACACGGTAGAGGTATCCGGGTCCTTGGGCTCGCCCGGTTCCAGCAGGTTGGTCTTGATCTTGTTGATGTGCTTTTTCAGCTGCTTTTCCGTCAGGAACAGCGGGATGGTATTGCCGTAGCTTTTACTCATCTTACGGCCGTCCAGGCCCTGCAGCACCGCTACATGATCATCCACGACCGCCTCCGGCAGCGCAAAGTGCTCGCCGTAATGGTGGTTGAAGCGCTGGGCGATATCACGGGCCATTTCGATGTGCTGGACCTGGTCCTTGCCCACAGGCACCTTGTTGGCGTTGAACATCAGGATATCGGCGGCCATCAGGATCGGGTAGCTGTACAGGCCCATGTTGATGCCGAAGTCGGAGTCCTCGCCGTCGGCCCGGTTGGCATCCACCGCCGCCTTGTAGGCGTGTGCACGGTTCATCAGGCCCTTGGCGGTCATGCAGGTCAGCAGCCAGGTGAGTTCCGGGATCTCATGGATATCGGACTGGCGGTAGAACACCACATTGTCGGTATTGAGTCCCAGGGCCAGCCAGGTGGCGGCAATTTCCCGGGTGGACTGGTGTACCTGCTCCGGGTCCTGGCACTTGATCAGCGCATGGTAGTCGGCGAGGAAGTAGAAGGACTGGTTGTTTTCCTCCTGGCTGGCGGCAATCGCCGGGCGGATGGCGCCCACGTAATTGCCCAGGTGGGGAGTGCCGGTGGTGGTGATGCCGGTCAGGACACGCTGCTTGCTCATAGATCCTTGGGTTTCCGTGCTACATACTGGTACAAATCTGAGCGACATGATACCCGTTTCAGCGGCGCGGTTGTATGCCGGGCCAACCGGCCCGGCCGCTCAAAATTCAACCAGGCCATATCTCTCCAGGGAGCCGGGTTGAACCGGTTACCACTACCAGCCCAAAGCCACCAGCACCTGACCCCACGCCCGGGGGACTACGTGCGCTTCACCCTGGAGCGCGCTTTTGACTTTCCGCTAACCATCCGGCTGGACCCGGTACCGGGTAGACTCTGTATTGCGGAAAGCACGCCCTGGGGCAAAGCCCGCACGGGGCCGGTATCACTGGAGGTCGAGGCCTCATTCGTCGACCGGATACGGCGGCTGGTAACCGGAAGCTACCTGGGCGCGCGCCCACCGCCGGAACGCCATGGCCTGGACGGCGCGGCCTGGAAGATAGAAGTTCAATGGGTAGGGGAGTACCATTCCAGCAGTGTATGGTCGCCGCAGTCAGGGCCCGAGTATGAACTGGGACGACGGCTGTTCAGGCGCGCGGCGCGCGCCGTCCCACTGGGCGAGCTCTACTGAGCCCGGGCACCACCACCCGCGTAACCCGGCCGGCTGGCCCGGGCCCCTGTTATGGAGACTTGGCAGAGACATCGATGGCCAAAGAAATCGAGAGAAAATTCCTGGTGGAGCCCGGCTTTGCCGCTACCCTGGCCACCCGGGAGGGGGGCACCGCCGTATCCCAGGGCTACCTGCCGGTGTCCGGCACATCCACAGTCCGGGCGCGAATCTATGGCGACCGCGGCTTTCTCACCCTCAAGGGGGCCACCAGGGGTATTTCCCGCAGCGAGTTCGAATACGAAATTCCCGTGGCGGATGCACAGGAAATTATCGACACCCTGTGTGGGGGCCAGGTCATCGAGAAAACCCGCCACATCGTAACCGTGGGACAGCACAAGTGGGAGATCGACATTTTCTCGGGGCGTAACCGGGGACTGGTAGTGGCCGAAATTGAGCTGGAGTCGGAGGCCGAGGAATTCGAGCGCCCGGACTGGGTCACAGCAGAGGTTACCGGCGATCCCCGCTATTACAATGCGAACCTGGTCGACACCCCGTATTGTGACTGGTAACCGGGAGCCCAATGACAGATCCATGCAGTAATAAAGCCGCTATGCGGCGAATGCTTGCCAGTAATATCGCCATGGCGAGCGAATCGAGGTAGCCAAGCGCCCCATGATCAAGAAGACCCTAGCCCTTATCCTCCTGGCTTGCTGCGGGGCTGCAGCCGCCCTCCTCGCCTTTCCCGGGCTCAAATACACGATCTACCGCGAGCTTCCGGTCGACCTGCGCTGGAAAATTTCATATATCACCTCGGACAAGTTCCTGGTCGGCATGGTGTTCCTGATTAAGAGGGAAGACTCCCTGTTGCTGGTCCGCCACCGCTACCAGGATGCCTGGGGCCTGCCCGGGGGATGGCTCGAGCACGGTGAAACCGTGGAGCAGGCGGTGCGGCGTGAACTACAGGAAGAAATAGGGGCCGAGGTGCTGTCCACCCGGGTACTCGACGTGCGCAAACCCGCCTATACACCGGTGGTTGATATCGCGGTCCAGTGTGAAATCGCGGAAGGGGATATGGTATTCAATGACAGCGAGGTGGTGGAGACCCGCTTCTTCGCCCCGGATGACCTGCCGGAGGATATCCTCTACACACACAAGCCATACATCCAGCGCTATATGGCACTATCGCGGCTGACTGCTGCGGGCCAGTAGCAGGCCCCTGCAACGGGTGCGCGACAGCTGTCACCCAGCTGGTACACTCCTGCCTGTCACCGCTTTTACAGCAAGGGCCCAAACACCCATGTGCAGCCTGTTCGATGCAGACGACCATGCCGGCATAGAGCGATTTCTCGAGCAGGTGGGCGTCGGCTACCCGCAGAGAATGATTTATGGCCGCCGGCGCCGGCCGACCTCACAGGTCAGCATTGTCACCGGCCGCCACGGGACGCCCGAACTGGAAACGGCAATCTGGCACCTGTACCTGCAGAAAGAGGGTGACCACTACAGCCCCCATAAAAAATACTGGTCCATCAACAGTAACTGGCGCAAGTTACCCAAGCGTCCGGAGTACCGGCACTCCCGCTGCCTGGTTCCGGCCAATGCCTGGGTTGAGAGCCAGCACGGCGACAACCCGGTGGAATTTTCGTTTGGACTACCTTTTTTCTTCTGCGGCCTGTACAAAAGCTGGGACGACGGCAGGCTGCTGAGCTGCTCGATCATTACGCTGCCCGCGCACCCGCTAACGGAACGCTTCCACGACAAGAGCCTGCCCATGATCGCCCCACCAAGCAGCGGATTTATCCGCCAGTGGCTGTCAGGCGATACCGATACCACGCCCTTCAGCCCCTACCTGGTACCGCGGGTCGACTACGCTGACCGGGTCCTGCAATACCGGCCACTGAAACGCGCCACATCCACCGACTACACCGGTCCCGCTCTGCCGGTGGGCGCGCCCGGTGAGGGGCAGTCATGAACACATTCCTGGCCGTTATCGCGCTGGCAATCCTGGTCTGGGTGCTGCCGGTCTACTGGCAGAAATGGCGGCGGCGCTACCTGCGAGCGCGTCCCCTCACACCGTCGGGCTACCGGCACCTGCAATCCGCCCTGCCCTTTTACTCGGCCCTGGCGCCGGAAGCCCAGCGGGAATTGTGCGCCAATGTGAGCCTGTTCCTGCATGACAAGGAGTTTGTCGGCTGTGACGGCCTGCGGATAACCGATGAAATGCGGCTCTGCGTGGCCGCCTGGGCCTGCCTGCTGCTGACCGGCCGGCAAAACCGCTGCTACCCCGCACTGCGAACCGTGCTGCTTTACCCCGATACCTATGTGGCGCGGGAAACCCATTTCGAGGGCGCCATCGAGATGACCGCCGCCAGCGCGCGGGAGGGGGAGTCCCACTATCTCGGGCCGGTGGTGCTGTCCTGGGCTGACATCGAGGAAGACCTGCTCCACCCACAACAGGGCCGCAATGTGATCGTGCACGAATTTGCCCACAAGCTGGACGAAGAGGACGGTGTCTATGACGGCCGCCCCCTGTTCACCGATAATGAATCGGGACGTAACTGGGCGCCGGTCTTTCGGGAGGAATATGAGCGACTGCGACACCAGGTGATTAGGCAGGAGAAGAAAACAGGGACAGGCAATACCGGGAGCGACGAGGCTGCCGGGGGACAGGCTTCCATTCTCGACCCCTATGGCGCCCAGTCACCGGCGGAGTTTTTCGCCGTGGCATCAGAGTCTTTTTTCTCGATCCCGGTGGAGCTCAGGGACCACCATGGGAAGCTGTATGCAGAGCTGCGGGCCTTCTACCATCTGGACCCCGCCGCTTGGCACGATGAAAATCTGCGGGGCAGTCAACATCCAGCGTAACGCCTATATCATCCACCGGCACGTCGCACAGTGCGGCGGGATTGGCACGGATTACCCGCTCCCAGTCCTTCCGGGCCCGCAACTGGGCCAGTTGCCCCAGGAAGCACCGGCCGAACACCACCGGCTTGCCCCGCTGCCCCGCGAATACCGGCGCACAGATCTTGTCCGCCGCGCAGTGGCGCAAGAGCTCGCACAATGACTCGGGCCTTACAAACGGCATATCTGCCGGGCAGATCGCCAGGGCCCGTGGCGGCTCATCCAGCGACGCCAGTTTCGCGGCGGCAGCGGAGATACTGGCACCGATCCCTACCGGCCAGGCGGGGGCACGCACCAACTCCCCACCCTGCCCCGCCAGCAGGCGGCCCACCAGCCCGTCCCGGGAACGAACCACCACCTGCAGCCGGCCCGGCTCGGCGGGGCCCGGCCCCAGGGTATCCAGGGCCGCGCGAATACCGGCCAGTGTTGCCAGCAGCATGGGCTCCCCGTCGATATCCGCCAGGCGCTTGTCACTGCCGAACCGGTGCGAGTAGCCGGCGGCGAGAAGGATAGCGGCGTATTCCATCAGTGGCTCCCTGCCCCGGCGTCTTTCATGCCAACGCGGCTGTCCGGGTTTCCCCAAACTAATAGTCCCTCTTCCACTGAAGCTCCACGCTGCCGGCGCCACTTTCATTGCTACCGGCGGATTTCAGCTCCAGGTTCAGGTTGCGCCGCAATTCAATCTGCATCTGGGCCTCCCAGGGGTTGAGGGGATCAGTACTGCGCTGCAGTTCGATAAAAATGCGGCTGGTAATGTACTTGCCCAGGCTGAGCGCATAGCGATCCTGGCCTTCCTCGCCCTCCTCGCTCTTGATATCCAGCGTATCGACCCCGAGTAACTCCCGGGTTTTGGCCACCGGGTCGAAGCCGGCCCCGCCGCCCTGCAGGGTGCGCACTACCGTCACCAGCCTTACCGCCTGCAGTGGCGATATATCCTGCAGTGACTTGCCAAACAGCAGCTGGGCGAAGATCTCATCCTGGGCCGCCTCGGGCGTGGAGCTGAATTCGATATCCAGGTCGTCGGCGGTGCCGGAAATCTCGGCAATAATTTCACCGTCACTGTACTCGTGACGCCCCTTGACGAAAATGGCAGCCTCGCTGTTCTCGAACAGCACCCGACCTTCCAGCAACTCAAAGCGCTTGCCCAGCAGGTCGAAATTACCCCGCACGATGGTGAGTTCCCCGGATGCGTTCGGGTTGGCCGCGGTGCCGGCGACATTTACCTGCCCCTGCAGCTCCGAGTTCAACCCCAGGCCACGCACGTAGGATTGCTGGTCCAGCACAACCTGGATCGCCAGCGCGATGTTCTCCAGGATGGGCGGGCCGCGCTGCTGCACCGGGCCGTCCACCTCGACTTCAACCACCTCGATTTCCGGCACACTGCTGCCGAACAGTTGCTCTACCTGTACTTCCAGCGGCCGCAGGGTCAGGCGCCCCTCCAGGCGCGCGTCCTCGGTGGTCCCGCTCAGTCCCAGCGTGCCGGATACAGCGCCGCGCACGGCGGGGGAATTGAGCAGGTGCAACCGCTGTGCACGCACCTCGAACGCCAGCTGCGGTGGCCCCACTGCCGGGAAGGTCACTGCACCACCGATATCAATGCGGCCATCCTCCCGGTCCTCCGCCCGCGCCTCCTCGATCACCCAGCGATCCGGGGTCAGGCGCGCCAGCAGGGCAATACGTCGCAGGCGGGTATTGCTCGGGCGATGTTCGTAGGAGCCCCCTTCAAGGCGCACCTCCCCCAGCATCCGGGGCTTCTCCACGGTGCCATCCGCGGTCAGGGTAAATTGCAGCTGCCCCTGCATGGTGTGAATCCCGGGATCGAGAAAAGCCTCAAGCACGGACAGGTCCGCGCTGCCCCCGCTGTCCAGGGCCAGGGGCAATGGCGGCCGCGCACTGCCGGCCGGGCGCTCGGCCAGCAGTATTTCCAGGATTGGCCCCACCTCCAGCTGTGCACTGGCCTCCGCCGCCCGGCGCGTGCCATGGTCCATCTCCAATTCCAGTTCCAGTGTGGGCCCCCGGGTCTGCCAGCGGATCGCGCCGGACAACGGTTTGCCATCAGTGACGCTGGTGAGGCCCAGCTCCCCCTGCAACTGCGGTTTGCGCGGACTGCCGGCGGCGGTCGCCTGCAGGGTAATCTCACCACGTTCGTTCAGTTCCGCCGGCAGGCCCAGCTCCAGGTCGGCCAGCATGGCATTGCCCCGCAGCTCCAGGTCGAGCTCTTTTTCATTCAGGCTGCCTTCGGCCAGAAGTCGGTTGCGGCCCGCCCACTGCAGGTCGACACCGGACAGGGAAATACTGCCCTGGCGGTAACCCACGTCGCCCTGCAGGCGCCAGGGCTCCTCGCGGAAGCTGCCCTGGGCGAGGATATTGACCTGGGCCTCGGGACTGGCGAAAGGCCCGGAGAATTCCCCGTCGAGGCTCACCTCACCCTCCAGTGTGGCGGGCAGGGACACGCCCGCCAACTCTGCCAGGGATACCGGGATATTGCGCCCCGCCACTGTTCCCCGGGCACGCTGCTTGCCCGGCTCGACGATCCCGTCCAGCTGCAGCCAGGCCTCACCCTGCCAGGCCAGCTGGGCGGATTCCCGGGCCAGCTCGCGCACGCGACTGGGGCTCTGCTGCGGCGCAAGTGAACCTTTGCCTCCCTCATCGCCATTGGTGACCGGGGACTGTTGTCCCGCCAGGGCGGTCACACCAAAACCGCGGCCGGGATCGAGACTGGAGAGTTCCAGCCGCACTCCGTCCAGCTGGATCCGGTCCATATCCCCGGCCACAGCCCCCTCCAGGCTATAGCGATAGTCTCGGTACTTGCCGTCCGAGTTAATACTGGCCTGGAGCTGTGGCTTGCTCCAGGGCCCGCGCACGGACAATTCCGCATCCAGGTTGACGGCAATGCCGGCCAGCTCGGGGATATCGAGCAGCAACCGCGGCGGGAATTCATCTGCCCTCGCCGTGAGTTGCAGCTGCAGGGTTTCCTTTTCCAGCGAGACGTCGCCATTCCCCCCCAGCTGGAAATGTTCGCCGCTGAGGCTGAATTCCCGCACGCGAATCTTTTTCGGGCTCCCCGCAACCACGGCGCGGAGATCACCCTGCAGCTCGCCATAAACCGGGCTGGCGCGGAGCGTGGCGGTAAAGTCCGGGTTGCCCCAGGGGCCACGGGCGCTGAGCTGCAGGCCGTCGATGGCACCGGAAAGCTCCGGCGGCAACTCCACCCGGCTCTCTTCCGGCAGCACCGCCAGCAGCGCGCGGATATCGTCCAGTTCCAGGCGCGCCAGCTCGCCCTGAAGATCGATGGACTCTGCGGGAATGTCCACTTCGCCGGCCAGGTCCAGGCGGGCGCCGGCAAATTCCAGCGTCGCACCCGCCAGCTCGATCACCTCATCCCGGGTCTGCACCCGGCCCTCCAGGTGTACCGGCTGCTGGCGGTAACTACTGCGCAGCTCCACCATCCCTGAGACCGCCGGCAGCGACAGCGGGCCCTGCAGTGACAGGTCGGCGCTGAGCCAGCCGCCCTGCAGGTAATCCTGCCAGGGCTGTGAAATGGCCAGCGGCAGGCGATTGAGCCGAATTTCCGCATCCACCCGTTCGCCGCTGACAGAGCCTGAAATCGCGTGTTTTGTGTCATCGACAGTCAGCGAAAGGCCGCCGGTCTCCACCAGCCAGGGCGACAGTGCGATTTCCAGGGGCCCGGCAAGCCCGAAGCGGTGGGACACCAGCGGCAGGGAAAATTCCTCGATGGTGACTGCCAGCCGGTCACCGGACTCGCGCACTGCAATCCGGCCACTGGCATCCAGCGCCTGCCCGGAGGGCAGCTGCAACAGCTGGCCGGCAAATCCGCCGCTGTCCTCGCGCGCCAGGAATTCCACCCGGTAACGCCCTTCACTGGTCTCGCGGGCAGCCAGGCTTACCAACAGCCCCGCCCCGTCCAGCTCGCGTATTTCCAGCCCCCCGCGGGTTGTCTCGCCCTGCCAGCGAAAGTAGCCGTCCCCGTCCACGGCCACCGGGGGCAAATCCGGGTAGCGCCGGTCGATCACCCGCAGGCGATCGATGTCCAGCCGGCCGAGCCTGATGGAGGGAATATCGAGCGCCGCCGCCGGCTGCTCCTCCACCTCTGCCTCGGCCTGCTCGGCGCCCGCCTCCAGCAGCGACTGCAACACATCCAGGTCCAGCAACAGGTCGGCGGCACCCACCCGCTCGATATCCACCCTGCCGGCGACAAGCCCCGGCAGGTCGATGCCCAGCGCCAGCCCACGGGCCTGTAACAGCACCTCGCCCTCGTAATCCACTTTCAGGGAGGAAAACGACCAGGCGCCCAGGCGTTCACTGGCCACCTCGCCCGCCTGGATGCGTAGCCCCGGCACAAGGCGCTCGGAGAGGGCGAGCGCGCCGTGCGTCAGGGATACGCGCCCCGGGCCGGTGCCAACGAAATAAAGCAACGCCAGCAGAAGCACCAGCAGCACACTGGACACCAGTGCACCGCGACCGCCCAGGGAGTGCCAGAGACTGCGGAGCACCGTGCCAATGGCGCGCACGAAACCAGATGCCAGGGCAGAGAGCGACCGTGCCATATCAGAACGCCTGCCCCAGGCTCACGTATACTTGGAAGTCGTCATCGAGCCCTTCCCGCTTATCCAGTGGCACTGCAATGTCGAAGCGCACGGGCGCGAAGGAGGTGAAATAGCGCACACCGATACCCGCCCCCCACAACAGCGAATCGAAGCGCGGTTCAGGATCCAGGTAGGCATTGCCACCATCGACGAATATCACCCCGCCCCATTTTTCAGTAAAACGCAGACGTCCTTCCAGGGATATCTCACTGAGGGCGCGACCGCCAATCGGGTCACTCAGGCGCGGTTGCTCGCCCGGCTCTTCCGGCTCGATCACCCGGCGCGGGCCCAGCGCCTGGTAACCGTAGCCGCGCACGGAGCCACCGCCGCCGGCGTAGAAGCGCTCGTCCGCCGGCACATCGGCATTGTCGGCACCGGATATCACCCCGGCCTTGAGGCGCAGCGCCAGGGTTGGCTCCCAGCGGGTATCTGCAAGCGTGTGGTAACCGGTCCCTACCACCAGGCTTTTCACAAAATTGCTGCCGCTGGTGCCGAGGTCCACATAGGGCTTCACCTCCAGCGCCGCAGTCGCACCCTTGCGCGCATCGAGCGGGCTGTCGGTCGTATCCCATTTCAGGCCCAGCGGGAAAGCCAGCAACTGGTAGTTCTCGGTGATACCGCCCTCTTCCTCGATATCACTGAATTTCAGCTCGCTGCCGACACTCGCCGTCCGATGCTCACTGAGCTTGCGGGAGATGGTTGCACCCACGGTGAACGATTCCGCCTGGTAGGCATCGCGCTCCTCATTGGAGAGTTCCACCTTGCCGGTCAGGTCCTGGTCATCGCGCAGGAAGCGTGGCACCAGCAGTCGCGCCTTCAGGCTCTGCTGCACGGGATTGGCCTTGCTCTCGATATCAATTTTCTCGCCGCGATGGAAAACATTGCGGTGCTCCCAGCCCGCCGACACACCGGCGCCCTCGCTGGAGGTGTAGCCGACACCCAGCTTGACGGTGCGATGCTTGCGCTCCTGGATCCGGAAAGTAATATCCACAACACCGCCGTAGGGCTCGGAAACCTCGCTGCCCACCCCGGCCACCAGGTTGGTACGCAGCAATCGCAACTGGGCAGCGTCCAGCCGGCTGCGCTTGAAACACTCACCGGACGTGATGCCGACTTTATCGCGCAGGTAATCGCCATCGATTGTGGTAACACCCTCGATATAGACCTGGCCCACAACAACCTCGGGACTGGGGGCCACACGGTAAACCAGTCGCGCAGCAGCCTCGCTGTGTATGACCGTGGCCTCATAACTCACATCCACATTCAACAGGCAGGCATTGTCATTGAGGTACTTCTCGATCACTGTCACGCCTTCCTTGACCTTCTCGGCGTTGAGTGGATCGCCAATCTGCAGGGGCAGCGCGCCGAGGCCACGACGCAACTGGGGCGGCATCTCCACCGAGATATCCTTGATCAGGTAGCGGGGGCCCGGCTCGACGCGATAGACAATCTTGCCGTCACTAACCGATTCGCGCACACGGCTGTCGTAGTAGCCGCGCGAGCGCAGCAGTTTCTCCAGGTTACCCCGTTCGTAGCGCGCCACATCCCGCGGGTCCTCATAGTTCTCCAGCACACTGCTGCCCTTGCGCAGGTCCTTGAGCTGGTCGCCCAGCCACTCTTCCAGGTCACGGTCACCCGCTACCCGCACCCGGAAATCGGGTAGTTGATCGAAGAAGGGAATGGCGCGCGCAGCCTGCATGGGGCCGAACAGCACTGCCGCCAGGAGAATACCGATTAGTACGCGCAAAGAACTCATCCATTATTGAATTACGGCTGTGGGGAATCGCCGCGCAGCCGATCCCGCCCGGGCGGGCGGGAAGAATGTCCATTTACCCTTCGATCCTGGTTTGCGCCGGAAGTTGCGTGTCCCGGGTCAGCGGGTGCTGCCGGCGCCGGTGCCGAGCAGCGGGTTGCAGTCGCGGATTATCACCCGGCCTTCCAGCAGGTTGCCCTTGGAATATTCGGAGAAAATACACTGGTTCGTTTGCGGATCGTAATTCTCGATCCACAGGTTGTCTTCTTTCCAGGTGGCACCGATATGGCGCTGCCCCTCAGGCACGGAAATACGCATCACCCCGCCAAACCGCTTGACGAAGACCTGTTCGAAATGGAAATAGTAAGCGAGCCAACCCACCAGAAAGATAATGACAGCAAAAATGCCCCCCACTTTCAGGCTACCCATGCGACTACCCGCCAGGAGCGAAAAAACGACAAGGGCAATCACTGCTGCCCAGTAGAGATACGTGATCATCAGTGCTCTTCCGTGAAGATTATTGGAGGTTATAAAAGCGTTTCTTGCGACTTCAGGGTAGCGCAGTTTGGCAGGAATGGTACAGCGCCAGGGGATGGGGCGACGCGGAGAAGGGACCGGGCGGCTGCCGGTTTATACCGGCCGCCGCCCTTTGCCGGAATCGATCAGTTGGATCCCAGTTCCGGCAGGTTTTTATAAAGTGCCAGGGCCTCGGGGTTGGCCAGCGCTTCCTGGTTCTTCACCGGCTTGCCGTGCACCACATTGCGTACCGCCAGTTCAACGATTTTACCGCTGATGGTACGTGGGATATCGGTGACCTGGATCACCTTGGCCGGCACATGGCGCGGCGTGGTGTTGGCGCGGATGGTGGTACGGATCTTCTGCACCAGCTCATCGTCCAGGGTGACACCGTCGCGCAGAACCACGAACAACACCACCCGAACATCATCCTGCCATTCCTGGCCGATACAGATACTGTCCAGCACCTCCTCGACTTTTTCCACCTGGCGATAGATCTCGGCGGTACCGATACGCACCCCGCCGGGGTTGAGTACCGCATCAGAGCGGCCGTAAATGATCACCCCGCCATGTCCGGTGATTTCCGCGTAATCACCATGGGCCCATACGCCAGGCCAGTTCTCGAAGTACGCGCTGTGGTACCTGGAACCATCTTCATCATTCCAGAACCCGATCGGCATACACGGAAAGGATTTCGCGCATACCAGCTCACCTTTCTCACCGACCACCGGCTCGCCGTCGTCGTTCCATACCTCCACGGCCATGCCCAGCCCACGGCACTGCAGCTCACCGGCATAGACCGGCAGGGCCGGGTTGCCCAGGGCAAAACAGGAGATGATGTCAGTGCCACCGGAGATGGAAGACAGGCACAGGTCGGCCTTGATATCCCGGTAGACATAGCGGAAACCCTCGTGGGCCAACGGTGAACCAGTCGACAGCACTGCGCGCAGGTTCTCCAGTTTATGGGTCTCGCGGGGCTTGCGGCCGGCCTTTTCCAGCGCGGCGATGTACTTGGCGCTGGTGCCGAAAACACTGATGCCTTCCTCGTCCGCCATATCCCACAGGCTCTCCGCCGCCGGGTAGAACGGGGAACCGTCGAACAGCACCAGGGTAGCACCGCAGGCGAGGCCACTCACCAGCCAGTTCCACATCATCCAACCACAGGTGGTGAAGTAGAACAGGGTATCGTCCCGGTCCAGATCACAGTGCAGGCGGTGCTCCTTGAGGTGCTGCAGCAGGGTGCCGCCGGCACCGTGCACGATGCACTTGGGCACCCCGGTGGTTCCGGAGGAATACATGATATACAGCGGGTGGTTGAACTCCGTCTGCACGAAAGTCAGCGGCTGTTCCGGGGCGCCTTTGATAAAGGCCTCCACAGTGGTACTGCCCGGCAGGTCGGCCACGGCTGCAGCCGTATCTCCGGCGGAGCGCGCCACCGGCACCACCACTATCTTCTCCAGCGAGTCGATTCGCGCGGCTATCTCGTGGATCCGCGGCAGGGAATCGATGGTCTTGCCGTTGTAGAAATAGCCCTCACAGGCAAACAGCACTTTCGGCGCCACCTGGCCAAAGCGGTCGAGCACCCCGTTGATCCCGAAATCCGGTGAACAGGAGGTCCAGATGGCACCCAGGCTGGCGGTAGCCAGCATCGCGACCACAGTATCCATGACATTGGGCATGAAACCGGCGACACGGTCGCCCTCGACGACGCCCTGTTCCGCCAGTGCCGCGGCCAGGCGCTCCACCCGGGCAAACAGTTCAGCGTAGGTGAGCTGGCGGCGGCTGCCATTTTCCAGTCGCTCCACCAGGGCCGTGCGATCGTCGCGGTAACGCAGGAGGTTCTCGGCGAAATTCAGCCGCGCGCCGGGAAACCAGCGCGCTCCTGGCATCTCGTCATTCTCCAGCACGGTGTCGCCCCGCTCGCTGGCTATGACCCCGGTCTCGTCCCACAACAGCTTCCAGAACTCCTCCCGATGATCCACCGACCACTGGTGCAGCGCGTGGTAATCCTCCAGTTTGGTGGAGAAGCGCTCGTTGACCAGCCGGCGGAACCGGTCCATCTGGGTGGCGGCTACGGCCTCCGGCGTCGGCTGCCACAGGGGCTGTGCGGTTATACTCATCTCGTCTGACCTTCTGTGTTTATTGTCTTCCGGGCCCGGAAAAATACGGGCATCACAGGCATGTCACAATCATGCCTTGGTCTTACCCTTAATAAAATTTAAAATATATTTATAATTGTTAACTTTAAGTTAAATTATGACCAGGTTACGGTTAACAGTCTAATGAGTGCCACTCTCAAGCAATTGCGCGCTTTTGTCGCGGTCGCCAGAAGCCGCAGCCTGGCCGAGGCCAGCGCCCTGCTGCATATCTCGCAACCGGCCCTGTCGGTGGCCATCCGCAACCTGGAGGAGGCAGCGGGCGGCCCATTGTTCAACCGCGACAGTCGCCAGCTGGCACTCACGCCGGAAGGGAGCGAGTTTCTCGGCCGGGCGGAACAACTCCTGAATAACTGGGACCAGTCCATGGAGGCGATCCAGCAACGCTTCAGGCTGGAACAGGGACAACTGAACCTGGCGGTGATACCCGCCTTTGCCCTTAACCGGTTGCCGGGCTTGTTGGCAGAATTCAATCGCCGGCATCCATCCATCAACATCGTGATCGAGGATATCGTAATGGAGCGGGTGCAGCGGGCTGTCCAGGAAGGCCGAGCGGAAATTGGCATTGCATTCCGCCCCGATGACCTGGCCGGACTCGAATTTCACGGATTTGCGAGAGATCGCTTTATCGCAGTAGTGCCACCGGAACACCCGCTGGCGGACCGGGACTCTGTGACCTGGCAGGCGCTCGCCGCGGAGCCGTTTATCGCCATGAACCGGGGCTCGGCAGTGAGGCGCTGGACCGATGCGGCGATGGCAGAGAGCGGCTACAGTGGCAGGTTATTATGCGAAGCCAACCAACTCAGCACTATCGGCCAGCTGGTGCGGGCCGGCATCGGCGCCAGCGTGGTCCCTGAGCTTTGCCGACCGCAGATGCGCGACTACGGCCTGCCCTGCCTCCCCCTGCAGGCACCAGTGGTTGAGCAGGAAGTCGGTGTGCTGCTGCGCAGCCGCGGTGCGCTGTCGGCACCGGCCAGTGCACTTTTGCAGCTGGTGACAGAGCCATCCGGCAGCCACTGAAGCCGCCTCCTCTTAAGCACTCAGGCCGGCCGGTCGGCGATCGTGCGGAAGTAGCGTCGCAGGTTCTGCAGCAGGTCCCACCCGGTAACCAGCGCGGCAACGATAACCACCAGCTGCCACTTGGCTGCCGGCATTTCCCATGAATTAACCCCGGCGCCTTCCCACTGCAAGCTGAATACCTGCTCCAGGCCGAACAGCTGCGCAAAGAGAAACAGCCACAACAGGTTGATGGCACTGTCCAGTGCCAGCTTGGCCCGGGTCCAGAATGGCAGGAAGAGCTTGTCCAGTGCCATCAACAGGTTCAGGGCAATAGCCATGTTCAACCACGGGAGCAGTGCGCGCAATTCGCTGGATATCGTGACCTCAATACCCCCGGGGCCGGTCACCTGAATCGCGGGAAACAGGTCGTTGAGCCAGCCCGCGAGCAGGACCATGGCCACCAGCTCCACCGCGCTGTCAAAAGCGCTGATACGCTGGCCCGCTGCGGCAATCCTGGGCAGTTTCCGGGGATCCCACTTGCCGAATGCATCGCTGAAACTGATGCTTTCACCGGCCAGGAAAAAGCCCAGTGTCACCAGTGCAAAACTGTATAGGCCTGCATCGAAACTGCCCTTCAACCACCCCAGAGCGGCGGCCAGGAACTGCGGCTGCGACTGGTTGAGCAACTCGACCAGTAGCACCGCACCGTTACCGATCAGGATCGCCAGGAAGACCCACTTCAGGACCTGCATATACAGTGGTAACAGCGCCTCACTCACCAGCGCCCTGCGCGGCTGGTAGGCCGCAGCCACTTCCATCGGATGCCCCCTGCGCTTGAGCAATTCCGACAGCTCGGACTCGGTGGGATCACGGCCCAGCGCCTCGCTTAAATCGTCGTACTGGTCCTGCAGGCCCGAATAGAGTTCGCTGCCGATATCATCCCGCAGGCCGCCCGGCAGGTAAGTCTTGACGTTATCCACATATCGCTGCAGTAGTTCCATTACCACTCCTCCCCAAGCTTATCGATAGCGTGATTAAGTTTGCGCCACTCCCCTGTCATCAGTTCCAATGCCGCCCTGCCATCTTCCGCGATGACATAAAAGCGCCGTTTGCGGCCATCGTGGACCTGCCAGGTGCTGCTGAGCAGCCCCTGTCCCTCGAGCCGCCGGAGCAGCGGGTAGAGCGTGCCCTCGTCGATTTCCAGGCCGATGGCGGCGAGACGCTTGCGTAGGGAATAGCCGTAGTGCGGCTTACCCAGGGCCCGCAGCACCGCCAGTACCAGCATCCCCCGGCGCATTTCCATCGCCAGTTTGTTGAGCCGCTCCGCATCCAGCGTCATGTCGCTCCTCCACATACTGTGTGATGCACAGCATATACTGTGTAACACACAGCGTAGGAATGCAAGCGCGAAACCCGGCCGCAGAAATTACCCAAGTTGTACCAATTGCCCGGGAGAGGATGACTCAACGGACCTGTTGCGGAGTGAGGGAGGGGAAAACCAGGGAGGAATCAAAAGCGGGAAGCCGCGGTAATAGTACCCACCGCCTGACGGGTATCACCTGCCGGGGCGCCCGTTCCCCGCGGGGGGAACGGGTGCAGGAGACTGACTCCCGGCAGGGGCGCCCTACCCGGGCGCCTTGCTTGTGGAGGATTATTTCTTGGTAGTAGCCCGTAGCATCCAGGCGGTTTTTTCGTGCACGCTCATGCGGTCGGAGACCAGCGCCATGGTGGATTCGTCATCCGCGTCCTGCGCGGCCTTCAACACTTCGCGACAGGTCTTGACCACCTGCTCGTGGCCCTGCGTGAGAATTTCCACCATTTTCTCCGCCGCGGGAATGGAATCCACTTCCTTGATGGAGCTGAGCTCGGCAAACGCCTTGTAGGTGCCAGGGGCCTCAACATCCAGGGTGCGGATACGCTCGGCGATGTCGTCGACAGCCTCGGCCAGCTCGGTGTAATGCTCCTCGAACATCAGGTGCAGTTCACGAAACAGCGGGCCGGTGACATTCCAGTGGAAATTGTGTGTCTGCAGGTAGAGCGTATAACTGTCCGCCAACAGGCGCTTCAGGCCGTGGGCGACTTTTTCACGATCCTGCTCGTTAATACCGATGTCGATCTTGGTCATAATCCACCTCTTGTTGCTGTCTTGAAAAAACTTCCCGAAAGCCGAATGACTTATCGAATTGACCCCATAGTAACGCCGCAGTCAGAAATTAAAAATTTATTTGGGGAATAGGTTCGATAAGGAAAAGCTATCTGGTGCCGGCGCGACAATATTGCAAGCTTAGCCGCGATTACAGGTTTCGCGGCCCCGCAGCGCCAGAAATCCGGCAATCCCTGCTATCAGCGCCCGGTCCCCGCCTTTGGCCGCCCGCGGGCGAGATAACCGGCATCAACGCCGAACCAGAACGCACTCTCCGCGGGGTCAAAGTACATATGCCGCACATTGCCACCGCCGGGTACCGGCGAACTGCTGAAAAATTCCTGCCGGCCAAGGTCGAACCCCAGCACCCGGTTGGGCATCACGCCGGTATCGACAACCCAGAGATGCCCCCTGTTGTCGAGGGCGGTGCCATAAGGGCGCGGGGAGTCTCCCGGCAGCCGCCACTCGGCAAACCGGTCGCTCTCAGGCTGGTAGCGGCCGAGGAAACCGCCGACATAGTCCACATACCAGATATCGCCACGCTCATCGATCTCCAGCCGGCGCGGCCGCGCGTCGGGACGCGGCAGCTCAAACTCGGTCAGCTGCATGGTATCCGGATCTACCCTGGCGAGGCGGTTGGTACCGAACAGTGCCACCCACGGGTGATCGTCACTGTCCAGTTTGATGCCGTAAGGGCGCGCACCGGCAACGCTGGGCTGCACCGACCGCACCCTGCCGCTGCCTGTATCGAGTAGCCCGATGCGGTTGCTGTGCTGTGCGGTAAACCAGATATTGCCCTCGCCATTCAATACCAGCGTGTGCGGATCGTCGACACCTTCGGGCATGGAAAAGCGCCGGATACCACCGTTCGACGGATCCAGCCGGCCAATATGGGCATTGCGGTTACCGGCGTACCAGATATGGCCTTCAGGATCGACAACCAGGTTGTGCGGGTGGGAGTTCTCCGGCACCTCGAACTGTTTGAGGTCCCCCGTTGACGGATCGAGGCGGCCAATATAATTGCCGGCCTGGCCGCAGAACCAGACCGAACCGCGGCTATCCACAAATGGGTCCCGTGGGCGACCACCCCAGGGTATTCGCCATACCCGGATTTCCAGCTGGTCCGGCAGCGAGGTATCCGTATCCTGCAATGCCTTGCCTGCCGCGTTGCCGTCCGCTCCGCTTTTATCCTCCGGGCCGTCCAGCTTTTGTGCCGCAACAGGGGTAATCCACAGGGAGAGAGTGAGAAAAGCGGTGAAGAGTAAAACAACCGGCCAGGAAATGGCGGATGGGAAAAGCCTGTGAAGTAAGGATAAATCCCGGGAAGAGGGGTTCCGGGGTTCAACAGCACGCATAGGCCGACTCCTGTCGATCAGTCCGTGTGGTAAACCACTCGCCACTGCGAATGGTTTTTATCGCCAGGCCAGCTGCTCCCGGGGCGCTTGCGATCAGTGCCCCGCACTGGTGGTGTCACGGCCCGCCTCGGCCCCTGCCGTATCATCCAGCGCGGCACCTGCCATATAGCGGATCAGGCCGGCGAATTCGGATTCAGTGCAATCGAAGCACAGCCCCCGGGGAGGCATGGCCCTGTAACCCTCCATGGCGTTGGTCACCAGCACATCCAACCCCTTTGCGGCACGGGGTTTCCAGGCCGCCACGTCGCCGGTACGGGGCGCGCCGGTGACACCGGGCCCGTGGCAACTGTGGCAACTGCGCAGGTAGGTTTCACGAATGTCCTCCGGCGCCGCCCCGCTTGCGGCCTGTATTCCCGCCGGCTGCGAGGCTGCAGCCTGCGATGAAACCGCTGGATCGTCCCCGGGGGCACAGGCGACCAGTACCAGGGTGGCTGTCAGGATGGGGAGCAATCGTTTCATTGTTGTTATTTCCGTATGCATTGTCGGCGCACAGTCCCCGGCAGGACTCCGGCTGCACGCCGGAGGGTAACCCGGGCCCGTACAGATTCCCGCACGAATCCGGACGGGTGGCTGCAAAAGTCCGCTCACTGGCCCGGGAAACATTCGGGACATTGATTATTACCCTGCAGCTGCAGCGACCGCAACTCCAGTGTCTGCGCCTCGAACAGTTGTAACCGGCCCAGGCTCGGCACCGGCAGTCCCAGCAAAAACTTGATCGCCTCGATCGCCTGCAGGCTCCCCATCACCCCCAGGGCCGGCCCCAGCACTCCCGCACTGGCACAGTTAGCCGCCTCCCGCTCCCCGCCGGGGGGGAAAAGGCAGGCATAGCAGGGGCTCAGCCCGGTGGCAAAATCAAAGCTCACCAGCTGGCCGGAAAAACCCCGCGCCGATGCCATCACCACCGGCCTGCGGGCCTCACGGCAGGCACTGTTGATGGCATAGCGGCTGTCCAGGTTATCCGTGCAGTCGAGCACCAGGTCCATTTGCGGAACCTGGTCACGCAACCAGGCGGCATCGGCCATGCGCACGTGTCCCTGCACCCGGATTTCCGGGTTCGCCGCCACCAGCTGCTGCGCCGCCACCTCCGCCTTGGGTTTGTCCCGGTGATTGGTCTTGTAGAGAATCTGTCGCTGCAGGTTGGATATTTCCAGTCGGTCGCCATCCACCAGGTGTAATTCGCCGATCCCGGCCGCCGCCAGGTAGAGCGCCGCCGGGCTGCCGAGTCCGCCCATACCGACGATCATCACCCGAGCGCGACCGAGTTTTTCCTGGCCGCCCTCGCCCACTTCGGGCAGCATGATCTGGCGACTGTAGCGCTGGTATTGCCTGTTACTGAGCATGATTCAATTCCCGCAAATGGCCCGCAGCTCGCGCACGGCCTGTCGGTAATCCGCCGCCCGGGTAATGGCGCTGACCACGGCAATACTGCCCACGCCAGTGGCCGCCACCGCCGGGGCCCGCTCGATATTGATGCCACCGATTGCCACCAGCGGGATATCTGTCACCAGTGCCGCCATCCGCGCAAGCTTGGCCACCCCCTGCAACTGGTCACTCATATCCTTGGTATCGGTGGCAAAGATGGCCCCGATGGCCAGGTAGCTGGGGCGATAGCGATAGGCGCGCAGCAATTCATAAAAACCATGGGTGCTGATGCCCAGCTTCAGCCCCGCAGCCCTGATCGCCTTCAGGTCGGCGGCCTGCAGGTCCTCCTGTCCCAGGTGTACCCCGTAGGCACCGCACTCAATGGCAAGCTGCCAGTGATCATTGATAAAGAGGCGCAGGCGATACTGCCGGCCAATAGCGACCGCCCGCTCAACCTGCCCTCGCAGGTTTGTGCCGGCCTCCTTGATCCGCAGTTGCAGGGTCTTAACCCCTTCCGCCGCCAGTTTTTCCAGCCACTCGACCGAATCGACAACCGGGTAAAGCCCCAGCGTCCCACTATCCGTGGCGGCGAAGTCGCTGGTAAAAAGGCGGCTGCCGGATGCGTCGAATGTACCATAAAGGCTGGCCGATTCTTCCTGCGGCAGCAGCACCCGGGGGAAATCCACCATTTCAACCGGCCAGCCACAATGCCCCACCGGGCCCGGGCCACTGCCCACGGTATCGCTATCCCCCAGGCGCAGGCCCCTCTGGACATAGGCCTTGGCCACCACACAGGCATCCCGCAGCGGATAACCAAGTGCGGTACAGGCGGCAATTGCGGAAGACAGGGTACAGCCGGTGCCATGGGTGTTGACCGAAGGCTGCTTATCGCCAATTAGCCAGTCACTCCGCGCCCCGTCCCAGAGCAGGTCGGCAACCTCCCCGGGCTGGATTTCCGCGTGGCCACCGGTGACCAGCACCGCGCGACAGCCACCGGCATGCAACAGGCGCGCCGCGTGCTGAATCTGCTCCGCGCTGCCCACAGGCGCACGTGCCAGCCACTCCAGTTCGTGCAGGTTCGGGGTCACCAGGTCACACAGCGGGAACAGCTCGCGCATCACCAGTTCACCGATGCCTTCCTCGGCCAGGTTGTCGCCACTGGTAGCAACAGCCACCGGGTCGTAGATTACCGGCACCGGCGTCACCGCCTTGAGACGGTGCAGGAACTCCGCCAGGGCGAGCACCTGCCCGGCATTGGCCACCAGGCCAATCTTGATCGCGTCGGGGAAAAGGTCACGCTGCAGCGCCTCCAGCTGCCCGCTCAGTACATCCAGGGGGACCGCATTGACGGCCGCAACTTCCACGGTGTTCTGTGCAGTATTGGCGGTGATGGCAGTGCAACCGTGGCAACCGAGATCGGCAAAGGTAAGCAGGTCCGCCTGGATACCGGCGCCACCGCCGGAATCGCTGCCGGCGATGGTCCAGACAATCGGTTTTGTTTGCATTTGCATAAACTATTTACAACTTGTTCCTGGCACAGGGGATTACCGCCGCTCCCGCTTTGCCGTGCTTCACATCTTATTATTCACGTCGTGTATGACCGGGTTTCGACTCAGGAATTCACCTGCCCGGCAACTCGATGCTTGCGGCGGCCGTCCAACGGTGGCACCAGCGAGCTCAGCACTGCTGGCTATCCACACGGAAATCCTCCGTCGCCGAAAGCGTTGTGCGCGGTCAATTCCGGCCCGCGGTTTCCGCCTGCTGCCAGAACGGCATATCCAGCGTCGGGGTACTGGGGCTGGCGGTCTGGCGCTGGACCATCAGGCCGGCCCGGTGTGCCGCGCGTCCACTCTCCACCGCCAGCCGGAACGCCCGGGCCATAGCGGCCGGGTCCTGTGCCCTGGCGATGGCGGTGTTCAGCAGGATGGCATCGAAACCCATTTCCATGGCTTCTGCTGCCTGGGAGGGCGCTCCTATGCCCGCATCAATAATCAGCGGGATATCCGGCAGACGGTCGCGCAATGTCTGCAGGTTGTATTTATTCATCAGGCCCAGCCCGGTCCCAATCGGCGCGCCCCAGGGCATCAGCACCTCACAGCCCACGTCCAGCAGCTTGCGGCAAACCAGCAGGTCGTCAGTGCAGTAAGGCAATACCCTGAAGCCGCGCTGCACCAGTTCCCTTGCCGCTTCCACCAGGCCGTACGGATCGGGCTGCAGGTTGTAATCATCCCCCACCACCTCGAGCTTCAGCCAGTCGGTACGGAAGATTTCCCGCGACATTTCCGCCAGGGCGATTGCCTCCGCGGGTGACTTGCAACCGGCGGTGTTGGGTAATAACGAGCAACCGGACTCCTGGATATAATCCCACAGCATCTTGCCCTGCTGCTGGGCCGGGTTCTGCCGGCGCAGCGACAGGGTGATGATCTCGGCTCCCGCCTCAACCACGGACTGGCGCATGATTGCCGGCGACGGGTACATGGCCGTGCCCACCAGCAGGCGTGAGGAAAAAGATTTGCCGTACAGTGCCAGCTCATCGCTCATATCAGCCTCCGACCACCGGCGCCACTACATCCAGTGCATCGCCGTCATTGAGTATTGTTTCCGCATAGCGGCCCCGCGGCACAAAATTACCGTTGAGGGCCACGGCAAAGGTATCGCCCTCATAGCCCAGCCACAGTAGGAAATGGTCGAGGTTCCTCTCTTCCGGGAGCGGCTGTGTTTCCCCGTTGACCTGGATTTTTATCGGCTTGCTCATGGGATTCGCATTTCACCTCGCTTTATAGCTGCCTGTTCAGCAGTAAGTTATTGCTGTATATCCGGGGCGGTGGATAGCTGCATCCCGGCCGTCCTTCATGCCAACTGCTGCACCTGCCCTATCGCCAACTGCTCCACCCGTTCGGCCAGTGCCGGCGCCAGCAGGTAGCCATGCCGGTACAATCCATTGACACTGACCAGCCCCGGCTCCCCCTCCACCACGGGCAGGTTATCCATAGTGGCCGGACGGCAGTTGACGCGGGTCTCGATAATCCGCGCCTCGGCAAATGCCGGGTTCAGGGAGTACAGGGCCGAGGATAATTCCATGCAGGAACGCAGGCTGGTCGGCGACATATCCTCGCTCTCGATTTCAGTGGCGCCAATCACCGTCTGGCCGTTTTCTCTTGGTACCGCGTATAACTGGTAGCGGGGATGCAGCAGGCGCACCGGGCGCCGCAACTGCACCTCGGGCGTTTCCACCACCAGTACCTCACCGCGCACGCCGCGCAGGCCCGGCACCCGATCCCTCGCACCAAGCCCACGGCAGTCCACCACCAACTCAAACTCCTGCCGGCGACCGCCCTCGAAAATTGTGAACGGCTCGCAGTCCACCGGGCATTCCTCGCGCAGGGAAACCCGCTGCCGACGGAGTACCTCCAGCAGGGCCGGCAACAGGCGCCGGTTGTCGATATCGCCCTCCGGGGCCAGGAACAACCCCCGCTCAAAGCCGGCCAGCGCCGGCTCCAGCTCCCACAGCTCAGTGGCGGCAACGGCCCGCAGCTGCCCCAGCTCCCCGGCCTCGAGCTTGCCCTGTAGTTCGCGCTGGAATTGCAGCAACTCGCTGCGGTCACGGCCGTGTGCCACCAGCACACTACCGGCCTGGCGAAACCCCACCGGGGAACCGCAGAGGAGCTGCAGGCACCCGCTCCATTCCCGCCATAGCACCAGGCTGCGTAGGCCCAGCTCGTATACCGAGCGTTCGCTGTGCACCAGTTCTGAAAGCGGTGAAATCATTCCCGCAGCGGTCCAGCAGGCACCACTCGGGCGCGCCAGGCTGCCCGCCTCGAACAGGGTGATATCCAGCCCGCGCAATGCCAGGCGCCAGGCCAGCAGGCGCCCCATCAGGCCGCCGCCGGCGATGGCGACGCGGGGACATTGGTTGGAGACAGTCAGGGTCATCGGTTTTCCTGTGCCGGGAGCTCTCGAATGCCGAAGTTGCGGCGCGCTGCATCAGCCCTTGTGATACAACTCGCTGCCCATGTCCTTGAACTTGAGCGCCATTTCCTCCATGCCCTGTTCCGCCTCAAGCTTGCGGGAATAGTCCCGCACATCCTGGGAAATTTTCATGGAGCAGAACTTGGGACCACACATGGAACAGAAATGCGCCACCTTACCGGATTCCTTCGGCAAGGTTTCATCGTGGTAAGTGCGTGCACGCTCCGGATCCAGGCCCAGGTTGAACTGGTCTTCCCAGCGGAACTCGAAGCGGGCTTTGGACAATGCATCGTCGCGCTGCTGCGCGCGGGGGTGGCCCTTGGCCAGGTCCGCGGCGTGGGCGGCGATCTTGTAGGCCATCAGCCCCTCTTTTACGTCTTCCTTGTTGGGCAGGCCCAGGTGTTCCTTGGGCGTCACGTAACAGAGCATGGCGCAGCCGTAGGTACCGATCAGTGCAGCCCCGATACCGGAAGTGATATGGTCATAGCCCGGCGCGATATCAGTGGTCAGCGGACCGAGGGTATAGAACGGCGCGCCGTGGCAGTGCTTGAGCTGCTCATCCATGTTTTCGCGGATTTTGTGGATGGCCACGTGGCCCGGCCCCTCGATCATGGTCTGCACGTCGTGGCGCCAGGCAATTTCAGTCAGCTCACCCAGGGTGTGCAACTCACCGAACTGGGCCTCGTCATTGGCGTCGGCAATACAACCCGGACGCAGGCCATCGCCGAGGCTGAAGCTCACATCATAGGCTTTCATGATCTCGCAGATTTCCTCAAAGTGGGTGTAGAGGAAATTCTCCCGGTGGTGGGCCAGGCACCACTTGGCCATGATGGAGCCACCGCGGGACACGATGCCCGTGACGCGTTTTGCGGTAAGCGGCACATAGCGCAGCAGTACCCCGGCGTGAATGGTGAAGTAGTCCACCCCCTGCTCCGCCTGTTCCACCAGGGTATCGCGGAACACTTCCCAGTTCAGGTCTTCGGCAACCCCATTCACTTTTTCCAGGGCCTGGTAAATCGGTACCGTGCCGATGGGGACCGGTGAATTGCGCAGGATCCATTCGCGCGTCTCGTGGATATTCTGGCCCGTGGACAGGTCCATCACCGTATCCGCGCCCCAGCGCGTGGACCACACCAGTTTCTCCACCTCCTCCTCGATGGACGAGGTGACTGCGGAATTGCCGATATTTGCATTCACCTTGCACAGGAAATTGCGCCCGATGATCATCGGTTCCAGCTCCGGGTGATTGATATTGGCGGGGATGATCGCGCGCCCCTCCGCCACTTCACGGCGCACAAATTCCGGGGTGATCTGTTCCGGGATAAAAATGCCGTCGCGGGCTTTGCCGTAATCGGATTCCGCCAGCACTTCGCCGGCCGCGGCGCGGCCCATATTCTCGCGCACGGCAATAAACTCCATTTCCGGGGTAACAATGCCCTGGCGGGCATAGTGCATCTGGCTGACATTCTGCCCCGCCCGGGCGCGGCGCGGGGACGGCAGGTTGTCAAAGCGGATATGGTCCAGGCCCTGGTCGGCCATGCGCTGCTGGCTGTAGGCCGCCTGCCGGGTGGTCAGTACCTCGGTATCGCCGCGGGCCTCGATCCAGGCCTGGCGCAACCGGGGCAGGCCGTCGCGCACATTGGGCCGGTAGTCCGGATCGGAATACAGGCCGGCAGTATCATAAACCCGCAGTGGCGCGTTGGGCTCCAGCACCGGGTTGCTTTCGTCACCACCCACCACACTGTCGCCCAGGCAGATTTCGCGTACGCCAACACGGATATCGGTGCTGTCACCCTCCAGGTAGATCTTGCGGGAATTGGGAAAGGACTGGGCGGTAAGGTTGTCGAGGAAAACCCGGGCAGATTCGCGGCTTTCCGCGCGGGATTGTCCACTTTTTTTCGTGGAATCCCGTTCGCTGGACTCTCGGTTCGCGTCGACCGGCGTATCGGTTTCTTGAGACATGCTGACCCCTTTGTATTGCGCGGAAATGCGCAACGTGGCGCTTTTTCGCGGAGAGTGGCGCCCGAGCGCCCGGGGAAGAATCAGCAGAGAGGAAAGTCGTGTAATGACTTTTTCGGTAGCGGGGGATTTATGGTGAAAACCCCGCGCTCACATATGTAGCGACTTCAGATCTTGTTCCCTACGCGGGGGTTACCCCGATCAGGTTCAACGGATCTCGCAACAGCGATCTCAGCCCACAGGCACTCCGACAAGTTGTGCCGGAGTATAGTGGATGATCCGCGCCCTGGACAAGGCCGGCCAACAGTATTGTGAACTGGGGCCAAGAGAGGGTCAGATTACCAGGGATTTCTGGTAGCTCATCTCGCGAATGGCGTAGCGCACACCTTCGCGCCCTACCCCGCTCTCTTTCACCCCGCCAAAGGGGAAATGCTCCGCGCGGAAGCCCGGGCCGTCGTTTACAGCCAGCAGCCCTACATCGAGAGCGTTGAACAGCTGCTTGGCCAGGCCCAGGTCACGGGTGAAAACCCCGGCCTGCAGCCCAAAGGGACTGTCATTAACCAGCCTGATCACCTCGTCGATGCTGTCGAACGGGCGCAGCGGGATAACCGGCCCGAAGGTCTCGTCTGCCACCAGGGGCGCGTCGTCCGGGATCCTGTCGATAACCGTGGGCCACAACAGGTTGCCCTCGCGGCGATGCCCACACAGCACCCGCGCACCCCGGGTCACCGCATCCTCGACACGTCCGTGCACCTCGTCTGCGGCGGCAGTGTGGATCAGCGGGCCAACAAAAGTATCTTCCGCCATCGGGTCGCCGACTTCCAGGCGGGCGGTAGCATCCAGCAGCTTGCCGGTGAAAGCTTCGTAAACCTCGCGCTGCACAAACAGGCGCTTGGCCGCAGTGCAGCGCTGGCCGGCAGTGGCGAACCGCTGGTTGATGGCCGCGGATACCGCCGCATCCAGGTCGCCGTCCGCCATCACCACCAGAGGATCGTTGCCGCCCAGCTCGAGCAGCAGTTTCTTGTAACCGGCCGCTGCGGCAATGGCATTGGCCGCCGCCGTGCCGCCGGTAAAGTTGACTGCCTGCACCTGCGGGTGCGCCACGGCGTAGCTGGTGGCGGGAATATCCGGCACCAGCATCTGCAGTACGTTGCGATCCATACCGGCGCGATAGCAAAGCTCCACCAGGAATTCCGCCGAACGCTTGTTCTGCGGGCCTGGCTTGAACAGGATGGTGTTGCCCGCGGCAAATGCCGGACCGATCTTGTGTACAGCGATATTGATGGGGAAATTAAACGGAGTGATACACAGTACCGTGCCCAGCGGCTTCCACAACACCACGCCGATGCGCTCACGCTGCGGAGGGTAGGCATCGGAATCCAGTGCCTCGCCGTTTATGGCGCGCGCTTCCATGGCACTCGCCAGGGCTGTGTTGTACGCGCGCTCGATCTCCACCCGGCTGTCACTGATGGTCTTGCCGGTCTCGGCGGTAATTAGCCTGGCCAGGTGATCGGCGTGCTCACGGAGCAGGCCAGCAAGCCGCAACAGGATATCGGAACGCTCGAATGCTGGTGTGGCTGACTGTACCGCACGCCCCGCCACCAGTTGGCCAATAACTCGCTCGACATCGTCGCGGTCAGCAAAATCGTACTCTTCGATCAGCTCACCGTCGTAGGGATTGAGGATGCGATAATCGGCCATGGCGGCGCTCCAGTTAATTCACAATCAGTTGATAGATGATTCGCAGGCCGGCAACCAACAGTGCCAACCGCATCAGCCGGAAGAACAGCCTGCTGTCCAGGCGGTTGAGCATGGCGATGCCGATCCGGGTTCCCACCACCGCTGCCAAGGTCAACAGCAGGATCAGCCCCAGGTGATCGGAAAAGGCAAAGCCCAGGTAGATGAACGCGGGCACCTTGAGCGCATGGCACCAGGCCTGCATGACCGATTTATTCGCCACCACCTCTTTGGGCGAGAGGTCCCTGCGCACAAAAAAGGCCGCCAGCAATGGATCCACGGCGCCTGCCAGTATGCCCAGCGTCCCGGTTCCGATCCCGACCCAGAAATAATTGCGCGGGGCCAGGCGGATTTCCGGCAGTTTCTTCGGTTTCAATACGGTGTAAAAAATCAGGACGGCAAGTAGCGCCATCGGCAACTGCTGCCAGTCCAGGCTTGCCAGTCCCATCGTCATGACCGCCGCACCCAGGGTACAGCCGGCAAAAAAGGGCAGGCAGAACTCCCAGCGGATGTGCTCGCGCACATAGTAGATCCGCGCGAGATTATTCATCAGCTGTACCGCACCGTGAATCGGCACCAGCATCCGCAGCGGGATCGCCACATTGAGTGCGGCAAACATCAGCACACCACCGGCACCACCGGTAACCGCCGATATAAATGCACTGGCGACACAAACCGCCAGCAGCAGCCCCAGCGTCACCGCCGACAGGGAGGACAGCGACGATAGCGAGGACAAAAAGGAGAATTCGGCGAATTCCGGCACGGCACGGTCTCTACAGCAGCGCCGGGGCCCGGCATTGTTGAGTCTTATCGTGGGCGAACCCGTCGATGGCGAACCCGTCGATGGGCAGTCTAGCCGCAGCTACCAGCCAAACCCAGTAGTCACCGGACCACGACTGGTTAAATCAGGACATACTTGCAACACCGGCCAGACAATCCCTGTACGCCGGGGCCAGCCGCTGCCATGCATAGCCGGAAAAATCCGGTGACGGACACAGTGCGGCACCGGCGGCCATACGGCCTATTTTATCGACTGCCTCGCGGACGTCCCGGTAGCGGCTGGTAACGGGGTAAAACTCGGGGTAGGCCTGCTCGTCCGGTACCAGGGGCGAGCACCCCAGCGCGCAGGCCTCCATCACTGCCAGCCCCTGGAACTCGTGGTGGGCGGTGGACAGGAATACATGGCTGCGCGCCAGGATCTCCAGGTACTGCCGCCGGTCGGGCAGGAATCCCACCCGCCCCAGCCGATGGGCAAACTCCCGCCGGATAGTGGCGAACTCCCCGGGACTGTTGCGAAAGGATTCCCCCAGCAGGTGCAGCCGGTAGTTCACCTGCCCCTCCTCCAGCCCTTGCAGTATCCCCAGCAGCCGCTCGCCGCCCTTGTCATATTCCCAGCGCGCCGCCCAGCAGACTTCCAGCGGGGCATCGCGGTCCGGGCCGGTTGCCGTTGGGGCTGGCCCGGTGAAAAGCGAATCGTCGAGTGGCACCGGCAGTACCCGTGATTTCTGCTCGATCTCATCGCAAATAGCGGGCGGTACGTGATCGGGGAAGCGTTTCAGCAGCTGCCTGGCGCCGTCGAGGAGGGTGCTGCGATTGAATTCCGAGTTGAACAACAGCAGGTCGCCGGCAAGGGCGGTATAGATGTTGAGGAGCTGCGGCTCGACCGACTGGAACGCCCGATCGCTGCGAGGGTAGGCGAACTGGTTTTCGTGAAAATAAACTGCTGCGGGAATACCCGCCAGCGACGGTACCAGGCCGCGCAGCGTGGCCAGGTCAGTCATGGAAGTGGCCACTACCAGGTCATGGGGCTGCTGCAGAATCTTGGCAGCCTCTCCCCGCCCCCAGCTGAGGCTGTTGCCGCGCACACGCCAGCTGAAATACCGCGGAGGCAGGGTGAGCACCGTCCAGTCCCACTCGGGTAATGCAGCGACCAGGCCCCTGCGCCAGCGGCGGTGGCTGCCGGCGTCGTAGGCGGACAACAGCAGGACTTTCATATCCCAGCCCCGCCCCGGACTAAAGTCACTGCTTCCATGGCGCGATGCGGCTCAGTCGAAAGAGCGTACATTCGTCAGGCGGGCGAACAGGCTGGAGGTATCCCAGCGACCACCACCCAGGGCCTGCACCTCACTGTAGAACTGGTCCACCAGGGCGGTAACCGGCAGCAGGGCGCCATTGCGCTGTGCCTCGTCCAGCACGATGGCCAGGTCCTTGCGCATCCAGTCGACTGCGAACCCGTGCTCATATTCGCCCGCCAGCATCGTCTGGTAGCGGTTTTCCATCTGCCAGCTCTGGGCCGCTCCCTTGGAGATCACCTCGACAACCTGCTCCGCATCGAGCCCGGCCGCCCGGGCAAAGTGCAGCCCCTCGGCCAGGCCCTGCACCACACCGGCAATACAGACCTGGTTAACCATCTTGCACAGCTGGCCACTGCCCACCGGGCCCAGTCGGTTGACCGCGCGGGCGTAGTGATCGATCAGCGGCAGCGCACGCTCGTAGTCATCGGGTTCTCCGCCCACCATCACCGTGAGCGCACCGTTCTCGGCCCCGGCCTGGCCCCCGGAGACCGGTGCATCCAGGAATCCGATGTCGCGCTCCGCAGCCAGGGCTGCCAGTTCCCGCGCCACATTGGCAGAAGCCGTGGTGTGATCCACAAACAGGCTGCCCCGGGACATACCTGCAAATGCGCCCCGCTCCCCGCAGGCTACCTCGCGCAGGTCGTCATCGTTACCCACACAGGCAAACACATACTCCGCTCCCTGCGCCGCTTCCGCCGGTGTCGGCCAGACGGTGCCCGGGTAGTCCCCGGCCCACTGCTGTGCACGGCTGGTAGTGCGGTTGTATACCCGCACTGTATGGCCGGCCCGGGCGAGGAACCCCGCCATCGGATACCCCATTACCCCGAGCCCAATGAATGCGACGGTTGTCATTGGCAGTTACCCCCAGATCATCCAGATAAGAGCCGCGCCCAGCAGGAGACGGTAAATGGCGAAGGGCGCCATACCGATGCGGCTGATAAATTGCAGGAAAAAGTGAATACACAGGTAGGCACTGATGCCCGACAGCAACGCCCCCAGGAATATATCCCCCCAGGGGACAGATTGCTCACCGAGCAGGTCGAACGTCAGCAACAGGGCGCTGAGGGCGATCACCGGGATCGACATCAGGAAAGAGAATCTCGCCGCGGCCTCCCGCTTCATTCCCAGCATCAGGCCCGCGGTCATGGTAATACCGGAGCGGGAAGTGCCCGGGATCAATGCGACGGCCTGCGCCACCCCGATCAACAGGGCCTTTTTCCAGTCCATTTGGGCCAGCGTCAGTTCACGGCGGGCACGCACATCTGCCCACCAGAGGAGAATACCAAAGCCAATGGTGGCAGCGGCAATCACCGCCGCAGAGCGCAGGTTGTGCTCGATAAACCCCTTGAACGCCAGACCGGTCATGCCCGCGGGGACAGTCGCCAGGACGATCAACCAGGCCAGCCGGCCGTCATCGGTAAACTCCCCCTTTACCAGGCCACCCAGGCCATCGCGCAGCAGCGCCCACACCTCGTGCCGAAAATAAAAAATCACCGCCGAAAGCGAACCAAAGTGGACCGCAACATCGAATGCCAGCCCCTGGTCCGGCCACCCCAGTACTTCCTTGGGCAGGATCAGGTGGGCAGAGCTGGAGATGGGCAGGAATTCCGTCAGCCCCTGGATCAGGGCCAGGATCACAATCTGAAAAATTTCCATGTAAGGCCGGGTTTCCTATTCCGAGCGGATTTTCTGCCGCTTCTTCCAGGTGACTTCATTGCGCAGGTAAAGGGGCTCCAGCTGTTCTGCAGTGACTGCCGCCGCTGTGCCGGCCGCACGGGCCAGCTCAGCGATATCCCGGGCATGGATGGGGCAATTCTGGTCCGTTGCCGTCACCGGTGCCGTCGCCAGGCCCTCGTAGTGCCAGCCCGGGCCAGCTCCATAAAGGGGGGAGTCGAGTTCCGCACCGGCGATCACCGCAGCCACCGCTTCCGGGTCCTGCACTGCCTCAGGCAGCAGGCTCTGCGCCGGTGATGCGGCGGAGTAAACTCCCCAGTAGACCTGCTGCATACGCGCATCCAGTGCCGCGATGATGCTCCCGGTCGACCAGTCCCGGTGCTGGCGCCTCGCCCCGGCGGCAAGTGCAGCGAGGCTGGATACGGGAATTACCGGCAGGTCCGCGGCGTACGCCAGGCCCTGGGTGGTGCTGATAGCAATACGCAGGCCGGTAAACGAGCCCGGGCCGCGGCTGACGGCCAGGGCGTCGAGATCACTGAGCTTGAGGCCGGCCTCGGCCAGTACCTGGTCAACCATGGGCAGCAGGCGGCGGGTGTGGTCGCGTTCAGCGGCGACAAACTGCTCCCGGACCAGGTCGCCATCGCTCAGGGCGACCGAGCAGGAGCCGGAGGTGGTATCCAGGGCGAGGATTTTCACTGCAGAGGGGTCCCTTCAATTGCGAGGAGCAGATTGTGTCACATCCGCCGCGGCAGTTCATGGCCTGGAGCCCCGGAATTGGCCGCAAACGCAAAAGCCCCGGCCAGGCCGGGGCTTTTGCTCGATACTGCGGGTAACCGGAATGGATATCCGGTTGTCAGGACTTCTTGGGCGGACGGCCACGGCGAGCCGTGGACTTTTTCGCCGCCTTTTTCCTGGTGGCCTTTTTGGTCGCGGCCTTCTTGCCAGACGCGGCCGCCTTCCTGTCAGCCACATTCACCTTGGGGGGACGACCGGGTCCGCGTTTCTGTCCCTTGCGGGCGCTACCGGCCCTTGCTGCAGACTTCTTCGGCCGGCCGGCTTGCTTGGTGGTGGCCTTCTTACGTGCGGCTTTTTTGCCGGGAGCTTTCTTAGCCGTCTTCTTCTTGGCCGCCTTCTTGGCATCAGCCTTGGCCTTGGCCGCGGCTTTCTTGTCCAGCGCCTTCACCTTGGCGGTGGCCTTCTTGGCCGCCTGCTTCACCTTGGCCTCGGCTTTTTTCTCCGCCGCCTTCAGCTTCTTGGCATCAGCTTTCTCGCGGGACTTTTTCCAGCGCTTTTCAAAGGCGTCGACTGCCGCCTTCATATCCTTTTCCGCCTTGCTGGACAGGCTATCCGCCATCTCGGAAACTTTTTGCTTGGCTGCCTCTTCCGCGTGACGAACCGTTTCCATTGCCTTGGCTTTGGCCAGGTCCAGCTTTGCGGAAGCCGACTTGGCGCGCAAATCCTTTAGCTTCTGGTTGGCGCTGGTCAGGGACTTCTTGGCCGCCGCTGTTCCGGTCCGCTGGGCCCGCTCACGTGCCTTGGCCACGCGATCCATCTGGGCATCCAGGGCCTTGGTCGCGGAATCAACCGACTTCTGGGCCTTGGTTACTGCAGGTGATTGTGAAGCCGGAGCTTTTGCCCGGGCGGTACGCTTGGCCGTGGCCTTCTTTTTTGCTGTACGCTTTTTTGCTACTCGTGCCATCCCTTGTCTCCTTGTATGAGAAGAAGTACTTCCTACCTACCTGAAAGTGTATCGGCTTGATTGCCGCGGTCATCGCCTTTCGACTTCCCTTTAAGTTCAGTCAGCAGGTAGCCGGCTGCGCTCAGGGAGCGAGTTGCATGGTTTATTTCCATGCAACTTTATCTAAGTTAATAAAAAAAACCTGCTTTGCAAGAAAAATGGGACAAAAAAACAGCTTTTTGGGTAAAAAAATCCCGCTTTCAACCATTCGGATCCATTTTTTCACTTTCAAGGGCGACAAAGCGGATTTTTAACAGGAGAGAGGAAGCTTTTCTTCGATAATGGCCGCGAGCGCTTCGATATGATCCGGCCGAGCATTCAGGGACGGAATATACCGGTATTCACCCCCGCCGCTATCCTGGAAATTAGCGCGATTCTCTACTGCAATTTCCTCCAGGGTTTCGAGGCAATCGGCCGCGAATGCCGGGCAGATTACATCGACGCTCGCCAACCCTTCACGCCCCCATGCCTCCAGGGTTTTATCTGTGTAAGGCTGTAACCACTCGGCCTTGCCGAAACGCGACTGGAAACAGATCTGCCAGCGGTCCTCCGCCAGTCCCAGCGCACTGGCCAGGTGCCGGGCGGTTTCATGGCATTGCTGTTCGTAGGGATCGCCCTTGCGGACATTGGCCCGGGGGATACCGTGAAAAGACATCAGGAGCTTTTCTGCGGCACCGTGTTTTTCCCAGTGCTCCCGCACCGAACTGGCAAGGGCCTGGATATAGAGTGAGTGCCGGTAATAATCGCGCACCAGGCTGATATCGGGGATATCACGGTTGGACCGATAGATTTTCGCCACCTGGTCATAAATAGCGCCGGTGGTGGTCGCTGAGTACTGGGGATAGAGCGGCAGCACCAGGAATGAATCAAAGCCTTCCCGGCGCAGGCGCTCGACAGTGGACTGAAGGCCGGGCCTGCCATAGGTCATGGCGTAATCCACGGTAATATCGGGTCGCAGGTCAGCGAGGCGCGCCTGTAGCAGTTCCACCTGGCGACGGGTGTAGAAGTGTATCGGTGACCCCTCAACCGCTTCCCCGTCCAGTCCACGGCCCCAGATTTCCGCATAGGCCGGGGCGATCTTGCCCGGCCGGAAGGGCAACACGAATCCGTGCAGGATGGCCATCCACAGCGGGCGGGGAACCTCAACAACCCGGGGGTCGCCAAGGAATTCGCGAAGGAATTGCCGCACTGCTGCGGGCGTGGGTTCTTCCGGTGTCCCCAGATTCATCAGGATAACGGCTGTAGTCATTTGCTGGCCCCATTTGAAATTGAACAGATCCGCCCGGCTGTACCCAGGGTCGCGCCGGCAACGCCCCTGGCATGGCAGCCGCAAAGCCCCAAGGAATACCTGAACACTATAAAGCGGAATACATCGGCGCCCCAGATGTGAACAGCAATTACAGGCAATCCCCCGAACCCGGCAAACCGTATGCCGGATGCCCATATGCCGGACACAAAAAAGCCCCCGTCAGGGGGCCGTTTTACGTGGCGAACCCATTCCCGGATCAGTCCGGGACCGGGCGCATCACCTGGTGAGCGCCGCGCTCACCTTTTCGCGAATCTCATCCATGGTGCCCACGCCTGCAACCTTGCTGCACTTGGGTGCAGTTTCCGGTGCACGCTCCGCCAGCTCGCGGTAAAAGCCAACCAGCGGTTCGGTCTGCTCGTGATACACCGCCAGGCGATTGCGGACAGTTTCCTCTGTATCGTCGCTACGCTGCACCAGCGGTTCACCGGTGACATCGTCCTTGCCCTCTTCCTTCGGCGGATTGTAAATCACGTGATAGACGCGGCCGGATCCCTCGTGGACACGGCGGCCAGACAGGCGCTTGACGATTTCTTCATCGTCCACAGCGATTTCCAGTACATGATCGATGGCAACATCGGCATCCAGCAGTGCCTGGGCCTGGGGGATGGTGCGCGGGAAACCGTCAAACAGGAAACCGTTGGCACAGTCCGGCTGGGCAATACGCTCCTTGACCAGGGCAATGATCAGGTCATCCGAAACCAGCTTACCGGCCGCCATGATGTCCTTGGCCTGCAGCCCCAGCGGGGTGCCTTCCTTTACTGCCGCACGCAACATGTCGCCGGTGGAGATCTGCGGAATGCCGAATTTCTCTGTAATGAACTGAGCCTGGGTACCTTTGCCGGCCCCCGGCGCCCCCAAGAGAATAATTCGCATAGTCAGATTGCCTCCAGATTATATCGGCGGGTCAATGCCTGCCACGCCAAAAGAGCGCTACCTTACACGCAGACCCCAGGCAGGGCAAGGTACAGCGGCGAGCGCGACCGACCGATGACGGGTCGGTCACTGCCAACACGCTATGCTAGTACAAAATTTGTACCGCAGGAGCCAGGTCCATGAAAATTGCCGTCTACCAGACTCACTCCTACGACCGGACCTACCTCGACCGGTACAACCGCCGCTTTGGCCACGAACTTCACTATATAGACACCCAGCTTGACCGCGACACGCTGGCCCTGGGCAAGGGCGCGGAAGCTTTCTGTATTTTTGTCAACAACACGGTCGACCGTGACCTGCTCCAGCGACTGCAGGAGAGCGGGGTAAAAATGCTCGCCCTGCGCTCCGCAGGCTTCAACCATGTGGATATCAAGGCGGCCAACCAGCTCGGGATACTGGTCGCCAACGTACCAGGCTATTCGCCCTACGCGGTCGCCGAACACGCCACGGCCCTGTTGCTGTGCCTGATCCGCAACATCAACCGCGCCCAGGCGCGGGTCCGGGACGGCAATTTCGCCCTCGATGGCCTGATGGGCTTCGACCTCCACGGCAAGACCGTGGGCGTGGTGGGAACCGGCAAGATCGGGACGGTTTTCACCCGCATCATGCACGGCTTCGGTTGTGAACTGTTGGGCCATGACCCGGAGGAGAACCCTGACTGCCACGCCCTGGGAATGCGCTATGTGCGCCTCGACACCCTGTGCAGGAACTCCGATATCATCTCACTCCACTGCCCCCTGCTCCCCGCCACAACACACATGATTGACCGGCATATGCTGTCGAAGATGCGCGATGGTGCCTGCCTGATCAACACATCCCGCGGTGCGGTGATCGATACTCCCGCAGTTATCGAGGCACTGAAAAGCGGCAAGCTCGGATACCTGGGCATCGACGTTTACGAGGAGGAGGACAGCCTGTTTTTCGAGGACCACTCGGATACCGTGCTGGATGACGATGTTTTTGCGCGCCTGCTGATGTTCAATAACGTACTGGTAACCGGCCACCAGGGATACTTCACACGGGAAGCCATCTGTAATATCGCGCAGACCACGCTGCAGAATGTGACAGAGTTCGAGTCACATGGGCAATGCAGTAATGCACTGTTCGTCGACTGACAGGCTATCGGTTCACTCCCCGCCCCGCTCGACGCGCTTGGCCTTTTCCCACAGCGCATCCAGCTCCTCAAGCGAGGCCTGGGCGGGGCGGCGCCCATCGGCGGCAAGGGCCCCCTCCACCATATTGAAACGGCGCTCGAACTTGCGGTTGCAGTCCCGCAGGGCGCCCTCCGGATCCACCTTCAGGTGACGCGCCGCATTCACACAACTGAACAGCAGGTCTCCCAGCTCCTCCCTTATGTGGGTACTGTCCCCGGCAGCCACCGCGGCCCGCAATTCCGCTACTTCCTCTTCTATTTTTTCCAGCACGCCATCGAGCGCGGGCCAGTCAAAACCGACCCCGGCCGCACGCTTCTGCAGCTTCAGCGCACGTGTGCTCGCGGGCAGTCCCCGCGCGACACCGGCAAGCACCCCGGCGTCCCCCCTGGCACCGCGCTCCGAGGCCTTGATCGCCTCCCAGTTGCGCTTGACCTCGGACTCATTCACAGTCGCTTGCGGACGCTGGCCGTAGAGCCTGCCATCGGGAAAAACATGTGGGTGCCGGCGCAGCAGCTTGCGCACCAGCGTATCGACTATCCGGGGGAAATCGAAGCGATCCTGCTCCCGCCCCAGCTGGGCGTAAAAGATCACCTGGAACAGCAGGTCACCGAGCTCCTCATGCAGGTGCTCAAAGTCCTCCGCCTCGATGGCCTCTGCCACCTCATAGGCCTCCTCAATAGTAGAGGGGACGATACTGGCAAAGTCCTGCTTCAGGTCCCAGGGGCAACCCCCGTCCGGGTCGCGCAGGCGCGCCATCAGGTGCAGGAGGTCCTCAACGGTGTAGCGATCTTGCAAGGTCAACTCCGGTCGGTTTACAGGGCATTACGCCGCCTCAATGCAGGACACGACGCTGGGCGGAGGCCACATTGGGCAGCTGGTTGATCCGGTGCAGTACACGGCTCAGCTCCTCGAAGTTGTGGATCTCCGCGGTCAGCACCATGTCCACCGTATGCTTGTGCTTATTCGAGCGCGTCTGCATGGCGGTGATATTGATGCGCTGGCTGTCCAGCATCGCGGTGATATCCCGCAGCAACCCGTGGCGGTCATAGGCCTCGATCATGATTTCCACCGCATACAGTTCACGCGGCTTTTGCGCCCATTCCACCTGCAGCACACGCTCGTGCTCCTCTGACTGCATACGCAGCATGTTGGCGCAGTCCTTGCGGTGGATCGAAACACCCCGACCGAGCGTGATGTAACCCATGATCTCGTCGCCGGGGACCGGGTTACAACAGCGCGCGATATGCGTCATCAGGTTACCGACACCATCGATATACACATCGGCCTGGCCATCGCTGCGCGCCACTGACGCAGTCAGCGACGGAACCGGCTCGGCCTGCTCAACCTTGACCATCCGCTGGGCCGAATTGAGCACCTGCCCTACCCCGATATCCCCGGCACCCACGGCGGCATAGAGGTCGTCCAGTGAGTGCATATTGAGCTTGGCGGCCAATGCGGCAAAGTCGAAGTCGATCAACGCCAGTTGCTTGAACTCGCCGTCGAGGATCGCCCGGCCATCCGCGATATTCTGGTCGCGGGCCTGCTGCTTGAACCAGTGGATAATCTTGGCCCGGGCGCGCGAAGTGGTGATATAGCCCATCCCTGGCGACAGCCAGTCGCGACTCGGTGCCTCGCGCCTGCCGGTAAGGATTTCCACCTGGTTGGCGGTCTGCAGTTCGTGGTTGAGGGGCACGATGCGGCCATCGACCTTCGCACCGCGACAGCGATGGCCGATTTCCGTATGGATCTTGTAGGCAAAGTCCAGCGGCGTGGCACCACTCGGCAGGTCCACCACATGCCCGTCCGGGGTGAACACGTAAATGCGCGTATCCACCTCACTGGACTGCAGGTCGTCCTGCAAGGGGTTGCCGCCCACTTCCTCGTGCCAGTCGAGTACCTGGCGCAGCCAGGAAATTTTCTGTTCGTAACCGTCCTGCCCCTGCGAGTCCTTGTCCGTGCCCTTGTAGCGCCAGTGCGCACAGACGCCGTACTCGGCCTCCTCGTGCATGGCGAAGGTGCGAATCTGCACCTCCAGCACCTTCCGCTCCGGGCCGATGACCGCGGTGTGGAGAGAGCGATAGCCATTCTCCTTGGGCGAGGCAATGTAATCGTCGAATTCGTTGGGAATATTGCGCCAGAGGTTATGCACGATGCCCAGTACGGCATAACAGTCGCGCACGGTGGGCACCAGGATGCGCACCGCGCGGATGTCGTAAACCTGCGAGAAGCCGATATTCTTGCGGCGCATTTTGCGCCAGATGCTGTAGATATGCTTGGCACGGCCGAAAACGTCGCCCTCGATATCCGCGCGCCCCAGCTCGGAGCGCAGCAGCTCCAGCACCTGGTCAATATATTTCTGTCGATCGAGCCGCTTCTCGTCCAGCAGCCGCGCGATCCGCATGTAGTCTTCCGGCTCCAGGTAGCGGAACGACAGGTCTTCCAGCTCCCACTTGATATGGCCGATACCCAGCCGATGGGCCAGCGGCGCGTAGACATCCGCCACTTCCCGGGCCACCCGCCGGCGCTTCACCGGGTCGGCGTTTTTCGCCGCGCGAATGGCACAGGTGCGCTCCGCCAGCTTGACCAGCGCCACACGCACGTCGTCCACCAGCGCCACCAGCATACGGCGGATATTTTCCGAGTGCTCCTCGACCGCGCCGCGGGCACTCTCGGTATCCGTATCCGCACTGCGACTGCGGATCGCCGCCATGCGCAGCACCCCGCGGATCAGCTTGGCCACGGGCTTGCCGAACTCCTCCTCGACCTTCTTGACCGGCAGGCGCTTTTCCCGCACCGCGCGGTACAGCACTGCGGCACAGAGCGCTTCGCCGTCCACCTGCAGGTCTGCGAGGATCTCGGCCATTTCCAGGCCGGTCAGGTAGCTGCTGGCCCCCTCGGCCCAGATATTCTCCGCCGCAATGGCCTGTTGCTCGGCATCGCTGCTCAGCTCCGCCGCGCGACGCAGGGTAACCAGGGCGCCGCCATCGAGATTGGCGAGGGTCTGGATATGGCGCAACCAGGACTCCAGGTCCAGTTCGCCACTCGCGCCGAAAGAGTGATGTTTTCTGACTTGTACCATCGGACTTGAATACTTCCCGAATCAATTGCCGGCTTGCGGCTGGCTGAACAGCCCCGAGGAGAGATAGCGGTCACCCCGGTCGCATACAATGGCGACGATGGTGGCATTCTCCACTTCCGCGGAGAGCCGCAGGGCTGCCGCCACAGCACCGCCGGAAGACACCCCGGCGAAAATCCCCTCGACCCGCGCCAGCTTGCGCGCCATTTCCTCGGCCTCGCGCTGGTCCATATCCACCACGCGGTCCACCTCTTCGGGCACAAAAATACTGGGCAGGTATTCCTGCGGCCAGCGGCGGATCCCGGGGATACTGGAACCCTCGGTGGGCTGCAGGCCCACAATCTGTACCGCCGGATTCTGTTCCTTGAGGTAGCGGCCACAGCCCATGATGGTGCCAGTGGTCCCCATGGAGGAAACGAAGTGGGTAATCTCGCCGCCGGTCTGGCGCCAGATCTCTGGGCCGGTGCCCTCATAGTGCGCGCGGGGGTTATCATCATTGGCAAACTGGTTCAGTACCAGCCCCCGCCCCTCGGCCTGCATACGCAGTGCCAGGTCTCGCGCCCCTTCCATACCCTCTTCGGCACTGACCTGGACCAGCTCCGCACCGTATGCCGTCATTCCCGCCTTGCGCTCCTCGGTGGCGCTCTCGGGCATGATCAGGATCATGCGGTAGCCCTTGATCGCCGCCGCCATCGCCAGGGCAATTCCCGTGTTGCCACTGGTCGCCTCGATCAGGGTGTCGCCGGGCGTGATCTGGCCACGGGCCTCTGCCCGGCTGATCATCGACAGGGCCGGTCGGTCCTTGACCGAGCCGGCAGGATTGTTGCCCTCGAGCTTGAGGAGAATCGTGTTGCTGGTATCACCCTGCAGGCGCTGGAGGCGCACCAGGGGAGTGTTCCCCACGCAGTCGGCAATCGTCGGGTAATGCATAATGTGCTCGCAACCGGGCAAAAAATCGAAGCGCCATTCTACCCTTCGGGCCCGGCACCTGCGACCCTGGTGAAATCTGCCCGGCCGGTGGCCTGTTTACGGTCAACCCAACGGCCACCCTGCCGGAAAACCAGGCAAGGGGCGCAACGGTGAGAAATCTGGTTTCGCAGGGCAAATACGCAATCAGCGGCACGGCGTCACCTGTTTTCGGGCACGGACCGCAGGAACGAAGCTGTTTTTCCGCAACGCGGCGTTACGGCCTGCCTGCGGGAAACGGCTCCGGGTACTCACTGCCCCTGGCCCGGGGATATACCTGCCCCGCCGGCGGCCGTGGAATTAGTGCGAACTGGCGTGGTGCGATTTGCCCCCGGGGGGAGTAGAATCGGGACAAAATAACGTCCGAACACATGTCCTTCCTATGACTGTACCCACTTCTCCGGTACAAGACCCGGACCCCGCCAGCCGCGCGGTTTCGCTGCGCGCCCTGATCTTCCGCCTGACCCTGGGGCCCGCACTGATCCTGGCCCTGGTACTGGGTGGGCTGCTGACCCAGCAACAGGTGAGCGATCGCCGCCAGCTCCTGCTGAGCCACGGCCACGCCAGCGCGGAGCAGCTGGCGGAACTGATCGAGCTCAGCGATGGGGAGCCGCTGCAGAAGCGCCTCGACTGGCTGCACAAGAGCCTGCTGGCCCTGATGCTCGAGAAGGACATGGTGCGGTCGGTGCACATCTACTCCGCTTCCGGGGACGACCTCGACCCGGACACGGGGCTGAAGGAACTGGCGTCGGCGGGCCCGCGCCCGCGCTCGCCCCTCAGGGCCACCCAGCTGGCGGACCAGTCGGATGGCTTTATTCTGGAGAAATCCGGCAGTATCCAGGTACTCCATCCCCTCAAGACCGAACCGCTGACCTGCTGGATCGCCATCGAGCTGCATCGCCCCTATTTCACCATCGGTGCCTACCAGGTGGCCCTGGCCGGCCTGCTGGGACTGATACTGTGCTCCCTGGCCGCGCTGGCCTGGTCGATCTTCCTGTCCGAGAGGCTGGGGCGCTACCTGACGCATATGGGCAAGGCGGTCGAGGATATCGGCCACGGCCAACTGGACCGCCGGGTTGCCCCCGGGGAAAATCGCGAACTCAACCTGCTGGCCGAGCGGATCAACCAGATGGCGAGCAACTTTGCCTCCTACCAGGAGGACGCCACCGCAAACCTGCTGCAATCCATGGAGGACCTGCGCCAGTCCCTGGACAGCATGGAGGAGCAGAATATCGAGCTGGACCTGGCCCGCAAGAAGGCACTGGAAGCCAGCCGCGTAAAGTCCACATTCCTCGCCAATACCAGCCACGAAATACGCACCCCGCTCAACGGTATCATCGGCTTTACCCACCTGTTGCTGAAAACCGAGGTCGACGAGTTGCAACAGGATTACCTGCAGACAATCCTGCGCTCCTCCGAGAACCTGCTGACAACCATCAACGACATCCTGGACTTTTCCCGGATCGAGTCCGGCAACCTGGTGCTGGACCATATTCCCCTCAACGTAGGGCAGCTGCTCGAGGAAACCCTGCAGATCCTCGCCCCCTTCGCCCACGAGAACCGGGTCGAACTGGTACCGCTGATCGACGCCCAGCTACCGCCCACCATGATTGGCGATCCCCTGCGCATCAAGCAGGTACTCACCAACCTGGTGGGCAATGCCGTGCGCAGTTCGGCAGACGGCAACATCCCGGTGCGCGCCAGTGTGCAAAGTGGCCAGGATGCAGAGATTACGGTGCGCATCAGCGTCACCGATCTCGGTAACCGGATCAACGAGGAGGGTCGCCGGGAGCTGCGCCAGGTGCTCGAGAGCAGTGCCCAGAGTCCCGGGCAGCAGATCAGCAGCAATGGGCTGGGACTGGCCATCGCCCGCAGCCTGGTGGAGCGCATGCGCGGCAGCATTGGTATCGACGAGGCCGCTGGCGGGGGCGCCACCTTCTGGGTGCATATCCCGCTGCAACTGGAACGCAACCGCAGCCAGCCGGTACGGGACCAGTTCCCCGGCGCGCGGGTGCTGATTGCCGACCCCAACCGCATGACGCGCATGCAGGTATCACAACTGCTGCAGCTCTGGCGGGTTGAAGCCATCGAGCTGGATGACACCGGCACACTGCTTCCGGCACTGCAACAGATGTGGAACCACGATGCCCTGCCCGATGCAGTGATCATTGATACCGCCATCGCCGGGGACGATTTCTGCAGTTTCGTCGGCACTATCCAGCAGCTGGTGGACACTTACCAGTGCCGGGTGATCATGCAGGGCTCGCCGGTGGAACTGCGCCGCTGCTACGAGCAGCTGCGCACCCGCGTACTCACATTCCTGGCCAAGCCGGTGACCCGCGACAACCTGCTGCGGGCCATGCGGCGCTCGCTCCCCCACCAGCCCAGTAGCCGCCCCACTGGCACCACCCATCCGGCCCTGCCATGGACATCCCCGCCCCGGGTACTGGCGGTGGATGATCACGAGGCCAATCGCCACCTGGTGGGCGAGTTGCTGCGGGCCCAGGGTATTGACGTGACCGTTGCGGCCAGCGGCCAGGAAGCGATATCCCTGTGGGAGCATGAAACATTCGACATGATCTTTATGGATATCCAGATGCCGGGCATGAACGGTATCGAGGCAACGAAGAAAATCCGTGCGGCAGAAACCGATGGCAGGGTGCCGATTATCGCCCTGACGGCCCATGCCGGTGCCGAGGAAAAGGCCCGCCTGCTCTCCGCCGGCCTGGATGACTACCTGAGCAAGCCGGTAAGCGAAGCCCAGCTAAGCAATATGATCAAGCGCTGGATGAAAATCCTTGTCCCAACCAGGGACAACCAGGAGGCGCCGGACACGCCACGCCTGGTGGATATATCCGAGAGCCTGTCGCTCAGTAACAACGACGCCACCCTGGCCCGGGATATGTTGCAGATGCTGGTCAAGGGACTGATCGCCGACGAGCAGGAACTCAACCGCTGCCGTGCCGCAGACAATCACCGCGACCTGTTTGAGCTGGTACACCGGCTCCACGGTGGCTGCTGCTACTGCGGGGTCCCGCGCCTGCGGGAGGCCACCGGTGCCCTGCAGGACCACCTGCGCCCGTTGCAGAACCGCAATGATGCCGATATCGACGACCAGAAAGTGGAAGCGGTGGCCCGCGAGATCCGCGCGTTGCGGGAATGGGCCTCTGAGCAGGACCTGGACGCACTGTTCGGCCTGACGGCCAACGCCTGACTTACGCCGGGCACAGGCCGGGTGACGGTTCAGCGCTCACCATAGACCTGGCGAAACAGCTCGCGGCTCTGCAACGGCCGGGCGCCCAGAAGTGGCTGTAACAACAGGCGGGTCAGGCGCTTGGCTACGGCCAGCATGGCCGGGTCGATCGCCTGGCCCGCCGCAGCGCACTCCAGCGCCAGCAGCTCAACGCCGCTGAATTCATCGACGGACCTCGCACCGGTGGCCGAACGGAACACCGGCACGAAGCCGTGCTCCGGCTCCAGTCGGTAAACCCCTTCCGCACTGACCGGCCCCTGACTGTGGGCACAGTAGCCCAGTTGTGGACACTGGCCCAGTTCCCGCAGCAGCTGCAATTCAAACCGGCGCAACGGCGGCTCCAGTGCGCCGGCGGTATCACCCGCCAACTGCGCCAGCTCCTGCAACAGCGACTGGTAACAGGCAAACACCGCGTATTGGGCTTCTCCCTCCGCCAGCGTCCTGACCAGCAACTCATTGGCGTACAGGCCGGCATAAACAGCCCGGCCCCGCAGCCAGGTGGCAACACCGGCACTCTCCACCTGGCCCAGGGTTTTCAGGCTACCGCGACCCAGCAGCGACACCAACAGCGGGGCGAACGGCTGCAATGACTGCTGGCGGCGCTGCTTGTCACGGCGCGCTCCGCGGGCGACACAGCTGATCCGCCCCTCATCCGGGGTCAGCAATTCCAGGATCAGGCTGGTATCGCGATAGGCCCGCGAGTGCAGGATATAGGCCGGTTGCGGTGGTTGCCGATGGGACATGGAAGTTTCTGTAGTGAATAGCCTGGCTGCACCGGGCTAATGCCTCAGGGACGATGCTCGATATTATCCGGCAATTTTACCCATGAATGGCAACTTGATTCATAGATTGAAGCGGTCGGCTCAGGCAAGCCGGGGTCCGTAAACGCTCCCACCGGAAACCCTATGAGCCCCCGGCTCGATATCCAGGACCAGGAACAGGCTTGCCCCTCTGGCGGGACAAAAACGAAATGCCAGGCAATTGCCACTGTCGGCGGTGCGCCGGTACTCGCGCCATTCACCGTGCAGTTCAACAGCTTCGGCGGGGAAGCGCGCCCGCACGCCGAAGACACTGCCGGCACGGCGCTGGCAGGCCTGGCAATGGCAGATGGATCCCCTGACGGGATTGCCATGGGCAGCCAGTCGCAGCTGGCCGCACCTGCACGACGCCCGGTGCTCAGTCGGTTGCCGGCCGCCGGATTGCTCCGCCACATCCTCTCGTCCGGTTCCAGCGACAACTGACACGAGCAACAATCCGGGATTTAGTCGTCGCGATAGCCGAGGCTGCGCAGGGCGCGCTCATCGTCCGACCAGCCGGACTTGACCTTGACCCAGAGATTCAGCATCACTTTGCTGTCGAACAGGCGCTCCATATCCTGGCGGGCCTGGCTGCCGATCTGCTTGATGCGTTCACCCTTGTTGCCGATCAGGATCCGTTTCTGGCCGCTACGCTCCACCAGGATCGCCGCGCTGATGTGCAGGACACTGCCGTCCTGGGCAAACTCTTCCACCTCGACGGTGACCTGGTAGGGGATCTCCGCCCCCAGTTGGCGCATTACTTTTTCCCGCACAATCTCTGCGGCGAGGAAGCGGGAGCTTCGGTCAGTGATCTGCTCCTCGGGGAAGTAGTGCTCGCCCTCGGGCAGGTGCCGGACGATCACTTCCTCAAGCGCATCCAGGTTGACCCCGCGCAGCGCGGAGATGGGTACGATCTCGGCCTGCGGGTGCTGTTCTGCCAGCGCCTGCAGCTGTGGCAGCAGGTCGCCCTTATTGTCCAGCTGGTCGACCTTGTTTACCGCGATTACCAGCGGGCTCTTGAGCCCCCGCAGCTTGTCCGCCACCAGCTGGTCGCCCTCGGTCCAGCGGGTTCGCTCAACCACGAATACCACTACATCCACATCCCGGGCAGCACTGCTCGCGGCGCGATTCATATAGCGGTTGATGGCCTTGTCCGCCTCGCCATGCAGGCCCGGGGTATCGACAAACACGATCTGGTAATCGCCCTCGGTCTTGATACCGAGCATATTGTGGCGGGTGGTCTGGGGCTTGCGCGAGGTAATGGCCAGCTTCTGCCCCAGCATGTGGTTGAGCAGGGTGGACTTGCCGACATTGGGTCGGCCGACAATGGCAACATAGCCGCAACGGCGGGCCTGCTGCTGGTTAGAATCGCTCAAGGAAAACCTCCGGGTGCGGGACGCGCATCAATGCTCGCTCCACTTGATTGTAGGGTGTATCTGGTGCCGGGTGCACAATGCCCGTTCCGGGGATCGCCAGCATGGGGATCGGGTGAGGGATGGAGGCACTGTAACAGAATTCGCCAGGCAGGCTCAGCTCGCACCGGTCAGTAGCCGGAAGGCCTCGGCGGCGGCGGCTTTCTCGGCGGCCCGGCGGCTGCTTGCCTCGGCCCTGACCGCATCCGCCAGCCCTTCCACCTTGCACTCTATCACGAATCGCTGCGCGTGCTCGGCGCCGGCCACATCCACCACCCGGTACTCGGGCAGCGGCCGCTGGCGCGCCTGCAGCCACTCCTGCAGGCGGGTCTTGGGATCCTTGGCGGTTTCCAGGGAAAGCCCCTGCAAACGGGTGGAATACCAGTCGAGCACCCGCGCGCGCGCCGCCTCCAGCCCCGCATCCAGGTAGATCGCACCGATCAGGGCCTCGACCGCATCGGCGAGTATCGAGGCGCGCCGGTGGCCGCCACTTTTCATCTCTCCCTCGCCCAGGCGCAGGCACTCACCCAGTTCCATTTCGCGCGCCAGCTTTGCCAGCATCTCACCGCTGACCAGTTGTGCGCGCAGGCGTGTAAGCTGGCCCTCGCGGCCGGCCGGGAACTGCTCGAAGAGTGCCGCACCGATGGTGAAGCCAAGAATGGAATCGCCCAGGAACTCCAGCCGCTCATTGTTGCGGCTGCCATGGGAGCGATGGGTAAGCGCCAGCTCGAGCAGTTCGGGACGTTCGAAGTGATGACCCAGCCTGCGGCAGAGGCGCTCCAGTGCAATATCAGTCACGTTGGCGGAATTGCTCCAGATCTACCAGTGGCTCGCAGCACAGCTCCGCCTTGGCGGTATTCAGCTGCTTGTTGAAACGCAGAACCACATCGACGTTGTACATCAGTGGCTGGCGCACCTCGTAGTCGACACTGACCAGCATGCTGTCCGCACCGCGGATAATCTTGACCGATTCGGTCGGCTGGCCGCGGACGTTGTTGATCAGGAAGAATTTGTCGAGTTCCTTCTTGATCTCCGAGCGTGTCATGTCGCGCAGGTTATCCTGCTCCGCCAGCTTCTTGAGGCCCTGGTCAACATAATAGGCGTCGATATAGCCAGGCCCCATCTTGGAGACACAGGTCAGGACAAAACCCAGCCCGGCCACAACAAGTATGATGCCCCAGTAACTCATGCCGCGCTGGCGCTGCAGTGAAGCTCTGATTTGCCCACCCATAAAGCTATCCTCTGTCTTTTTATTGTCGATGCTCAATGAAAATCGAAGGTTGTCACTCGATGGTACCCACGCGCTTGAAGCTGGGCACGCTTAACAGGCTGTCCCAGTGCATCCAGATCGCAAAAGCCTTGCCGACGATATCCTGCTCGGGCACAAAGCCCCACTCGCGGCTGTCCAGGCTGTTGTCCCGGTTGTCGCCCATCATGAAATAATGCCCGTCGGGCACCACCACCTCGGGGATATTGGCGAAGCGGCTGGGATAGACGCTCTTGGCCATCAGGTGACGGCGGCCATAGATCTCCTCCCACAGGACCTCCATCTGCGGATCGCCCGGGGGGATCGCCTGGATCAGTTCCTGCGGTGCCGGCTCACCATTGATATACAGCATGTTACCCTCAACCCGGATCCGGTCTCCCGGAAGGCCGATCACACGCTTGATAAAATACGTCTCATTCATGTGCGGCGGAAAGAACACCATCACATCCCCGCGTTCCGGCTCACCAATGTCCACTACCTTGGTGCGGGAAACCGGCAGGCGCAGTCCGTAGGCGTATTTGTTCACCAGGATAAAGTCGCCCACCTGCAGGGTGGGCACCATGGATGCGGAGGGGATCTGGAACGGCTCGACGATAAAGGAGCGCAATACAAACACCAGCGCCAGCACCGGGAAGAATGACTTCGCATACTCCACCAGCACCGGCTCGCGCACCTCGCCCGGCGCCACCTGCCTGCCGGGCTGCGCCTGCGTTGAATCGACCCCGGCTGCCGCAAGCTCGCGCCGCCGCCGGGCAAAAAACAGGCTGTCCACCAGCCAGATCAGGCCACTGCCCACTACCAGCCACAACAGGATCAGGGGGAAATTGATGTCCATATTGCTCTCAGAGATCTATACCAACGCGATCAATAGTCCGTGTGGTCCTGCCGGGCATGGCAGTCCGCAGCCACCACTCACTGATCCACTTTCAGAACCGCCAGGAAGGCCTCCTGCGGCACCTCGACACGCCCGAGCTGTTTCATCCGGCGCTTGCCCGCCTTCTGTTTCTCCAGCAGTTTCTTCTTGCGCGATACGTCGCCGCCGTAACACTTGGCGGTCACGTTCTTGCGCAGGGCCTTGACCGTGGTGCGGGCTATCACCTGCCCCCCGATCGCAGCCTGGATCGCCACGTCAAACATCTGCCGCGGGATCAGTTCCTTCATTTTTTCCGCCATCGCGCGCCCTTTCTGCTGCGCGGTATCACGGTGCACAATCAGCGCCAGCGCATCGACCCGGTCACCGTTGATCAGGATATCCAGCCGCACCAGCTTTGCCGGGTCGAAGCGCACAAAACTGTAATCGAGTGAGGCGAAGCCACGGCTGACCGATTTCAGCCGGTCAAAGAAGTCCATTACCACTTCGCTCATCGGCAGCTCGTAGCGCAGCGACACCTGGCTGCCCACGTACTGCATATCCCTCTGGACACCGCGCTTTTCCACACACAGGGTAATAACGTTGCCCAGGTGCTCCTGTGGCACCAGGATATTGGCCTCGACGATAGGCTCACGCATTTCCTCGATATTGCCCACCTCGGGGAGGCGGGACGGGTTATCCACGGTGATCACCTCCCCGTCGGTCAACTCCACCTCATAGACCACGGTGGGTGCGGTGGTGATCAGGTCCAGGTCGTACTCACGCTCCAGGCGCTCCTGGATGATTTCCATGTGCAGCATGCCCAGGAAACCACAGCGGAAACCGAACCCGAGGGCATCGGAGGTCTCCGGCTCGTAGAACAGGGAGGCGTCGTTCAGGGAGAGCTTGTCCAGTGCATCCCGGAAAGCCTCATAATCGTCAGAGCTGACCGGGAACAGGCCGGAGTATACCTGCGGTTTCACCTTCTGGAAGCCGGGCAGCATATTCACATCGTCGGCTTCCTTGGCATGGGTGAGGGTGTCCCCCACCGGCGCGCCGTGGATGTCCTTGATACCGGCGACCACAAAGCCCACTTCGCCGGCGCGCAGCACGCCGGTCTCTTTCCGCTTGGGGGTAAAAATCCCCACACTGTCGACCACGTGTGCGCGGCCGATAGACTTGGTAACAATTTTTTCCTTGGTTTTCAGGGTGCCCTGCACCACCCGCACCAGGGAGACCACACCCAGGTAGGCATCGAACCAGGAGTCGATAATCAGTGCCTGCAGGGGTGCATCCACATTGCCCTCCGGCGGCGGCACCAGCCGCACCAGGTCCTCCAGCACCTCTTCCACCCCCAGGCCGGACTTGGCGCTGCAACGGGTGGCTTCGGTGGCATCGATCCCGATAATGTCCTCGATTTCCTCCGCCACCTTGTCCGGGTCGGCCTGCGGCAGGTCCATCTTGTTCAGTACCGGGATCACCTCGAGCCCCTGCTCGATGGCGGTATAGCAGTTGGCCACGGACTGGGCTTCAACCCCCTGGGCCGCGTCCACTACCAGCAGCGCACCCTCACAGGCCGCCAGGGAGCGCGATACCTCGTACGAGAAGTCCACGTGGCCGGGCGTGTCGATGAAGTTGAGCTGGTAGGTCTTGCCGTCGCGCGCGGTGTAATCCAGGGTCACGCTCTGGGCCTTGATGGTGATACCGCGCTCCCGCTCCAGATCCATGCTGTCGAGCACCTGCTGGGCCATTTCCCGGTCGCTCAGCCCTCCGCAGACCTGGATAAAACGGTCTGCCAGGGTGGATTTACCGTGGTCGATGTGCGCAATGATGGAGAAGTTGCGGATATGGGAGAGATCTGTTGCCACTGCGGATTAGAAACCCTTTGAAAATCAGAATGTTATCTGGCGACCTCGCCAGAGAGATGGCGCAAGTCTACCAGATGGCAGTGGCTACTGGGCAGTGCTATTCACACGGGGCCCGCAGGCGCCCGCCGGGACCGGGTCCCGGCAGCAATACCGGGCCCTGCAACCCGCCGGCCCCGGGACCCCGCGCGGGTCAGTCCTCTTCGATCTGGATGGTGCGGAAAGTGGGCTGCCCGCCGCGGAAAAAGCGAATCGGCAGCAACTCGTCACCCGGCAGGTCCTTGACCACGCGGCGGTAATCGTCCAGGTCATTGACCTCGTCGAAGCCCAGCTGGGCGATGATATCGCCGCTGCGCAGTCCCGCCTTGGCCCCGGCCTTGCCCGGAACAACCTCTTTCACCATCACCCCGGACTCAACCCCCAGGCGCTGCTTCAGCGCGTCGGGAATCTCGTCAACCATCAACCCCAGGCGGCCGCCGGCATCGGTACTGGGGCTGACCGCAGCCTGCTGGCGCTGCTGGTCGTCACCCTCGAGAGCGCCGACCACCACGCCCAGGCGCTTGACCTTGCCTTTGCGCATCAGCTCGACGGTTACCTCCTCGCCCGGGCGGGTCTGGCCAACCACGTGCGGCAGGTCACCGGAGACATCGATACGCTCGCCGTCGAAGTGGGTAATGATGTCACCGGCCATAATGCCGGCTTCAGCAGCCGGGGCACCAGCCTCAACCTGTGCCACCAGGGCGCCGCTGGGACGGCGCAGCCCCATTGCCTGGGCCATGTTGCGGTCCACATCCTGGATGCCCACGCCCAGCCAGCCGCGGTCCACGCGCCCCTTATCTTTCAGCTGGGCGACCACATCGCGGGCCAGGTCTGCCGGGATTGCAAAGGACAGGCCGATAGAGCCACCACTGCGGGTATAAATCTGCGAGTTAATGCCCACTACCTCGCCCTTCAGGTTGAACAGCGGGCCACCGGAGTTACCGGGGTTAATGGCCACATCGGTCTGGATAAACGGTACATAGTTCTCGCGGCTCTCATTGGGGATGCTGCGCCCCATGGCGCTGACGATCCCGGCGCTGGCCGAGTAGTCGAGGCCGAACGGCGAGCCGATCGCAACCACCCACTCACCCACTTTCAGGTCCTCGGATTCCCCCCAGCTGATAGCCGGCAGGTCATCGGCATCCACTTTCAGCAGTGCCAGGTCGGAACTCGGGTCGGTGCCGATCACCTGTGCCTCAAACTCGCGCCGGTCGGTGAGGGTCACCAGGACCTGGTCGGCGCCGTCAACCACGTGGTTGTTGGTGACCACGTAGCCATCTTCCGAAATGATGAAGCCGGAGCCCATGCTGGCCACCGGGCGCTGCTCGCGGCGGCGTGGCTCCAGCAGGTGACGGAAGATATCCGGGATATCCTGCCGGTACTGCGGCGGGCCCCCGCGGCTGGCCTGGCGGGTGGTCTCCATGGTGTTGATTTTCACCACCGCCGGGGAGTTTTTCTCGATCAGGTCGGTCAGATCCGGCAAGCCGCGCGCACATGCGGCTGTCGAGATCATCAGGCTAAGGATGAAAAGGAACTGCGTACAGCGTTTAACCATCGGTTTGTTACCCCTAGTTATCCCTTCTAATATGAAAACAATGACTGTCTGTTCGTCCCGGGTACCGTCCCAGCCCTAGATAGGGTCAGGGAAGTCGGTATTCAACGGGTCCGGCTTACAGTGTTAGTGGCAAGCCTACGCCTAAAGTTCTGGCGCCGACTGTAAATCAGTGTAAAGAATGATCAATTTACGCCCCCGCACCCAGCGCGGCAAGTTCGACCATCCCCGCCAGGCCTATGGCGAATCCCGCCTGGGCAGCCCCCTGCTGTATTTCCCGGCCCAGGTCCCGGAGGGCGCTGACCGGCCAGGCATGGTGATGGCGGGCACCCACGGTGACGAAGTCGCCGCGGTGGTGGCCCTGTCCTGCGCCCTGCGCGCCATCCCCGCTGCGGCGCTGCGGCACCACGTGATCCTCGCGGTCAACCCCGATGGCTGCCAGCTGGGCCAGCGCTGCAATGCTGCAGGAGTGGACCTGAATCGCAATTTCGCCACCAGCAACTGGCAGGCAGAGGACACGGTCTACCGCTGGAACAGTGCCGCGGACGAGCGCGACGTGCTCCTCAGCACCGGCGACAGCGCCGGTTCGGAGCCCGAAACCCGCGCCCTGTGCGAGTTGATCGACCGGCTGCAACCCTCCTGGCTAGTGACCATTCACGAACCGCTGGCCTGTGTCGAGGACCCGGCCTCCAGCACCCTGGGACAGTGGCTGGCCAGCGCCCTGCGCCTGCCCCTGGTGGCCGATGTGGGCTACCTGACCCCCGGCTCCTTCGGCACCTGGTGTGCCGAACGGGACCTGCCCTGCATTACCGTGGAATTCCCGCCGGTTTCGGCCGACGCCGCCAGTGAGGATTACCTGCAGGCCCTGATCGACCTGATCACGCGCTGAGCCGCGGTGCTGGTGTCAGTACTCGCTACCAGGTTGCCTTATTACCAGTAGACACGCCCCGCTTCAAAGCGCAGCGGCGGTTGCACATCCCGCGCCAGCCAGGTGGGACCGTCCAGGTCGCGCAACTTCACCAGCTCGCCCAGTGGCCAGGCGGCGCGTATGGCCCTGGATGTGCACAGCATGCAGCCCAGCATCAGGGCAAACCCCTGCGCCCTGGCCTCATCCGCCAGGGCCAGTGCCTCAGTGATACCGCCGGTCTTGTCCAGCTTGATATTGACCATTTCGTAGAGCCCCTGCAGCCGGGGCAAGTCTTCGCGGGTGTGGCAGCTCTCGTCGGCGCAGATCGGCAGGGGATGGGGGAAAGAGGACAGGAAGCTGTCATCATCGGCGGGCAGCGGCTGCTCCAGCATGGCCACCCCGAGACCGGCAAGCATCTGGCAGCGCTCCACCAGCGTCGCGCGCTGCCAGGATTCATTGGCATCGATCACCAGTTGGGTCTCCGGTGCCGCGGCCCGCACTGCGCGCACCCGGGCCTCCACGCTGCTGTCATCCAGCTTGAGCTTGAGGGTTTCCACCCCTCGGGCCGCCTGCTCCGCCGCAGCCTCTGCCATGGCCCGCGGCGTATCTATAACCAGGGTCTGGACGGTGGCCAGCGACCCGGGACCGTGCCGGCCGGCCTGGTCGCGACGGCGCTCCCAGTCCATCAGGGCACAATCCACTGCATTGCGGGCGGCGCCGGCGGGCATCTGTGCCTGCAACGCAACGCGGTCCAGCCCGTCCTCCACCGCCGGCAGTATCGACCGCACCTGGGCCAGCACCGTCTCGACACTCTCGCCGTAGCGGGGATAAGGCGTGCACTCGCCGACACCGGTGACCGAGCCGTCCGATACTTCCACCACCACGACCGCTGCCTCGGTTCGCGCACCACGGGAGATCACAAAGGATGTGCGCAGGGGCCACTGCTCGGCATAACAACGGGCATGCATAAGGGTTTCCCGAAACGTCAGACCCTAAGAGTTTAGTTCGGGGACAGCCTGCGCGGTCAGGCGGGAGAGGGGTGGGACGGACTCGCGGACTCGAGCCGCAACAGCACCGGGGCATAGAAGGGATTGGAAGCATGGCGGCGGCTGTACCAGCGCACCACGCCGGCCCCGGCCAGCAGGCCCGCCACGGCACCACTGATGGCACCGATTTCCCCGCCGAGCGCCTCGCCCAGCATCGCCGCCAGCATCAGCGCAACGAGGGGCACCAGGTACACAACCAGCGCACCGGTACTCAGGGCGCGCTCTGGAATGCCGATGACCGCGGTGTCGTTGAGGGAGATGCGGTCCTGGTCCCAGCTGTTCAGCGCCACCCTGATACGGGTGGATTTGGACAGGTAGTCACCCAGCGCACCGGTACCGCAGCCGGACCTGGCTGCGCAGCCGCCGCAGGCACTGCGCTGGATGGTCTCCACCCAGATAGCGCCGGATTCGATTGCCACCACGCGGCCACGCTCTTCGTGCATGCTCTCAGGAGCCCGCTTCCATCGCCACGGAGCGCGCCAGGCGCTGCGCGGTGGCATCGGGGATCTCACCGACAACGGTAACGGTGTAATTGGTGCCGTCCACCTCGACGCGGTCCATATAGGCCACAGTGGCCCCGCGGATTGCCCGCCCCTTGTACTCCAGTTCCGGGCCCAGGCGCTGCACAAATACCGTGAACACGCTCAGGCCATCGCTGAATACCAGCATGTCGCCATCGGCCAGGGTGCGCACCGCCACCCGCTGGTAGCCGTCGGGCAGCCAGCCCAGCTGCCAGCGGGTCTGGGCGGATTCACACGCATGGCGATTATCTATGCGTCGCGTATTGGGGGATCCGGGCTGCAGGTTGGCGTCGCTGATCGGGGACAGGTCCAGCTGCACAAACTGGTAGCGCTCCAGTACCTTGCCCTGGGCGCCCACAAGCATGGACTTGAGCGGCAGGCCGGTTTCCCGGTCGAGATTGAGCAATACCCCGAGGCGGTGCTGGTCGCGCGGACGCGCCTCGATCACAACCGTATCGCGATCGGCAATACGCTCGCCGCCGCGCAGGACAAAGTGGTAACTGCCCGCCCGCTGGCCGTCGATAGAGGTCCACTGGCTGGCCCGTCCAAACGGGCTCACCACCCGGTTACAGGCAGATGTGGTGCCGTGACTGATCAGTTCCCTGGGTTCGCCGCTCAGGTAGCGGACCCGCTCCACCTGCTCGCCATCGCGAACGGCGTGGAAGACCTGCAATGTTTCCAGCAGGCCCTGGTGCTCAAACGTCACCAGGCCACTGTATTCCAGGTTGCTCACTGCATCGGAGAGCTTGCCCAGCCAGTAATCGATGCTGTCGGCCTGCGCCGGGGGCTCCTGCCCGGTTGGTGGCACCACCGCCTGCGGCTGCTGCGCACCGGTGGGATTGTCCGCCGGTTCTGCAGGCACGGGCTGCTGCGCGAAAACTGCCGGGGCCATCAACAGCAAAGCCAACAGCATGCTGTTGGCTTTGTAGTGCGGGATAAATAGCGATTCGGTCACTGTCCGTCCTGCTCTCCGTAGGTGGCGCGCGCAAACGGCACCATGCCCTGGGTGCTGACATGGCCCGCCTGCTGTGAATGCTGGATCATCACCCGGTTCAGGTGACGAATCAGCTCCGCGGGCGGCGCCTGCTGGATCACGCCCTGCACCGGGACACCCGATTGCCGTTCGGGCACCAGGCGCGGGCCGGCAGTGCTGACCGAGCGGGTTGTCGGTGCGGGCACGTAGAAACCACTGGGCTGCGGTGCCGACTGCTGGACCGGCTGCTGCACCGGTCGCGCCGGCTCGGCTGCCAGCTGTGGGGCACCAGTTTCATTACCTGACACCCCGGGCTGGGGCTGCGACAGCTGCTGCACCCCCAGGATGGCTGCGAAAGCCACAGTGGCGGCGACAGCACCGCGGGACAGGGTCCGCATCCAGGGGGAACGGGTACCGTCGTTGGCAGCCGAAGGACTCTCCCCGGCCTGCACATCCAGGGGTGCCTCAGCTTCAATCGCCGCGGAAATGCCGGCTGCGAGTCCCGGTATTGCCGGTGACACCTGCTCGCGCCGCATCACACTGGCCGCCAACTGGTAGCGGGACCAGCGCTCGGCCAGCTCACCCTCGGCGCCGCCGTGCTTCAGCAGGCGCTGCAGCTCCAGCTCCGTGGCCTCGCCATCCATCAGCGCAGACAGCGATTCATTCAGCCGATCCTGATGACTCCCGTGGGACATACGGGCAACCCCTCTCTAAAACAATTGATGAACCGGCGCAGAGACCCGCGCCACGGCAAAATTGCCAGTTCCAGCAGATACCACTTGCCGGTCATTCTCTCAGACATGCCGGGCGGGGAATTGTTTCACCACCGCAGCAAAAATTCTCCAGCGTCCCGGTCCTGCGGGACCTAGCCGCGATCCCCCATGGGCTCGGGCTCACCGGCCATTACCGCCTTGACCGTACGGTCAATCGCCTCCCTGGCGCGGAAGATGCGCGAGCGCACGGTACCCACGGGGCAACCCATGACCTCGGCGATATCCTCGTAGCTCAGGCCCTCCATCTCGCGCAGCGTCACGGCCGAGCGCAGGTCTTCAGGAAGTGCCTGGATCGCCTGGTGCACGGCCTGCTCGAGCTGGTCGCGGAACAACTGGTTTTCCGGTGTCTCATTGTCCCGCAGCATGTCGGCCCCGGAATAAAACTCCGCATCTTCCAGGTCCACGTCTGAGGACGGCGGGCGACGCCCGCGGGACACCAGGTGATTCTTGGCCGTATTGATCGCGATGCGATACATCCAGGTATAGAAGGCACTTTCCCCACGGAAATTGGCCAGTGCACGGTAGGCCTTGATAAAAGCCTCCTGCACCACGTCCTGAACCTCGCTGTGATCCTTGATGAAACGGCTCACCACGGCAACGATCTTGTGCTGGTATTTCAACACCAGCAGGTCGAAGGCGCGCTTGTCGCCCTTCTGCACCCGCTCTACCAGCTGGCGGTCACTTGGTGACGCCTGTTGCGCTGTCATCCCCTACTCCCAAATACAGCCACACCGCGTGCGGCCTCCCAGATGGGTCTGGAGCTGGCAACGCAGGTATTTATTCTGTGATGTTGAAGACACTGGCGGTAGGACATAAGTTCCGGGCCAAATCGACGAATTGAAAGTTGGCGCTATACTACGCGACCCCACTGGACAATGAAAATTATGAGTGCAAAGGCAAATTACGACGTCCTGGTCATTGGCAGCGGTGCTGCCGGGCTGACCCTGGCGCTGCACCTGTCGGCCCGTTACCGGGTGGCGCTGCTATCCAAGCAGCGACTGCGGGACGGCTCCACCTGGTTCGCGCAGGGCGGCATCGCCGCGGTGCTCGACAGCGCCGACTCGGTGGAGTCCCATATCGCTGATACCTTAGATGCGGGCGCCGGCCTCTGCCACCCGGATGCGGTGCGCCACACAGTGGAAAACGGCGCCGCAGCGATCCAGTGGCTGATTGACCAGGGGGTCGACTTCACCCGCGAGGACCAGGATTACCACCTCACCAAGGAGGGTGGCCACAGCCACCGGCGCATCATCCACAGTGCCGATGCCACCGGCCGGGCGGTGCACAGCACCCTGATCGAGCGGGTGCGTGCAGCCGCCAACATCGACTGTTTCGAGCAGCACGTCGCGCTGGACCTGATCCGCCAGCCCGATGCCGCCAAGGGCCGCTTCCGCTGCGCCGGCGCCTACGTACTGGACCGCGAAACCGAGGAAGTGGAACTGTTCCAGGCTCGCGCCGTGGTGCTGGCCACGGGCGGCGCCAGCAAGGCTTACCTCTACACCAGCAACCCCGACGGCGCCAGCGGGGACGGCATTGCCATGGCCTGGCGCGCCGGTTGCCGCGTCGCCAACATGGAATTCAACCAGTTCCACCCCACCTGCCTGTATCACCCCAGGGCCAAGGCCTCGTTGGTGACGGAAGCCCTGCGCGGCGAGGGTGCGCAACTGAAACTGCCCGACGGCCAGCGCTTTATGCACCGCTTCGACAAGCGCGGCGAACTGGCGCCCCGGGACATCGTCGCCCGCGCCATCGACCACGAAATGAAGCGCCTGGGTGCCGACTGCCTCTACCTGGATATCTCCCACAAGGACGCCGACTTTATCCGCGGGCATTTCCCCACTGTTTACAGCAATTGCCTGCAGTACGGCATTGATATCACCAGGGAACCGATCCCGGTGGTCCCCGCAGCCCACTATACCTGCGGCGGTGTGATCGTGGACGAACACGGCCGCACCGACCTGGACCAGCTCTATGCCATCGGCGAAACCACCTTTACCGGCCTGCACGGCGCCAACCGCCTGGCCAGCAATTCCCTGCTGGAGTGCCTGGTATACGGACGCGCCGCGGCACTGCATATCGATGCGCACCTGGACCGCGTAACGCCGCCCCGGGAGGCGGCGCCCTGGGACGCCTCCCGGGTCACCGACTCGGATGAGGATGTGGTTATCTCCCACAACTGGGATGAATTACGCCGCTTTATGTGGGACTACGTGGGCATCGTGCGCACCCGCAAACGCCTGTTGCGAGCGGAACACCGGGTAAGGCTGCTGCAGCAGGAAATCCGTGAGTTCTACGCCAACTACCGTATTACCAGCGACCTGATCGAGCTGCGTAACCTGGCAGTGGTGGCCGAGCTGATCATCCGCTCAGCACTGGACCGCCGCGAGAGCCGCGGGCTGCACTATTCAGTGGACTACCCGCGCCTGCGTGAACTGGCCATGGATACCATCCTGGTGCCGGAGAATTTCGCCGACCAGCGGCAGTTTGTGTAAGTGGCGGGCGCGCCCCCGCCCGCAAACCGCCAGTTTCAACGGGAGTACTGCAGTGCCGCCCGCAGGCGCCGCCAGTCATCCGCGCTCATACTGTCGCGGGCCAGCACCAGCCGCAGGCGGCGCCCGCGCGGGTCGCGGCTGTTCACCACTACCACCCAGGACCACAGCACCAGCTCACCGTGCAGGAAGATTTCACCACCCTCAGCACCATCGGGACGCCAGAACCAGCGCCGCTCGCGGGTACTGATGACTCCGCTGGTGGACACGATGCGGTGCCATTCCAGGATGGCGTAGGCCAATACCGGCACTACCAGGGCCAGGGCGATATACCAGGGCAATGGCGCCAGCCACAACAAGAGCAGCCCCTGCAGCAGGGCCGCCGCCAGGATCAAGGTAAGAATACGGGAGGGCGCCACGCTGCAGGATAACCGCGCGTGGCGCTCGGGGACGGGGGAGTGCGGGCTATTCCTGCAGGCCGGTGTTGTCACGGATAATCTGCACAATATGCAGCAACTCCGGATCCTCCGGATCCTCGCGGCGCAGGAACCAGGCAAACAGGTCCTGGTCCTCGCTGTCCAGCAGCTTTACATAACGCTGCTTGTCAGCCTCGTCGAGGGTGTCGTAGACGTTTTCCAGAAACGGCAGCAGTACCAGGTCCAGCTCCAGCATACCGCGGCGGCTGGCCCAAAACAGGCGGTTGCGATCCATACTTCATTCCAACCAGAGAATTTGCGGCAGTATACCCGTAGCGGGCGCCCGAACAGTAGCCCCGGCCACGCCGGGACCCTGCGCTCCCGGTTGAAATCCACCCCGCCAACCCCACATAGTGGTGTCAACACACACCAACCGAGCAGTACAGGGACTCACCATGGACCAGGCACAGTGGCAGGAATACCTCAGCGCACGGGGCGCCGTGTGGGAGGGCAACAAGGCGCACTTCCCCGATACCCCGGCGGACCTGCACCTGGTGGACCTGAGCCCCCTGGGGTCGGTCACCGTCACCGGCCCCGACAGCCAGAAATTCCTGCAGGGCCAGCTTACCTGCGACCTGGTCAACCTGCCCGATAACCACAGTACCCTGGGTGCCCACTGTAATCCCAAGGGGCGCATGATCAGCGCCTTCCGCGCCATCAAGCACTCGCAGGAAGACTTTACCCTGCTGCTGCCCCGGGACCTGGCCCCAATCGGCCGGGACGCCATGGCCAAGTACGCGGTCTTTTTCAAGACCGAACTGGCCGAGGCCGGGGAATCCCGGCGCTGGCTGGGCCTGCAGGGCAAGGGCGCCATCAGGCAGGCTGCGGAGTTGCTGCAGGTCCCGCAACTGGCACCCGGTGAAGCCGCGCACTGCCAGCTGGACGACACCACAATCCTCGCCTGTGCCCTGAATGAGCACCAGCTGGCGCTGGAGGTTCCCGGTGAGTCTGCAGGGGCCCTCTGGGAAAAACTGGCCACGGTCGCCGAAGCGGCAGGTTACTGCCACTGGGTGGCGGAACAGGTGGCGGCAGGAATCCCGCAACTCCACGCCGCCACCAGTGAAATGTTTATCCCGCAGATGCTGAACCTGCACCTGCTGGGCGGGGTGAGTTTCAAGAAAGGCTGTTACACCGGCCAGGAAGTGGTGGCCCGCATGCAGTACCTGGGCGCCGCCAAGCGCCGCATGTACCGGGCGCGCTGCGAGTCCGGCGAACTACCCGCTCCCGGCAGCGATATCGTCACGGGCGACGGCAAGTCCATTGGCAATACTGTCGAGGCCTGCCGCAGTGAAGAAGGCATCGAGCTGCTGGCGGTGCTGACCATTGCCAGGGTCGCCGAGGAGGCCTCGCTCAAACTGGCAGACGGCCGCCAGTTACAGTTGCAGGAACTACCCTACGACGCGGAAGCAGACCCGCTGGCCTGATTCGCATCCAGGCCGGCTATCCCGCAATCAGATTTCAACCGCAACCCGGTGAAGCTCAGCAGCTGCAGGTAACTGCCAGTCGATGGGCGCCTGGCCGTGCTGCTCTAGCCAGGCATTGGCCTGTGAGAATGGCCGGGTACCGAAGAACCCCCGGTGTGCCGACAATGGTGAGGGATGTGGCGCGCGCAGCACCAGGTGTTTATTGCGATCGATAAAGGCCCCCTTTTTCTGCGCGTAACTGCCCCACAGGATAAATACCAACCCCTCGCGCTGCTCTGCCAGGGCGTGGATAGCCGCATCGGTAAACTGCTCCCAGCCGCGCCCCTGGTGGGCACCGGCCTTGCTGTCCTCCACCGTCAGGGTGGCGTTCAGCAATAATACGCCCTGCTCTGCCCACGGCTGCAGGCAACCGTGCTGTGCCCGGGGGATACCCAGGTCGGATTCCAGCTCCTTGTAGATATTCTGCAGTGACGGGGGAATGCGCACGCCCGGCATTACCGAGAAACACAGGCCGTGGGCCTGGCCCGCCCCATGGTAGGGATCCTGCCCCAGGATCACGACCTTTACCCGATCAAACGGTGTTGAGTTGAAGGCATTGAAAATCTGGCCACCAGGTGGGTAGATCTGCTTGCCGGCACTCTTCTCTGTGCGCAGGAACTCCCGCAGCTGGCCCATATAGGGTTTCCGGAACTCACTCTCGAGCACCCGGTGCCAGCTGGGTTCTATCTTTATTTTTTCGGGGGATGTCATGCTGCTTCCTGAAAAATACTATCTTCGTGCTTTTGTCGCGGTGCACGGGCGAACACCGGGCTCGCCCCTAAGGTAAGACCTTCTTTACCTGGCGGCGGAGTTCCGGCACCACCTCTTTCTCGAACCAGGGGCGCTGGCGCAGCCAGAGGGTATTGCGCGGGCTCGGGTGCGGCAATGGGAAATAACCGGCGGGCAGCGCATCGGCGTAGTGGCGCACGTTCTCGGTAATGCTGCCATACCAGTGCGGCAGGTAGTAGCGCTGTGCATACTGGCCCACCAGCAGGGTCAGTTGCAGGTCCGGCAGAAGCTCCAGCAATCGCGCATGCCAGGCGGCAGCGCACTCGGGTCGCGGCGGCAGGTCGCCGCCCTTGCCGCGCCCGGGATAGCAGAACCCCATGGGGATAATGGCGATGCGGGATTCGTCGTAAAAGGTATCGCGGTCGATTGCCAGCCAGTCCCGCAGGCGATCGCCCGAAGGATCATTCCAGGGGATGCCGGTCCCGTGCACCTTAGTGCCCGGTGCCTGGCCGACAATCAACAGGCGCGCCGACTCAGCCGCGCGCAGCACGGGGTTCGGGCCCAGCGGCAGCACGTCCTCGCACAGGCGGCAGGCACGCACCTCGCGCAGCAGGTCCTGCAGGGGGATGCGCCGGCTCATTCGGGTCCGGCTTCCGCCACCACACCCGCCGGGGGATGCGCCAGCTGTAACAGCAAGCCGCGGCGATCATCCGGGGCTGCAACGCGGCCGAGATTGTTATTATCCAGTACCACAAAAATCCCGTCGTCGCGCACAGCCAGGCCCTCGGCCTTGCCGTAATAGGTCTCCCGGTAGATGTACTCCGGCCTTTCCTCAACCGCGCGATAGTTGATGCACCACTGCGCACGCAGGCCGGGCAGTGCGCGGCGGCAAACGGCAAACGCATTCCGCTCCAGGGTGTAAAGGGCCCCGTCATAAATATCGAGCCCGGTCAGGTCTTCCGAACGACCGCGGAAATCCAGGCCAGGCACTCCCGGTACGCGAAAATACTCGACTGTATCCCCGGACAGGTGCACCAGCCCCCGCCCATCCCGCTCCATCGCAATCCAGGTATCTTCGCCGTCCCGCACCAGTCCCTCGCTGGCACCATTGAACTGCAGCATAAAGCCGCGCTCACGGGCGCCATCGGCCCACTGCGGTGGCAGCCAGCGCGCATCACCAGTAGTTGGCAACTGCGCAACACGGTGGTGACGCTCGCTGACCATGTAGATATCGCCACCGCTGCAGCTGATCCCCTCAAAGTCCGCCGCTGTCCCCGACTGGACCAGGTTGAGCAGCGCTGCTTTCCAGCCCTCCCAGCGCCCGGACGGCAAATCCAGCCCGTTGATGCGTCGGTAGGGCTCCAGCTGTGTCGCCGCCGCTGGAACAGCGTTATCTCCCGCTTCACCACTATCTGCATCTGTGCGCGGCCCAGGCCCCATTGCCGGTTGGTCCAGCCGGATCCGGTAAATACCGGTGGAATCCTTGTCTGATACCGCCAGCAATTCCCCGTCACAAAAACTCAGCCCGGAAATATCCAGGCCCGCACTGCCGTCCAGCCACCAGCTGCCGCGCAGCTCCGCAGGAATAACCGGCTGCGCCACAGAAACAGTCACCTGCCCTAAAAAACCTGACAACAGCAGGCCCCGAAGAAACTTCTGCATTTTTTACCTTTATCCCGTTGCCCGGGGGCACGGTATTATCAATCGCGGAAGTTCTCGAATTGCAAGGGTTGTTCCAGCTCTTTCCCACGCAGTGTTGCGATGACCTGCTGCAGATCGTCGCGCTTCTTGCCGGTAACCCTGACCTGGTCGCCCTGGATGGATGCCTGCACCTTGAGCTTCTCATCCTTGATAATCTTTGTGATTTTCTTGGCCAGCTCTTTGTCCAAGCCATTTTTCAGTGTGATCTTGACCTTAACCACCTTGCCGGACTGCTCCGGCTCGCCCACTTCCATGGCGAGGGGATCGATATCACACTTGATCAGCGCGCTGCGGAGCATATCCACCATCTGCGTTACCTGGATATCGGCCTCGGCCCGCACGGTCAGCTCAAAGCCATTCATTTCCACTTCGGCGTCCACGCCCTTGAAGTCAAAGCGGTTACCCACGGTGCGGTTTACCTGGTCGACCGCGTTGGTCAGCTGGTGCTTGTCCACTTCAGAGACAATATCGAAAGAAGGCATAAATACTCCAAAATTATTGCAGTTGCTCCGGGATCACCTCCAGGCTCTCCTCCCCGCTGGCAATCCAGAGGTGGCCATCCTGTATGGTGACGTTCAATTCCATAGTGCGTTGCGCAAGCGACGCCAGTGCTTCGGTCTGGTCAGGGTCCAGCTGATAGACCCGCAGGTTGGAGAATCGTGCCAGGGCCTGCCCATGCTTCTGCCACCATACCCCGGCCGTGCGCCGCCCATAACTGTACACCAATACCTTCCCTGCGCGGTTGCAGGCCTTGCGTACCCGCTCTTCCGCTGGCAGCCCCACCTCGATCCAGCGATCTATTTCCCCGCTGAGGCCCAACTGCCACAGGTCGGCCTCCTCATCACTGGAGAGGCCACGGGTGAATTCGAGTGAATCGCCGGCATTGTGTGCGAATGCCAGTAAGCGGACCATCATGCGCTCGTCGGTTTCCGATGGGTGGCGGGCGATGGTCAACGGGTAGTCCGCATAGTGATGCCGGTCCAGGTCAGCAACCTGCAGCCGGACTTTGAAAATTGTTGCTTTAAGCGCCATTACTCTCCCCGGCCCCTACCTGTTGCCGTGACTGTGTCACGGGAAGCTATTATTGTCGGGCTCTGGGCATAAACATGGATGATTGGCATGAAACCGATAACTCCCGGCACCCGCTCCTGTTTAAATTCCCGCCCCTGTGTGCGCCCCTGGTCCTGGCCACGCTATTTGCAGGCACTGTTTGTTTCCTTCTTCGCCATAACGGCGAGCGGGTGCGGCATCAATAATATCCCTACTTACGACGAGCAGGTAAAAGCCGCCTGGGCCCAGGTACAGAATCAGTACCAGCGACGTGCCGACCTTATCCCCAACCTGGTCAAGACCGTAAAAGCCTATGCTGACCAGGAGCGGGAGACTCTGGAGGCAGTCACCGAGGCCCGCGCCCGGGTCAACTCCATGCAGATTGATGAAAACCTGATCAACGACCCCGCCAAACTCCAGCAGTTCGAGGCGGCACAGGCACAGCTCAGTGGTGCCCTGTCGCGCCTGATGGTGGTGGTCGAGCGCTACCCGGACCTCAAGTCCAACCAGAACTTCCTTACCCTGCAATCACAGCTGGAAGGCACCGAAAACCGCATCAGTGTGGCCCGGCGGGATTATATATCCGCCGTGGAGCGCTACAACCGGGAAATCCGCACCTTTCCGGGACGTATCTGGCACAGCGTGCTCTACAGCGACATGCCGATCCGCGAGACTTTCGAGGCCACTTCGGAAGATGCAGAAAAAGCCCCGGATGTGGATTTCCAGTGACGGAACCTGACCACCGATAATGCACTTTCGCCACCTGCCCCTGCTGTTCAGCCTGCTGGCCTGCCTGTATAGCGCTGCTACATGGGCCCAGCCCGAGTTCCCGATGCTATCCGGGCGGGTTGTGGACCGCGCCAACCTGCTGCGCCAGGACACCGAGTACCAACTCACCGAGCTGATGCAACAGCATGAGAAAGAAACCAGTAACCAGCTGGTGGTGGTAACCATACCGGACCTGCAGGGACTCACCATCGAGGAATATGGTTACCAGCTGGGTCGCGAGTGGAAACTGGGGCAGAAGGACAAGGACAATGGGGCACTGCTGATTGTTGCGCCACAGGAGCGCCAGGTGCGTATCGAGGTGGGCTACGGCCTGGAAGGTGCACTCACCGATGCCCTGTCTTCAAACATCATCCATACCAAAGTACTGCCGAAGTTCCGCTCCGGTGATTTCGATGCTGGTGTCATTGCCGGAGTCGAATCAATGATCGCCGCAATCCGCAACGAATATGTGGCTGAACCCACGGAAACCAGCGGCGACCGCCGCCTGGCGCTGCTGGTGGGCTTTTTCCTGCTGCTGGTGATGCTGCAGCTGTTTGGCGGTGCGGTATTCGGCGCCCCACTGAACAGTGGCCGCTATCGTCGCGGGCGCTACGGCGGCTATTACGGCGGCGGTGGCTTTGGTGGCGGCTTCGGGGGCGGCGGCCTGGGCGGGGGCTTCGGTGGCGGTGGTGGCAGCTTTGGCGGCGGGGGCGCCTCGGGGGGATGGTAATGCTCAACAGTGAATACCGGCGCAAGGTGGCCGAGACAATCAAGGAAGTGGAGTCACGGACCGATGCCGAGGTGGTGACCGTCCTGACCCGCGAAGCCGACAACTACGTCTACATCTCCACCCTGTGGGCCGCGTTCCTGGCCCTGGTGCTGGCGCCACTGCTGCAGTTCCTGCCCTGGTGGCTGGAATACCACGAGGCCTTCACTATCCAGTGGATCCTGTTTATCGCCCTGGTGGTGTTGTTCCGCTGGCGCCCCCTGACCATGCGCCTGGTACCGCGCAAGGTGAAATTCTGGCGCGCCGCCAACCTGGCCCGGCGACAGTTCCTGCAGCAGGAATTGCACAGCACTCACGGACGTCTGGGCCTGTTGATCTTTGTCGCCGAGGCCGAACATTACGTGGAGATTCTCGCCGACCGGGGCCTGGCGGAACATATTACCGATGAGAGCTGGCGCGAGATCGTCGAGGAGTTCATCCACGAGATCAAGAAAGGCAAAACCGGCGAAGCGTTTGTACACTGTATTGAGCGGTGCGGCGAACTCCTGCGGGAAGTAGCGCCGGCCACAACGATGAAAAATGAGCTTCCCAATCACCTGGTGATCCTGGACTGAGCACTGACACTGGTCTCCGGGTCACTTCCCGGTACTGACCATGATATTTGCGAGCCGCAGACTGAACCTTGCCCTTCTTGCCCTTCTGGTGGCCATACCCGGCGGCTACCTGGCGATCGCCGCGGGTGCGCCGGACAGTACGGCCGGCGCCCTGGCTGACGGCCGGGCCGGCCGCCTGGCACAAATCTTTACAGGTGACGGGGACCTGGAGTCCCGCGTGGCCAGGCTGGAAGAATCCCTCGCCCGCTCCAATGAAATCCAGTCACAGATGCTGGACCTGGTGGAGGAGCTGCGCCAGCAGCTGGAGGGTGAGGTCGACAACGAGCCCCGCACCCGCCAGGCAGCAATTAGTGAGGGGGATGGGCAGCGGCACAGCAGGCGTCGTGCACACAGCCAGGACTTTCACGAGATGCAGCTGCAACAGCTGGTCGAGGCGGGCATCGATCCCGCACGGGCCGCCCATATTCTCGAGCGGCAGGAACGCTTCCAGTACGAGCACATGAAAATTTCCTACGCCTACCGCCACACCCCCAACAAATCGTCGCCGGAGGCCATGGCCCTGCGCGAGAAGCTGGAATCCTACAGCCACCCCCGCAAGATGCTGGAGCACGAACTGTCAGCGGAGGAATTCGAGCGCTACCTGGAGGCCACCAGCGGCAGCCAGAATATGGAAATCAACGACGTGATCAGCGGCGCCCCGGCCGCCGCAGCCGGCCTGCGCCCCGGCGACCGGATCATCAGCTACAACGGCGAGCGAATTTTCCATATGGGTGACCTGCGCTCGCAGGTCTACAAAGTGGCACCGGGGGAAAACGTGGCGGTGGAAATCCAGCGCCGGGACAGCGGCAGCCGGGAGACCATTTACCTGCCCAGTGGACCGCTGGGCATTCGGGGGTAAAGACAGGCAGGAACAGCCGGGAGCGGAACTCCCGGCGGCGGGCTTGACCGGCAATTGCCGCTCGCGACCTTACGTTACTCCGCGCTGGTTTCCGGGCGCATATGCGGGAACAGCAGCACGTCGCGAATCGACGGGGAATCGGTCAGCAGCATCACCAGGCGGTCGATACCGATACCCTCACCGGCGGTGGGGGGCAGGCCGTATTCCAGCGCACGAATATAGTCCGCGTCGTAATGCATGGCCTCGTCATCGCCGGCATCCTTCTCTGCCACCTGCGCCTTGAAGCGCTCGGCCTGGTCCTCGGCATCATTGAGCTCGGAGAAACCATTGGCAATCTCGCGGCCGCCGACAAAGAATTCGAAACGTTCGGTAACGAACGGGTTCTCGTCGTTGCGGCGCGCCAGCGGCGATACCTCGGTCGGGTATTCCGTGATAAAGGTCGGCTGGTCCAGACGATGTTCGACGGTCTTCTCGAAGATCTCGATCTGCACCTTGCCCAGGCCCCAGGTGTCCTTCAGCGGGATGCCCAGGTTTTCCGCTACCTTGCGTGCCCCAGCCAGGTTGTCGATATCCGACGGATTGAGGCCCGGGTTATAGCGCAGGATGGAATCGAACACCGACAGGCGCGCGAACGGTTTGGAGAAATCGTAGCTGTTGCCCTGGTACTCAACCGTGGGGGAACCGAGCACGTCCTCGCAGATACCACGCAGCATGCCCTCGGTGAGGTCCATCAGGTCGTTGTAATCGGCGTACGCCTGGTAGAACTCCAGCATGGTGAACTCGGGGTTGTGCCGCGTGGACAGGCCCTCGTTGCGGAAGTTGCGGTTGATCTCGTAGACGCGCTCGAAGCCGCCCACCACCAGCCGCTTCAGGTACAGCTCCGGCGCCACCCGCAGGTACATGTCGATATCCAGCGCATTGTGGTGGGTGATAAACGGCCGCGCGGTGGCGCCGCCCGGGATCACCTGCAGCATCGGCGTTTCCACTTCCATAAAGTGGTTGTCGTTCAGGAAGCGGCGGATATAGTCGATCACCTGCGAGCGGATGCGGAATACGTCGCGGGATTCCGGCGTGGCGATCAGGTCCACGTAACGCTGGCGATAGCGCAGTTCCTGGTCGGCAATGCCATGGAATTTCTCCGGCAGCGGCCGCAGTGCCTTGGTCAGCAGCTGGTAGTCCTCGCAGGTAACGTAGAGGTCGCCCTTGCCGGACTTCTGCAGGGTGCCGCGCACCCCCACGATATCGCCGATATCCCAGGCACCGTAACGCTCCTTGATATCCTTCTGCGCCGTTTTGTCGGCGTACAGCTGGATACGGCCGGATACATCCTGGATCACCATAAACGGGCCGCGCTTGGCCAGGATCCGCCCGGCCACGCATGCGGTCTTGCCCAGCTCCGCCAGCTCTTCCTTGGATTTATCGCCAAACTCGGCCTGCAGGTCAGCGGCCAGGTTTTCGCGGCGGAAGGCATTGGGGAAGGGATTGCCCTTTTCACGCAGCGCGGACAGCTTGGCGCGGCGCTCGGCAATCAGTTTGTTCTCGTCTTGCTGGGTATCTGTCATGGCGATTCGTCAATCGTGGCTATTTAAGGGTTTGTTTCCTGTACTGTAGGAGCGGCCCATGGCCGCGATCGGGGCTCAGCGTGTTCCCGCCAGTTCAATCGCGGCTATGGGCCGCTCCTACATCAAGGGATCCGGAAAGTTTACAGGCCGGCCTTGAGGCTCGCCTCGATAAACTGGTCGAGGTCGCCGTCGAGCACCGACTGGCAGTTACTGGTCTGCACACCGGTGCGCAGGTCCTTGATGCGCTGGTCGTCAAGCACATAGGAGCGGATCTGGCTGCCCCAGCCGATATCGGACTTGCTCTCTTCCATTGCCTGCTTCTCGGCATTGCGCTTGAGCATCTCCTGCTCGTACAGGCGGGCCCGCAGCATCTTCCAGGCCTTGTCGCGGTTCTGGTGCTGGGAGCGCTCGCTCTGGCAGGCCACCACGATGCCGGACTCGATATGGGTCAGGCGAACCGCTGAATCAGTCTTGTTGACGTGCTGGCCGCCGGCGCCGGAGGCACGGTAGGTGTCCTCGCGCACCTGGGACTTGTCTACCTCGATCTCGATATTGTCGTCGATCTCCGGCGACACAAATACCGAGCTGAAAGACGTGTGGCGGCGGTTGCCGGAGTCAAATGGGGACTTGCGCACCAGACGGTGTACACCGGTCTCGGTGCGCAGCCAGCCGAAGGCATGATCGCCCTGGAAATGGATGGTGGCACTCTTGATGCCGGCCACTTCGCCGGCGGAAGCCTCTTCCAGGGTGGTCTTGAACCCGTGGGCCTCGCCCCAGCGCAGGTACATACGCAATAACATCTCGGCCCAGTCCTGGGCCTCGGTGCCCCCGGAGCCGGCCTGGATATCCAGGTAGGCATTGTTGGCATCGGTCTCGCCTGAGAACATGCGGCGGAATTCGAGCACACCCAGTTGTTCCTGCAGGCTCTCGATTTCTTCCGCCACCTCGGCCACGGAATCCTCGTCGCCCTCTTCCGCGGCCATCTCCAGCAACTCGCGGCAGTCGGCAATGCCAGTCTCGAGGTTTTCGATGGTGGTGACCACGGTTTCCAGCGAGGAGCGCTCGCGGCCCAGCTCCTGGGCGCGGCTGGGATCGTCCCAGACGCTGGGCTCGGCCAGCTCCAGTTCGACCTCGGTCAGGCGTTCTTTCTTGTTGGCATAGTCAAAGATACCCCCTAAGAACGCCAGTGCGCTCTTCGAGGTCATTGAGTTTGTTCAGCAGGGGATTGATTTCCATGGATTCCAGAATTCCGAGCCAGTTGAAAGCGGCGCGCATTCTACCGCAGCGCGCCCTGCCCTTGCCAGTGCGCCCCCTGTCAGCGGGCTCCGGGAGCCGCCAGCCCGGCCAGGATTGAACACTCGGGGGAATCGTCTCCCGGGCAGTCCCGCGCCAGCTCCCGCAGGGTCGCGCGCATGTCACGCAGCTGCTCTATCTGCCGTTCCAGCTGCCCCAGCTTGCCCTCGACCATGGCCCGGGCCTCGCGGCTGCGGCGCCGGGGATTGCGATGCAGTGCCAGCAGGTCGCTCACCTCGTCCACCGAGAAACCGGCATTGCGGGCGCGACGGATAAAATGCAGCGCCTCCAGGTCGGCGTCGCTGTAGTCACGGTAACCATTGGCGCAGCGCCCGGGGACCACCAGGCCGCTGGATTCGTAGTAGCGCAGGGCCTTGGTGGTCAGCCCACTCACCTGCGCCGCAGCAGAGATGTTCATCTGGCCTCCCGTCAATCACCGCAAAGTTCCAGGAGGCGCCATTGTACACCGGGCCGGCTTCAGTTGCCGTTACCGTTGCTGGTGCCATTGCCGGGGCAGCTGGCCTGCTGGTACTGGATATTGTCGGCGGGGTCGTATCCCTGCTGGAGGACCGTGTCCAGGGAGGTTTTTTCCACCAGGTGCAGCAGGATATCCCCGGTCTGGCCGCCGCAGACGCTGGCATACATCCGGTCGGTGCGGGTGCCGCAGCGGGATTCCTGGATGTCCACACCGGCGGCCGTGAGGCTGCTGCTGCTCTGTTCCAGGGTTGTCCCGCCGTTCTCGCACTGGCGGTTGCCGCGGGCCCGGAACACCCACACCAGTTCTTCCGCCGGCACGGCTTCCGCCTCGCCGGTTTCCTGCTGGCCATTGCCGCCGTTTTCGGCGGTGGTATCGTCCGGGGTGGGCTTTTCCTCTTCCCGCGGTGCACAGCCAGACGCCAACAGCAGCAGGCTCACAACCAGTATCAGGTTTTTCATGGGCTCTCTTCCTCCTTAAAGTTACTGCCCGCAAGTGGGCGGAATACCGATGCGCCGGACCGCCGGACCGCCGGATCGCCGGATCGCCGGATCGCCGGATCGCCGGTTCAGCCGAACGCCAGCCAGCCCCCCACGCCCAGCATCAGGCTGCCGGCAATGCGATTGATCACCGTGACATTTTCACCGCGTTGCAGCAGGCGCCCAAGCGTCTGTCCTCCGCCGGCATAGATGAGCATGCACAGGGTTTCCAACAGCAGAATGATAGCAACCAGCACCGCCAGCTGCGGCGCCAGGGGCAGGCTGTCGTTGATAAACGGGGGCAACAGGGCGATCGTGAAGGCCCACCCCTTGGGATTGGCCACGGCGGTGACAAAGCCCTGGGTCACCAGCGCGCGGCGCGCGGGTATCGGCTTGTCCCCGCTGTCTGCGGGCGCCACCATCACCATCCGGCCACGGGAGCGCCACATCTGCACCCCGACCCAGGCCAGGTAGGCCCCACCCAGGTACTTGAATACGGTAAATGCGGTCGGGTATTTCAGCATCAGGGCGGCGATGCCCAGCACCGCGGACACGGATACCAGCGCCACCCCGGCCAGCTCCCCCAGCATCATCCAGCCGGCGCGACGCACGCCCACGGTCATACCCAGCGTCAGCGCCAGGGTCATGCACATGCCCGGCGTGATGGAGACGATAAAGAATGTCGGCACAAACAGTGCCAGCAGCGACAGGTCGATCAACCCCATAGTCAGTGATGTGTTCCCGTATGGTTGCCATAGTGACTGACCAGCATACCAGCCAGCATCAGGCCACAGCCAAGCAGTTCCCGCACTGAAAGCACCTCATTCAGGAACAGCCAGCCGGCCACCAGCGCGAATACCGCCTCCAGGCTCATGATGACGGTGGCGTGGGAGGGCGCCGCATGGCGCTGGGCCAGCAACTGGAAGGTGAAAGCGATCGCAGTGGAGAAGACCATCATGTAGGCGATCGGCCAGGCGGCGTCCACGGCCGACTGCAGGCTGGGCTGCTCCACCACCAGCGCGGCAACCCCGGAAAGGACACCGCAGACCAGGAACTGGATACAGGCCAGGCGCAGGGCATCGTAGCGACGCACGAAATGATCGGCGGAGAGCACCTGCACCGCAAACACAAACGCGCTGGCAAACACCATCAGGTCGCCGATCAGCTGGGCCTGTTCACTGAAATCAGCCAGCCAGTAGAGTCCCAGCAACGCCAGCCCGATCCCGGCCCAGGTCCAGCGATTGGTGCGATGCCCCAGGGACAGGCCAATGACAGGCACCAGCAACAGGTAGAAGCCGGTGATGAACCCGGCGCGGCCGGCAGTGGTGTACAGCAGGCTGGCCTGCTGCAGGGCCGCCCCCAGGAAGAGCCAGAAACCCAGCACAGCCCCGCCGGGCAGGCAGCGGCGCCAGGTATGATGGACTCGATGACCGCCCTCCTCACCCGGCTGCAGGTCGCGTCGCGACGACAGCCAGTAAACAATCGGGATCAACAGCAGGCCGCCCAGGAAGAAACGCCAGGCATTGAACGCCAGGGGCTCGATATGTGCCATGGCGATTTTCTGTGGCACAAAGGCGAGTCCCCAGAACAGGGCGGCCAGCAGGAGCAGGACTTCAGCCCGGGCTTGCTTGCGATTCATTCAGGTACATCCACAGGGGGCGCGGTCGACGCGGCCCGGTAACTCGATAAAAGACTTGCCGGATTCAGGCCGGCTCCAGGTGGTCCACCAGCAATTGCAGGGACTCGCGGCCGCGATACTCGTTGATATCCAGCTTGAAGGCCAGCCTGATTTTATCCACCGGTTGCGGCCACTGGTCCGTATCCACATTGAAGGCGATGGCATCAACGGCCCGCTGCGGGTCGGATTGCGGCGCCACTGTCATTTTCAGGTGGCGCTCGCCCACGATCCGCTGTTGCAACAGCAGGAATTCGCCGTCGAACAATGGCTCGGGGAATGCCTGGCCCCAGGGGGCACAGTTGCGCAGCATGGCGGCAGTCTGCAGGGTGAAGTCGCCGGGCTGCAATTCGCCGTCGGACTCGATCACCGCATGCAGGCGCGATTCGTCCAGGCGCGAGCGCACTGCCGCCTCGAATGCATCGCGAAAGGCATCCAGCTTTTCCGCCGGCAGGCTGAGCCCGGCCGCCATGGCGTGGCCGCCGAATTTGCTGATCAGGTCCGGGTGGGCCGCCGCCACGTCACTCAGGGCATCGCGGATATGCAGCCCCGGGATCGAGCGTGCCGACCCCTTGACCAGCCCGTTGTCACCCTCGGCGAAGGCAATCACCGGACGATGGAATTTTTCCTTGATGCGACTGGCCAGGATACCCACCACGCCCTGGTGCCAGCCCGGGTCATAGAGGCACAGGCTCCAGGGAATCTCGCCTTCCAGGTGCAACTTGTCCAGCGCCGCCAGGGCCTCCCGCTGCATCCCCTGCTCGATCGCCTTGCGGTCACGGTTCAGGGCATCGAGTTCCGAAGCCAGCTCGCGCGCCTCTTCCGGGTCCTGCGTCAGCAGGCAGCGGATACCGGTGCCGATGTCATCCAGGCGCCCCGCCGCGTTGATACGCGGGCCGAGGATAAAGCCAATATCGGTGGTGGACAGGCGCCGCTGGTCGCGCCCGGCCACCTGTAGCAGCGCCGCGATACCGGGCCGGCAGTGGCCGGCGCGGATACGCGCGATCCCCTGGTGCACCAGGATACGGTTGTTGTGGTCCAGCGGCACCAGGTCCGCCACGGTGCCCAGGGCCACCAGGTCCAGGTAGTCCGCCATATTGGGTGCTGGAATGCCGCTCTCGGCAAACCAGCCACTGTGTACCAGGGCGGTGCGCAGCCGGCTCAGCAGGTAAAAAATCACCCCCACCCCGGCCAGGCCCTTGCTGGGGAAATCGCATCCGGGCTGGTTCGGGTTGACGATCGCATCCGCCTCGGGCAGCTCACTGCCCGGCAGGTGGTGATCGGTTACGATCACCCGCATACCCGCCGCGCGGGCCGCGGCGACACCATCGATACTGCTGATGCCGTTGTCCACGGTAATCAGCAGGTCGGGCTGGTAGTCCTTCGCCACCTCGACGATTTCCGGCGTCAGGCCGTAGCCGAAATCGAAGCGGTTCGGCACCAGGAACTCCACCGAGGGCGCCCCCATTGCCCCCAGGGCCAGCACGGCAAGGCTGCTCGAGGTGGCTCCGTCGGCGTCGAAGTCGCCCACGATCAGGATCTTCTGCTGTGCGCTCACTGCCTCCACCAGCAGCTCCACCGCCGCCTGCACACCGCGCATGGCGTCCGGCGAGTGCAGGCGTGCCAGGCGGTGCTCCAGGGCATCCTCGCTGGTCACACCGCGCCCCAGCAGCACGCGCTGCAGGATTTCGGGTACGTCAGATGCAAAACGGCCAGTGGAGAGATCCACTGGCCGTCGCTGAATTGTTTTGCTCATTCTGTCTCAGCTGGTTGTCGGTGTATTCATAACGCCGTTGCCATAAACCTGTGGACCTGCTCCAGGTCGTTGGGCAGTACCTTGTAGCGCTCCTCGCGCTCGAACAGGTCCTGCATATGGGCCGGCAGCGGAATCTGTTGCGTCGGCAGCGCCCGGGCAACGGCATCGGGGAATTTTGCCGGATGCGCGGTGGCCAGGCAAACCATCGGCTGCGTATGCGAGCGCCGGGTCCTGCGGGCCGCCTCGAGGCCGATGGCGGTGTGGGGGTCGAGCAGGTAGCCACTGGCCTGGTACACCTCACGGATCACCTCGACGGTGCGGGCATCGTCGACCCGGCAGGAGGAAAACACTTCCCGCGCCCGCGCCAGCGCACCCTCGTCCAGGGACATGGGCGCGCCGCGGTCGGCCAGCAGGTTGGCCACCGACTCGCCGTCGCGCTGGTAGAGGTCGAACAACAGCCGTTCGAAGTTGCTGGACACCATGATGTCCATGCTGGGCGACAGGCTGTGTACCAGCTCCCGGGGTGAATGGTCGTTATCGCTGATGCAACGGTGCAGGATATCGTTGGCATTGGTGGCAATCACCAGCTGATCGATGGGCAGCCCCATCTTGCGGGCCAGGTAACCAGCGAAAATATCACCAAAATTGCCCGTGGGTACCGAGAAATTGACCGTGCGATCCGGCGCACCCAGGTTCAGGGCCGCGTAGAAGTAGTAAACGATCTGGGCCATGATCCGCGCCCAGTTAATGGAGTTAACCGCCACCAGGCGACGGCCGTCGGGCAGGAATGACTGGTCGGCAAAACTCGCCTTGACCATGTTCTGGCAGTCGTCGAAGTTCCCTTCCAGGGCGATGTTGAACACGTTGTCAGACAGCACGGTGGTCATCTGCCGGCGCTGAACTTCGGACACCCGGTTGTGCGGGTGCAGGATAAAAATATCGATATTGTCGCAGTGGCGGCAACCCTCGATGGCGGCCGAGCCGGTATCACCGGAAGTCGCCCCCATGACCACCACCTGCTCGCCCCGTTTTTTCAACAGGTGGTCAAACAGCTGGCCGAGGAACTGCAAGGCAAAATCCTTGAACGCCAGCGTGGGCCCCTGGAACAGTTCCAGTACCCACTCGCTGCTGGCGGTCTGCACCAGTGGCGCCACCGCCTCGTGGCGGAAAGTGCTGTAGGCGCGGTCGATGATGCCCCGCAGCTCATCATCAGCGAGGTCACCATTAGCGAAGGGCTGGATAATCCGGAATGCGAGCTCGGGGTACTCGAGCCCGGCCATCGCACGGATTTCGTCCCGGGAGAATTTTGGCAGGGTTTCCGGCACATACAGGCCGCCATCGCTGGCGAGGCCGGTGAGGACTGTATCGGTAAAGGACAGGGAGGGCGCGCGGCCACGGGTACTGATAAATTTCACGGTGGTTTCAGTTCAACTCTGGAGATTATCTGACGCAGTGGTGCCGGGGTCGCCCGACAAACAATTGCCGATGAGGCTGTTTGTCGGGCGGCCGCGGCGCCACTGCCATTCCGGGTCGCGGCCATGGGCCGCTCCCACAGGTACCGGGTTAGGTACCGGGGTCGCGGGATGGCCTTTCAGCCCAGGGGTTCCACGCGGATGCGCACCACTGCGCCCTCGACCGTGTCCAGGGCTTCAATCTGTGCCACCGCCTCCCGCAGGCGCGCCTCGCGGGCGCGACTGGTGAGGATCACCACCGGCACCAGCGCCTCGCCCTCGGCCGGCTCGTGCTGGATCAGGGCCTCGATACTGATGCCCTGGTCACTGCAGATACTGGCCACCTGCGACATCACGCCGGGCTTGTCATGGGCGGAAATGCGCAGGTAGTAACTGGTCACCACCTCGTCCATGGGCAGTACGTCGGTATTCCCCTGGCTGTCGCGGGTCACGCCTGCCAGCGGCACCCTCTCCTCGGGCCGGGATTCCAGTGTCCGCGCCACATCCACGATATCGGCGATCACCGCCGAGGCGGTGGCCTCATCGCCGGCACCGGCACCGTAGTAAAGTGTCGGACCCACGGCGTCGCCGCTCACGAGCACGGCGTTCATCACCCCGTTCACATTGGCAATCAGGCGCCGCTGGGGGATCAGGGTGGGATGCACACGCAGCTCCACCCCCTTGTCGGTCCCGCGTGCGATACCCAGGTGCTTGATCCGGTAACCCAGCTCATCGGCGTAACGGATATCCTCACTGGAAACCCCGCTGATGCCCTCGGTGTATACCTTGTCGAATGCCAGCGGCATGCCGAATGCCAGCGATGCCATGATCACCAGCTTGTGGGCGGCGTCGATGCCCTCCACGTCAAACGTTGGATCCGCCTCGGCATAGCCCAGCTCCTGCGCCTGGCGCAGGGCCTCGTCGAAGCTGCGGCCCTTCTCCCGCATCTCGGTCAGGATGTAGTTGCCGGTGCCGTTGATAATTCCCGCCAGCCACTCGATGCGGTTGCCCACCAGGCCCTCACGCAGCGACTTGATGATCGGGATACCCCCGGCCACCGCCGCCTCGTAGGCGATGGTGACACCCTGCTCCGCCGCCGCGGCAAACAGCTCATTGCCGTGCTCGGCGATCAGAGCCTTGTTGGCCGTGACCACATGCTTGCCATTGGCAACCGCCGCCAGCACCAGCTCGCGGGCCACGGTAGTGCCGCCGATCAGCTCCACCAGCACATCGACATCCGGGTTGCTGGCGACATCGAATATCTCCCGGGAGATATTGATACCACTGGTGTCACAGGCGGGATTATCCCGCCGCGCGCCTATCTGCACGATTTCCACCGGGCGCCCACAGCGCGCGGCAATGGCCTCACGGTTACGCGCCATGACATTGACGGTGCCGCTGCCCACAGTGCCCAGGCCACAGATGCCAATACGCACCGCGCGGCGAGGCTCGCCGGCAGGTTTCAGGGGGGTGACAGACGTGGTTTCTTCAACGGTTGCGCTCACAACTTCCCTCCGCGCAATCGGCCCGCGGTGACGCCCGGAGCCGCGCACTGACTGGCGGGCTGCCGGTGCCGGGCCAGGCAACAGCGCAATAAGTGTTTCTCAAATCGATAAAAGGACGACAACATTACCGAGAAAATGGCTAAATTGTCAATAAAATTGCGCGACGGGCAGACTCCCCCGCCTCGTCTCGCAGACGCTTCAGCGGGTACTCCCACAGGCCTCCCACTGCAAGCCTGACCGCCCGGGCAGATATAAAAAAGGCGCCCGCCGGCTGCGACCGGGGGCGCCCTTCTCTCGGGACAGGGACCGGTCGGATCAGATACCCAGGGCCTTGGCCATGGTGGCCGGCGGCACATAGCCGGGCACTACGGTACCGTCCGGCATCACGATGGTCGGTGTGCCGCGCACGTCGATCACCTCGTTGCCCAGCTTGTACTGCTCGGCGACCGGGTTGTCGTTGCAGACCTTGAGGGAGACGTTCTCACGGTTCTTGAGGGCGGTCAGGGTCTTGTTGCGGTCGTCGGCGCACCATGCAGTCGCAATCTTGCGGTAGCCGAGGGAGTTCAGTCCGCCACGGGGGAATGCCAGGTAGCGCACCTCGATACCGCGCTTGTTCAGTTCCGGTACGTCCTGGTGCAGCTTGCGGCAGTAACCACAGTCCACATCGGTAAACACATAAACGTGGGTCTTGGTCTCGCCCTTTGGGGAGAAGACGATCATGTCGTCGGTATCCAATGCCTCCAATACCTGGGCACGCTGCTTGCCGCGACGCTGCTCGGACAGGTTTACCAGCTCACCGGTCTTGACCTGGAAAAGATCGCCATAAACAAAGTGACTGCCATCTTTGGACACATACAGGGTGGTGTTGCCGTCGACCTCGATTTCATAGAGACCGGCGATGGGGCTTTCGGTCACCTCGCCGTAACTGGCCTTGGGATTGGCTGACTGCAGCTTCGCCTTGATGGCCTTGGCCACGTTCGCGTCCACCTCGGCCTGGGCACCCTGCACCAGCAGGCCCAACAGTGCGCCGACCAGGATCAGCGGCTTTCTTATCAGCGTCATTCTCACAATTTCCTCAGTCTCTTTATTCGCTTCGACTCACCGGACCCTCCCGGGTTCCAGCCAGTATGGCATGGTTCCGCGTCAATCGTTGTCCATGGCGCGTTTTACAATATTCGCCGCATCTATACCACCGTGCGGCGACAGAATCCGGAAATTCCACGCCGAATCACCGGGCTGCCGGGCCCGATCACCCGCGGGGATGATGCTCCCGGTGCAGGGACTTGAGCCGCGCCTGTGCCACATGGGTGTATATCTGGGTGGTGGACAGGTCGCTGTGGCCCAGCAGCAGCTGCACCACGCGCAGGTCGGCACCGTGATTGAGCAAATGGGTGGCGAATGCGTGGCGCAGGGTGTGGGGCGACAGCGGCTTCTCGATGCCTGCTGCAGCGGCCCAGTGCTTTACCCGGTACCAGAAGGTCTGGCGGGTCATGGGGCGCCCCTTGCGCCCCGGGAAACAGATATCACTCTCTCCCGGGGGCAGGAGGTTGGGGCGCACCTGCGCCAGGTAGCGCTGCATCCAGCCCTGCGCGGCCTCCCCCAGCGGGACCAGCCTCTCCTTGCCCCCCTTGCCGAATACACGCACCACACCCTGCCGCAGGTTCACCTGGCTAACCCGCAGCTCCACCAGTTCGGTCACCCGCAGGCCACAGGCGTACAGCAGCTCCAGCATGGTGCGGTCGCGCTGGCCGATATCGCTGTCCAGGTCTGGCGCTTCCAGCAGGGCCTCCACGTCCGCTTCGGACAGGGACTTGGGCAGGGGTTTGGGCAATTTCGGGTTTTCCACCAGCGCTACCGGATCCTCCTGCACCAGCCCCTGGCGCAGGCAGTACTGGTAAAAGCTGCGCAGGGCCGCCAGGGCCCGCGCGCTGGAGCGGGCCGAGTGCCCGGCGCGATGGCGCTGCCCGAGGTAGGCCAGCACCTCGGCGCCACCGCAGGAGAGCAACCCGGTGCGACAGGCGGCCGCAAACGCCCTCAGGTCGCGGCCGTAAGCCGCCCGCGTATGCTCACTGGCACCGCGCTCGGCCCAGAGCATATCCAGCCAGGACTCGATCAACCGCTGTTGTTCGGGGGAGGTTTCCATGGGCGTATTAAACCACAGCGGCCATCGCCGCAGGCGCACCCGAATACCGGGCATAAAAAAACCGGGGCTTTTGCCCCGGTTTTTCGCGTAACCGCTTATCGAGAAAATGCCCTTAGTTGAGCTTTTCCTTGATGCGCGCGGCCTTACCAGTCAGGTTGCGCAGGTAGTACAGCTTGGCCTGGCGCACGTCACCGCGACGCTTGACCTGGACGCTGTCGACCAGCGGGCTGTGGGTCTGGAAGGTACGCTCAACGCCAACACCGTGGGATACCTTGCGCACGGTGAAGGAGGAGTTCAGGCCGCGATTGCGCTTGCCGATCACCACACCTTCGAACGCCTGCAGACGCTCGCGGTTACCTTCCTTTACTTTTACCTGGACAACGACGGTGTCGCCCGGGGCAAAAGGAGGAACTTCGCTCTTCAGCTGTTCCTGTTCCAGCTGCTGGATGATTTTATTGGTCATTTGGACTTCTCCCAAATACAGATATGTAGCTTCTCAGCTAGGCTGCCGAATTACTCTCGCCTCCCGGCGAATTCGACCTGTCAATGCGATCCGCGACAGTGTCGCGAACCCGTGTTCAATGCTCTTCAGTGCCAGTGCCGGCATTCTGCTCGCACCGGATCTGCTCCAGCAGGGCAGCTTGCTCCCCTGTCAGCTCGATGCGCTCGAGCAGGTCGGGCCGCCTCTGGCTGGTGCGCGCCAGGGCCTGCTTGAGGCGCCAGCGCCGAATTTTCTCGTGGTTGCCGGACAACAGCACCTCCGGCACCGACCGTCCCCGGTATTCCTCGGGACGGGTATAGTGCGGACAGTCCAGCAGCCCCTGGGCGAAGGAGTCCTCCACCGCCGACTGATCGTGCCCGAGGGCCCCGGGAATCAGCCGCGTGACAGCATCCACCATCACCATGGCGGCCAGCTCGCCACCACTTAAAACATAGTCACCGATCGACCACTCTTCGTCGATCAGGGTCTCGACGATACGCTCGTCGATACCCTCATAGCGCCCCGCCAGCAACACCAGGTTGCCCGCGTCGGCGAGCTCCTCGACACCGCCCTGGTCCAGCGGCCGGCCCTGCGGCGACAGGTAGATGGAGCGGGCACTTGCGCCGCCCTCTTCTGCCCACGCTCGCGCGGCAGCCAGCGCCTGGTAGAGCGGCTCTGCCAGCATCACCATGCCCGGGCCACCGCCATAGGGCCGGTCGTCCACGGTACGGTGCCGGTCGCTGGTGAAATCCCGGGGATTCCAGCAGCGCACCTCCAGCAGGCCATCCCTCACTGCCCGGCCGCTGATGCCGTATTCAGTCAGGGCGGCAAACATCTCCGGGAAGATGCTCACCAGCGCGATACGCCGGGCACTCATGGCGCTAGAATTCCGGATCCCAGTCGACGGTAATCACACCGGCGTCCAGGTCGATATCGGTAATGTACTCACCCGGCAGGAACGGGATCAGGCGTTCACGCCCGTCCTTTCCGCCCCGCACGACCAGGACATCGTTGGCCCCGGTCTCCATCAGGCGCTCCACCTTACCCAGATCGTGCTCGGCATCGCCAAACTGGCTGATCACCGCGAGCCCTTCGAGCTGGTGCCAGTAGTACTCACCCTCGGCCAGTGATGGCATCTGCGCACTGCTCACCGCGATATCGCGCTGGCAGAAACGGGCGGCGAGGTCGCGATCATCCACACCCTTGATATGGACAACCAGGCCCTTACCGTGGCGGCGACCGCCATCTATCTGCAGCGGCTCCCAACCGTCGCCATCCTGCAGCCACCAGTCGTGGAATTGCAGGATATTGTCCATCGGCTCGGTAAAGGAATGCACCTTCACCCAACCGCGCACACCATAGACGGAGGTAATGCGCCCGACCGTGACCAGTTCACCGGAATGGGATCTGTTCTCCGTCACGGGCGCTCTCTCTACGTTACCGACCTGGTTCAGGCGGATTCTTTCAGCAGCTTGCTGACGCGATCGGAAACCTGGGCGCCCTGGCTAACCCAGTAGTCGACGCGGTCGCGCTCAACGCGCAGGCGCTCTTCCTGACCACGGGCGACCGGGTTGAAAAAGCCGACGCGCTCGATAAAACGACCGTCGCGGGATTTGCGGCTGTCGGTCACAGTCAGGTGATAAAACGGGCGCTTCTTAGCACCGGCACGAGCCAAACGAATGGTTACCATGTAGCTTTCCTGTAAGTTCAATACTGGGCGGTCGCGATTCACGACCACCAACAACAACTAGCCGGCAGCTCACCCGGCTGAAAGGCGGCGTATTCTAATGTACCGCCCGATATTTGTATAGCGCTTAACACGCTGTCGGATAAGGTTTTTCCGCGGTCCCGCGATTACCGCCCGGACCCTACTTCTTGCGGAAGCCCGGAGGCAGGCCGCCGGGCATGCCGCCCATACCACCCATGCCGCCACCACCGCCCATGCCCGGCATGCCACCCATGCCACGCATCAGCTTGCCCATGCCGCCGCCCTTGAGCTTTTTCATCATCTTGCCCATCTGCTTGTGCTGCTTGAGCAGGCGGTTGAGGTCCTGGACCTGGGTGCCGGAACCGGCGGTGATACGGCGCTTGCGCGAGCCGTTGAGGATATCGGGGTTGCGACGCTCGGCAGGGGTCATGGAGCTGATGATGGCATCCATACGCTTGAATTCCTTGCCCATGTCAGCCTGCTGGGCCATCTGGGCCATATTGCCCATTCCCGGCATCTTCTCCATCAGGGAGCCCAGACCACCCATATTCTGCATCTGCTGCAACTGGTCGCGCAGGTCTTCCAGGTCGAAGCCCTTGCCCTTCTGCACTTTCTTGACCAGTTTCTCCGCCTTGCCCCGGTCGATGGTCTGCTCGGCCTGCTCGATCAGCGAGAGAATATCGCCCATCCCCAGGATACGGGAGGCAATACGGTCCGGGTGGAAGGTTTCCAGTGCATCGGTCTTCTCCCCCACACCGATGAACTTGATCGGCTTGCCGGTCACATGGCGCACGGACAGTGCCGCACCGCCACGGGCATCACCGTCGGCCTTGGTCAGGATCACGCCCGTCAGCGGCAGTGCGTCATTGAAAGCGCTGGCGGTATTGACGGCATCCTGGCCGATCATGGCATCAATCACGAACAGGGTTTCCGCCGGGTCCAGCGCCCCGTGCAGCTCACGGATTTCCCCCATCAGCTCTTCATCAATATGCAGGCGGCCGGCGGTATCCACGATCAGCACATCGGCAAACTGGCGCCGCGCCGCGTCCATCGCACTGCGCGCGATATCCAGCGGCTTGTCCTCCGGGGCGGACGGGTGAAACAGTGCACCCACCTCGCCGGCGAGGGTTTCCAGCTGGTTGATGGCCGCAGGACGGTAGACGTCCGCACTGACCACCATCACCTTCTTCTTCTCGCGCTCCTGAAGGTACTTGGCCAGCTTGGCCACGCTGGTGGTCTTACCCGCACCCTGCAGGCCGGCCATCAGGATAACGGCCGGGGGCTGCACGGCCAGGTTCAGCGGGGTTGCCGCCTCGCCCATGACCTGGACCAGCTCGTCCTGCACGATCTTGACGAACTGCTGGCCCGGGTTCAGCGACTTGCTGACCTTCTGGCCCACGGCAGCGGTCCGCACCTGCTGCACGAAAGCCTTGACCACCGGCAGCGCCACGTCCGCCTCCAGCAGGGCCTTTCGCACCTCGCGCAGTGTGTCGCGGATATTGTCATCCGTCAGGCGCGCTTTACCGGTGACCTTTTTCAGGGCCGTCGAGAGGCGATCACTCAGGTTGTCGAACATATGTACGTCTCGATCTCTTTCTGGACCGGCCGGTCAACCTGGACCGGCCTGTGCGATATACCAGAACTCCCTCCTAACGAAGGCAGCTCCACAATGTCTGGGGCGCGGCAGTATAGCCCAGGAGCCCCCACAGCAGAAATACCGCCAGCGGGACACAGGCTTTCCAGTACCGGCGCGCTGTGCCACACTGCCGCCCTATCATAATGACAGACGGATTTATCGATGGCGGCAATCGCCCACTGGACGGCAATCCTGCTTTACCTGGCCACGACTGTCGTGGCCGCACAGACGGTTTTCCGGCAACACCGCAGCCGCAACCCGCTGCTGCTGGTGCTGCTCGCCGGCGCCCTTATAGCGCACGCCCTGTCACTGTCCTTTAACCTGGTCACCGCCGGTGGCTACCGCTTTGACCTGTTGGCCATGTTGTCCCTGGTCGCCTGGATCGTGAACCTGCTGATCCTGGTACTGGCCTGCCGCCACCCACTGACCCTGCTGATCCTGATCATGGCCCCGCTGGGCGCGCTGGCAGAACTCAGCGCCGTGCACTCCTGGGGCAATGTAGCACCGCGCCAGCAGCTGTCTCCCGGAATCGCCCTGCACGCACTACTGTCCGTTTCCGCCTACTCCCTGCTTGCCCTGGCCACCCTGCAGGCGATTTACCTGCACTTTCTCAACCAGCAGCTGCACAATCACCGTCCCGGCGGTGTCAGCCGGTTCCTGCCACCGCTGCAGACCATGGAATCCCTGCTGTTCGGACTGGTAGCCTTTGGCCAGCTGCTGTTGACAGCCTCGCTGGTCACCGGCTTCGTGTTCCTGGATAACCTGTTCGAGCACGGGCTGATGCACAAGACCACGCTGTCGCTGGTGGCCTGGGTGCTCTACAGCATTCTGCTGTGGGGGCACTGGCGGCTGGGCTGGCGCGGCAACACCGCCGTGCGCTGGACCCTGACGGCATTCGCCATCCTGCTGCTGGCTTACTTCGGCAGCAAGCTGGTGCTGGAGGTCATTCTCCAGCGCAGCTGAGGTAAATTGTGCCCCACGCCGCGGGCTGTGCTTGCGGCGCGGGAAATTCTGTTTCAATATCCCGGTTCGCAAATAACAAGAGCTCTCCCTTGAACGAGATACCCCCCGGCCTGCTGTTTAGCCTGCTGGCTGTGCTGATTGTCATTTCCGCGTTTTTCTCCAGCTCCGAAACCAGCATGATGGCGCTGAACCGCTACCGCCTGCGCCACCAGGCCAAGAGCGGCCACCGCGGGGCCAAGCGGGCGATGGAGCTCCTGACCCGGCCCGACAAGCTGATTGGCGTTATCCTGATCGGCAACAACCTGGTGAACATCCTCGCCTCTGTGCTCGCGGGGGTGGTCTTTACCAAGCTATACGGCGATGCCGGCGTCTTCTATGCCACCGCCGTGCTCACCATCGTGATCCTGATCTTTGCCGAGGTCACACCCAAGACCATCGCCGCCCTGCATCCCGAGAAGGTCGCCTTCCCCGCCTCACTGGTCCTGCGCCCGCTGCTGTGGCTACTGGCGCCGGCGGTTTGGCTGGTGGGCAGCGTCTCGAACGGCCTGGCGCGACTGGTCGGCGTAGAGGCCGGGGAACAGGCAGAAGCCGAGCACCTGGCCCCGGAAGAGCTGCGCACAGTGGTATTCGAATCCGGCGCCCTGCTGCCCACCAAGCACAAGGGTATGCTGCTCAATGTACTGGACCTGGACCAGGCCACCGTGGAGGACATCATGATCCCCCGCAACGAGGTGGTGGGCATCGACCTGGAGGACTCCGGTGACGAGATCCTGCAACAGCTGGCGGAGAGCAGCTTTACCCGCCTGCCGGTATACACCGGCGATATCAACCGGGTGGTGGGCATCCTGCACCTGCGCCGGGCCGCGCAGATACTGCGGGAAGGTCCGGCAGCCTTCAATTCCGAGCAATTGAAGTCGTTTACCGACGAGCCCTACTTTGTTCCCGAGGCAACACCACTTCCTACCCTGCTGATGAATTTCCAGAAGAGAAAGCGCCGCATGGGCCTGGTGGTGGACGAGTACGGCGAGGTGATGGGCATCGTCACCCTGGAGGACCTGCTGGAGGAGATCGTGGGGGACTTCACTGCCAGCCCGGTACCCAGCGAGGATGAGGAAATCATCGCCCAGGGGGACGGCTGGTACTCCATCGAGGGAGGCACCTCGATCCGCGATATCAACCGCACCCTGCACTGGGAGCTACCCACCGACGGACCGAAGACATTCAACGGTCTGGCGATGGAGCACCTGGAGAATATCCCCGACGGCAATATCAGCTTCTATATCCTCGATTACCTGGTGGAGATCGAGGAGGTATCCGAGAAAATGATTACCCGCGCCCGGGTCAGGAAGGTTGCCCGCGGCTAGCCGCCAGGCCAGGCTGGCCCCTGAAGGAAGGTTTAAAACTCAATCAAAAGCTGTTTGACCGGCGCGAAACTCTGGCGATGAATCGGCGTCGGCCCATGCTCTTCAAGAGCCATCAGGTGAGCGCGGGTGGGGTAGCCCTTGTGTCCCGCCAGTCCGTAACCCGGGTACCGCTGATCCAACTCGACCATCTCCCGATCTCGGGTAACCTTGGCCAGGATCGATGCCGCGGCAATCGCCTGCACCCTGGCATCCCCCTTGACCACGGTATCGCAAGGGTAATCCCAGTCCGGTTTGCGATTGCCGTCCACCAGCACATACTCCGGCTGCAACGACAGCTGCTCTACCGCCCGTTTCATCGCCAGAAGGCTGGCATGCAGGATATTGAGTTCATCGATCTCGGCCACTGACGCCCTGGCGACAGCAAAACTGAGGGCACGCTCGCGGATCTCATCGAACAACTGCTCGCGGCGTTTTTCGGTCAGCTTCTTGGAATCTGCAAGCCCGGGAATAGGCGCCGCCGGATCCAGAATCACAGCTGCGGCCACAACATCACCGGCCAGGGGACCGCGACCGACTTCATCAACGCCCGCCAGCAACTCCCCCTGATAAGCACAGTGATATGGTGCCAGTTCAGCCCCGGCTTTTGATTTTACCGCTGCCACTCGATCAACCTTCCAATTTCTGTTTGTTATCCCGATTATTCTTCGCCTGCGCCAGTAGGTCACAGACGGCGTCAGCCGCGCGGGATGACGCATTGCGGCGCAACATCTGGTGCAATTCGGAGAACTCCCGCTGCAGCTGGTCGTACAGAAGTGGATCATCAAAATACTGTAACAGCGCCGCCCCAAGGTTCTCCGGGGTAGCCTGGTCCTGCAGTATTTCCGGAACCAGCTCCCGCTGTGCCAGCAGGTTGGGCAGGGCAACCCAGGGAGTTTTTAGCATGCGGGAAAAAATTGCATACGAAAGCCCGGCCATCTTGTACGCCACCACCATCGGCTTTTTCAGCAGCATGGTCTCCAGGGTGGCGGTGCCCGAGGCAATCAGGACATTATCCGCCGCGGCCAGTGCCGTGTGGGACTGGCCCTGCAGCAGCTGCACGTCGAGATCAGGGTATTTCTCCAGCATCGCGGAGAGTTCGCCATGCCGCGCCTCATTGGCAGCCGGAAGCACAAATTTCAGTTCCGGCCGGCGCTGGCGACACCAGTGCGCCACCTGCAGGAACAGCGGCCCCAGTAATTTCACTTCGCCACCACGACTGCCTGGCAGCAACGCGATTACCCGGTCCCCCGGGCCATAGCCAAGTTCGACGCGCGCGGCCTCAGTATCCGGCTGGAGCGGGATTTCGTCAGCCAGCGGGTGCCCCACAAAGGTTACCGGCACCTGGTGCTCGCGATAGAAATCCGCCTCGAACGGCAACAGGGTCAGCATATGGTCCACGGCCCTGGCGATCTTCTTGATACGCCCGCGCCGCCAGGCCCAGACCGAAGGGCTGACGTAGTGCACGGTGGGGATACCGCCCTCGTGCAGCGACTGCTCCAGGGAGAGATTAAAATCGGGAGAATCTATGCCGATAAATACATCGGGCGGGTTGTCCAGGAAGTGGTCGCGGAGGCTGCGACGAATCCGCAACAGCTCAGGCAGCCGCTTGAGGGGTTCAACCAGCCCCATGACCGACAGCCGCTCCATGGGAAACAGCGACCTGACCCCCTGGGCCTGCATACGTGGGCCGGCGATACCCTCCACCTGGATATCGGGGAATCGCGACTGCAGCTCTGCCACCAGGCCAGCACCGAGGATATCCCCGGATGCCTCCCCGGCGAGTATACCGACGCGCAATGGATGTTCTGGCTTGGTCACGGGCTTAACTTTCTAGGGAGAATATTGGCGCGCTACAGTCCGCAACCCGCATCAGCGGGTAATACCTCGAGAGGAATTCTGCAGGGAATCGATCCAGGGTTGTACCACAGCGGACTGTTCCCGCAATTCAGCCAGCGCCTCCAGGGCTTCCTGCAGGGTGAGGCCGCGGCGGTAAACGATTTTGTAGGCCTTGTTGATCAGGGCGATCTCGTCACGCGAGAAGCCCCTTCGCCGCAGCCCCTCGGCATTGATGGTCTTGGCCTCGGCGGGATTGCCAGCCACCATTACATAGGCGGGCACATCCTTGCCGATTGCCGCCCCCATCCCGGTAAAGGCATGCTCACCGATCGTGCAATGCTGGTGCACAAGGCTGAAGCCGCTGAGAATGGCCCAGTCACGGATTTCAACGTGCCCTGCCAGCGCCACATTGTTGACGAGGATGGTGTGATTACCAATGACACTATCATGACCCACATGGGCATAGGCCATGATCAGGTTGTCGTTGCCGATCGTGGTCTCGCCACGATCCTGGACTGTGCCACGATGGATGGTGACACCCTCGCGGATCACATTATCATCACCGATCACCAGCGTCGTATCCTCGCCCTGGTACTTCTTGTCCGGGGTATCCTGGCCTACGGAGGAAAACTGGTAGATACGGTTGTTCTTTCCCATCCTGGTGGGGCCACTCAGGACCACATGCGAAGCGATGTCGCAGCCATCGCCGATCTCAACACCTGGGCCCACCACGGTGTACGGGCCGATCGACACCCCGGCACCGATGACCGCGGAATCATCGACAATTGCAGTGGGGTGGATATTCGTCTGCATGCTGCGCCTTACTCCCGGAAAAACTCGACCGCCACCCCTGCTGTCCGGGGTGGCATTGCAAGAAACCAAACAGGGGTTTCGACCACCAAGTATAAATCGGTCAGATTTGTTTTACCGCACACAATACATTGGCGGAGGCGGCCAGCTCACCATCCACACTGGATTTACAGGCAAATTTCCAGATGCCGCGGCGTTCCGACACCACCTCGGATTCCAGCTGCAGCTGGTCACCGGGAACCACCTGTCGCTTGAAACGCACATTATCGATACCGGCAAACAGGTAGAGAAAGCCGTCCTCGGGCTTTTGCCCCAGGGTCTTGAACCCCAGGATGCCGGATACCTGCGCCATTGCCTCGACGATCATAACACCCGGGAAGATGGGCGCTTCCGGAAAATGACCGTTGAACACCTCTTCATTGACGGAGATGTTCTTATAGCCCTTGATGTATTTTCCCTCTTCCAGCTCCACCACGCGGTCAACCAACAGGAAGGGATAACGGTGAGGCAGGTATTGACGAATCTCGCGCACGTCCATCATGGTAAATGTCCCCAAAAACTACTTCGGGGCGTGATTACGCCCCGAACAACAAAACAATTCTATTGCCCGAATCGCACCGGACGCCTGGACCTGCAAAGCCCGGTTACTCCCGCTGCCTTACTCTCCGTCGCCAGCCTCGGGGCGGCGCGCGGAAAGAACCGCCACCTGCTTCTCGAGCTCCCGCAGGCGACGTGACATCTGGTCCAGCTGTGCATAACGCACTGCATTTCGACGCCAGCTGCGACTGTCAGAAAAAGGCGTGCCGCTTGAATAGGAACCGGCCGATTCGATGGACTTGGTGACCAGCGTCATCGCAGTGACATGTGTGCCATCTGCCACCGTGACATGCCCCACCACCCCGGCACCACCCGCGATCGTACAGTGTTTGCCGATCACAGCGCTGCCGGCGACCGCCGAACAGGCGGCAATGGCTGAGTAGTCACCAATTTGCACATTGTGCGCGATTTGCACCTGGTTGTCGATCTTGACCCCCTGCCCGACCACGGTATTGCCCAGTGCGCCGCGGTCAATACAGGTACAGGCACCAATTTCGACATCATCGCCAATCTCGACACCACCCAGCTGGTGGATCTTCGTCCAGCGCTTCTCATGAGGGGCGAAGCCGAAGCCGTCTGCACCAACCACTGCACCACTGTGAATGATGCATCGATCCCCGATAGCACAACCGTGGTAGACGAAGACACCGGCGTGCAGGCAGGTGCCGTCGCCAATAATGCAGCCCTCTCCCACCGTGGTGTTGGCACCGATAACGACATCGCGACCGATACGGGTGGAAGCGCCGATAACGGCACCGGGACCGATACTCGCGGATGGATCGATGTCGGCTCCCTCGTGCACCGTCGCCGCTGGGTGAATACCCGCGGCCGGCGCGGGAGCGGTATCGTACAGTGCTGTCGCCCGGGCGAAGGCATGGTAGGGCGCCTCCACCACCAGGGCAGACACCGGGCATTCGTCCGCGAGCTCGGCAGTGAGTATCACAGCACAGGCGCGTGTATCGCGCAGGAAGCGGCGATAGTTTGCACTGGCAAGGAAACTTACATCGGAAGGCGCTGCATCCTGCAGCGTGCTAAGCCCACCCGGCACCTCATCGGGGCTCGCCCCGGGCGCCAGGCGCAACTCAGCGCCCAGCCGGGAGGCCAGCTGGGCGAGGGTCAGTTTATCTGTCATGCGCGCAATTCTTGCCGGATTACTTGTCCGCGTTCATGCGCTTGACTACCGCGGCAGTCAGGTCGACATTGGGGCCAGCGAAATAGGCGGAATTTGCGTCCAGCACCAGGTCCAGGCTCTGCTCTTTGATAATGGCTTCCAGGGCACTCTTGGCCTTGGGTGCCATGGTCTTCTGGATCTCCTGGCCGACCTGCCCTTCCATTGCACGCAGCTTCTTGACCGCAGTCTCAAAGTCGGAACGCTTGAAGTTCATCTTGCGCTGGTGCTCGGCCTTCTGCTCTTCGGACCAGGTAACCGCATTCTTCTGCGCATCTTCGGCCAGTTTCTGCACTTCGGCACGAATGGATTCCGCAGTGCTCTGCAGCTGCGAGTACTCGGAGCTGGTCTTGAGCGCGTTAACCTTGGACTTGGCCGCCTCGGTGCTCATGATGGCGGCCTGCAGGTTGAAGACTGCTACCTTGCTCTGTGCCGCGGCAGCCCCGGAAAAAATAATTCCCACAAACAGGACTGCGATAATTTTTACAGATTTAAGCACGTCGGTTTCTCCATTTTTGCTTATTTATACTACACGGCGGCTCTCTTCGACCGCCTCGTTCAAGCCCTGCCCCGGGAATCAGAAACTGTTACCCAGGGAGAACTGGAATACTTCGACCTCGTCCTCGTCGTTCTTCTCCAGCGCCTTCGCCACACTGAATGTCAGCGGGCCAAAACCGGAGATCCAGGTGAGGCCGATACCGGCTGAAACATTCAGCCGCTCAACGTCGACATCGTAGCAGTTCAGCTGAGATTCGCCACAGCTGGTATCAAAGACATTACCCGCATCGATAAAGAACGCGGACTGCATGGAGCGCTGGTCCTTGATGAACGGCAACGGGAAAATCACCTCAGCGCTACCCTCTACGAGGATATTGCCACCGAACGGATCCGGCTCACGGGGGTTCGAGACGACCTCAAGAGCCCCGGTCTCCTCGTTCAGTACGTAACATCTCTCGGCCGCGAAGCCCTCTGCGGTTACCGCACAGGTGGTGGTGTTATAGGGCGTAGGCGGGGTAGAGCGCGGGCCGAGTGAATTGCGCTCAAAGCCGCGTACCGAGCCGAAGCCACCACCGTAGAAGTTCTCGAAGAACGGCAGCTCGGAGGTATCACCAAAGCTGTCAGCGTAACCGAGGCGGGTACGCAGGCGCAGGGTCAGGTTCTTGGTCAGCGGGCGGAAATACTGGCCGGTGTAGATAAACTTGTAGTACTCGAGGTCCCCGCCCGGCACAGCGATTTCCAGGGATGCACGCTGCGACGTACCGCGGGTCGCCAGGATGCCGCGGTTCAGGGTGGAGCGGGCATAGGAGCCGGTTACCGAGAATGTATCAAACTCGTCACCGTTCACGTCCACAAAGCCGTCCAGGTCGGTATTCAGCAGCGACGGATCCAATGGCTGGCTGAGGTCAAGAGCCTCGCCCGCCTCCACAGCGGCAGCCAGCTCTTCATCGATTGTCACGATGTCCGTATCCAGCACCTGCCCATCCACGCCCTCAATCGCGCGGGGGGTCTCACGGATTTCCTTGACCGAATTACTGGCGGTGCCAAGCTCCAGGTGGCTGAAACCGAAATTCAGGCCCACCCGGGAGATTTCCGAAATCGGATAACCAAAATTCAGGCCGGCACCGTAAGTGGTGGTGTTATAGCTCGCCAGGTTGATTTCCGAGTAGTCCCGCTCCTGGTAGAACACATTGAAACCACGGCTCACACCGTCGGGAGTGAAATAGGGATCGGTGTAGGAGAAATTCGCTACCGTCTGGTAACGGGAGGTATTGATGGCGACGCCGACGGATTTACCGGTACCCAGCCAGTTATTCTCCTGCACGTTGGCACCCAGCACGATACCGCTGTCCTGCGCGTAACCCACTGTGCCGCCGATAGTGCCGGAAGGCTGCTCCTCTACCGTGTACTCTACGTCGATCTGGTCGGAGGTACCGGGTACTTCCGTGGTTTCCACCTGCACTTCCTTGAAGTAGCCCAGGCGCTCCAGGCGGACCTTTGACTGCTCGATACGGGCAGAGGACGCAGAAGCGGACTCCATCTGGCGCATTTCGCGGCGCAGTACCTCATCGGAGGTGCGGGTGTTGCCGCGGAAATTGATCCGGCGCACATAAGCGCGCTTGCCCGGGTCGATGAAGAAGGTGACTTTTACCGTCTTGTCTTCCTCGTTGGGCTCGGGCATGCCATTGACCTCAGCAAAGGTATAACCCTCGTTGCCCAGGCGCTTGGTAATGTAATCGGAAGTGGTCGTCATCAGGACCTGGGAGAAGGTCTGGCCCTCGCGAACCAGCAGCAGGCGACGGATCTCCTCCTCGGGCACCACCGGGTCACCGGCCAGGTCCACTTCGCTCACCTTATACACGTCTCCCTCGGAGACATTCACGGTGATGAAAACGCTCTGCTTGTCAGGGCTCAGGGATACCTGGGTGGAATCAATCTTGAATTCCAGGTAGCCGCGGTCCAGGTAAAAGGACTCCAGCCGCTCCAGGTCGCCGGTCAGCTTCTCACGGGAATACTTGTCGTCACTGCTGAGCCAGGACAACCAGCCGGTGGTCTGCAACTCAAAGATATCCGCCAGCTCATCATCAGAGAAAGCTTCATTGCCGACAATATTGATGTGCTTGATCGCAGCGACCGAGCCCTCATCAACCACAACCTTCAGTTCCACCTGGTTGCGGGGCAACTCCTTGACCTCGGTGGTGACACTGGCGCCATAACGTCCCTGAGCTACGTACTGTCGCTCCAGTTCCTGCGCCAGGCCCTCGAGGGTGGCACGCTTGAAGATCTGGCCCTCGGCGAGACCGTTCTCCTCCATGCCCTTGAGCAGGTCCTCGGATTTGATCGCCTTGTTACCGGTGAGCTCGATCTTGGAGATGGCGGGCCGCTCGCGAACCGTGATTACCAGGACGCCGCTCTCCCGGCCGATCTGGATATCCTGAAAGTAACCGGTGCGGAACAGTGCGCGGGTCGCGCTCTGGATCTCGAGGCTCTCAATGGTATCCCCCACGCGCACCGGCAGGGCGGCGAAGACCGTGCCAGCCGATACCCGCTGCAGGCCCTCCACGCGAATATCGTTGACCACAAACGACTGGGCAACAGCGGTAATCGGCAGTGCCAACCCCAATGAGGCCGCTTTCAGGAAATCATTCATTAACCAGTTCCAAAGTATTTATTCGCAATTCCACTGGGCCGGGAGAATGCAACCCTGCCCGGCCTGGTCCCGCACCGCCTATGGCAGGGGGATCTCTCGGGGAGCCGCCTTGCCGGCAGGCCCCTCCGCGCCCCCTGGGGGGCAGTCCCTCCCGGTAGCCCGGGCGGGACCAATAAAACCAGCTGCGCTACAGGCGCAGGATGTCGTTGTACAGCGCCAGTCCCATAATCCCCAGTACCAGCGCCATACCCACCTGCAGGCCAATCACCTGCACGCGCTCGGACACCGGTGAGCCCTTGACCGCCTCAATGCCGTAATAGAGCAGGTGGCCACCGTCCAGCACCGGAATCGGCAGCAGGTTTAGGACCCCGAGACTGATACTGAGCAGCGCCAGCAGCGACAGAAAAGACTGCCAGCCGGCGTCCGCCGAAGTGCCGGCCACTTTAGCAATGGTGATAGGGCCGCTCAAGTTCTTGGTCGATAGCTGCCCAAACACCAGTTTCTTCAGGCTATTCAGGGTAAATACTGTCTTGTCCCAGGTCTCCTGCAGCCCCTTGGCCAGCGCGCCCGCAATACCGTAGTGGTAGGTGCGAACCCGGTCTTCCGGCCAGGATTCAACCACCGGCAGGACCCCGATCCGGCCGATCTCCTCGCCACTGTCGAGTGTTACCGGGGCCGGCGTCACTGTCAGCGAGACACGCTCACCGTCTCGCTCCACCTCCACCTGCAGGGGCTCACCCGCCCGTGCGCGCACGTACTCTGTCCACGCCTCCCAGGTCTCGAAAATACGACTGTCGGTTGTCAGGATGCGGTCACCGGCCTGCATCCCCGCCTCACGGGCCGGGCTGTCGGCAGTTACCTGGGCCAGGGTCATCGTGATCGGGGGTCTCCACAGCTCGAGACCGGCCTCGGCCACCGGGTCCGGCACTTCCTGTCCGGCCAGCCAGCGGTCGATATCCGCCACTGAGTGGTACTCCAGTTCAGAATCCGGGTAGCGAATGGTGAACTCTATGGTACCGGAATCCCCCAGCCGGTTAGCCAGGCGCCAGTTGAGCGCCTGCCAGGTTGGGGTCGGCTGGTCGTCCACGGCCAGGATCTCCTGGCCCTCTTCCAGGCCTGCACGGGCGGCGATACTGCCGGGCTCCACTGCCCCCACTACCGGGACCGGCCCGGCGGTGCCGCCCATAAACACCGCCCAGAACAGCACGATCGCCAACAGGAAGTTCGCCAGGGGGCCGGCAGCGGCGATGGCAATGCGGGCCCAGACGCTCTTGCGGTTAAATGCCTGGTCCAGCTGCCCGGGTGGCACTGCCCCCTCGCGCTCGTCCAGCATCTTCACGTAGCCACCGAGCGGAATAGCGGAAATAGTGAATTCGGTGCCATGGCGGTCGTAGCGCGAGATCAGCCGCCGACCGAAGCCCACGGAAAAGCGCAGCACCCTGACGCCGCACAATCGCGCGACCAGGAAATGCCCGAACTCGTGAAAAGATACCAGCACCCCGAGCGCCACCAGCGCCCAGAGGACCGTCTGAATCAGATCCATAACTACCCGTCAGTTAATGCCAGTCCCACCGGTGACTCCCGCAACGCACCGGCCCGCCTCAGGCGGACTCCAGCACTTTGAGAGCCAGGGCGCGAGCCTGGCGATCCGCATTTTCGACTGCATCCAGGCCGGTCAGTTCAACCGCTGGCACAGAATCCATAACCTGCTCGATCACCGCCGGAATCCCGGTGAACGGCAGTTTTCCACCAAGGAAGGCATCTACAGCCACCTCATTGGCGGCATTGAGCACCGTCGGGGCACTGCCGCCTGCGGCCATTGCTTCCCGCGCCAGCCGCAGACAGGGGAAACGCCGCAGGTCCGGCGCCTCGAAATCCAGCCGCCCCTGGGCGATCAGGTCCAGCGCCGCCACGCCGCTGTCAATCCGCTCCGGGAATGCCAGCGCGTGCGCGATCGGGGTACGCATATCGGGGTTACCCATCTGGGCCAGCAGCGACCCGTCGCGATACTGCACCATGGAGTGGATGATACTCTGAGGATGCACCACCACCTCAATCTGTTCCGGGCGGGCATTGAACAGCAGGCAGGCCTCGATAAACTCCAGGCCCTTGTTCATCATGGTGGCCGAATCCACCGAAATCTTACGCCCCATCGACCAGTTGGGATGAGCGCAGGCCTCATCCGGGGTCACGTGGTGCAGGTCGTCCAGTTGGTGGCGCCGGAAGGGACCGCCCGACCCGGTCAGCAGGATCTTCTCCACCCCGGCTCCCTCCAGGCTACCGCACGGCTGGGGCAGGCACTGGAAGATGGCGTTGTGCTCGCTGTCGATGGGCAGCATCTCCGCGCCGCTGGCGGCCAGGGCCCGGGTGAAAACCGGGCCGGCCATGACCAGTGACTCCTTGTTGGCCAGCAGCACCCGCTTGCCGGCCTCAACGGCCGCCAGCGTGGGACGCAGCCCCGCCGCACCGACAATGGCGGCCATGACCGTATCCACACGGGAGTCAGCCGCCACCTGGCAGAGGCCCTCAACCCCCCACAGCACTTCGGTCTGCAAATCGCTCGCTGCGAGCATGGACTGCAACCGCCCCGCCTTCTCTTCGTCGGCCACCACCGCAAACCGGGGCGCAAAGCGGCGGCACTGCTGGGCCAGCTCCTCCACCCGCTCGCGGGCGGTGAGCGCAAAGACGCTGTAGCGCTGCGGGTGTCGCTCGAGGACATCGAGGGTGCTGACACCGATGGAGCCGGTGGAGCCCAGGACGGTGACGGCTTGCTGCTGCGGGGAATACATAGACTTTCAGTTTACCTCTGAGGCCCCGCAGTCCAGGGCCCTTTATCCGGGATACTGCTGTTGTTCACACACTGCTGCCTCGAAGAAAAACACTTCAGGGACAACATGCTGGCGGCTACAGGTACTTGGGTAATTCGCTCGCCAGCGCCGCCATGGTGAATACCGGCAACGCCGCCGAGAGGCTGTCGAGACGATCCAGGATACCGCCGTGCCCCGGCAGTATATGGCTGCTGTCCTTGATCCCCCGGTGGCGCTTGAACATGCTCTCCACCAGGTCGCCAATCACTGAGGCAACCGCCGTTACCAGGATACCGAAAGAGAACAGCACACTGTTCTTGAGGGGCAGGTCGAGCAGGATGGAAACGCCAACCGCCAGTACCAGGCACGCCGCCAGGCCGCCGAAAAAGCCCTCCCAGGACTTACCCGGGCTCACTTCCCGGGCCAGCTTGTGCTTGCCAAAACGCCGCCCCACGAAGTAGGCACCAACGTCGGCAGACACCACCACTGCGACCACAAACAGGACCAGCCAGGCACCGTGTTCCTGGCCGCGCAGGATTACCATCGACAGCCAAGCCGGCACCAGCACCACGAGGCCGATCAGGCCGCGCGCCCAGCGGTTACCCCAGAGCATGGCGCTGGCGGGATAGCTCTGCACCCACAGGAACGCCAGCGCCCACCAGCCGCAGGCCACCGCCAGGATATGGCGCGCCCGAGCGGTGTCGGGACTGGCGAAATCCATCGCAAAGACGTACTCGGCCGTACCGATCAGGGCCAGGCCCAGGGCCGCCAGGAATACGAAGCGCAGGGCGCGATTGAGATTCGAGAGGTTGGCCCACTCCCAGCCACCCAGCAGGATGACCGCAACCGTGGCCAGGGTGAACCACTGGATGGGCAGCAGGAACAGGGCGCCGAGAAACAGGGCGACCAACACCAGCGCGGTAATTATTCTTTGTTTTAGCACCGTAAAACCCTTTATTGCCTTGTTTTTGTAGCCTGGTTATAGCCGATGTCAGGCCTGCGCTTTCAGCCCGTCATCATCGTCGCGCCCACCGTAGCGCCGGTGGCGCCGGGAGTAAGCTGCAATCGCCGCGTCCAGTTCAGCCTCGCCAAACTCCGGCCACAGCGTCTCTGTGAAGTAAAACTCGCTATACGCGGCCTGCCACAGGATAAAGTTGCTGATACGCTGCTCGCCACTGGAGCGAATCAGCAGGTCCACCGGCGGCAGGTCAGCCAGCTGGACATACTCTGCCAGTGTCTGTTCATTAATGGAATCCGGAGTACGCTCCCCGGCCGCCACCTGCTCCGCGAGCTGCCGTGCAGCGTTGGCGATATCCCACTGGCCGCCGTAATCCGCCGCGATCACCAGGTTGCCCTGGGTCCCGTCGCGGGTAATGTCCTCGGCTTCGGCGATGGCGCGCTGGAGGCGTGGAGAGAGGCGGTCGCGACGGCCGATCACCCGCAGCCGCACACCCTCATCGGCCATCCGCCGGGCTTCTTTGCGCAGGTAGGAATAAAAGAGGCTCATCAGCAACTCCACCTCTTTGGGCGGGCGCTGCCAGTTCTCACTGGAAAAGGCAAACAGGGTGAGCGCCTCAACCCCCCGGTCCTTGCAGGCCGAGACCAGGTCGCGAATGCGCTCGACGCCGGCCTTGTGGCCGGCGGAGGGCGGCAGGCCGCGCCGGGCGGCCCAGCGGCCATTGCCATCCATGATGATGGCGATATGGCGGGGCCCCTCGCGGGACACCACTTCGGGGGAACCACCGGAAGCCATCAGATTTCCATCAGGTCCTTTTCTTTGGCCGCGAGGGCCGCATCCACATCGCTCACGAATTTGTCCGTAATCTTCTGGATGTCGTCACTGGCGCGGCGCTCATCGTCCTCGGAAATTTCCTTGTCCTTGACCAGTGCCTTCACATCCGCCAGCGCATCGCGGCGGATATTGCGGATGGAAACACGTGCGGTCTCCGCCTCGCTCTTGGCCTGCTTGATGAAGTTCTTGCGTGTTTCCTCGGTCAGCATCGGCATGGGGATACGGATTACGGTACCCGCAGTGCTCGGGTTCAGGCCCAGGTCGGACTTCATGATCGCTTTCTCGATCTCCGGCACCAGGTTCTTTTCCCAGGGAGTGACGCTCAGGGTACGGGCGTCCTCTACGTTGACGTTGGCCACCTGCGACAGGGGGGCATCGGCACCGTAATAGGAGACATGGATACCGTCCAGGATGCTCGGGTGCGCACGGCCGGTACGGATTTTATTGAAATTGCTGCCCAGGGCGTCGAGCGCCTTGCTCATGCGCACCTTGGCATCTTTCTTGATATCTTCAATCACTGTCTCTCTTCCTCTTCGATTAGCGTGCCCTCTTCACCGCCCACCACGATATTGAGCAGTGCGCCGGTCTTGTCCATACGGAACACCCGCACGGGCATGTTGTTGTCGCGGCACAGGCAGATTGCGGTTAAATCCATCACGCCGAGTTTCTTGTCGAGGACCTCGTCAAAAGTCAGCTGCTCATAGCGGGTCGCCGACGGGTCCAGCACCGGGTCGGCTGAGTAAACGCCGTCGACCTTGGTGGCCTTGAGCACCAGCTCGGCCTCAATCTCTATACCCCGCAGGCACGCCGCCGAGTCGGTGGTAAAGAAAGGGTTGCCGGTGCCGGCAGCAAAAATCAACACCTCGCCACGCTCAAGGTGACGAACAGCGGCCCTGCGGTCATAGTGGTCGACGATACCACTCATCTGGATCGAGGACATTACCCGGGAGGAGATATTGGAACGCTCCAGGGCATCGCGCATGGCCAGGGCATTCATCACCGTGGCCAGCATCCCCATATGATCCCCGGTCACCCGGTCGAGCCCGGCGGCGTGCAGCGCGGCGCCACGGAACAGGTTGCCACCGCCGATCACCAGGCCCACCTGGACCCCGATCCCCACCAGCTGGCCGATTTCCAGGGCCATCTTGTCCAGTACCTTGGGGCTGATCCCGAACCCCTGGTCCCCCATCAGCTCCTCACCGCTGAGCTTTAACAGGATTCGCTTGTACTTGCGGTCTTTTACACCGGGCATCCTCTGGTCCTCACTAGCGCTGGCAGGTATTGCCGCCGAACATTACAACAATTTCGGTCATTTACACAGAGGGGTGCCGCGATGCAGCTCCATGAGCCCACCGCAGGCACCCCTCCGCAGCCGGTCGCCCCATGGGGCGACCGTATTGTATCGATCAGGAAGAAGATTTGACCTGGGCGGCCACTTCAGCAGCGAAGTCCACCTCTTCTTTCTCGATGCCCTCGCCCACTTCGAAGCGGACAAAGGAAACAACATCAGCACCGGCATCCTTGACCAGCTTGCCGACGGTTACGTCGGGGTTCTTGACGAACGGCTGCTCTACCAGGCTGTTTTCCTTCAGGAACTTCTTGATACGGCCACCCATCATCTTCTCGACGATTTCAGCCGGCTTGCCTTCCATATCGGGCTGGGCCTTGATGATGTCCTTTTCCTTTTCCAGGACCTCGGCCGGCATATCTTCCGGCTTGTTGACCTGCGGGTTGACCGCCGCCACGTGCATGGCCACTTCGCGAGCCAGCTCAACTTCGCCACCGCTCAGGGCCACGATGGTAGCGATGCGGTTGTTGGAGTGTACGTAGGCGCCCACGACCGGCGCTTCCACAACCTGGACACGACGCACACCGATGTTCTCACCGATCTTCTGTACCAGTGCTTCGCGTGCAGATTCCAGCTCGCCTTCCATCAGGGCAGCGACATCTTCCTGGCGCTCGGCGAAAGCCTTCTCCACAACCTTCTGTACAAAGCCGTTGAAGTTGTCATCGCGGGCAACGAAGTCGGTCTCGGAATTGACTTCAACCAGCACGCCGTAGCTTCCATCGTCGGCTACCTTTGCAGCCACAACACCGTCAGCAGCAGTGCGGCCGGCTTTCTTGGCGGCTTTCAGGCCAGAGGCTTTACGCAGGTCTTCGATCGCCTTCTCGATATCGCCATCGGCTTCGTTCAGTGCTTTCTTGCACTCCATCATCGGCAGGCCGGTGCGCTCGCGCAGTTCTTTTACCATAGACGCGGTAATCGCCATGATTCAATCCTCGGGGTTCGTTCGCTAATGAATAGGATTTGAAAAAAAGGGGCCAGTCGAGGGGCCCCTTTCCGATTGGCAGCGTAACGGTTCAGTGTTACACCGCTGTGCCCTGCGGATTACTCCGCAGCGGCCTCGTCGTCACTCGCTTCGACGTACTCATTCTGAGCAGCGCTGCCACCAGCTTCGGCAACGCCCGCCACTACAGCGTCGGCCACCGCAGTGGTGTAGAGCTTGATCGCACGGATGGCGTCGTCGTTACCGGGGATCACGTAGTCAACACCCTCCGGGTCGCTGTTGGTATCAACCACGGCGATCACCGGGATACCCAGCTTGTTGGCTTCCTGGATCGCGATGCGCTCGTGCTCTACGTCGATCACGAACAGTGCGTCCGGCAGGCCACCCATGTCCTTGATACCACCGATGGAACGCTCGAGCTTATCCATAGTGCGGCTGCGCATCAGGGCTTCTTTCTTGGTCAGCTTGTCGAAAGTACCGTCTTTGGACTGGGCTTCGAGGTCGCGGTAGCGCTTGATGGAGGCGCGGATGGTCTTGTAGTTGGTGAGCATGCCACCCAGCCAGCGGTTGCTGACGTAGGGCATGCCACAGCGCTCAGCCTGCTCGCGGATGGACTTCTGCGCGGCGCGCTTGGTGCCAACGAACAGTACCTGCTTCTTCTGGGCCGCCATACCCTTGATCACCTGCAGGGCCTCATTGAAGGCCGGCACAGTGTGCTCCAGGTTGACGATGTGAATCTTGTTGCGGGCGCCAAAGATGTATTGACCCATCTTCGGGTTCCAGTAGCGGGTCTGGTGGCCAAAATGGACACCAGCCTGCAGCATATCGCGCATGCTGACTTGCGGCATAGTAAACCTCAATATCTACGGAAGCGGCCATCCTGCGGCGGACACTTCCCGGGTTATATCCTCCACACACCCCATGCACCAATCCCCTTGCACCCCTTGCGAGGCCACTCGGGAACACCCAGGCGCATGTGCCGGTGTATGTGAGACGTTAGTCTTAAATGGTGAAAGCCCGGGCACGGCGGCCCAGAGCGGCGCGCTTTATACCATATTCAACCGGGCCCGGGAAGCCAAAAAGCCGACAGCTGGCATCCCGGCCGGCCCCGGTTGTGCCCGGGGCAGCCGAATCCGCTACAATAGCGCGCCTCCCGGATCACCCGGGAATTGACGAACCCGCAGCAACCAGCCCGGAAGTGAGAGTATGACCGCAGCCACCAAGACCCCGGAACAGATCGCCAAGATGCGCACCGCAGGCCGCCTGGCCGCAGAAGTGCTGGAAATGATCGGCGAATATGTGGTTCCTGGCGTCACCACCGAGGAGCTGGACCGACGCTGCCACGACCATATAGTCAATGTCCAGGACGCCATCCCCGCCTGCCTGGGCTACCGGGGATTCCCCAAATCCATCTGCACCTCAATCAATGAAGTGGTCTGCCATGGCATCCCGTCAGACAACAAGGTGCTGAAGAAAGGCGACATCATTAATATCGATGTCACTGTGATCAAGGATGGCTGGTACGGCGACACCAGCAAGATGTACTTTGTGGGCAAGCCCGCCCCCCATGCCGAGCGGTTGGTGCGCATCACCCAGGAGTGCCTCTACCGTGCCATCGATATCGTCCGGCCGGGCACCACGCTGGGCGATATCGGCCACGTGATCCAGCAACACGCGGAGAAAAATTACTACTCCGTGGTGCGCGACTTCTGCGGGCACGGTATTGGCGACGTTTTCCACGAGGACCCGCAGATACTGCACTATGGCAAACCGGGCACGGGCCTGGTGCTCGAGGAAGGCATGACCTTCACCATTGAGCCGATGATCAATGCGGGCAAGCCCGGCACCAAGGTACTGCGCGACGGCTGGACCGCGGTGACCGTCGACCGGCGCCTGTCCGCCCAGTGGGAACACACCATGGCGGTGACCAACGACGGGGTTGAGGTACTGACCGCCCGCGGGGAAGAGAATTTCTGACCAATTTTGGCCCGGCGGTCCCCCTCCGCCCCGCTCCCGGTAAACCTGCGAGTATCACGGGGCCACGATTTCCGGCCGGGCACTGCCCGGCCACTTGCCGCCGACGATGATCCCAAGGAACTGTCCGATGCAGCTGGCGAACACCCCCTACTTCACCCGTCCCCTGTTCTTCTTCGACCAGACCCGCTTCCGGCGCGCCCTGGCCGCCGGTGACAAGCCGGCCCTGGAAATTTTCAAGGATGCTGCCGGCGCCGCCGACACGCAGATGGAACAGCGCTTCCGCGAGGGCGAGGATGTACGCACCCTGGTGCACGAGCGGGCACTGTTCGTCGACTGCCTGCTCCACTACGCCTGGCACCAGTACCAGTGGCCCGCGGGCATCAGCCTGCTGGCCGTGGGCGGCTATGGCCGCGGCGAGCTCCACCCCCACTCCGATATCGACCTGCTGATCCTCACCGACGGCCAGCCCGACGGCCATGTGGTGGACAATATCGAACGCCTGGTGGCTTTCCTCTGGGACCTGGGGCTGGACATCGGGCACTCCGTACGCACCCTCGAGCAATGCCTGGAGATGGCCGGCCGCGATATCACCGTGGCCACCAACCTGATGGAATGTCGCACGGTGGTTGGCGACGACCAGCTGCGCGCGCAACTGGCCGGGCGCATGACGCCCGACAGGCTGTGGGCAGCCGATGAGTTTTTCGCTGCCAAGGTCGCAGAGCAGAACGAGCGCCACCATCGCCAGCAGGGCTCCGAATACAACCTGGAACCCAACATCAAGAATGCCCCCGGTGGGCTGCGGGACATCCAGACCATTGGCTGGGTAGCCAAGCGCTATTTCCGTGTGCGTACACTCAAGCAGCTGCAGGGCAAGGGATTCTTCACTGAAGAGGAATTCGGCATCCTGCAGTCGGGTGAGGACTTCCTCTGGCGCGTGCGCTACGGCCTGCACCTGCTGGCCGGGCGGGCCGAGGAGCGACTGCTGTTTGACTACCAGCGCGAGCTGGCCAGGCAGTTCGGCTACGTCGACACCGACACCCACCTCGCGGTTGAGCAGTTCATGCACAGCTACTATCGCATCGTAATGGCCCTGCGGGAACTCAACGACGTACTGCTGCAGTTCCTCGACGAGGCCATCCTGCAACGCGGCCAGAGCGAGAGCGTCACCCCCATCAACGAGCGCTTCCAGCTGCGCGACAACACCATCGAGGTGACCCAGACCCGGGTATTCACCGAGGACCCGTCCGCATTGCTGGAGATCTTTGTGCTTACAGCGGAAAACCCACGGATCGAGGGAGTACGCGCCTCCACCATCCGCCTGATCCGCGAGCACCGCCACCTGATCGACGACCACTTCCGGGCCGACCCCCACAATGCGGAACTGTTTATGCAGTTGCTGCGTTCACCGCGCGGCCTGTCCACCCAGCTGACGCGGATGACCCGCTACGGCATCCTCGGCCGCTACCTGCCCGAGTTCGGCCGCGTCACCGGCCAGATGCAGCACGACCTGTTCCATATCTATACCGTGGACGCCCACACCCTGCAGGTGGTGCGTAATATGCGCAGTTTCCGCGGTCCCGAGGCCTGGGAGAAGTACCCCATCGCCGCCGAGATCCTGGCGCGGTTGCGCCGGCCAGAGCTGCTGTATATTGCCGGCCTCTACCACGATATCGCCAAGGGCCGCGGCGGCGACCATTCCATCCTGGGAATCCGCGATGCTGACGCCTTCTGCCGTCGCCACGACCTGCCCGCCCGCGATCGCCGGCTGGTGTGCTGGCTGGTAGAGAAACACCTGCTGATGAGTGCCGTCTCGCAAAAGCAGGACATCAGTGATCCGGAGATAGTGCACAGCTTTGCCCGCGAGGTTGGCGATCGCGAGCACCTCGACTACCTCTACGCCCTCACCGTGGCCGACATCAACGCCACCAATCCCGAGCTCTGGAACAGCTGGCGCGCCAGCCTGATGCGCCAACTCTACCAGGCCACCCGCCGCGCCCTGCGCCGCGGGCTGGAAAACCCGATCGACCGCGAGGAGATCATTGAAGAGACCCGGGCACAGGCCAGCGAAAAGCTGCAGGCCATGGGTCTGCCGCAATCCTCGGTGGAGAATATCTGGTCCCAGATGGGCGAGGACTATTTCGTCCGGGAAAGTGCGGACAACATCACCTGGCACACGGCAGCGATCCACCAGCTGATCTGCGCCAACGAGAAAGGGGAGACCAGTGACACCCTGGTTCTGACACGGAACTCCGGCCCCGGCGAGCACGATGGGGCCACGGAAATCTTTGTCTATACCCCCGACCGGGCCAACGTGTTCGCGGCCGTGGTTACCGGCCTCGACATGCTAAACCTGAATATCCACGATGCCCGCCTGTACAGCTCGGCTGCAGGCTACACCCTGGACACCTTCTACGTGCTGGACGAATCCGGCCAGCCACTGCTGGAGGATCCGGCAAAACTGGAGCAGATCCGCACCACACTGCAGGAGGAGCTGGCGCTGGTGGAGGACTACTCGAAAGTGATCAAGCGCCGTACGCCACGGCGCCTGAAGATGTTCGAGCTGGAGACCCGCGCCCACCTGACTACCGAGCCTGGCGATCACTACAGCACCCTGGAAATCACCAGTGCCGACCGGCCGGGCCTGCTGGCACGCATTGCACGGATCTTTGTCGACCACGACCTGCAACTGCATAACGCCCGGATCTCCACCCTGGGTGAGCGTGTCGAGGATATCTTCCATATCACCGACGCGGCCGGGAACCTATTGCAGGACGAGGAGGCCAACCGGCAACTGGAGGAAGCCATCTGCCGGGAGCTGGATGCGCACCAGACAATCCAGCAGGCACCGTAAGCGGTTACACTGCCAACCTGCAGGCACTTTGACCACATTGAAAAACAACGCCGTGCACCGCCACGACGCCAGGCTGGCATAGATTGCCGGAGACGAAAGCGACGCACCGCAATGCGCCGCCACAAAAAAGAAAGACTGATGAACCCTAACCTGGAAAAGCTACAACCCTACCCCTTTGCCAAGCTGGCGAAGCTGAAAGCCGGCCTGGTCCCGGCCGACCAGCCGCACATTGCGCTGTCGATCGGTGAACCCAAGCACCCCGCACCTGATTTTGTCCGCGAGACACTGGTGGCGCACCTGGACCAGCTCTCCGCCTACCCGGCAACCAAGGGGCTCGACGACCTGCGTGGCGCCATCGGCGACTGGCTCCGCGCGCGGTTCGGGCTGGAGCATGTCTGCCCCGATACGCAGGTTTTACCGGTCAATGGCACCCGCGAGGCGCTGTTCGCCTTTGCCCAGGCTGTCGCTTCACCGGGCAGCAGGGTTCTGATGCCCAACCCTTTCTACCAGATCTACGAGGGCGCGGCCCTGCTGGCAGGGGCTTCGCCCTTCTTCCTGAATTGCACCGCGCAGACCGGCTTTCGTCCCGACTTCGGCGCAGTGCCGGCAGGGGTTTGGCGGGACTGCGACCTGCTCTACCTGTGTACGCCGGGAAACCCGACCGGGGCGCTACTGGACGAGGATGCGCTGCGACAGTTGATTGACCTCGCCGATCGCCACGATTTCATCATTGCGTCCGACGAGTGCTACTCGGAACTGTATTTCGATGAGGACGCCCCGCCTCCCGGGCTGCTGCAGGCCTGCCGCGCCATGGGCCGGAATGACTTCAGTCGCTGCGTGGTCTTTCACAGCCTCTCGAAGCGCTCCAACCTCCCGGGCCTGCGCTCGGGGTTTGTTGCCGGCGACGCGCAGGTACTGGAAAAATTCCTGCTCTACCGCACCTACCATGGCTGCGCCATGCCACTGCCGCACCAGCACGCCTCCATCGCCGCCTGGCGCGATGAGACCCACGTGAAGGAAAACCGGGCGCTATATCGGGAAAAGTTCGCCGCAGTACTTGAAACCCTGGACGGCTGCCTCGATGTTTCAGCACCCGAGGCAGGCTTCTACCTCTGGCCCCGCGTCGGCGACGGCGAAGGATTTGCCCGGGAACTGTTCCGGCAGCAGAACATCACCGTGTTACCGGGCAGCTTCCTGGCGCGCGAGTCCGGTGGTAGCAACCCGGGCCGGGAATATGTACGCATGGCCCTGGTAGCGACACTGGAAGAGTGCATAGAGGCCGCCCGGCGTATTCGCGCATTCTGCGGCTGATCCCGGACAGCTCCGGGCAGCCGGGGCCATCGGCCCCTCATCGGTGCATAAAAACCAGTAGACGGCCCGGCGCCGTTTACAGGCAGAAGACAGAACTTCATGGCAGTAAAAAACTTACTCAAGCAGGAACGGGTCGACTTTATCCTGGACAAGCTCGAGGAGCTCTACCCGGAAACCCCGGTCCCGCTCGACCACAGGGATCCGTACACTTTACTGGTGGCGGTGCTGCTCTCGGCCCAGTGTACCGATGAGCGCGTCAACCAGGTCACACCATCCCTGTGGCAGCTGGCCGACAACGCTGCGGATATGGCCCGGGTACCAGTGGAAAAAATCCAGCAGGTAATCCGTCCCTGCGGCCTGTCACCACAAAAGGCCAGGGCGATCAGCAAGCTGTCCCAGATCCTGGTTAACGAGTACCACGGCAAGGTGCCCGAGAACATGGCCGCACTGGAAACCCTGCCCGGCGTGGGCCATAAAACCGCCAGCGTGGTGATGGCCCAGGCGTTCGGCCACCCGGCTTTCCCGGTGGATACCCATATCCACCGGCTGGCACAGCGCTGGGGGCTTACCAGCGGCAAGAATGTGGCGCAGACCGAGAAGGACCTTAAGCGCCTGTTCCCCCGGGACCGGTGGAACCGCCTGCACCTGCAGATCATTTTCTACGGCCGGGAATATTGCTCCGCGCGGGGCTGTGACGGCACCGTGTGTGAAATCTGCACCACCTGCTACCCGGCACGCAAGAACCCCAAGAAAACCAAGAAGGCATAGTGGTATTCGAATGATTACTCTCTACGGCATCAAAAACTGCGACACCGTGAAAAAAGCCCGCAAATGGCTTGAAACCAACGGGGTCGAATACCGTTTCCACGATTTCCGCGAGGACGGTATGGACAACGTGCCGCTGCAACAGTGGCTGGAAGACTATGGCTGGGAGCAGGTGCTGAACCGCCGCTCCACCAGCTGGCGCGCACTCGAAGATACGCAGAAGGAGACCATGGACAACCCATCGGCCCTCACTGCCGCGCGGGAAGCCCCCACCCTGATCAAGCGGCCGGTCACCGTATCCGGCCAGGGCGTCCTCTTCGGTTTCAGGGAAGCGGCATTCAAAGAACTGGTCAATTAAGGAAGCATTCACCCATGAGCGATACATACAGCATCGGATTCGGCGTCGGCACCTGTAACCGCAAAGGCGAGTGGCTCGAGGTTTTTTACCCCCGGCCCATGCTCAAACCCGACGCGGCAGTGGCAACGGCTGTCAGGGAAACCCTCGGTATAGACAGCGGTAACCAGAGTGCTGCCCTGGACCCGGCCCAGCTGGAGCCCCTGGCGGAACGAATGGAAGCGGCCGGCGCCGGAGATCAGGCGGAAGTGCTGCGCCAGTTTGCCAGCACCCAGCGGCCACTGGTGGCGGTGTTCCTGCAGGACGACACCGCGCCGGAGTCGGTGCCCGAGGCCTACCTCAAGCTGCACCTGCTGTCCCACCGCCTGGTGAAGCCCCATGAGACAAAACTCGATGGTATTTTCGGCAAGCTCGTCAATGTCGCCTGGACCAACCAGGGCGCCATCGACCTGGAAGAGCTGCCCCAGCGCCAGCTGGAAGCGCGCCTCAAGGGCGAGCTGCTGGACGTGGATTGTGTGGACAAATTCCCGAAGATGACCAACTACGTGGTCCCCGGCGGCGTGCGCATTGCCCACACCGCCCGTGTGCGCCTGGGCGCCTACCTGGGGGAGGGAACCACCATCATGCATGAGGGCTTCGTCAACTTTAACGCCGGCACCGAAGGCCCCGGCATGATCGAGGGTCGCATCTCTGCAGGCGTCTTCGTCGGTGCCGGTTCTGACCTCGGCGGTGGCTGCTCCACCATGGGCACTCTGTCTGGTGGCGGCAACATCGTGATTTCTGTGGGCAAGAACTGCCTGCTGGGCGCCAATGCCGGTATCGGTATCCCCCTGGGCGACCGCTGTACCGTGGAGGCAGGACTCTATCTCACCGCCGGCACCAAGGTGGCCCTGCTGGACGACACTGGCAAGCTGGTTGAGCACGTCAAGGCCCGTGACCTTGCCGGCAAAACAGACCTGCTGTTCCGCCGCAATTCCACCAACGGCGCGGTGGAGTGCCTGACCAACAAGAGCGCAGTAGAGCTCAATGAGGCGCTGCACAGCAACTGACACCGGTGCCCGGCGAGCACTGCAGGCAGTCGCTCCCCGGGCTGCCCTCAGGGACAGCTACTGCCCCTGTTCACTGCTTGATTTATCCAGGGGATAAAATGCAAGGGCCAGCCGGAAACAGCGGTTCGGCTCTTCCCCCTCCCCCTCGGCATGTTCGCCCAGCCACTTTATGTAGTCGAAAACCGCATCAATCCGCCGGCGCAGCTCGTCGATATGCTCCTGTTCGGCGTTAACAGCCAGATGGCCGAGAACCGCCTCATCTTCTGCATCGACCGCCGCCACGCTCGGAAACAGCTCAGCCATCTCCCTACCGGTTCCCGCGAACATTTCCAGCAATACCCCCGGTACATCCCCACCGGCGGCCTCCCCGGAGAATAACTGCGGATCAACCTGGAAGGATTTGGCGATAGCCTCGTAGTACTGCTCGACGGTGCCGCGATTCTGCTGGTTGCGGGTCTTGCGGATCAGCCCGGCCCTCTCCAGCATCTCCACATGGTGGTAGAGTTTTGTGGGTCTCTCTCCCAGGTTTTCTGCCACTTGCTTGGTGGTGAACTCGCCACCACAGAAGACCATCAGGATGCGGCTGCGCAGGGGATGCGCCAATAATCGCACCTGCTCCAGGTCGTTCAGGATATAGCCGCCACTCTCACTCACAGATTTCTCTCCCCATTACCCATGTCCGGCGGATACTAACACACATTCAAACTGTTGCTATTATTCAGTAAAACATGAATAATCACCGCCTGCTTAATAATCAAGCATAACTGAATAAAACAGAGGATGTTACCGTGACAGACGCCAACCTGAGTAAAAGGACACCCCCCGCAAAACCATTCTGGCTCCTCTGGAGCTGCCAGGCCCTGTCATTGCTCGGCAGCCAGGCGGTGCAGTTTGCCCTGATCTGGTGGCTTACAGCAGAAACGGGCTCAGCAGCCACACTGGCTACCGCAGCAGTTGTCGGTCTTCTCCCCCAGGTCCTGCTCGGCCCTCTCATAGGGACCTTCGTGGACCGCTGGAACCGAAAGTACATCATGCTGGTCGCCGACGGCGCCGTCGCACTGGTCTCCGCTTGGCTGGCTTACCTGTATTTCACCGACGCCATCGGGGTCTCCCACCTCATGGTGGCACTGGGCCTCCGGGCTATCGGGGCCAGTTTTCACTCCGCAGCGATGACAAGCTCGACGACCCTGATGGTGCCTGCATCCCTTCTCAGCCGAATCCAGGGCCTCAACCAGGCCCTGCAGGGTGGCGCGCCCCTGCTCTCGGCCCCCCTGGGCGCCCTGTTGGTGGCGGCCCTGCCAATGAGCAGTATCCTGCTGGTTGATGTCATTACAGCACTGGTCGCCATCACGCCCCTCGTTTTCATCCGGGTTCCACAGCCGGCTACGAGCCAGAGCACAGACAGTTCATTCCTGGGGGACATGGCCCTGGGCTTCCGGTACCTGGGGAAACATCGCGGCCAGCTTTACCTGCTGTGCGGGGCCGCCGGCGTTAACCTTGTCGCTGTGCCCGCGTTCGTGCTGCTGCCGCTTTTTGTCATCTCTGAATTGCAGGGCACAGCACTGCAACTCGGCTGGCTTGAAATGATTTTCGGCGCCGGTTCTATCGCCGGGGGCGTGCTGCTGGGAATCTGGGGTGGATTCGAGCGGCGCATCGTTACCGCACTTTTCGGGCTCGCCGCGATGGGAATAGCGGTGATCAGCCTGGGCCTGGCGCCCGCCGAGATATTTTCTGTGGCCCTGGTCTCCATGCTGCTGGTTGGCACAGGCACGTCTTTAGTCAACGGATCCATTCACGCGATTCTCCAGGCCACGGTTCCGCCCGATTACCAGGGCCGCATCTTTACGCTGGTGGCAAGCGTGGCAGGTGCAATGACCCCCCTTGGACTCGCGCTGGCAGCACCTGTGGCAGAGGTAATGGGTGTCCGCTTCTGGTACCTGGCCGGTGGCGTCACCTGCCTGGTCGCCGCAGGCGCCGCCACAATGGTCCGGGCGATTATGGAAATAGAGACAACAGCCACGCTACCCGAAGACCCGGCCGGGATTTCCGTCGAGTCCCCGGGGCCGGGCTAACAACAGCTTGCTGACAGCATGAGAAATAGCTAGGGTGCCAGCGGGCAGTCTCGTGCCCCGGCCCCCCGTCAGACACTATGGAAGAATCATGACACCGACCCTGAAACTTGCCAGCGACCTGATCCGCCTTCGTTCCGTCACCCCCGACGATGCCGGCTGCATGCCGCTGATGCTTGAACGCCTGGAAAAAATCGGCTTCACAACCACGTACCTCCGCCGTGGCGACACCGACAATTTCTGGGCTGTGCGCAACGGCGGCGGCGCGGGACCGCTATTTGCTTTCGCCGGCCACACCGACGTGGTACCCACCGGCCCCGAGGACAATTGGAAACACCCTCCGTTCGAACCGGTCATTGAAAATGGCTACCTCTATGGCCGCGGCGCCGCGGACATGAAAGGCTCGCTGGCGGCAATGGTCATCGCCTGCGAAGAGTTCATCGCCGCGCACCCCGACCACAATGGACGCATCGCCTTCCTGATCACCAGCGACGAGGAAGGGCCGGCCACCGACGGTACCGTCAAGGTAGTCGAGTGGCTGCAGGAACAGGGAGAGAAAATTGACTGCTGCCTGGTGGGGGAGCCCTCCAGCACCGATCGGGTCGGCGACGTGATCAAGAACGGGCGCCGCGGCTCCCTGGGACTCGAACTCACTGTCTTCGGGACCCAGGGCCATGTGGCCTACCCTCACCTGGCGGCAAACCCCGTGCACATGCTGGCCCCGGCACTGGCGGAGCTGGCTGCGGAAAAGTGGGACAACGGCAATGAGTTTTTTCCGGCCACCAGTTTCCAGGTATCCAATATCAACGGCGGTACCGGTGCCACCAACGTGATCCCCGGCGAAGTCAAAGTCATCTGTAACTGGCGCTTCTCCACCGAGACCACGTCAGAGCAGCTGCAACAGCGCGCCCGCGCGATTCTCGATTCACATGGCCTCAGGTACGAGGCCAACTTCAAGCTCTCCGGCCAACCTTTCCTGACTGCTGCCGGCCCGCTGGTGGAAGCGGCCCAGTCGGCGATCGAGTCTGTCTCCGGCGAAAAGACACAACTGTCCACCGCCGGCGGCACCTCGGACGGTCGCTTTATCGCACCGACCGGCGCGCAGGTGGTGGAACTGGGACCGGTCAACGCCACTATTCACAAGGTGGATGAATGTGTACGCGCAGAGGACCTGGATCGCCTTAAGGATATGTACCGTGAAATACTGTGTAATCTGATGCTGTGACACAGTTCACCCGGCCGGCTTGTCCGGCCCGGGGCCTGTTGCATAATGGATCCGATACCTGAATAGGAAGCCCATTATGCAAGGACGCCGGTTGATGCTGGTTTTTCTGTTGTTTTTGTCACTGCCAACCTGGGCTGCATCCCGGGTGCCCCTTGGTGACCTGGTAAAACACGCCGAGATCCAGCAGGTAAAACTCTCCCCTGATGGCAGCCATATCGCAGTGCAGAAATTGCATGAGGGCGAGCGGGTGCTGGTTTTTATGTCACTCTCCCCTCTCGAGGTGACCGGCGCCCTGCGCTTTCGCGGCAAGGAAGAGGTCGGCGACTTTTACTGGGCCAACGATGAGCGCGTGGTCGCCGAGGTAATTTCCCGGCGGGCCGCCCTGGAGGCGCCTGTCAGCTATGGCTCCCTCTATGCAATCAACTACGATGGCTCCCGGGGCAAGAATATCTTTGGCTGGGCAGCCGGCGAGAACCAGGCCGGCTCCCGTATAAAGCGGGCAGAAAGCACCCGGGCACGCGCAACCCTGATCGATACCCTGCCCGATGACGACAGGGAAATCCTGGTTTCCACCTACCCCTGGGCCCGGGACTGGGAGACCCACGGCGAAGTCCTGCGTATCAATATATATTCCGGGGTGAAGGACCGCGTTGTAGGCCTCCCGCAGGTAGGCGGGCGCGCCTTCACCGATGGCCGCGGCGAATTATTGTTTGCCAATGGCACCAACCGTTCGGGCGATTACCAGCTGTACCGCAAGAAAGAGGTTGGCTGGGAACAAGTCGGGAACCCGCTGCTGGAAACCGGCACACCGGTAGGGTTCGATCACGAGGCAAACGCTGCCTACCTGGTTATCAACCGGGCGGGCAAGACCGAGCAGCTGGTGCGGCTGCAGATGGAAACCGGTGAAGTCACCCCGGTGTACAGTCACGAATTCACCGATATCACCGAGGTGATCCACGAGCCGAGCTCGGGCCGGCCCGTGGGTATCTACCTCGACCCGGGCAAACCAAAGGCAGAGTTCTTCGATGAGAACGGTGGCTTCGCGGCATTCTTCCGTGGCCTCAAGAAAGCCTTTGCCGGATACCGAATCGACTTCACCAGCTTCAGCGAAGACGGCACCAGGGGCGTGCTCCGTGTGTCCGGTGACCGGCTGCCCGGCGATTACTTCCTGGTAAACCTGGAATCCAGGAAGGCGGACTTCCTACTGCCTTCGGCCGAATGGCTGCAGCCAGACCAGTTGAACCCGATGCAGGCGGACTCCTTTACCACCGAGGATGGCCTGCGTATCGGCGTCTACCTGACTTTCCCCCGGGACCGCGGGGAGAACCTGCCGATGGTGGTGATGCCCCACGGCGGCCCCCACGCCCGCGACTACTGGCGCTACGATCGCGAGGCGCAGATCCTGTCACAGAATGGCTACCTGGTATTGCAGGTCAACTTCCGCGGCTCCACAGGTTACGGCGATGCGTTCTTTGATGCAGGCCGGCGCGAATGGGGCGAAGACATCCAGCAGGATATTGCCGACGCCGCCCGCTGGGCGGTGAAACAGGGTTACGCCGACGGCGACCGGATCTGCATCTTTGGCGCCAGCTTTGGTGGCTACTCCGCGATGATGAACCCCATTCGCTACCCCGATCTCTACCAGTGCGCAGCAGGTTATGTGGGCGTTTACGACCTGGCGATGATGTTCGACCGGGGAGATATACAGCGGCGGGACCGTGGCATCGCCTACCTTGCCGAGGAGCTCGGCGAGGACGAGGCATTCCTGCGGGCCCATTCACCGCTGCACAACACCGCAGAGCTGGACCTGCCACTGTTTATTGCCCATGGCGGCCAGGACGAGCGCGCGCCGGTCGAGCACGCCGAAGCCCTGCTGGAGCGGCTGGAGGAGGAAGGACGGCAGGTGGAAAGCCTGATCGTACCGGATGAGGGACACGGCTTTTACAGCGAAGAGAACAACCTGAAACTGTATCGCCAGCTGCTGGCATTCCTCGACCAGCACATCGGTGTGGGCGCCACCGAGAAGAACCGGAAGGCAAGGGACTAGTTACGCACCGGGTGCGGGCGCCTCAGTGGAGGCGTCCGCGCGAACCACCGGGTACATGTTGCTGCGGCTCTTCCAGGCCGTGGGTCATGACAAAGTAATAGGCCACCTGTGGCTGCCCCTGCACCTCTACCAGCAAGTCAAAATTGAATTCGCCCTTTTCGCCAGGACTCACCTGCACGGTGTTCACATGCTCCGGCTCGATAAACAGTTCAGCCACCAGGCGCTTGCCCCGCACCACCTGGACCAGCAACGTGCGCGCATCCTCGCGACTGAACCGCCAGTGGTAATCGTCGTCATCGTAAACCACCGAGTCGGCGGTACCGGCCCGCAGGATACAGTTGGGGTGGTCGGCCAGCCATGCCCAGAACTCGTCAAAGGGTAGTGTCGTCTGCATGGCGGGCTCAGTCATCCAGCGCGGCAACGCTGTCCGCGCCACCCGGCAGGCCAAATTCCCGTGCGATCTGGCGGCACCACTGGTTCAGGCGGCCCGCGGTCAGCTCTTCCTGCTGGTCCTCATCGATGCCCAGCCCGACAAAGCGGCCCTCACCCTCAATCTCGGCCTTTGAGGCCTCGAATTCGTATCCCTCTGTCGACCAGTGCCCCACAATTGCAGCGCCGTTGGCAACGATCACATCGTGCAGCATCCCCATGGCATCGAGGAAATAGTCACCGTAGCCAAACTGGTCGCCCAGCCCGAATAGCGCCACGGTCTTACCGGTGAAGTCGATCTCCTGGACATCTTCCCAGAACTCCTCCCAATCGGACTGGATCTGGCCGAAGTCCCACGTGGGGATACCGAAAATGAGCTGCTCGTACCCGGCGATTTCAAGCTGCGTGACATCGGCAATATCATGCACTTCCACACGCTCCTCGCCCAGGCGGGCGCGGATACGCTCGGCCACACCCTCGGTGTTGCCCTCATCACTGCCAAAAAACAAGCCGATCTTGCTCACAAACACTCCTATCAACAGACTTTCACCGCATGCGAACACCCATGACCAGATGGTCAGGCTGCACCGCCTGGCGAGGCGCGGTATTTTCCCAACAATACCTGCCTACAGCAAGCGCGGCTGCCGACAGTCACCTGGCCGTACCGCCAGGCATAAAAAACCCCCGCATGGCGGGGGCAAGGATGGCGCGTCGGCCGGGCAGTTGGGGCGCGCCCGGCACTTCGCACAGGACGGTTACTTGACTGATTGGATAGCGCTTTACTCGCTGTCGGTGCGCTGCTTGCGACGCTCCTTCCAGCGCTCCTTGCGCTCACTATGCATTTGCTCGAGCTTGGCCTTCTGCTCGTCAGTGAGGATTGCCTGGAACTGCTCGTGGCGCTCGTGCCGCTGTTGCATCTTCTTGATCTCGAGTGCACCCAGTTTTGCCGCCAGGCTGTCCAGGGTCGCCTGGTCTGCCCCCGAATCCAGGGCCTCACGAACCTGGCTGCGCAGCTCGTGCATCTCCTTGCGGAGTTCGCGCCGCTTCTCCCGACCGGCCTCACGATTGGCCTCCAGCTGCGCCCTCTGGCCCTCGGTAAGCTCCAGCTTGTCAGCCATGCGGTCAAACATCTCCTGGTGGTGATGCCCCTTGCCATGGTGATTTCCGTGGTCACCCGCCAGCGTAATGCCGGGAACAGCGACGGCCGAGGCCAGGACCAGGCTACCTGCGAACTTCTTCCAGTTGCTCCGCTGCATAACTGATTCCTCTCAATCTGGTGTGAGTTGTTCTGTGTCGGTAGGTGCATAGTAGGCCCGCACGGGGTAAATGGGGGCAAAGGGGGGTAAACAACTGTTAAGAACGGTAAAACGCCCCGGCTGCGGCAGTCCACGGGGGCGGGCTATGAATATAATGACCGCACTGAGATCATGGAATCCGATATGAACCGAATCCTGCTGGTCGACGACGACCGAGAACTGACCGACCTGCTAGACGAGTACCTCTCCGGCGAGGGCTTTGCGGTAACCGTAGCCAACGATGGCGGTCGCGGGCTGGAGCTGGCCCGCGGCGAAGGCTTCGATGCACTGGTCCTGGACGTCATGTTGCCGGTGCACAACGGTTTCGAACTGCTGCGCAAACTTCGCGAGGAAGGCGGTGCAGCGGGGTCCCTGCCAGTGCTCATGCTTACCGCCAAGGGAGATACCGTCGACCGTATCGTCGGTCTCGAAATGGGCGCGGACGACTACCTGCCCAAGCCCTGCAACCCGCGCGAGCTGGCGGCACGGCTGCGCGCCGTGCTCCGCCGCGGCCGCGCCGAGCGCCCGGCGGACGAGGACCAGTTGAGTAGTGGCCCCCTCAGCCTGCGCCCATCACAGCACCAGGCCTTCTGGCACGGGAGCGCCCTGTCCCTCACCGGAGCCGAGTTCTCAGTGCTGAAAGTCCTGGTCCAACGTGCCGGGGAAGTGGTCAGCAAGGAGACGCTGACCGAGAGTGCACTGGGCCGCAAGCTGATGCCCTATGATCGCTCCATCGATGTCCACGTGAGCAATATCCGCAAGAAGCTGGCGGAGCACGGCGCCAGTCGCGACCTGATCATCAATATCCGCGGGGCCGGGTACATGCTTACCGAAAGCGCGGAAGCCTGATGCGCAGCCTGTTCTGGAAAATGTTTTTCGGCGCCTGGCTGACTGCCATGGTGATGGTGGTTACCACCATCTACGTCACCCACATGGGCGAGTTTGGCGACCCCCGGCAGAAAGACCGCTGGGAAGTCTCCGCCATGGTGGGTGAACTGACGCGCAACATGCGCCGGGCACGCCGCCACGGCCCGATGCACTTCCGTCACTGGCTGGAACGCCAGCCCCCCGAGTTTCGCGACCGCGTATTCGCCCTGGGCCCTGGTGGAACCGAGATCCTCGGGCGCCCGATCCCGTCCGATATGGCGCCACTGTTCCAGAACCTGCACTTTCGCAACCGCGAGCTGCGCATGATGGTGGACAACAAACCCACGGTGGGGTTCTTTATTCCCCTGCGCGAGCGCGGTGGCCTGCGCGTGGCGTTTATCGCCGGCAAGAGCAAGCAGGAACTCCTGTTACTGTTCCTGTGGCGCAACTTCTGGCCCATCCTGCTGCTGTCGATGCTCGCCTCCGGTGCCGTCTGCTACTGGCTGGCGCGGTACCTGAGCCGTCCCCTGGACAAGTTGCGCACCGCCACCAGGCGGGTCGCCGCCGGTGAACTGGACTACCGGGTATCCCCCGCCCTGGAAAAACGCGGCGACGAACTGGCGGACCTGGCGCGGGACTTTGATTCCATGACCGCCCAGGTACAGGAATCAATGGCCGAGCAGCGCAGGCTGATCAAGGATGTCTCCCACGAGCTACGCTCGCCGCTGGCGCGCCTGCAGGTCGCGCTGGGTATCGCCCGGCAGAAGGATACCCGCGGCCTGGACCCGGAGCTCGAGAAGATCGGCAAGGCAGCGGATTACCTGGAGGAAATCATCGCCGATATTCTCTCGCTGCCGGTGGCAGGTGGCGAAGAGCGCAAGCTGGACGATGTGGTGGAGATCAACGGCCTGCTCAGTGCACTCAAAGAGGACCTGCGCCACGAGGCAGAACAGAAAGGCATTGCCATCGAGCTCACCCCCTCCGGGGGCGAGCTGCTCGTGGCCACCCGGGGCAGCAGCCTGACCGCAGCGCTGGAGAATATCCTCCGCAATGGAATCAAGTACAGCCCCCGGGACAGTCGCGTAATCGCCACAGTGCAGGTCACCGGCGAGACCTGCCGTATCCGCGTGCAGGACAGTGGCAGGGGCGTCCCGGAAGAAGAACTCACGGCCATTTTCCGGCCCTTCTACCGCACCGATACCGCCCGCACCCGCGAAAGCGGTGGCGTCGGCCTGGGCCTTGCGATTGCCCAGCGCACCATCCAGCAACACGGCGGAAAAATCTCCGCCAGTAATGCCGCTGGCGGCGGGCTTTGCGTGGAAGTGATGCTGCCGCTGGTCGCGTTCGATATGTAGCCAGTTCACGCGGCGGTCGTGTACACGTTGGCCTGTGGCCGGCGAGGCGCTAAACTCCGCGAAGAAAACCGATAATTGAAAAAGGCCCCGCTATGCGCTGGATTCTCTACATCATTGGACTGCTCGTGTTGCTGGTCCTGGCCGGCTTCCTGTTCCCCCGTGAAGTCACCGTCGAACGCAGTGTCTATATCAACAAGCCACCGGCAGCGATATTCCCGACGCTGAATAACCTGCGCAACTTCAATAACTGGTCGCCGTGGTATTCCATCGACCCGACCACCGACTACATCTACAGCGGCCCCGCTGAGGGCGTCGGCAACAAGATGTCCTGGAGCAGCGAAAACCCCAATGTGGGCCGCGGCAGCCAGACCATTATCGACAGCCAGACCAACTCCATGGTGCGCACCCACCTGGACTTCGGCGCCCAGGGTACCGCCATGGCCGAATTGCAGCTGGAACCACAGGGCAGTGGTACCAACGTGACCTGGAACTTCAACAGTGATATGGGCAGCGGCCCCATTGCCCGCTGGATGGGCCTGGTCGTGAAGAATATGGTGGGCGAATCCTACGAGCGCGGCCTCAACAAGCTCAAAAACTATATCGAGTCATCTGCCGATACCCCGGAGGCCGCAGCCGGGAGCGAGGCGGAGGTCGACAGCGGTTCGGACGAGGCCCTCACGCCCGAGTCCGGGCCCGACTCCGGCATGGAAGTCGACCCGGGCGATATGGACGGGGATATGGAGACGGAAATTATCCAGGAAGAGAGTGAGGAGGCAGTGGAGGAAAACCGCCACGGTCGCTGAGGCAGGAATGCCAGGGCAGAAAAAAAGCCCACACATGTGGGCTTTTTTATTACGTCAAGGGTAACCGGGCAAACAGTTCAGTCCTTGCTCCCGGGCTTCGCGGCCCTGCCCGGCTGGCGCCGTTGTGCCGGCGGCTTGCGCAGCTTGCGGCGCTGTCGCTGCAGGCTCTGCTTTTCCGCCTGGGTCAACGGGCGCTGGCCCAGCTTGGGTAATCCCGCAGTAACACAGAGATCATCGATATCCGCCGGCTCCATCTCGATCCACTGGCCAACACGCACCTGGGACGGAATAAATACATTGCCATAGCGGACTCGCTTGAGACGGCTTACCCGCACGCCCTGGGACTCCCACAGGCGCCGCACCTCACGGTTGCGCCCCTCCATCACCACGCAGTAAAACCAGCGATTATTCCCCTCACCGCCGCTCTCCACGATATCGGTAAAGCGGGCCACACCATCATCCAGCAATACGCCGGTGCGCAGGCGCTCTTTCATTTCATCGTCCACATGACCCTGGATGCGCACCAGGTACTCCCGGTCGATCACCGACGAGGGGTGCATCAACCGATGTGCCAGCTCGCCGCTGTTGGTAAACAACAACAGGCCGCTGGTATTGAAATCCAGGCGACCAACGGAAATCCAGCGCCCGGAACGCAGGCGCGGCAGTCGATCGTAGACGGTAGGTCGCCCCTCCGGGTCATGCCGTGAGCAGATTTCCCCTACCGGTTTGTTGTAGAGGATTACCCGGCACCGCTCCTCCTCCTGGAGTCCCACACGCTTACCATCGAGTTCAATCCGGTCCTCATCGCTAACCCGCTCGCCAAGCTTCGCCACCTGCCCGTTGACTGTGACGCGGCCGGCCTCGATGGCTCGCTCCATCTCGCGCCGCGATCCCTGTCCGGCGCGTGCCAGGACTTTCTGCAGTTTTTCGCCCGCAGGCGCGGTACCTTCACTCATGTATTCGTATTTTCCGGTTGCGCAGTTTCCTGCGATTCGCCCTCACCGGGCTCTTCTTCCGCTTGCTCGGCATCCACAGTGCCACCAAACAGCGCGCTGGCTGGCAGGGAAGCGGCGATGGACTGGCCATCTGCCCCGGGCGCCCCGCCGGAGGTTTCCCCCGCGGCGGCAGTTCCAGTATCGGCCACAGTTTCGATACCGGTTCCAGCGCTTTCGGGCATGCCTTCATCGACAGTATCGTCACTCCCGGCCACTGCGGGTGCATCCTCGTCGACGCCGACCGTCTCCCCGACCGTCTCATCGTTCTCATCCAGCCCATGCCCGGCGGCAGCATCTTCCATGCTGGCCGGCCTCACATCCACATCGGGCCCATCCTCACCGACAATGTCGTCGATCGTGCCCGCGGGATTTTCCCCGGCGACCACAACGGGTTCAGCATCATTCTCTGCGGGATCAGCCGCATTCCCGCTGTCGGCCCCGCCATCTGCTTCAACGGATTCCTCACCCTCAACGTTCACCCTCCCGGGATCCACGCCATCGAGGTCGGTAGCATCCACACCGGCTTCGGTGGCTTCTGTCGCGGTCCCTTCCCCGGCCGCAGTTTCAGCCTCGATCGCGCTGTCGGCAACCTCGCCCTCAGCGGACTCGGCTTCCACGCCGGGCTCGCCACCAGCCTGTTTGACGGGTGTACCGTCACCCAGGTCGAGCGACTGGTTGAGGCTCTCGATATCGCGGATCTCCGCCAGGGTGGGCAGGTCGTCGAGGCTGCGCAGGTTAAAGTAGTCCAGGAACTCCCGCGTGGTGGCGTAGAGGGAGGGCTTGCCGGGCACATCGCGCTGCCCCACCACCTTGATCCAGCCGCGCTCTGTCAGTGTCTTGACGATATGGGAGCTTACCGCCACACCGCGGATCTCCTCGATATCGCCGCGGGTGATCGGCTGGCGATAGGCGATGATCGCCAGGGTCTCGAGAATGGCGCGCGAGTATTTCTGCGGTTTTTCCTCCCACAGGCGGTTTACCCATGGGGCCAGGTCTTCCGGCACCTGGAAACGCCATCCACTGGCCACCTGGCGCAGCTCGAAACCGCGCTCGGCACCACTGTCGGCAATGTCCTGCAGGACCTGGCGCAACTCACTTTTCTCGGGCCGCTCGCCCTCGTCAATCAGGGACAGCAGCTTGTCTTCGTTCAGCGGTTGTCCCGCTGCCAGCAGGGCGCCCTCAACGATACGGCGCAGCAATTCGGGGGCGATGGTCATCTCTCGTTCTCTGGGTCCAACCGGCCCGCGCTCCTGGCGCGGGCCTGCCAATGTCTGGGTCTGTATTGTCAGCGTTACTGTGCGCGCTGGTTAGCGGCCGGGGCTCTTCAGTCCAGCGCTCCGGCAAAGGCCTCTTCGCCGGCCATCTCCGGTGCCTCGTCCGCGGGCTCGGTCACCTGGTCCGGCTCCTGGCCGGCCGCGCGGACATGAATGGGGCCAAAGGACTCATTCTGCACCAGCTCGACCAGTGATTCTTTCATCAGCTCCATAACCGCCAGGAAAGTCACCACCACGCCGAGGCGCCCCTCCTCCACGGTAAACAGGCTGACAAAAGGCACAAACTGGCCGTGGCGGATCCGGTCCAGCACCTGGGTCATCCGCTCGCGGGTGGACAGTTTCTCCCGCTCCACCTGGTGGCTCTCGAACATGTCCGCCCGCCGCAGCACCTCGGCCAGCGCCACCATCACCTCCTTGAGGTCCACATCCGGGTCCGGACGGGTGATATTGCGGTCCGGTGCCTGCGCGGCAGCCTGGTGGATATCGCGGCCCATGCGGGGCATTTCGTCGATATCCTCTGCAGCGGTCTTGAAGCGCTCGTACTCCTGCAGCCGCCGGATCAGGGCTGCGCGGGGATCCTCCCCCTCCTCTTCCTCGGCCGCCGGTGGCCGCGGCAGCAGCATGCGCGACTTGATCTCGGCCAGCATGGCCGCCATCACCAGGTATTCCGCCGCCAGCTCAAAGCGTATGGCGGTCATCATATCCACATACGCCATGTACTGCCGCGTGATATCGGCGACATTGATCTCGAGGATATCCAGGTTCTGGCGACGGATCAGGTACAGCAGCAGGTCCAGCGGCCCCTCGAAGGCCTCGAGGATCACTTCCAGGGCATCCGGGGGAATGTACAGGTCGGATGGCAGGTCGGTAAAAGCCTGGCCCTGCACCATAGCAAAGGGCATTTCGTCCTGGCGCGGGTGGGTTTCGCCATGGGCACCGGTCTCTCCGTCGGCACTGCCGTCATCGTCGGTGCCGTCCTCAACCACGGTTTCAGCCCCGGCAATCTCGGCCAGCACCTGCTCCTCGGCCTCGGCTAGTAACTCTTCACTGGACACACTGCCCACCCTTCAAAAACGCAAACGCGGGATTATACATTGCTAAGGCGGCCTGCACCGGCTCCGTTAACCGAAAATCTCGTCTACCGGGCCACAGCCCTGCCGCACCAGTTCCGGCTCATCCCCGGTCAGGTCCACCACCGTGGTAGCCTCCAGTCCGCAGAAGCCACCGTCGATCACCAGCTCCACCTGGTGCTCGAGGGTGTCGCGGATATCGTATGGGTCCGTCAGGGGCTGGGTATCACCGGGCATGATCAGGCTACAGCTCATCAGCGGCTCGCCCAGGCGCTCCAGCAGGGCCTGCACGATGGCATTTTCCGGAACCCGCATACCGATAGTCTTGCGCTTCGGGTGCATCAACCGGCGGGGAACCTCGGCGGTGGCCGGCATGATAAAAGTGTACGGGCCGGGCGTGTGGTTTTTCAGCAGCCGGAACATCTGGTTGTCCACCTTGGCGTAACTGGCCAGTTCCGACAGGTCCCGGCACATCAGGGTGAAGTTATGCCGTTTATCCAGTTGCCGCAACGCGCGGATACGTTCCACTGCCAGCTTCTCCCCCAACCGGCAACCAATGGCATACGCCGAGTCGGTCGGGAACACAATCACGCCCCCGGCCGCGACAATATCGGCGGCCTGGCTGACCAGCCGCCCCTGTGGATTCTCCGGATGGATCTGGAAAAACTGCGCCACTACTCCCCCCTTTGACAATGCTGCAACGGGCCTCAGGCCCGCTCTCCCGCGCTAGTTTGCCATAGATTCCACACTGGCTCGACGTCCGCCGGCAAGTGAACACAGCCCAGCTCCCGCCAGGGCTGGTCGGGACGGTGGAAGTCACTGCCGAGGGAGCAGCGCAACTGCGGGGCATGGCGCTCCATCAGGCGCCGCAGGTCAGCGGTCTGCACCGGGTTCTGTCGCCCGCACAGCAACTCCGCGGCCTCGCCACCACAGGCCTGGAAGGCCTCCAGCAACAGCGCCAGGCGCGTGCGGGTGAGCCCGTACTTGAGCGGGTGTGCCAGCACTGCAGTACCTCCGCTGGCACGGATCGACCCCACAGTCTCTTCCAGTGAAGGCCACTCGACCATCACGTCACCGGCCTTGCCGGCTCCCAGGTAACGCTTGAACGCCTGCTGCTCACTATCCACATGGCCTGCATTCACCAGCCAGCGGGCGAAATGTGGGCGCCCCAGAACGCCTTCAGCGGCCACTTCCCGGGCCCCCTCGAGGGCCCCACTGAAACCGCGCTTCTCGAGGCAGGCTGCAATACGGGCGGCGCGCTCACGGCGCAGCCGCTCCCGCTCCCGGATGGCGCTTGCCAGCGCCGCGGACGCCGGGTCGACATTGAGGCCGACAATATGTACCTGGCGGCGTCCCCAGCTGGCAGTCAGCTCGATGCCGGGCAATATCGACACCCCCTCTGCAGCCCCCGCGGCGCGAGCGGCGGCCAGCCCGGCCAGCGTGTCGTGGTCGGTGAGCGCCAGGAGGGACACTCCGTGGGATTTCGCCCTCGACACCAGCGCCTCAGGACTTAAAATACCGTCCGACGCCGTGCTGTGGCAGTGCAGGTCCACGCGACCCGACAGCGCCCGGGCGGCAGGATCGTCATATGTTGTTACCATTGGGACCTCCCGGGGAACTCACCCCGGCTCGATTGCGCCGGCGCAGGGTCGCCCGCAGCGGAACCTCTGGCCGATCCTGTTGTCATATTTAATTCAGTCGCGCCCAGTCACAGCCCCCTCCAGCCGGGGCTGGCAAAGCGACTTGGTGGTCCCGCAGGAGGGACCCGTGCATCATTCATTGTATCGCCGCGAGGCGGTACGGCCGGTCGACAGGCCTTTTCGTGCGCAGGACCTGCACCCGACTGTCGTGGCATTATCACCGGAACCGAGCATGACCGAAACCAATCCGACCAGTTCAGCCGCTACCCGCGAGCGCAGCGCCGGGGCGCAACAGCAGCCCCAGCGCGAAAGCCTGCTCGCCAACCTGCTGCTGAATATAGTCATCCCCACCTTGATCCTGACCAAGCTGTCCGGGGATGACTGGCTGGGCACCAAATGGGCAATCGTGGTGGCCCTGGCATTCCCGCTTGCCTACGGCGCACGGGACCTGATGCGCTCGGGCAAGGTCAACTTTTTCTCGGCGCTCGGCGTCATCAGTATCGTACTGACTGGCGGTATCAGCCTGCTGGAGCTCGACGCCAAGTACATTGCCATCAAGGAGGCGGCCATCCCCGGGCTGCTGGGCATCGCCACTGTCGCCTCACTGTATACTCCCTGGCCCCTGGTCAGGACGCTGCTGTACAACGAGCGCATCCTCGACACCTCCCGGGTGGCCGCGGCGCTTGCCGATAACGGCAATGAGGCTGCATTCGAGAAGACATTGCAGCAGGCGTCCTGGATGATCGCCGGCTCATTCTTCGTGTCATCGACACTCAATTACATCCTGGCCAAGGTGCTGTTGCAGAGCCCGCCGGGAACCGAGGCGTTCAATGCCGAGCTGGGCAAGATGACGGCCCTGAGCTTTCCGGTGATCGCCCTGCCGGCCACTGTAATCCTGATGCTGGCGCTGTTTTTCCTGTTTCGCCGGATCGGCAAGCTGACCGGCCTGAAGCTGGAAGACATTGTTGCCCAGCAATGAAGCATAAATTCCAATAATTTTCACCGGACAGAAGAGCACATTCATGTGGTACGCAATCATTAGCGAAGATGTGGAGAACAGCCTGGAAAAGCGCAAGAGTGCGCGTCCCGAGCACCTGGCGCGACTCAATCGCCTTAAAGACGAGGGCCGCCTGCTGATCGCCGGCCCCTGCCCGGCGGTGGACAGCGAGGACCCGGGCGAAGCCGGCTTTACCGGCAGCCTGGTGGTCGCAGAATTTCCCTCGCTGGAGGACGCCCGCGCCTGGGCTGAAGCCGACCCTTTTGTCACCGCCGGGGTATACGCCTCCGTAGCGGTCAAGCCATACAAGCTTGTGCTGCCCTGAGCAAACCAACTGACCGATTCAACCGTTTCCATTCACGCAACGATAAAAACAGCTGTATCAAAATGATGAAATCCTTGACCAGCCTGCTCGCCGTGGCCCTGCTCGCCACTACCCTGCCCGCTTCCGCCCAGAGTGGCGGTACCCGCTATATCACTGACCAGCTGCACGTGCCCCTGCGTTCCGGCAAGGGCAATGAATTCCGCATCCTCAACAGCGGCCTGCCCAGCGGCACCAAGCTGACGCTGCTGGAAGACGCGCCGGATGCCGGCTGGGCCCGGGTGCGCACTCCCGGCGGCGAAGAGGGCTGGGTGCGTCGCCAGTACCTGGTGACCGATCCGGTAGCCTCCATCAAGCTGCAGCGTGCCCAGGCCAACCTGGAGCGGTTTGAGAAGATGGAAGGCAACCTGGGTGGCGAGGTGCGTCGCCTGGAAGGTGAGAACCAGGAGCTGGAGACCGCCCTGGAGAAACAGGAAGCCCGGTCGGCACAGCTGGCAAAAGAGCTCAAGGACCTGAAGAAGCTTTCCGCCGATGCCGTCGCCCTGAACCAGCGCCACCAGAAGCTGCTCAACCAGCATGAGCTGCTGAAACAGGAACAGGCCATGGCGGAAGCCGAGATCCAGCGCCTGTCGGGCAGTGAAAGCCATAAATGGTATATGTATGGCGCCATGTCGGTCGGCCTGGGTGCTATTCTGGCGATGATCGCCCCGCACCTGCGCCCCCGCCGGCGCCGTTCCGAGTGGGCGAACTGACCTGACCCCCGGCGGGTAGCCCCCGGGCACCCGCCTATAGCCAAGGAGTTGGTTCCAATGATAAAGACAATTGCCTCCGCCCTGCTCGCCGCCCTGCTCGCCACCACGGCATTTGCCGAGGATGACCGGCCACAGGTAGACATCAAGACCGACCTGGGCACCGTCCGGGTCGAACTCTATGCCGACAAGGCCCCCGCCACCGTGGAGAACTTTCTCCAGTACGTGGACAGCGGCTTCTATGACGGCGTGATTTTCCACCGTGTAATTCCCGGTTTCATGGCCCAGACAGGCGGGCATACCTTCGACTTCCAGGAAAAAGAGACCCGTGATCCGGTGGTGAACGAGTCTGACAACGGGCTGCAGAACATCCGCGGCACCCTCTCCATGGCACGCACTGACGATCCCGACAGTGCGACCTCGCAGTTTTTTATCAACTACGGGGACAACACCCGACTCGACGGCAGCGAAGACAAACCCGGCTATACGGTTTTCGGCAAGGTCGTCAGCGGGATGGAAGTGGTCGACAGGATCGGCGAGGAACCCCGCGGCCTCTATCGCGCCTTCCCCGACGCGCCCAATACACCTGTGCGCATTCTCGAGGCGCAGCGCGTCAAGGACAGCACCGTCGCCAGCAAGAACCAGGAGTAACCGGTGATCGACCTCAGTGTAAACCTCAACAAGATCGCCCTGATCCGCAACTCCCGCGAGGGCAACTACCCGGATGTGGTCGCCCACGGCCGTGTGTGCCTGGATGCCGGCGCCCAGGGCCTGACCGTGCACCCGCGCCCGGACCAGCGCCATATCCGCCCCGGCGATGTGCGCGACCTGGCCGAGCTCTGCCGGCCGCTGGAGGGTGTTGAATTCAATGTCGAGGGCAATCCCTTTGCCGAGCCCCTTGCGGACTACCCGGGCCTGCTGCCGCTGGTGCTGGAGACCCGCCCGGACCAGTGCACCCTGGTCCCCGACAGCAACGACCAGCTGACCTCCGACCACGGTTTTGACCTGCGCCGCGATGGCGAGCGGCTGGAACCGATCATTGCCCAGCTGAAGGCCGCCAACATCCGCGTCAGCCTGTTTATGGACCCGGATCCGGAGCAGATCGGCCTGGCCCGTGAAGTGGGCGCGGATCGTATCGAGCTCTACACCGGCCCGTACGCAGAGGCTGTGGCCAGCCAGAGCCCGGAACTCGACAGCATTTTCGCCGCCCACTGCGCTGCCGCCGAGCACGCCCTGCAGCAGGGGCAGGGGGTCAACGCCGGGCACGACCTGAACCTGATCAACCTGCCGCGTTACCGCAACCTGCCCGGCCTGCAGGAAGTCTCCATCGGCCATGCGCTGACGGTGGACGCCATCGCCATGGGCCTGGGCAATGCGGTGAACGCTTACCTGAACTGTCTCGCCGGCAACTGATGCAAACGCTGAATATCGTCGGCGCCGGCAACCTGGGCCGCACCCTGGGCCGCCTGTGGCAGCAGCAGGGTTTTTTCCGGGTGCGCGCCGTCTGCAATCGCAGCCCGTCCAGCAGCGAAGCTGCGGCGTTTTTTATCGGTGCCGGCGCTGCGGGAGAAATACCCGAGGCGTTCAGTACCATCGAGGCCATGCCGGCGGCAGACTGTTGGCTGGTGGCGACCGGTGACAGCCAGATCGCCGCTGTGGCCCGGGAACTGGGTGCATCCGGGCGGGCTCGCAACACTGTGGTATTTCATTGCAGTGGCGCCCTGGATGCCACAACCCTTACCCCCTGCCGCCCGGCAGCACTTGCCAGTGCCCACCCTGTCCACAGTTTTGCCGACCCGGCCCGGTCACTGCAGACGCTGGGCGGGAGTACGGTCGCCCTGGAGGGCGACGAGTCAGCCCTGGCGCTGCTGCGCGAGGCATTCATCGCGCTGGACTGCCAGCCACTGTCACTGGCCGGCGCTGACAAGTCCCTGTACCACGCCGCCTCGGTGCTGGGGTGCAACTATCTCACCGCCCTGCTCGACCTGAGCCTGCGGGCCTATGAGCAGGCCGGAATCGACCGGCAGCGGGCACTCGAGATGCTGGGGCCGATCGCTACGCAGACCCTGGCCAATAACCTGCGGCTGGGCCCGGAAGCCGCCCTCACGGGCCCCATCGCCCGCGGCGATATCGACACGGTGCAATCCCACCTGGATGCGCTGCCAGCCACAGATCCGGTGCTGCAACAATGCTATCGGCAGCTCGGGCGCGCCTGTGTGGAACTTGCCCGGCGCCGCGAACTCGATCGCGATACCGCCAACCAACTGGAACAACTGCTGAGTGAGCAAGGCCCTTGAACGACTCGCCGGAATACCTGCGCAAACGCGCCTTCTACGACAGCCTGCTGACGATTTACGGCCGCAAGCCCGTGCTGGAAGCACTGGAAGATTTCTCCCTGCCGGTTCATAAGCTGCACCTGGCCGTGAGCAACCGGCGCGACCCGGTAATGGCCCGCATCGAGCAGCTCGCCACTGAACGCAAGATCGAGGTGGCTCACCACGATCGCAAGGCCCTGTCGCGCATTTCCCGGAACGCCCGCCAGGACCAGGGCGTGGCACTCGACCTGGCTCCGCCACTGTACGGCAGCGCCACGGAATTCCTGCAGCGGGGACCGGGAGATCGCTATGAACTGCTTGCCCTCGACGGCATTACCAACCCGCAGAACCTGGGCATGATCATCCGCTCTGCCTGCGCGGGGGGGATCGACGGCATTATCCTGCCACGCAAGGGCTGCGCGCAGGTCGATCCCCTGGTTATCAAGGCCAGCACCGGCACCCTGTTCAAGACACGCCTGTTACGCTGTGATGAACTGGCTCCCACCCTGGCAAGCTTCCGCGATCAGGGTGCACGAATTTATGGGCTCTCCTCCCACGCCAGCGAGACCCTCGCCGGCATCGGCGATGGGCAGGCGAATATTTTTGTACTGGGCAACGAGACCCATGGCGTCAGCGACCAGGTGGCGAAGCAGTGCACCGACAGCATCCGGATTCCAATGCACAATGATGTCGAGAGCCTCAACGTGGCTGTCACCGCGGCCCTGATCAGTTTCCGCCGCCAGCTGCACTAGTCGTACCAGGCCCGGACCGGTCCCGCCATTCCGCAACCGTCGGCATGGGGGGGGGGCCGGCGATTTATTGTCACGATCCTCTCCCAGGCCCACTTCCTATCCCAAAGCCTCCCCACGGCCCCCCGCAGCGCTTTTCTCATTCAAAACGATCAGTCCTGCGCCAATTTCTTGGATAACTGACGCGTCTGGACTAAATAACTCAGAGGCGCGGTGCGGCAGGGAAAATATTGCCGAAAATATGCACACCGCGAAACGACGCCAATAATTCCAACAAGGAAGTCACCGATGCAGATTTCACGCCCCCTGCTATTGTCCCTGGCCATCGCCGCCAGCCTGCCCGCGGGCGCCGCTGGCCCCGACGACGGCTACCTGGACCTGCTGCCTTATTTCTCCCGAGTCGACAGCGAGCGCAATACAGATCCCGACGCACTGGGACTCCGTGCCGCCTATGGCTGGGGCTACGAGGGGCCCTGGTACAACGAGGTACAGGTTTTCGGCGCCATTTTTGAGACCGACAACGAGTTCACCGACTTTTACAACTACGGCGTGGGTTTTGATGTGTCGTACCACTTCGGTGACCGGCAGGCCTACACCCCCTACCTGCTCGCCGGTGTCGGCGTTGCGCGCAACGATGTGATTCCCGACGTCGACGATGATACAGACGGCTTTGCGAACCTGGCTGCCGGCATCACCACCGGGGAAATATCCCGCCGCGGTATCCGCTTGCGGGCAGAAGTGCGCTACGTCCACGACTTTTTCAAGAACGGCCGGGACGACTGGCAACTGGGATTTGGCATCAGCATACCGCTGCGCTGCCCGCCACCGCCCACCATCGCCATGGCCCCGCCGCCCCCCGAACGCGGCCCGGTTGAGGTCAACATGGCAGACTCGGATGGCGATGGTGTGCTCGACCGCGATGATCGCTGCCCCGATACCCTGCCCGGCGCGCAGGTGGATAGTGATGGCTGCGTGATCGCCAACCAGACCATCACCCTTGAGGACGTGCGTTTCGAATTCAATTCCGACCGGCTCACCCCGGCTGCACGCAATGACCTGCAGTCAGCGGTCCGGGCGCTGCGCAGCCAGCCCGGATCTGCGGTGGAAATTGCCGGGCACACCGACAGCCTGGGCAATGACAACTACAACCTGCGACTGTCCCAGAAGCGCGCCAATGCAGTACGAGCGTTCCTGATCAGTAACGGCATTGATGCCGGCCGTATTTCGGCCAACGGTTACGGCGAGCAGCAGCCGGTGGCGCCGAATGACACGGAAGCCGGTCGCGCGCAGAATCGCCGCGTGGAGATGCGCTTCCGCTGATCCCCGTCCACGCCGCGCCGTGCGGGTCCGGCGCGGCGGCTACCGCTTTTATCAACATTCCTGTCGGCAATAGTCGCCCTTCACGACCAGGTACCAGCGCCTACTGGACAAATCCTGTCCCGGGGTCTACGCAGTCCACAGAATCTGTGGATATCTCTGTGTATAGCACCCGGGAAAATCCCGCCAGCCCCCATGAAACCGTTGTAACGCATTTGTGAAGAAAATTTAATCAAAGGCAGAAAGCCATATAAATCAATAAGTTACAAGGTGCTGTAAATCGGTCTTGACAAAAAAACTATCTAACTGAAGTGCCAGGGAGGACTTGATTTCGCTGTGGAAATCATTTCTGGCAGTCGGGAATGGCACGTCAAACCCAACTGTCAGCTGGGCGCCAGGGATTCAGGCCCCGGGGCATGTGCAAAACCGGCGTGACAGCAGGAAGCCCACCTGGAGGATGTCGTGGCCCACGGGGGCCTGCCGGCTCCGTGCACACTTACTGCTGCCGAGGGAACACCGCCAGGGGATGCGTGGTGGTAATGGCCATATGCACAGGTTCCCCGGGCTGGGCCCGGACCTCGTGATTGACACGCACCTTGAGCTGCGCGCCGCCGTCGATATTCACCGCGTAAAGCCGGGATGAGCCCTCATAGCGCACCCAGTCGATCACACCGTTACCCGTCTCCATGGGGGTAAGCGACAGGTCATCCGGCCGCAACAGCAGGTCCACATCGCCACTGGCACCATTGATCGGGACACCTGGCGCGGGACCAAGCACGGTCGCCACCTGCTCGCCCTGCAGGCGCCCAGGCAGGAAGCTCGCCTCGCCGAGGAAGCGCGCCACAAAGCGGCTGGCCGGCTCGGCATAACACTTTTCCGGGGTATCCAGCTGCTCCAGCCTGCCATCTTTCAGGATCCCCACACGATCGCCCACCGACAGGGCCTCCTCCTGGTCATGGGTCACCCAGATGGCCGGCACACCGGCCGCCTTCAACGCCTCGCGGATCTCCCAGCGCAGGCTGTCCTTGAGGGCGGCATCCAGGTTGGACAGCGGCTCATCCAGCAGGATAAAAGCGGGCTCGTGAGCGAGGCTGCGGGCCAGGGCAACACGCTGCTTCTGGCCACCGGATAACCTGTTCGGCCGCGCGTGGCGAAAATCGTCAAGCCCCAGCAGCTGCAGCCAGTGGTCCGCCTTCGCCGTGTCCCTGAGACGGAAACACACATTTTGCTCGACCGTGAGGTGGGGAAACAGCGCGAAGTCCTGGAACACCATTCCCACATTGCGCTTCTCCGGCGGCACCGCTTTCGAAGGGGTCGAGCGCCAGTGCCCCAACTGGATTTCCCCCCCGGAAATAGGCACCAGGCCCGCCAGGGCCTGCAGGATAGTGGTTTTGCCACAGCCGGTGGGGCCCACCAGCATCAGGACTTCGTCGTCCGCCAGCGCCAGGTCCAGGTTATCCACCACACGGGTGGAGCCGTAATTCACGGACAGATTGCTAACCTTCAGCATTATCCTTGATGAGTCTCAGTTGCGAATTCTGTCCGGCGCTCGCCGGACAACATCAGGGCCAGCCCCAGTGCCGAAATCAGCACCAGCAGCAGGCCGGGAATGGCTGCCCGGCCAAAGTACCCCGCCTCGTACACCCGCCACAAATAGGTGGCCAGGGTTTCAAACCCGGTGGGACCCAGCATCAGTGTTGCCGGGAGCTCGCGCATCGCCTCGAGGAAAACCAGGGCCGCGCCGGCCACCATGCCGCGTACCGTCAGCGGCAGGGTGATGCGCTGGAAGGCTTCCCGCGGACTGGCACCAAGCAGCCGCGCCGCCTGCACCAGGCTCGGGTCCAGCCCCTCGGCGGTGGAACGGACCGAGCCGACTGCCAGCGGCAGGAAGCGCAGCACATAGGCAAGCACCAGCAGGCCCAGGGTCTGGTAGAGGAAGGGCAATCGCAGGCCCACGTAAACCAGTGCCGTCCCCATCACAATACCCGGCACCCCGAAACCAAAATAGGTAACGCGCTCCATCAAGCGCCCTGCCTTTCCGGCAATGGCTGCATGGGCGACCGGTACTGCCAGTATCACTGCAACCAGTGCAGCCAGGAAGGACGCGCGGGCAGAGTTCCAGGCGTAACTGAATTCAAAGCCACCCGTCCCCTCGCGCACCAGCCAGCTCCCGAAAACCGCGAGCGGCAGGACAATGGCCAGCAGAGTCACCGGTGCAGCCGCCAGCACAATCCCCAGCTTCATTCCCGGACCGGGCCATAACAGCAGGTGCCGGCCCGGCTTTTCCGCACTTCCGCGGATGCGGGATTCCAGGAACAGCACCAGGCCAACAATAACCAGTAGCTGCAGCGACAGCATTGCCGCCTGGCTCAGGCCGAAAGCGTTGTACTCGACAAAAATAACCCGGGTAAAGGTATCCAGGCGCATGATCGCCGGCGTACCAAAGTCCGACAGGGTATACAGGGCCACCAGCAGTGCGCCGGCAGCAATGCCGGTAATCGCCCGCGGCAGCACCACCCTCCAGAGACTGGCGCCGAGCGACATGCCCAGGGTGCGGGCAGCGTTTACCAGGCTGGCGTCCAGGCTCAACAGGGAAGCCCGGGTGGTGAGCATCACGAAAGGGTAGGAATAAAGGGTCATCACCAGGGTAGCGCCCGCCAGTCCGTCCACGGCCGGCATCGGCAGCCCCAGCAACCTGTCGATTTCCCCCCCGGGACCAAAGGCGGCGTAGAGGGTAAAGGCACCGATATAACTGGGAATGGCCAGTGGCGCTGCCAGCAGGATCAGCCACAGCCGCCGCCAGCGCAGATGCATATAGGCAGTGACAAGGGCCAGTGGCACACCGATCACTATCGACCCGAGCACCGTAAACACCATCAACAGCAGCGTATTGCTCAGGACCCTCAGGTTGTGGGCATCAAACAGCTGCGCACTGTCAGACGCCAGCCCGAACAGGACACCCACCGGCGCGAGCGCCAGCAGCGCTATCACCAGCGCCAGTGGGTAGGACACCGGCCAGCGCACGGTTGGCCAGCGGACAGGGAGCCAGCGGACAGGGAGCCAGCGGGTCATAGCACCCCGACACTACGCATCAGGTCGAGCGTCGGGCGCATATCGGCCAGCTGGGTCAGGTCAATTTTCGGTGGCGAAATCGTATCCAGGGACGGCAGCCCCCGCGGCGGCGCCACGCCATCGACCAGGGGAACCTCGTAGGCCTCCGACGCCAGGTAAGACTGTACTTCCCGGGTCAGCAGGTAGCGGATGAAATTGATCGGCAGGTCCCCTTCGCTCAACGCCATGATCCCGGAGGCATTGACCAGGCAGCCGGCATCATTGCGGGTAAACGCCAGGTCGACATTGGCATCGGGCTTGCCGGATTTCAGTCGCAGGGTGTAATAGTGGTTGGCGAACCCCAGGTCCACCTCGCCCCGCTCGACCGCCATGACCACGCCCAGCTCTCCGGCGTAACCCTTTGCGTGCTTGCTGACAGCGCGCAACCAGTCGGCGGTGGCCCTTTCCCCTTCCAGCAGGCGCATGGCGGTCACGAACGACTGGAAAGAGGCATAGGCGGGCGCCCAGCCAATGGAAAGGTCGCTGTCTGCCAGCGCCATGATACTGTCGGGAATCTGCCCGGGGCTGAGTCGCTTGGTGTTATACGGGAGGGTACGAATACGACCGGTGACCGGCGCCCACTGCGGATACTGGAACCCGGCTTTCAGTTGCCCGGTCAGGTCCGCTGGCAGTGTCCGCGCCAGGCCAGCCTCCGTCACCAGGCCGATCGCACCGGAATCCACCGCCCAGAAAATATCGGCCCGGCGCACCCCGGCTTTGGCCTCCGCCACGATCGAGTTGGCCAGGGCCGCGGTGGAGCCCCGTCGCACCTTCAGGTCCAGCCCGGGGTTACGCTTGCGGATGGCATCGAGGACGTTCTCGTAGAGCCCCCCCTCACCGCGGCCCAGGTAGAGGGTAATATCCCCTTCCAGCGGCGGCAGCTGGTCCACGGAGACTCCACCATTCGCCTCGGCACTGGCCGCCAGGGGCAAGGTACCGAGCGCGCCGGCCGCGGCCAGGCTCTGTAAAAAGGTTCTGCGCTGCACTTGGTGTCCTTACTGCCTCAGAAGACATCCTTGCGATTGTTTTCGGCTTTTACCAGCAGGGCCTTGGCCCGGTCCAGCTTGGCCTGCATGGCTTCAACTACCTTGCGCACGTCATCGACAGAGGCCTGCGCTTCCAGTGCCTTGGGCAGGGTCACGTTGAAGTCTTTTTCCAGGTCCTCGACCAGGTCGGCATCCTGTTCGATCAGGGCTCCCTCAACACCCTCGAAACGCTGCAGGTAGGTATCGTGGACGATTGTGGTTGCGGCCTCCGGGAGCTGCTCGGCGTACTTGGCCACCACACGGTCCAGGCGATGCTTGATGTCTTCCAACGTTTCCGGCGCGGTGGTTGGCTCAGCTGCGGTGGTCTGTACTTTTGCCAGCAAGCCTTTCTGCTGGTACTGGGCCGCCAGCTTCACAGCACCCAGCGCCTGCCACAGCGCCCGGTCCAGCTTCGCCTGCTCCTCGCGCACTTTGGCTATCGATGCGCCATTATCAATCGCCTGTTTGACGCCGAAAATTCCCTGCCAGATTTTGGCATAAACAGGCACATAGTGGGTTTCAATAGCCGCGTGGAAATCCACTTCCTCCCAGTACTCGATCATCGAGTCCGAGTGCGCGGCCTCCTTCCCCTGCTTCTCATAGGTATCGACGACGCCCCCGAACTTGCCCACCAGCCAGCTCACTTCTTCGGTGTACTGGTCCAGGTGTTCTTTCAGGTTGTTGACGTGCGCCCCGATCTCACCGTTGGCGGATGCCTGGCTGGTGGCCAGCATGGTCAAAAAGGCCAGTGCCAGGCCCAGTCCACGATACTTCCGCACTCCAGATAAAGGCTGCATAGAAACTCCCAATTTCCAGTTTTCCACTCTGCGACTCTCAGGAAATGATACTCATTATCAAAGAAGAGATAAAGCACCATTACACAACGCGCGCCGGCCATGTGGCAGCTTGCCCAGCGACTCCAGAGGCTCAGGTGGCACCACTTCCGGTATGCCGCCCACATTGCGGTAAGGTTTCATTCCGCCGCCTGTCGCTCCCGTCAGATGCAGGCTGGCCAGGAGGGGGATCCCGGGACTCAGTGCCCACCCGGACCGATCCGGTTTGCACCCGCCCCCCCTGCGATGCTCTCATTGGGTCTCCGATAAGAACGGCGGTCAGATCTTGAGGGGCCTGCCCGCAGCCCGGAGGCGACAGCCTTCCGCCGGGACGGGCACGGCGCCGCCCAGAACCTGCCCCGTGAACCAACACACTGCAACAGGAGCTTTTTTCATGCGCCTATTCCAGCAATCTCTCATCGCGGCAACCGCCTTGTTCATCGCCGGCAGCGCATTCGCCGATTGCGATAAACCCCAGTTGCCGGAAATCCCCGATGGCAGCACAGCCAGCCAGGAATCCATGCTGCAGGGCCAGAAGGCGGTCAAGCAGTACCTGCAGGAGGGCGATGCGTACCTGAAATGCCTGGAGCAGGAAAACAAGGCGGCGCTGGCCACAGCGAAAGAATCCGGGGTCGAACCGGACAGCGAGGCAGCCCGGCAGCTACAAGCCGAGAGCGAAGCGCGGGTTCAGGAGCACAATGCCACCGTGGACGCCATGCACAATGTCGGCAACCAGTTCAACCAGGCAGTGAAAAGCTTTAAAGCAGCCAACCAGTAGGATCCGCGGCTCTACAGAAGAAGGGAGGGGAGCAGGAACGAGACCGAGCGGCCTGCCCGCCCTCACCTGACGGCAAGCTGGGCCAGAATGGCAGCGGTCACCCGCGACCAGAGGATAATGAGGCCGGCGAAAGATCGCCGGCCCCGTCCAGGCTGACCGGGTTATTCCCACTCGATGGTCGCGGGCGGCTTGCTGGACACGTCGTACACCACCCGCGAGATATGTTCGATCTCGTTGATGATGCGGTTGGACACCTTCTCGATCAGCTCGTAAGGCAGGTGCGCCCAGCGCGCAGTCATGAAATCGATGGTCTCGACGGCGCGCAGTGCCACCACATATTCGTAGCGGCGACCATCGCCCACCACTCCCACCGACTTGACCGGCAGGAACACGACAAAGGCCTGGCTGGTCTTGTGGTACCAGTCCGCGTTGCGCAGCTCCTCGATAAAGATGGCGTCAGCTTCACGCAGGATCTCCGCGTATTCCTTTTTGACTTCACCGAGGATACGCACTCCCAGGCCCGGTCCCGGGAAGGGGTGGCGATAGACCATATCGTACGGCAGGCCCAGCTCCAGGCCGATCTTGCGCACTTCATCCTTGAACAGCTCGCGCAGGGGCTCCACCAGCTCCATTTTCATTTCTTCCGGCAGGCCGCCCACATTGTGGTGTGACTTGATCACGTGTGCCTTGCCGGTCTTGGCGGCGGCGGATTCAATCACGTCCGGGTAGATGGTGCCCTGGGCCAGGAAATTCACGTCCTTCAGCCTGGCCGCCTCCTGGTCGAACACTTCGATAAAGGTGTTGCCGATTATCTTGCGCTTCACCTCGGGATCGTCCTCGCCCGCCAGGCGCGACAGGAACATATCCTCGGCGTCGGCGCGGATCACTTTGACGCCCATATTGTCGGCGAACATTTCCATTACCTGGTCGCCCTCCTGCTTGCGCAGCAGGCCGTTGTCCACGAACACACAGGTAAGCTGGTCACCGATCGCCTTGTGCAGCAGTGCCGCCACCACCGAGCTGTCGACACCACCGGAGAGGCCCAGCAGCACCTTGCCCTTGCCTACCTGGGCACGCACCTTCTCAATCGAGTCCTCGATGATATTGGCCGGAGTCCAGAGCTTTTCGCAGCCACACAGCTCCATCACGAAGTGCTCATAGATCCGCATGCCCTGCAGGGTATGGGTCACTTCCGGGTGGAACTGGACACCAAAGAAGTTCTTCTCCGGGTGGTACATGCCGGCAATCGGGCAGGAACCGGTGGAAGCCATCAGCTCGAACCCCTCGGGCATCTCCACCACCTTGTCGCCATGGCTCATCCACACGTCCAGCAGTGCGTGGCCGTCGCCGTCGAGGTGATCCTTGATGCCGTCGAGCAGGGCGGAGCTGCCCTCCACTTTCACCTGCGCATAACCGAATTCGCGGATATCGCTGCCCTGCACGGCACCGCCCAGCTGGTGGGCCATGGTCTGCATGCCGTAACAGATACCCAGTACCGGCACGCCCAGCTCGAACACCACTTGCGGCGCGCGGGGCGAGCCGGCCTCCGGCACGGATTCCGGGCCGCCGGCGAGGATGATGCCCTGCGGGTTGTAGTCGCGGATCTCTTCCTCGGTCATATCGAAGGCGCGGATTTCCGAGAAGACGCCCAGCTCGCGCACACGGCGGGCGATCAGCTGGGTGTACTGGGAACCGAAGTCGAGAATCAGGATTCGGCTGGCGTGGATATCTTGGGACATGGCTTACTCGATTGTTGCGGGGCGGTGGCCCAGAAACTGCGAACGGACCACTTGTTCCCAAGGGTCCGCTCGCCATCAAACATGATAGTTGGTCAATTCAAAGCGCTATTAACGACCACCGACGGGATAGTTGGGCGCTTCTTTGGTGATCTGCACGTCGTGTACATGGGACTCGCCCATGCCCGCCGCGGTCACCCGCACGAATTCGGGACGGGTGCGCATGGTCTCTATATCCACACTGCCGGTATAGCCCATGGCAGAGCGCAGTCCGCCCATCATCTGGTGCACGATTACGGACAGCGGCCCCTTGTAGGGAACCCGGCCCTCGATACCCTCCGGCACCAGTTTCTCGGCGCCCTTGCTGGCATCCTGGAAGTAGCGGTCAGAGGAACCCTGGGTGCGGGACATGGCACCCATGGAGCCCATGCCGCGGTAGGACTTGTAGGTGCGCCCCTGGAACAGTTCCACCTCACCGGGCGCCTCCTCGGTACCGGCCAGCATGGAGCCCATCATCACCGAGTGGGCACCGGCAACGATGGCCTTGGAGATATCACCGGAGAAGCGGATACCGCCGTCGGCAATCAGCGGCACCTCGGTGCCCTCGAGCGCCTTGGCAACCTCGGCGATGGCGGTAATCTGCGGCACGCCGATACCGGTAACAATGCGGGTAGTACAGATGGAACCGGGGCCGATGCCCACCTTGACCGCATCGGCACCGGCCTCCGCCAGTGCCCTGGCGGCCTCGGCCGAGGCGATATTGCCGCCGATGACATCCACCTGCGGGTGCATCTCCTTGATGCGGCGCACGCGATCGATCACGTTGCGGGAATGCCCGTGGGCGGTATCCACCACCAGCACGTCCACCCCGGCCTCCACCAGCGCGGCGACACGGTCGTCGGTATCCGGGCTGGTACCCACTGAGGCACCGACACGCAGGCGGCCATCGGCATCCTTACAGGAGTTGGGATACTGCTCGGCCTTGTTGAAATCCTTGACGGTAATCAGGCCGCGCAGCTCGAAATCGTTGTTGACCACCAGCACCTTCTCGATGCGGTGCTTGTGCAGCAGCTCCTGCACCTTGCCCGGGGCAGCGCCTTCGGGAACGGTCACCAGGCGCTCGCTGGGGGTCATGATGCTGGCGACAGTGGCATCCAGGTCAGTCTGGAAACGCACGTCCCGACTGGTGACAATGCCCACCAGGTTGCCCTTCTCCATCACCGGCACGCCGGAGATGTTGTGGTGGGTGGTCAGCGCGATCAGCTCGCGCACGGTGGCACTGGACTCGATAGTGATCGGGTCCTTGACCACGCCGGCCTCGAACTTCTTGACCGCGCGCACTGCCAGCGCCTGGTCCTCGATGGACATACTTTTATGGATGATACCAATGCCCCCTTCCTGGGCCAGGGCAATCGCCAGGCGCGATTCCGTGACCGTATCCATCGCCGCGGAGACCAGCGGGATGTTCAGGGAGATATTGCGGGACAGTTTGGTCTTAAGAGAAACGTCCTTGGCAGTGACCTCGGAATAGCCGGGCACAAGTAGGACGTCGTCAAAAGTGAGAGCTTCGCGCGCGATGCGCAGACCAGAATCAGACATGGACACTCAAACCTCGAGATAGCGGGATTGGGTATCGGCGCGATTATAGCGGCAAGATCGCTCACGTCAAAAGACAATTTGCTTTTTTTGGCAAATACCTTTACCTGTCACCAGCTTACTGCAATATTGGCCCGCCCCGAGGACTTTGGCGAGATTTTCATGCTCACAGGCAACCCCCCCACCCCATCCGGCAACCGCCCCAACCGCAGTGTCCTGACAGTCAGCGACCTCAACCGGGAGGTAAAACACCTGCTGGAGAGCAGCATACCGCTGCTGTGGGTCAGTGGTGAGATCTCCAATTTTGCCGCCCCGAGCTCCGGGCACTGGTACTTCACCCTCAAGGATGCCCGCGCCCAGGTGCGCTGCGCCATGTTCCGCGGTCGCAACCGGGCGGTGCGCTTCCGGCCGGAAAACGGGCGCGAGGTCCTGCTGCGGGTGCGGGTCGGCCTCTACGAGGGCCGCGGCGAGTACCAGCTGGTCGTTGAGCATATGGAGGAGGCCGGACTGGGTGCCCTGATGCGCCAGCTGGAGGAACTGAAGGCACGCCTGCAGGCCGAGGGCCTGTTTGCCCCGGAGCGCAAGAAACCCCTGCCCCTCCTGCCCGGGCGTATCGGCATTGTCACTTCCCCTACCGGTGCCGCCGTGCGCGACATGATCCACGTGCTCGGCCGGCGCCACCCGGCGGCGGAGATCGGCTTGTGGCCGGTCCAGGTGCAGGGCCGCGAGGCCGCCGGCCAGATTGCCGATGCTATTGCCCGGGCCGGTCACTCGGGCAGGCACGACCTGCTGATCGTGGGACGCGGCGGCGGCTCCATCGAGGACCTGTGGCCATTCAATGAGGAGATCGTTGCCCGCGCCATCGCCGCCTGCCCGATCCCGGTCATCTCCGCCGTCGGCCACGAGACCGACACCACCGTCTCCGACCTGGTTGCCGACCTGCGCGCCCCAACCCCTTCTGCGGCGGCGGAGATCGCCAGTGCCAATGCAGTGGAGATGTGGCAGGGATTGGTCGCGCTCCGCCAGCGCCTGCTGCGAGCCACGCAGATACAGCTGCGCCACCTGCAACAGCGCGTGGAGGCCACCCGCAATCGCATCCGCCACCCGCGCGAACAACTGCAGAATCGCGCCCAGCGACTGGATCACCTGGAACTGCGCCTGCAGGGCGCAGTGCGCCAGCACCTGCACAACCGGCACCGTGAGTTGCAGCTGGCCTCACGGGCGTTCGCACACTATCACCCTGAGCGTGCGCTGGAGCATCGCCGCCAGCTCACCGACACGGCGGCGGAGCGACTGCGCAAGGCCATGCAGGCCCTGCTGCAAAAGCGCGGGGAGCGACTGGCGCACAGCGGCCAGCTGCTGCACAACGTCAGCCCGCTGGCCGTGCTGCAACGCGGCTACGCCATTGTGCGCGACGAGCAGGGCCAGGTGCAGAAGAGCACCCGCACCCTGTCGCCGGGCCAGCGTGTACACACGCGCCTGGCGGAGGGCGAGTTCACCGCCACTGTCGACGAAATCCTCTGACTCTCCGGCTTCCCCAATTTCCCCCCATGCGCCCGAGCCCGGGCGCCCGCCGGTCGCGGTGAAGGAGACCAGGCCGACCCTACCATTTCCGCCAGTGCAAGCTGCCGGAGCAGAACCATGCCAATGGATACCCCCCAGCCGTGGCTCGATTGGCACATTGGGCCCCGTGGCCCAGTGCCTGTTGATGGTGCCGTTTCCGGGCGCCTGCAACGGGCTGCAGCAGACAACGCAACGGCCCCGCGATCGCAGGGAGCGAGTGGAAAATGTCTCGTGCTGGCTACGACCCTAAACTTGGGCCAGTGAAGTCTATCGGAGTCCGCGATGGTGACTGAGAAGGCTAAATCACAGTGCTCGTTGCGTTACTGGGCCATTCTCCTGGCCGCCCTGTTCGCATGCCTGGCCCTCACCGCTTGCGAGGAGCGCCAGGAGTCCCCCGCCAGGAGCGACCGGGCGGCCCCCATCAGCGAGAGACCCGGGCTGGCACCGGCCGACAGCGGGGCCGCACCGAAACAAAAAAAGGAAACCCGGGAAGCCGAGCGAGTCAACCAGCCGGAGTACATTGAAACCGGCGACCTGCAGGCGCTGAGGAAGCGCGGCATTATCCGTTTTGTCAGCCTCACCGGGGACAACCAGAGCTACCTGCCCCGCAAGGCCATTGTCACCCAGACCCACCGCCAGCTCGCCAACCAGCTGGCCGAGCGAATGAAACTGCAGGCCCGCTGGCTTATTGCGGAGACCCCCCAGCAGGCCATGGAGATGGTCAGTGATGGCCGGGCCGACCTGGCCGTCGATAATTTCACTGACAACGAGGCCAGAAGGGAAATCGTCAGTTTTACCCAACCCCTGGCGCAGGCCTCTGACGTCCTGGTAAGCGGTGTCAACGGGCCGGATATCAGCGACATCAAAAACCTGCGCGGGGCGGAACTGATAGTCCTCGCGGGCAGCACCTACGCCGACCGGGCTTACCAGCTGGCGGAGGAACATCCGGATGCCAATCTCCATGTGCGGGAGGTTTACCTGAACGACGAGCGGGATACGCTGTTTGATATGGTCAGCAAGGTCGACAACGCGGTGACCATCCTGCACAGGACCATTGCCGAGGATACACTGCAGTACCGCGATGACCTGAAGATCGGCGCATCCGTCGGCGAGCCAGAGGATATCGCCTGGGCCATGCGCAAGGACGCCAAGCGCCTGAAAACCCGGGTCAACAATTACCTGACTCGTACGCTGGTCACCGAGATCCCGGAGCGTACCTCCCACTGGTTTGCCATCAAGCAGTCGCGGGTTTTGCGTTTCGCCACCTACAACGGCCCCATCAGTTACTACCTGTGGAAAGGGGTACTGCGGGGATTCGACTATGAAATGGCGAAGGCCTTTGCCGACAAGCACGACCTGCAGCTGAAGATTGTTGTGGTCCCCGATGAAGAGGACCTGGTGGAATGGGTGGCCGATGGCCGGGCTGATATCGCCGGCGCCTCCACAACCATCACCCGGGAGCGTATCGCCAAGGGCGTGGAGTTCAGCGTGCCTTTCCTGGAGACCCCACAGAATGTCATCAGCAATAACAGTCGCCCGCCGATCAAGACACTCGGCGACCTCGCCGGGCGGACCCTGACACTGCGTGCCTACTCGGCCTTTATTGGGACCGCCAGGACCCTGCAGGAAAACGGCATCGATGTGGAGGTCGAGGTAGCTCCACCGGAAATGTCGTTTGCCACCATCCTGAACAAGGTCGCGGAAGGCGAGTTCGATGCAACCATCGAGGACACCTATATTGCCGACATCCAGGCAGCCCTGCGCCCGAACCTGGTAATTGGCCTGCAGGTCAGTGACCCCCTGCCCCAGGGCTGGATGGTCAAGCAGGGCAACAAGGACCTGCTGAAACAGGTTAACCGCTTTATGAAAAAATTTAGTGGCAGCGACGAATACAAAAGAATGTTTGCGGCCTACTTCAAGCCCAATAAAAACCTGGTGCAGAAGATCAGTGCCCGGGTAGTCCCCGGGGAGGACCTGTCACCCTATGACAAGCTGGTAAAAAAATCCGCCCTCGATCACGACTTCGACTGGCGCCTGGTCACCGCGCAGATGTGGCAGGAGAGCAACTTCAACCCCAAGGCCGTTTCCCCGGTCGGGGCCCAGGGCCTGCTGCAGGTGATGCCGCGCACCGGCGAAGATATGGGTTACCCGCCGCCGCTGTTTGAACCGGACCGCAACCTGCAGGCCGGCGTCAAATATATGGAATGGATCCGCAACCGATTCAAGGATCCCCTGCCCACGGATGAGAAGCTGTGGTTTTCCCTCGCCTCCTACAATGCGGGCCTCGGCCATGTGCTGGACGCCCAGAAGCTGGCCGAGGAACTGGGGCTGGATCCGGAAAAGTGGTTTGACAACGTGGAAGTGGCAATGCTCAAGCTGGAGGAGCCACGCTATTTTGAGAAAGCCCGCTACGGTTATGCGCGTGGCTCCGAGCCGGTTGCCTATGTGCGCAAAATCAGCAGGCTTTACAAGGCCTACACGGGCGTGGCTACGGGCGATGTCGCCAGCCGGGGCAGTTCCGGCGGGGCAACCGCGCCGTCATTTACAGCTCCAGCACAATTTTGCCGATATGCTTGCTCGACTCCATCAGGTTGTGTGCCCGGGCCGCATCCTCCAATGCGAAAGTTGCCTCAACCACTGGGCGCACCTTGCCCGCATGGATCAGCGGCCATACCGTTTTTTCCAGGGCACGGGCAATGGCAGCCTTCGTTTCCGCTGAACGGGGCCGCAGGGTGGAGCCGGTGAGGACCAGGCGCTTTGCTGCCACCGGCCACAGGTTGAGCTTCACTTCGGCGCCCTGCAGGAAGGCGATATTGACAATACGGCCGTCGGGCGCTGCCAGGCGAATATTGCGGTTTACATAGTCCCCGCCCACCATATCGAGGATCACATCAGCGCCGTAGCCATCGGTGAGTTCGCGGACGACCTCTACAAAATCTTCCTCGCGGTAATTGATACACCGCTCGGCACCGAGTTTTTCACAGACGTTGCATTTTTCCGCCGAGCCGGCGGTGGCAAAGACGCGCGCGCCCAGGTTGCTGGCAAGCTGGATGGCGGTGGTACCTATGCCCGATGAACCCCCATGCACCAGCAGTACCTCGCCGGCCTGCAGGCCGCCGCGGTCAAACACATTGCTCCAGACGGTAAAAAAAGTCTCGGGCAACGCTGCCGCCTCGGTCATCGACAACGACTCTGGCACCGGCAGGCACTGCCCCGCCGGGGCCACTGCGTATTCAGCATACCCGCCACCGTTGGTGAGTGCACAGACCCGGTCACCCGGCTGCCAGCGCGACACACCACTGCCCACAGCCACCACTTCACCCGCCACCTCCAGGCCCAGGACCGGCGAGGCGCCGGGCGGGGGTGGGTAGAGCCCCTGGCGTTGCGCCACATCGGGCCGGTTGACGCCCGCTGCCACCACCCGGATCAACACCTCGCCCGCGCCGGCTTCCGGCCGCTCCCCTTGCGCCAGCTGCATCACTTCGGGATCACCGGTTTCGGGCAGATCGATATAGCGCATCAGAACCTCTGTTTTCCGTATGTTTCTGGTGGAAATGACGGTAACAACATTGCACCGACAAAAAAGCCCGGCAAGGTGCCGGGCTTTCAGTTTATGCCATCCGGGGCGGATGGGTGAAGTTACAGGTCGTAGGTCAACTCCACGCCCATCACACGGCCCTTGTTCAGCGGGGTAAAGCTGGCACCCGGTCCGCCCAGGTTGATGGGCAGCTGGGTATTGTTACCCTCGGTGACCTCGTCGAGCATATTCTTGCCGAAGAATGCCAGGCGGTAGTTACCGCTATCCGGGGTGTAGCCGAAGCTGAAGTCCAGCATATCCGCAGCCGACAGCATGCCCAGGTTATTGTCGGTGTAGGGCGCTTCATCGCGGTGGTTGAAGTTGACTCGCGAGGTCAGCGTGCCGGCAGCCCCCAGGTCCAGGTCGTGGACCAGGCCAATACCGTAGGTCCAGGGTGCCAGGCGCGGAATATCCAGCCCCAGGTCCACATTGTTCACCTGGCCGTCACCACTGATATCGCCGCGGACACTGTCGTAATCACCATCCACGTAACCGACATTGAAGGTAAACAGCAGCGTATCAGTCGCCGCCGCCATCGCCTCCAGTTCGGCACCGCGAATGGTGGCATCAGCAGTATTGCGGATAATCTGCACCACACCCACGACCGGGTTGCTCAGGTTTTCTTCCCGTTGCATCTCATCGATGGTGTTGTGGAACAGGGCCATATTGGTGCGCAGGCGACCATCGAACCACTCGGCCTTGCCGCCGATTTCGAAGCTGGTCTGCTCTTCCTGGTCCGTGGGCCCCGGAAGTTCCCCCGGCCCGGTGTTACGCATGTTGTAACCACCGCTGCGGAATCCCTTGGTCCAGAAGCTGTAAATCTGCGCATCGTCCGACAGGTTCCACTGCAGGCCCACTTTCGGGGTAAAGGCATCCCAGCTTTCCGAATCCTCGAAATCGTAGGCGACACAACCGTCGAGGCTACAGAGATCCACGGGAATGGTTGCGATCTTCGCGTCCTTGTCCTCGGTCGAGTAGCGTCCACCAAGGGTCAGGACCCAGGACTCGTTCAGGTCAACATCCGCCTGGGCAAAGATACCCAGGGCTTCGTGGTCCTGGATACCGCCGCCGGTCCAGTCGAAGCCGCCGGACCCCGGAGGTCCGGAAAGGGGCAGCAGTCGGTTTTCGTAGTACTCCAGGTCCTGGTTGAACCAGTACAGGCCGGTGGTCAGGGAGGTTGCACCGAAACGGCCGGCATAGCGCAGTTCGTTACTCAGCTGGCTCTGGTCGACACGGGTGTTGGCGTGGAAGGCGGTAATCGGCAGGGAGTCGATATCGCCGGTGCCGTTGGCATCGTATTCGCGCCAGGCAAGGATATTGGTGATGGTGCCGTTACCGAACGCCACATCCTGGTTGAACTCGGTGATCACATGGCTCCACTCATCCTCCTGGAAGCCCTCCTCGTTCTGCGCCACTTCAAAGGAGTCATCACTGTTGTCCCAGCCGGATACATCCACGCCGAACAGCGGGTAGAGCGGGAAATTGGTTGCCAGTGCACCCCGGTTTTGCGCCACTACGCCGTCGGAATCCATCTTGCCGTGCTCCATACGCACCAGCAACTCGGCAGTTTCCGAAATATCGACACTGAAGCTCGGGCGGATAAACCAGCTGTCCGAGGCACCGGCACTGTCATTGCCGGTGTAGACATTTTCGAACCAGCCCTGGTCATTGTTGTAGTAGGCGGTAAAGCGGCCGTTGACCGTCTCGGAAATTGCACCATTCACAGTGGCTGCGGCAATGGTGTCCAGGTTGTCGGTGGTGGACAACTTGAACTTGCTGGAAAATTCTTCGGTGGGACGAGCTGTGCGGATCACCACCGCACCACCGGTCACGTTGCGGCCAAACAACAGGCCCTGGGGACCGCGCAGCACCTCGATGCCCTCGAGGTCAAACATATCGGTCACGACGCCCGCGTTCACCCCCATGTACATCCCGTCGACAAAGACACCGACCGTGGGATCGATGGAGGGAATCGAGCTGTTGACACCCAGCCCGCGCACCGTGAAGTTGGCAGTATTCTTGACCGTGCCCACATCATCCAGCTGGACGTTGGGCATTTTAAAAGACAGGCTCTGCAGGTCCTTGGTCTGCAAGGCCTCCAGCTGGTCGCCGGAATAGGCTGTCGCAGCCACCGGCACTTCCTGCAGGCGCTCGGCCTCGGCACGCTTGCGGGCAGTGACCTGGACCTCTTCCATGATGGTGCCTACTGCACCCTCCGCAGCGTGCGCGGACATACCGCTGGCAAACCACAGGGTGGCTACCGAGCATGCGCTAACGAGTGCGGATACATTCCTCGAATTGAACTGACGTCCCATTTTCTCTCTCCATTGCAATACTTATTTTTATCGCCACAACGGATGCACTGCGACCGTACTGCATGCCTCCTTTATTTTTATTGTTCGGAGAACTCGACCAGTGACCGCATATTGTTTTAACCGCACGCCAGGACAACAACGTACGATGACAAAAGCTTACAACCAGTCATTCGGATGAGAAAGCAATTTTGTCCAGAAATCACGGCGATTTAACGCAATAAGTCCTGTCTGCATGGAATGGGAGCTTGCCCGGCTGCAACGGGCCAATCGGGCATCAGGATGGTGAATAACGCCTATTTGCGAGAGCTATAATGAGCGGGGTTTCTGGGCGCTCTTGGTGCACAAGTGGAGCCGTTACGGGCCCTGACCGGACCAACCGGTCAACCCTCTTAACGAGCCAGTTCACCTTTGACTGGTAGGTGGTAATCGGCCGGTTATCCGCCGGCTTCCTCCCGGCTTTTGCGCCAGTTGATTACATAACTGCGGCTGAGGCGGTCGTGCAGGAGATTGCCGTTCAGGAAGCAGTTCACCAGCCAGGCGAGCCAGTACAGGGGCACAGTCAGGGAGAAGCTCAGGACCCGCCAGAGCCCGTGGCCATAGCCCATACGCCGGAACTGCCGGTTGGTGACGCGATAGCCCAGCAGAAACTTGCCGGGTGTAGCCTGCCAGCGGGAACTTTCGGCCAGCCAGGCCAGCACCAGGTAACCCGCGACCGAAACCAGCAACGCCACGCTGCTGGCCTCCCCTTCGCTGGCACCATTCTTGATCAGGACGGCAGAAGTAATAATGCCTAGCGCAACATAGACCAGGAAAACATCCAGCAATACAGCAAAAGCCCGCGCGAGCAGGCTGCCAAAATAATATTCGGGGAAGCGTTCCTCCTCCCGGGTCGCCCGCTCCAGCACCAGCTTGCGCCCGCCCCGCAATCCCCGCTGGGGATCACCGGCCACGGTCTCTTCCCCATCGAGCCGGGGCAGTACCGCGTTCAACAATTCGGCATCAAACTGTTCCTGCAGGCCGGCGGGATCCTCGGACCAGGCGAACAGGGAATCGCAATACCGGAGTACCCCGCTGGCGATTTCGGGTTTGTCCGTATACCACTGCTGCGAGCCGGCAACGGCCACCGAGTACCGGGCAACACGCTGGAAAACCCCCAGGCCCAGGTTCCAGTTATATTCCTCTTCCAGGATAAACGGGCTGTCGGCCAGGAACTGCCAGCTGGCCCTGGCGTTGATGCGCGCGGGATCGGCCAGTACCGCGTCAACCTGCGCGAGCACCCGGTGAAATTCATCGATACGGGCATTGCGCCGCTGTTCCGCTTCCTGTTCGTCAACGGATGGCGACAATCCTGCCGCAGGAACCGGCTCTTCCTGAGCTGATGCCGATTCAGGCTGCTGATGCGATGCCTGCTGTTCTATCCCAGCGTGATTCCCTGGCTCGGCAGCGGCCGGCACCGGAGCGGAATTTATTCTGGAACCAGTCGACTCGGCCAGCAGCTCCAGTGGAGCGGAAACTTCAGGCTGCGTTTCCGCAGCCACTTCGCCAGGGCCGCTGCCGTCAGAGGCATCAGTCTGGCTTTGTTCGGTGGCAAGTCTCAGTGCCTGCTTGTAGGCTGCGTGCAGCCGCTGGAACTCGTCGGGTTTTTCGTCCGGGCGGGTTTGCTTGAGCTTTTTGGCATAGGCGCGCTTGATCGTGCGGGTTTCCCCGGTAGGCGCAATTTCCAGTAGCTGCCAGGGATTCATCAGATCCAGTCCTCGCCGTCCAGGCGATCAAGCACCTCCCGCAACTGCAACTGGGCCTTACGGATTTCCGCCGGGTTCTGGGAGTCCAGCACCCGGTCAAATTCCCCCAGTACCCGCGCCAGGTGCTCGCGCTTTTCACCCAGGCTGGACTCATAGAGGCGCTCGCCGCGGGCAATCAGGGCGCGGTTCTCCTCGTCCTCCCGGGGATGGAACTTCAGCCCGGCCAGCTTTTGCCGGGAACGCTGGATTTCGTCTTCGGACAGGGCGCCGGGGGCAAACTCGATCAGTTTATTGTGTGTCTTGCCGGTGGAGGTGACGGTGATATCCACCTCCAGCAACCCGTTCATATCGTAGCTGTAGCGGATATCCACGGACTCCTCGCCCTTGCTGGCCCTGGGTACCGGAATCTGCATTTCACCCAGGTAGACATTTTTGTTCACCAGGCGGTTTTCCCCCTGGTAAACCTTCACATTTACCTGGGCCTGGTTGTCATGGGCCGTCCACACGCGTCGCACCACGCTGGTGGGCACCACCGTGTTGCGGTCGATAATCGGCATGAAATAATCGCCCTGGTCCGGGCTGTCCTCGTTAAGCACCCCCGTGCCCAGCGTATACGGGCATACATCGGTAAGCACGATATCCTCGAGGGCCGCGCTGCGGGACTTGAGCCCGGCCTGGATTGCCGCCCCCATCGCCACGACCGTGTCGGGATCCAGGTGGCAGGAGGGCAGTCGCCCGAACATCCTGCCCACCAGGGAGCGGAACTGGGCCATGCGGGTGGAGCCACCCACCAGCACCACCTCGTCGATTTTCTGGGGCGGCAGGTTGGCATCGCGCATGGCGCGCTCGATCGGGCGCTTGGAGCGCAACAGCAACGGCGCGCTCAGTTTCTCGAACCACTCAGCGGTAACAACCCATTCCAGCTTGCCCTTGCCGAGTTCCAGCTCCAGCACCTGCTCCGGCTTCTGGCTGATACGGCGCTTGGCCGTTTCCATCTGCATATACAGGCTCTGCAGCTGCCGGGCCGTCAGGGCCTGTCGGTCGATCCCCTGCTCCGTGAGCACGTTCTCGATCATCGCCTCGACAAAATCCTCACCACCGAGGAAATTGTCACCGGCACTGGCATGCACTTCCATGATGCCGTCGAAGAACTCCAGGATGGAAACATCGAAGGTACCGCCACCCATGTCGAGGATCAGGAAATTCCCCTCCCGCCGATCGTGCAGGCCGTAGGCAATGGCCGCCGCCGTGGGCTCATTGATCAGTCGTTCCACCTTGAGCCCGGCGAGCTCGCCGGCCTGCTTGGTGGCGTGGCGCTGGTTGTCATTAAAGTAGGCCGGCACACTGATGACCGCCTCGGTGACAGGCTCGCCCAGGTAAGCCTCGGCATCCTCTTTCAGGGCCCGCAACACCACGGCGGAAAGTTCGGTGGCACTGAACAGTTGCCGGTCCAGCTTGACCTTGTGATCCGTGCCCATCAACCGCTTGAAGGCGGCAACGGTTCGGTCGCTATGGTTGATCAGGCGCTCCCTCGCTGTCCTGCCCACCACCAGCTCACCGGAATCATCAAAACCCACCACCGAGGGCGTCAACAGATCACCCAGGCGGTTGGGAATCAGTGTCACGCCATCGTCCGTAAGGATGCCGCAGGCGCTGTTGGTGGTGCCCAGGTCAATACCGATTACCGCCATAGATAAATCTTCCGTTTTTATTCTTTCGCTTGTTCAGTCCATCGTCCGCGCCAACCTGGTTCACGGGCGGGCACAGGGGCTAAAGCGTATATTATCGCGTCACTGGTCGCCACCGGGACGGCAACAACCGGAGAGGAGGGGGCCGGAGAGAGACAGCGCGAGAGGCGGGCGGGACGTATCAGCTATTCCTGTAGCCGTAATACCACCTGGCGGTGGTATCCCCAATATTGCGCACTGAATGGCTGGCACCGGCGGGGATATGGATTTCCTCGCCGATCGCGGGCTGCCAGGTGCGCCCGCCGGTTTCCACTTCCAGTTGACCTTCCGCCAGCACCAGTAATTCGTCGACATCGTGGACAAAATCCTCCCAGCGCTGCCCGGGAGGATCCGTCCACAAGCCAAAGGAGTATCCGCGCCGCGCCCAATCATCGCGCAGCGCGCCTACATCAGGCGGCTCGCCGTTCACGGTGACAACCGCTCCACCTGCCAGCTGCCATCATCCTGCAGGCGATAGACAAAGCGATCGTGCAGGCGACTGGCCCGGCCCTGCCAGAATTCCACGGTATCCGGCACCACCCGGTAACCGCCCCAGTAGTCCGGCAACGGCACCTCTTCCGGGTAACGCTCCCTGGCCTCCAGGAACGCGTTCTCCAGCTTGTCGCGGGACTCTACCGGTTCACTCTGGTGGGAGGCCCAGGCTGCCAGCTGGCTGTCCCGCGGGCGGGTATTGAAATAGGCCTCGGCCTCGGGCCGGCCCAGTTGCTCGGCGCGACCGTAAACAATTACCTGGCGATCCAGGGCGTGCCAGGGAAACAGCAGGCACACCTGGGGATTGGCGGCGATATCCTTTGCCTTGTGGCTCTGCAGGTTGGTAAAGAAGGTAAAGCCGTGCTCCCCGTAACCCTTCAGCAATACGATGCGCTGCGATGGCCGGCCGCTGGCATCGACCGTCGCCAGGCTCATGGAGCTGGGATCCTTGAGACCCGCCGGGCTCAGCTCCTGCAACCATTTATCGAACTGCTCTATCGGTGTTTCCCGCAGATCCCCACGGCTCAGGCCGCCACTGACATACTCCCGACGCCACTGATCAATTTCCATCCAGTTTTCTTCCTTTCCCGGTGTGCTTCAAGTAGGGAACCCCCGAACAAGCCCCGGCGTTGCAGCACTTGCAACGGACCTCGCCATTCATTGCGCACTGCGCCGCAGATCTGCACGCTCCAGGGCCTGCAAAGTGGCTGTGAACTTGCCCAGCGGTTCCCCTGCTAGTCTATAACGTCTGCGCCACCTTTTCCCGGCTGCTCCCGATTGCGCGATTTTCCTTCTCGCGCCGGGGCGCAAAGCCCAATTATCCGGTGATTTTCTCCCGCTTTGTGCAGAGTCTGCGGGCGCTTGCGCCCCCCGGTGGGGGCCGCTAGTCTGCTTGCCACTTCATATACCAATCACCAATAAGGAATCGAGCAGATATGTCCTCCGCGCCAACCTGTGCCCAGGTGCTCATGCGCCTGCTGCGTCAATACCAGGTAGAAAAAGTCTTCGGTATCCCCGGTGTCCACACCATCGAATTGTACCGGGGGCTGCCGGGCAGTGACCTGCAACACGTGACCCCGCGCCACGAGCAGGGCGCCGCCTTTATGGCGGACGGCTACGCCCGTGCCACCGGCAGGCCCGGCGTCTGCTTCCTGATCACCGGGCCCGGCCTCACCAATGCCGCCACGGCGATGGCGCAAGCCTATTCCGATTCCATCCCCATGCTGGTGATTTCCGCGGTCAACCGCCGCGAGGACCTGGGCATGGGCCGCGGGCGGCTGCACGAGCTGCCGCGCCAGAGCGATGTGAGCCGGGGCTACTGCATCTGGCAGCACTCGCTTACCGACGCCGGCCAACTCCCCGAGGTCATTGCCCGCGCGTTCCAGGTGATGACTTCCAGCCGGCCCGGACCGGTGCATATCGAAATTCCCATCGACCTGTTCCCGGCGCCCATGGCCGGCAGCCTGGAGGATTACCGCGCCTGCCCGTCGGCCACTGCACCGGCACCGGGTCCAGATGCCCTGGCGAGTGCCGCAGATCTCCTGGCCGGGGCCGAGCGCCCGGTAATCCTGCTGGGCGGTGGCGCCCAGGCGTGCACCGACAGCGCCACGCGGCTGGCGGAACAGCTGGCGGCGCCGGTTTTCCTGTCGCTCGCCGCCAAGGGCATCGTCGACGAACGCCATCCTCTCTGTGGCGGCGCCAACCTGAGCTTCAACTGTGTACGCGAGCGGGTGGAGAATGCCGATGTCGTCCTCGCCGTGGGCACCGAACTGGCGGAGACCGACCGCAACCTGGTCCGGGAAGACTATGACTTCCGGGGCAAACTGATTCGCGTGGATATCGACCCGGCCCAGCTGGTATGCAACGCCACCCCGGACCTGGCCATCTGCGCCGATGCCGATGCCACCCTGGGCCTGCTTTCTGACCACCTGCCGGAGGGCCAGCAGGACCGCCGCGCGGCTGCGGAACAGGAAGTCGCCCAACTGCTGGCGGCCTGTCGCGATGAGTGGTGGCCCGGTTCCGAGGAGCGCTTTACCTGGGTAGAGGCCCTGCGTGCAGCGCTGCCGGAAGACGGCGTGCTGGTGACCGACTCCACCCAGCTGGCCTACAACACCAACCATGCCCTGCCGCTCTACAGCGCCCGCAGCCATATCACCTGCACTACCGGTTACGGCACCCTGGGTTTCGCCCTGCCCGCGGCCATCGGCGCCCGCCTGGGCGGCGACCGGGACGTGGTTGCACTGATCGGCGACGGCGGCCTGATGTTTACCCTGGGCGAACTCGCGGTAGCCGTCGAGCAGCGGTTGCCCCTGCCGATCCTGGTCTGGAACAATTCCGGCTATGGCGAGATCCGCGACTTCATGGACGCGGCAAAAGTACCGCAGGAAGGCGTCAACCTGGTTACCCCGGACTTCGTCGCCCTGGCAAAATCCTTCGGTGCTGAAGGTTGCCGGATCGAGCAGCCCCGGCAGCTGGGAGAGGCAATAACGCAGGCACTCAAGCGCAATACACCCACACTGATCGAAATCACCGCGCCCTGAGTGCGGCTATTCAAGCAAAACCGCAGTGAGTGCGGACAAGCGATTGCAGAGACATTCAATCATGATCGATTTCAGCAAAATGCATATGGACAAACTGTATCTCAACGGCCAGTGGCAGGCCTCCCGCGGTGGCGACCTGCACCCGGTGATCAACCCGGCCACCGAGGAGGAAATCTGCAAGGTGGTACAGGGTACCACCGAGGACGTCGATATCGCCGTGGCCGCAGCGCGCGAGGCATTCAAGACCTGGCGCAATACCAGCGCCGCCGAGCGCCGCGATTACCTCAACGCGATCGCCGATGCCATGGAAGCACGCAAGGACGACCTGGTGCAGGCGGTATCGCTGGCGCTCGGGTGCCCGCCCCATATCAGTGAATGGCTGCACGTCGAGGGCCCGATTTACTCCATGCGCTATTACGCCGAGCGCACCGCGCTAATGGAAAAGACCGAGAAGGCGGCCCACTCCCTGGTGCTGCGCGAGCCGATCGGCGTATGCGGTTTTATTACCCCGTGGAACTACCCACTGCACCAGTTTGTGGGCAAGGTGGCCCCGGCCCTGGCCGCCGGATGCACCATGATCACCAAGCCCTCGGAGATGACCCCGCTGCAGGACTACGTGATGGCGGAAATCATCGACTCCGTGGGCCTGCCCGCCGGCGTCTTCAACCTGCTGCCGGGTGCCGGCCCGGTGGTTGGCGCTGCGCTATCGGCCCACCCGGATGTCGACATGGTGTCGTTCACCGGTTCCACCCGTGCCGGCATCGAGGTGGCGAAGGCAGCAGCCCCCACCGTCAAACGCGTGACCCAGGAACTGGGCGGCAAGAGCCCACTGATCATCACCCCGGATGCGGACCTGGAAACCGCGGTGCGCTGGGGCTGTGAGGATGTGTTTATCAACACCGGCCAGACCTGCACCGCCCTGACCCGCATGCTGGTGCCCGCCGACCGCTACGAGGAGGCGGTGGAGATCGCGAAACAGGTAGCTGAGGAAACCTCCCTGGGCACCGGTCCGGAGAACTTTATGGGCCCGCTGTCCTCCTCCCGCCAGCGGGAGATCGTGCGTGGCTATATCGAGAAAGGCGTGGCCGAGGGTGCGCGGCTGGTGGCTGGCGGTGCCGAGCAGCCGGAAGGATTCGAACGGGGCTTTTACGTCAAGCCCACGGTATTCGCCGATGTAACCAATGACATGGCCATCGCCCGGGAGGAAATCTTCGGTCCGGTAACCTGCCTGATCCCCTACCGGGATATAGACGAAGCCATCGCCATTGCCAACGATTCCGAGTACGGCCTGTCCAGCGGTGTCTGGGCCAGGGACGCGGAAAGCGCGCTGCCGGTAGTGCGCCGCATCGAGGCCGGCCTGTGCTTCGTCAACGGGGGCGAGTTCAACTACGACGCGCCCTTCGGCGGCTACAAGCGTTCCGGTAACGGGCGCGAATTCGGCGACGCCGGGCTGGATGAGTTTATCGAACTGAAATCCGTGCAGTTACCCGCATAAAGCTCTGCCCGGCCCCTGCCCGGGGGCCGGGCTGTTGACTGGTTATTCCCGCCCCGCTATCTTTGCTCCCGACATCAAGAGAGTGGCTGACGCCAACGCCAACCTGCCGACCGGGGCAAGGTGGTTTTCTCACCGCACTGAAACTGTCACCCGTGACAGTGAGCATGCGAGAGAGATGGGGCTCTGAAGAGCAATCCAACCGGAGACGCGAACCCGATTTCGCCGCTTCCACGTCAGCCCTCCAGTATTTTTATGGAGGGACCATGTCCGAGTTACCGCACAACAGCACTGAAGTCATCGAGATCGAGATTGCCAACCAGCGCAACCGCACCGCTGTACGCGCCCTGCGACGGGCCGACCGCCAGCTGCTGTGGCAACTACTGTTCGACACCGCGGAAGAGGCACTACAATTCGCCACCCATTGCCGCGCCAGCAGCGCCCCTGTCACGGCCCACAAGGCCTGCGAACTGGCCGGTTAACAGCTAGACTAAGCGCCAAAAGCGCCAGTTTGAGGAGCTAACAAGAACACCATGTCCAAGCCAGAGCAATTCTTCCAGCACCTGCGTGACGAGCTCAAGCAGATCGAGGCGGACGGCCTGTACAAGCGCGAGCGCATCATCACCTCGCAGCAGGCGGCGCAGATCCAGGTGAACAACGAGGCCGAGGTACTCAACTTCTGCGCCAACAACTACCTGGGCCTGGCCAACCACCCGGACCTGATCGAGGCCGCCAAAGAGGGCCTGGACCAGTATGGCTTCGGCGTGGCATCGGTGCGCTTTATCTGTGGCACCCAGGACATCCACAAGGCGCTCGAATCGCGCCTGTCCGAATTCCTGCGCACCGAGGACACCATCCTCTATACCTCCTGCTTCGACGCCAACGGCGGCCTGTTCGAGACACTACTGGGGCCCGAGGATGCAATCATCTCGGACGCCCTGAACCATGCCTCCATCATCGACGGCGTGCGCCTGTGCAAGGCCATGCGCTACCGCTATGCCAACAACGACATGGCGGACCTGGAATCAAAGCTGAAAGAGGCCGATGCGGCCGGCGCACGCACCAAGCTGATCGCCACCGACGGTGTCTTCTCCATGGACGGCGTAATCGCCGACCTGAAGGCCTTGTGCGACCTGGCAGACAAATACAACGCGCTGGTAATGGTGGATGACTCCCACGCGGTGGGCTTCCTCGGCGAGCACGGGCGCGGCACCCACGAGTACTGCGACGTGATCGACCGGGTGGATATCATCACCGGCACCCTGGGCAAGGCCCTCGGCGGCGCCTCCGGCGGCTTTACCTCCGGGCGCAAGGAAGTCATCGACATCCTGCGCCAGCGCTCGCGCCCCTACCTGTTCTCCAACTCGGTAGCGCCGTCCATCGTGACCGCGTCCCTGAAAGTACTGGACATGCTGATGGAGGGCGGCGAGCTGCGGGAAAAACTGCGTGAAAACTCCGCCTACTTCCGCGAGCGCATGACCGCAGCCGGCTTTACCCTGGCTGGCGCCGACCACCCGATCATCCCGGTGATGATCGGCGATGCCGCCCTGGCCCAGCAGATGGCGGACAAGATGCTGGAACGCGGTATCTATGTGATCGGCTTCTTCTACCCGGTCGTGCCCAAGGGCCAGGCCCGGATCCGCACCCAGATGTCCGCCGCCCACACGCGCGAGCAGCTCGACCGCTGCATCGATGCCTTCGTGGAAGTGGGCCGCGAACTCAATATCATTTAAAACTGTTTACGATCGCGGCCATGGGCCGCTCCTGCGGTGCACTGACCTGCTGCACCCGATGCTGGAGCGGCCCATGGCCGCCGTCCATGCATATTCTGGCACTGAACAATGAAAGCACTTTCCAAACTGAAATCTGAACCGGGCATCTGGCTCACCGAAGAGGAAGTCCCGGAGCCGGGCCACAATGACCTACTGATCCGGATCCGCAAGACCGCGATCTGCGGCACCGACATGCATATTTACAACTGGGATGAATGGTCCCAGAAGACCATCCCCGTGCCCATGGTGGTGGGACACGAGTACGTGGGTGAAGTAGTCGGCATGGGCCAGGAGGTCGCCGGCTTCGAGATCGGCGACCGGGTCTCCGGCGAGGGGCATATCACCTGCGGTCACTGCCGCAACTGCCGCGCCGGCCGTCGCCACCTGTGCCGCAATACCTATGGCGTGGGCGTGGACCGCCAGGGCGCATTCGCCGAATACCTGGTGATCCCGGCCCTGAACGCCTTCAAGATCCCCGATAACATTTCCGACGAACTGGCCTCCATCTTCGATCCGTTTGGCAACGCCGTGCACACCGCCCTGTCGTTCGACCTGGTGGGCGAGGACGTGCTGATCACCGGCGCCGGCCCCATTGGTATTATGGCGGCGGCAGTGGCCCGGCACGTGGGTGCGCGCCATGTGGTTATCACCGACATCAACGATTATCGCCTGGAGCTGGCCGGCAAGATGGGTGCGACCCGCACCGTCAACGTCAGCCGGGAAAAACTCACCGATGTCATGAACGAGCTGGGCATGAGCGAGGGCTTTGACGTGGGCCTGGAGATGTCCGGTGTGGCAGTTGCATTCCGCGATATGCTCGAGGCCATGAACCACGGCGGCAAGATCGCCATGCTCGGCATCCCCCCCGGTGAAATGGCGATCGACTGGAGCCAGGTGATCTTCAAGGGATTGATCCTGAAGGGTATCTACGGACGCGAGATGTTCGAGACCTGGTACAAGATGGCCAGCCTGATCCAGTCCGGCCTGGACCTGAGCCCGATCATCACCCACCAGTTCCCCGTGGACGAGTTCCAGCAGGGCTTCGATACCATGGGTTCTGGCGAGTCCGGCAAGGTTATCCTGGACTGGCAGTAAGCTTTGCCGCAGCCGGGCCGCTACCCCGCGGCCCGGCTCTCTCCCGTGGCCGCCCTCTTCCCACTGTCTCGTACTGCCCCTCGCACCGCGCCCGCTTATCCGCCCACCACTTTCCCGGTGTAACCTTCACCGCCAACATTGCCCCCGGCATGATCCGACCGAGCAGTTCTGTCGAATCGGTTCTAGACTCTGGTGACAGGACCCTGGCACTGAATTTCACGCCAATGCATTTTGCGGCATTGCCGGGACTACCGGAACCGCAATCCCGGGTATACGGGAGCACACACAGGAGAGAACCATGAAACTGAGCTGTCGTTGTCTGTTGGGCGCCGCTGCGCTGTCGCTTGCGGCTTTCGCGCACGCCGACGTGGTTATTGAAATGCACGCCGTAACCAAGGATGGCGTGGGCAAGCCGGTGGGCAAGGTGGTCGCCACCCAGTCCAAATATGGCGTGGTCTTCACGCCAATGCTCGAGAACCTCCCGGCCCGGGGCACGCTGCACGGATTCCATGTGCACCAGAACCCCAGCTGCGAACCGGCCGAGAAAGACGGCAAGATGGTGCCCGCCCTGTCCGCAGGCGGCCACTTCGACCCGAAGCAAACCAACCGCCACAGCTTCCCCTGGGGCACCGGCCACCTGGGTGACCTGCCGGCACTGTTTGTGGGCGCCGACGGCAAGGCCACCAGCCCGGTACTGGCGCCACGCCTGAAGCTTTCAGACCTCAAGGGCCGCGCACTGATGATCCACGCCGGCGGTGACAATTACTCCGACGAGCCCAAAGCCCTGGGCGGCGGCGGTGCCCGCGTCGCCTGTGGTGTGATCCAGTAACCGGAGCGCCGGGCCGCTTCACGGGGCCCGGCGCACAGGCCCCTAGCGAATCAGGGCCACCTGGCGTTCATAGGTGTACTCCTGCAGGCCGAAATGCCCGTAGGGATAGGTGTAACTTGCCCGCTCCCCGGCAATCCGGCTGGAGTGGACGCCGCCCACGGTACATACACCGGTTGCACAGACAATCTGGTCGGACCAGCTCTTGATGGAATACACACGGCTGGCGATGGCCCTGCCATAGAGCCAGTCCAGGAAAGGACTGGATACCGACAGTCCATAAGTGCCGCAGGTGCTGTTGTACACATTGAAGGGATAGGTACCGCAACTCCACAGGCCCCGGTAGGCGCCCGCCACCCCCACGAAAGCATCGACACCGGCCTGGACGCCCAGCTCGATTACCTGCTGTGCTGCCAGGGTCACTCCCATGGAATGGCCAATGATGTCGACCCTGCCGGTGCAGGAGCTGTCCAGCGCGGACTCGATGGCATTGCGCACCGGGGTCTCCTCGGAACCACTGTGATTGTTACAGGCCGCACAGGACTTGGAACCCCAGTCCGGGCGGAAAATCTGCGTGGCGGCGTATCCCTGCTGTCGCAATTCCTGGTAGGTATTATCCCAGTCCTGTGGCGAACCCGTATTGCCGTGCACAAGCACCACATTGTCCACGCAGGCTGCTGCAACCCTGCCCGTAAAGAGCAGCAGTGGAATGCAGGCCAGCAATAATTTTACCTTGGTCATTATCGTTTTCTCTCTCGCTGGGGCAGCCCGATAAGACCTCTATCGGTACAGCCGTGGTTTGAAGCAGTACCCGACAATGTTCCCCACTGGTGTACAAGAGGAACCGGGCCCTCGCTGCTACAATTCTGGGCGTCGGCAGCTGCAACGGAACCCGACCAAGGTCGTACTTTGTCGCGATACACCTCTGCAATTTCAGGAATTCCCGCATGACTCGCGTTCTTGTTTCCCTGGGGATCGCCCTGCTGCTACTCATCGCGGCGGGATACATCTATTTTTCCGGCAAGGAAGTGGAATTGCGGATCAGCGAGGCGCAGATTCTGGAGACACTGGAAAGCAACCTGCCGCTTACCCGCACTTACCTGGTGATTTTTGACCTGACGCTGGATAACCCTCGAATCGCCCTGAATGCCGAAACCGGCAGGGTCAACGCAGGGCTCGATATCACGCTCGACATCAAGTCCCGGGAGGGAAGTAAAGGCTATCGCGGGGCCGCGGATGTGTCCGGGGTGCCGTCATTCGTAGCGGAAAACGGGGAGTTCTACCTTCAGCAGATAGTCGTGGAAAACCTGGAAATCGAGGGCATGGACGACAAGCAACTGGCACGGGCCCGCAACGCCGTACAGGTGGCACTGACCGAGTACTACCGCAACCATCCCATCTACCGCCTGAAAGACAACAGTGCTCGCCAGCGGCTGGCGCGCATGGCCCTGAAGGACATCAATATCGAGGGCAATGAGCTGGTGGTTACCCTCGGGCTCTAGGTGGCACCACCTCTGCCGCCGACATCTTGCGGATCAGGAAACTGCTGGTGGTGCCCTGTAGCAGCAGTGAAAACAGCACCACCCCGAAAACCATCGACTGCACCGTGTACCAGTAGGGCAGGTTGGTGGGCAGGGACAACACCAGCGCCAGGGCAATGACGCCGCGTAGCCCACCCCAGCTCAGCAGCACTCGCCAGGGCTTGGGAATCGGGGGCCCCACAAAGCCGCTCAAAGGTGCCACCAGGAAGATCGCCAGAGCCCGCGCACCCACCGCCGCGGCGATTGCGATCAGCATCGACAGCCAGTGGCTGGCAAACATGCCCGGGGTGATTACCAGCCCCATAATCACGAAGATGAGTGCGCTGAACAGCAGCGCCAGCCACTCCCAGGTGGGACCCGCATCGGACAGGTAGGTCTCTTCCTGTTCACGCAGGCATGTGCGCGCAACGATGGCGCAGACCATCACCGCCAGGATCCCTGACACGTGGACCACATGCTCCGCCAGGTAAAAGGTACCGAAGGCGGAAAGTACCAGGGTGACAAGTGCCGCGCCGGCAGAGCGCAGGAACAGCACCACAATCGCGGTTACCAGCCCGCACAGCAATCCCAGCGCCAGGCCACCAAAAAAAATCACCGCAAAATACAACGCGACCGTACCCGCACCGGCAAGTGGCTCGCCGGTTGCCGTCGCGCCCTCCATGACACTGTGGGAGGCCACCCCGAGGACCAGCGAGAACAGCACGATGGCGGCGGCGTCGTTGAACAGGCTCTCGCCTTCCACCAGCGTCAACAATTCCTCGTCCGCACCGGACTGGCGCAGGCGGTTGATTACAGCGACCGGGTCGGTCGCGGCCAGGATGGCGCCGGTCAGGAAAGCCGCGATCCAGGGAAAACCGGGGTGGTCGATCCCGTAGTAGAGGAGCAGGCCGACCAGCAGGGCTGTGATCACTGCGCCCAGGGTGGCGAGCAGCAGGATTGGGCCAATCCAGCGTTTCAGCAGCGATGGCTCGATACGCCAGGCCGCCTCGAAAATCAGCACCGGCAGTATGACGAAGAACACCAGCTGGTGCAGGTTGTCCGCGCGGATACCGGTATCGAAATCAATCACCGGCAACAGCATCCCGGCCAACACCCCGGCCACCAGGCAACCGAGTGTGTTATCCGTGCGCAGCACCCGCGCCAGCCCCAGGCCCACCACCGCGGCCACCGCCATATACAGTCCCTGCCCCACCAGGGTGGTTACGCCGTCCACTATTCCACCCCCCGGTCGCTGGCAATTACCGACTTGGGCTTGACCGCCGGCACCAGCTCGCTGAGGGGTACCGCCACGCCACGTTCGTTGATCACCTCCACATGGTGGCGGCGCAACTGGCGCGGCTCCGCCACACCGCAGGAGTGGGCGATATAGCCCACTTCATAGGCCATATTGCGCGCGTAGTTATAGACCCGCTCCGCCTTGTCCACCGGATCCAGTCCCTGCTGCAGGTCCGGGTTGTGGGTGGTTACCCCTGTCGGGCAGGTGTTCTTGTTGCACTGCATCGCCTGGATACAGCCCAGTGAGAACATAAAGCCGCGCCCGCAGTTGACGAAATCCGCCCCCATCGCCAGGGCCCAGGCCACCATGGACGGAGTCAGTAACTTGCCGGCACAGATCACCTTGATGCGATCGCGCAACCCGTACTGGTCCAGCAGGTCCACCACCAGTGGCAGGCTGCGGTTCAGCGGCAGCCCCATGTAATCCATCAGGCTCTGCGGCGCCGCGCCGCTGCCGCCATCGGCGCTGTCGACGGTAATAAAATCCGGCGCGCTTTCCGGGCCGCGCCGCTGGATCGCCTCGCACATCTGGTGCAGCCAGTCACTGGTACCGATCACGCACTTGAACCCGGTGGGCTTGCCGCTCACCTCGCGAATATGCACCAGCATATCCAGCAGGCCGTCCACGTCCCCGAACTCCGGGTGCGCATTGGGACTGATGGAGTCCTGTCCCTCGGGAATACCACGGATGTGCGCGATCTCCGCGGTGACCTTGATCCCCGGGAGGATACCGCCCTTGCCAGGCTTGGCACCCTGGGACAGCTTCAGCTCGAACATGCGCACCTGCTCGTGGGCAGCCACAGCTGCCAGTTTCTCGTCTGACAGGCAGCCCTCCGCATCGCGCACGCCGTATTTTGCCGTGCCGATCTGGAAGACCACGTCACAACCGCCTTCCAGGTGTTCCGGCGCCAGGCCACCCTCGCCGGTGTTGAGCCAGATTCCCGCCCTGGCCGCACCGTGGGACAGCGCCCTCACCGCAGGTACCGACAGGGCACCAAAGCTCATGCCGGAGATATTGAAGAAGGAACTGGTGGTGTAAGGCTGGGCGGCGTAGCCCTCCCCCACTGTCACCGGCGTCGGGGGCACGGCGTCTTTTTCCAGAGTGGGAAAGGGATGGTTCAGGAACAGGACATCACCGGGCTGGTTCAGCGGCCGGGTCGAACCAAACGCCAGGGTGGAGTCCACGTTCTTGGCCGCGCGGTAGACCCAGCTGCGCTGGGCGCGATTGAAGGGCAGCTCCTCCCGGTCCAGGGCAAAGAAATACTGGCGAAAGAATTCGCCCAGGTGCTCAAACTTGTACCGCAGGTGCCCGATTACCGGGTAATTGCGCCGGATGGCATGCTTGGTCTGGCTGACATCGGACAGGTAGACGTAGATGACATAGAGCAGCAGAACCACCAGTGCGAACGCGAACAACAGCGCAAAAACCTGTAAAACCTGCACCACAAAGGCGCGGATAGCATCGACTACGTCTAGATCCATGGCCCACTTCCGGTTGTGACTGTCTTGCGCTTCATTGTATGCCTTGCGGGTCACACTTGCATGTAACTGCCCGCCCGCCATAAACTGTACATTTATACAGCAAACAAAACCCTGAATCCCAGATGGCAAACGAAGATCCTTCCAACCCCTTGCAGGTCCGCACCGGCCGCGGTGTAGCCAGCAACCTGGCTAGCCGCTTTGTGCCGCAGGCCAGCACCCGCGAGAGCGACGGCTGGGAGATAGAACCGGAACCGCTGGAGCGACTGCTGACAGAGGCCATCGAGGAAAAGGCCAGGTCGATCATTGCCACCAATAACTCACCGGACCTGCCCTTCAGCCAGTCGATCAACCCCTACCGGGGCTGTGAGCATGGCTGTGTCTACTGCTATGCGCGTCCGGCCCATGCCTACGTGGACCTGTCACCAGGGCTGGATTTCGAGAGCCGGCTGTTCTTCAAGGCCAATGCTGCCGGGTTACTGGAACAGGCCCTGCGCAAACCCAGTTACCGGTGCTCACCCATCGCGCTGGGCTCCAACACCGATCCCTACCAGCCGCTGGAAAAACAGAAGCGCATCACCCGGCAGCTGCTTGAAGTGATGCAGCGCTTCCAGCAGCCGGTCACCATCGTCACCAAGGGCCAGCTGGTCCTGCGCGACCTGCCGCTGCTGGCGGAAATGGCGCAGGACAACCTGTGCCATGTGGCCATCAGCGTAACTACCCTGGACAGGGAACTGAAGCGAAAGCTGGAGCCGCGCACCGCCGGCCCGACAGCACGCCTGCGCACACTGGAGGCACTGTCGGCCGCCGGGATCCCCACCGCGGTCATGGCCGCGCCGATGATTCCGGCACTGAACGACAGCGAACTGGAGGCAATCCTGCAGGCAGCGGTCGATGCGGGAGCCTCACAGGCTGCTTATATCCTGCTGCGGCTGCCCCACGAAGTGGCGCCACTGTTTCGCCAGTGGCTGCAGGTACATTACCCGCAGCGTGCTGCACACGTGATGAGCATCGTGCAGCAGAGCCGCGGCGGCCGGGATTACCAGAGTGACTTTTCCCAGCGCCAGACCGGTACCGGAGTCTTCGCACAGCTGTTGCAACAGCGCTTTCGCGTGGCAATCAAGAGGCTGGGGCTAAACCGGCGCAGACTGAAACTGGACTGCAACCGCTTTCAGCCGCCGGCCGCACCCGGGGACCAGGGGGACCTGTTCAGTCTCTAGGCGGGCAGAGGATCTCAGAGAATGGGTACAGGGGGGAGGCAACCCGACGGGCACCGCGACCGCCATGAATGAAAAAGGCGATGCAATGCATCGCCTTTTTCCTATCGGGCCGGGGAGTCAAACTCCCCCGTTAAGGTTAAAGGGGGACCGCGCTAGCGCGTCTCGCCGCTGTCAGCCAGTTGACCGGCTGTCATCTCGGCACCGGCACTGAATCCCGGTGAGGTCTCCCCCGCATATTCCGGAAATCCGGCGCGAGCGGAAACTACCTTCTCGCCGGGCACCGTGGTGTCAGTCACCAGCAGTCCCTTGACCACCTGCCAGGCCACCGCCAACGCGCCGACGATAAATACCACGTCGCCGATAGTGCGCACCCAGCGCAGCGTCTGCAGCAGGCCGCCCTGCATAAAGCCCTCGCTACGCGCATACCAGAGTCCCTCGGAGGCGCTGGCAACAAACTGGATGATGCCGACCGGCAGCAGGCTGGTGAACAGCATCAGCACCAGGCCCCCGTTCAGCCACCAGAAGGCGGTTTTCATCAGCTTCTCGTCAAATAGCAGGGATGGACGGATATAGCGCAGCACCAGCAGGGTGAAGCCGAGCGCGAGGAAACCATAGACCCCGAACAGTGCCGCGTGGGCATGGGTGGCGGTGGTATTCAGGCCCTGCACATAGTAGAGCGCGATCGGCGGGTTGATGGAGAAGCCCAGCACGCCGGCACCCAGCATGTTCCAGAAGGCCACGGCGACGAAGAACATCAGCGGCCACTTCAGCTGCTGCATCCAGGGCGCGCGGCTCTTGAGGCTGTAATGCTCCCAGGCTTCGTAACCCAGCACGATCAGCGGTACCACCTCGAGCGCACTGAAAGTCGCCCCTACCGCCATCACCGGGGTGGTGGTGCCGGAAAAGTACAGGTGGTGGAAGGTGCCCGGTATGCCACCCAGCATGAACAGCGAGGCGGAGCCCAATGCAGCAACAGTGGCCATGCGCTTGGACACCAGTCCCATGCTGCAGAAGATGAACGCCAGCGCCGCAGTGGCAAAGACCTCGAAGAAACCCTCTACCCACAGGTGCACGATCCACCAGCGCCAGTACTCCATGATGGAGATATGGGTCTTCTCGCCGTAGAAGAAGCCGGCACCGTAGAAGAGGCCGATGGCGATCACCGACGCCGTCAGCAGGGCAAGCAGGTGCTTGTCACCCGGCTGGCGCAGCGCCGGCACGATGGCGCGGAGCATCAGCACCAGCCAGAAGGCCACACCGGTGAACTTGCCGATCTGCCACAGGCGGCCAAGGTCCACGTACTCGTAGCCCTGGTGTCCCAGCCAGAAGCTCCACTCGGGCGGCATCACCTGGGCGATGGCCAGGTAGTTGCCGATAAACGAGCCCGCGACCACCGCCACCAGGGCCCAGAACAGGATATCCACACCAAGCTTCTGGTATTTCGGGTCGCGCCCGCCATTGATGATTGGCGCCAGGAACAGGCCCGCGGCGAGAAAGCCCGTGGCGATCCAGAACAGCGCCGACTGGATGTGCCAGGTGCGCACCAGGCTATAGGGGAACCACTTCGATGTATCTATCCCGTAAAAGCCCTGCCCCTCTACCGTGTAGTGGGCAGTAAAGCCGCCCAGGAAAACCTGGAAAGTGAACAGGGCCACCACGATAAACAGGTATTTGCCCAGTGCCCGTTGCGAAGGCGTGAGGGCGAAGCTGGTGAGGGGATCGGTGGCGGGCGCTACGGGGTTCTCCTCGTCCTTGCTGCGGGCAAAAGACCAGGCCCACACCAGGCCGCCGATGCCGGCGATCAGCAGCACCACGCTGACAATGGACCAGACGATATTTTCCGCGGTCGGCACATTGTCGATCAGCGGCTCGTGGGGCCAGTTGTTGGTATAGGTTGCCTCACCCGGGGTCCGCTCGGTCGCCGCGGCCCACGCTGTCCAGAAGAAGAACTCTGTCAGTCGCTCGCGACGCTCCGCACTCGGCAGCGTGGCTTCCTTCATGGCGTAACTGCTGCGCGTCTGCTGCAGCTCCGGCGCATCGCCGAACAGGCGGTGATAGTACCCGGCAGTGGCGCGGATGGCCTCAACCCGCCTTTCGGAGAGCACCAGCTTACCGGTCTGCGGGTCGAAGCTGTTGCTGCGGTAGGCCCGCTTCAGTTCGTACTGCAGGGCATTCTGCTGCGCGCCGTCCAGCTCATCGTAAGGCTTGCCGTAATTGTCCCGCGCCGCCAGGTCGAGCCAGTTCACCAGCTCCCGGTGCAGCCAGTCGGCAGTCCAGTCCGGCGCCTGGTAGGCACCGTGGCCCCACACCGAGCCCAGCTGCATCCCCCCCACCGACTGCCATGCAGTCTGGCCGTCGAGGATACTCTCCCGCGTCATCAATACCGTGCCCTCTTCGGACACCACCTGGTCCGGGATTGGCGGCGCAGCGCGGTAGACCTCCTTGCCGAAATAGCCCAGGATCCCGAAGGTCACTGCGAGGATCGCAATCAGCGTCCACCACAGCTTGTAATACTGCTTCATGATTTCCCCCTAAGCCCCTTATGCGCGCGGGCTTGTGCTCTGTGTACTCTGTAAATTGCGTGCAAAAAGAATGTCGTTTTCGAGCCGGATATGCTCCTGCAGGTCGGCCTTGAAGGCCTCCAACCCCCGGTAGAGGGCGCGCCAGGTATTGCATGCGCCCGCCGGCGTGGTGATGCCATCAGTCAGGCGATCGATCTCCCCGATTGAGGCGGCATGCTCGTCGTGCTCGTGCAACATCACCTGAATTGGGCCGGCGGCCATACCGCCCTGCCCCCGGGCCAGCATGGGAAACAGGATCTGCTCCTCCTTGGCCATGTGCTGTTCAAGCTCGCGGGACATCTGCTGTAGGTGCGCCGCCAGCCCTCGCGGGCACTGCGGCTTGTCGCCATGGACCGCCTCCACCCGGTCGGCGAGCCGCTGCAGCTCGGCCAGCTGCTCGCGATGCACCTGGTGAAAGCGTTCGAGCAGGTGGTTGATCAAATCCGCATCGCTGGCCTGTCCCCAGTCCCGGGATTCATCCTGCCGGCTCGCCAGGCCGGACAACTCGGCGAGGATCGCGTCCCCGTCCAGCCCCTCCGCCCTGATTGCCTCGCCCAGTGGCCTGTCCCCCCCGCAGCAGAAACTCAGCCCCCGCTGGTTGAATACGGCACTGGCACCGGGAATGTCCCGGGCCAGCTGCTCGAGGGGCACGTCAAGAAAGTTCATCAGAGTCTCCCATTACCCATTAACTCTTTCTGGTAGGTGCGGGGTTACCCCGCAAAGAAGCATTTTAAATACATCTTTAAGGCGGATTGTAGCCACCGCTCATTAAGATGTAAACTGCATGCATCTTATGAATTGAGTGATCGCATGACGTCCATGTTGATGAGTTACCGGGAACGGGGGGTGCGCAAGAGGTTCTACCTGCTCTGTGCCTGGCTCTGCCTGGCACTTGCAGTAGCCGGGACCTTCCTGCCGCTGTTGCCAACGACACCGTTTCTGCTGTGCTGCGTGTGGCTCAGCGTCAAGGCGGATTCCGGCCTGGCCCACTGGCTCGTGAATCACCGCCGCTTCGGGCCGCCCATCCGTCGCTGGCAGAGCGAGCGGACCCTGGCGCGTTCCACCAAGTGGCTGGCCACAACCATGATCACGGCAAACTGGCTGCTGCTGTGGGTCCTGGACGCCAGCCTGCCCCTGCTGGCAGCGCTCGCCGCCGGTTTCTGCGCGGCACTGGTAATGATCTGGCGCATTCCCGCCACCCGGCCGGGCGTTGGAACCCGGGAGAGTGAAGCATGAATATCACCCGCTACACCGACTATTCGCTGCGTATCCTGATTTACCTGGCAGTGCACAGGGAGGGCCTGTGTACCATCTCGGAAATCGCTGACAGCTACGGGATCTCCAAGAATCACCTGATGAAAATTGTTCAGGAGTTGAACGCCAGGGGATACATACAGGCGGTACGGGGCAAGAATGGTGGCCTGCGTCTCAAGCAGGAGCCGGTGGAGATCAATATCGGCAAGCTGGTGCGCGAAACCGAGGACGAAAGCCGGATGGTGGAATGTTTCGGCAGCAACAACCAGTGCGTAATCACACCAGCTTGCCAGCTCAAGGTAATTCTCGGCCGGGCACTCGAGAGCTTTTTCGCTACGCTCGAGGAATACACCCTGGAGGACCTGGTGGGTGGCGGGCAGGGGCCGGTGCTCGCGGAGCTGTTGGATATCAAGGACGCAGCGCGGAATAAATAGCGCAGGCGACATAGTGGGAAGACGCCCGCGGAGCAGGGAAGCTATTCCAGCAAAGGGGGGGAGCAAATTAACGCAGGTCCGGGTGATTCACGGCAGTAAAAGAAGGCCTCAAGTCTTTTTGTACCAAGTACCGACAGCGATGTTACTCAAATCGTTCAAGATACCGATCATATAGCTCGAGGTCATACTTGCAGGCTTCTTCAATTCTCTTCATGAGGCTTGCGTCAGAACGAATTTCTTCTGCACGCTCATTCTTTGGACTGGAGTTGACTTTTGGTATATCCAGCGCAATTCCAAAATGGTCATTCATTCTCGAAACCCAGGTTTCAAGATTATCCAGGGTGCCTACAACGGAGAATCGTGCGAGGTTACCGAGGGCTTCTTCAATATACTGGGCCGAATTGCCATTCAGTCCACTCGGTGCGTCGGAAAAATAACGTACCAGATAATTCCCTGACGCACCCCCCTTGCTGGACCCAAGGTACTCATCAAGGGAGAGGCGGTTCTTTACCCAATCACTCTGTTTATAGGTATTGTATACATACTCAGAAATCCAGCGATCTACCGGATGTCGTAAAATCGTGACAAAGTCCCACTCAGCGGAAAATGCTTGGACAAGTTGCGGACGGCATTTGCAGTGTCCGCGACCAAAGTAATTCCTCTGGATTGCCAGATTATAAGCGAGCACATGCTCCCGACAATGCATCATCGGCGTTCCCAGCGCTGCAGAGCCCCGCTTACTCGGGACCTGCTCGATACTGAAGCTTTCAACATAAGCGCCCGAATAAACCTGATCCCAGATAGCTGATACGATGGAAGAGCCACCGCACTTCGGCACATGTGCGAAATAGATTCTGGGAACGCTGCTTGAACCGTTCATCCGGGCGTATGATATAGGCGGAGCAATCGCTCTTGACAGCGTGCCCCTCAACCTGTCCACGAACCTTCTCACTAGTGCTATTCCGCCGTTTCCCAAGCCCAAACTAACACACAAGGTTGGCAACCTATACGAGCACAGCCGTCAGGCTGGCTAGGCCGACACCTTGCGAAATGATAGCGGACTTTTCAAGCCTGCACAGCTCAAAATCCATCTCCTTAAACTAACAGGCTGCGCACAAAACATACAGGTCATCATTAAGGAGCAGACTGGCCCAGAATTTTTGCAATCCGCGATAACAAAAATGAACGAAAACTGGAAGTGTGAAAAAAAGGCCCCGATCACTGCAGGCATGGGGTGGGAACCTGCAGGGAATTAACCGGGGCCCAAGGGGTTACAGGGAAATCCAGGGTAAAAATCTAAATAACCACTGCGCGAAAACTGGTTGTAAACTGCCGTGGCTTACCGCCACTGGCTCATCTCGATACGAAAGCCTTCCGGCTCAGATACTGCCGGCCCGGTGAAGGCCAGCGCCGTAAGGAAGGCGATGAAGGTCGTAAACAAAGCTCGCTTGCACGTCGTAAAGAAAACTCGCTTGCACATAGTCGTGTCCTCACCGTCGGGTCGGCCAGCTGTATTACTGTCCGGCCACTCGGAAACCTGAATCAGCGCCCCGGCACTACACCCCGGGGCTGGTCATCCGTCGGGCAACGCTTGCTGCCCGAGTAAGTGGCTGAGATCCGGTGTAGGCTGGCATCCACCACGAAGGCCCGCAGCCCGGCTGCCGGTAACCGCATCCATTCACCGGCGGTCTTTTTCAATCTACTCATGGCAACACTCCCGAAATCTGTCCCGGTGGTCACACCGGCCTTACACTGGGACCCGGCGCGCCTGTGGCAGCCAGCCCTCTTGACCCGGCCACAAGGGCCAGCCATCCTTGCCTGAACCTTGCGGCCGCCGGGGAGGTCCGTTATCCCCGCCGCTGTCAGCGGGTCAGTCCATGCAGGCTATTCTGCCGATTCCAGCCCGCAGTCGATATCAGATAAGTGGTCGATCATTGCCTGAAACTCCATGGGTATGGTGTTTGTGGCAAGCAAAAGCTTCTTAGCCAATAGCGGGCGGTTATAAGGTGCTGCCGCCGGGCCAGTGCACCTCTCCCATTCCGCTGGCCGATGATGGAAAATAGCCGCAAGCTAACCCGTGGAAATGTATTTTGAGTGACTGGTCCCTCTACCTGATCCGCACTGCCGCCGGCACCCTGTACACAGGGATCACCACCGATGTGGAGCGACGCTTTGCCGAGCACGACGCCGGTGGAGCCAGGGCGGCCAAGGCCCTGCGGGGGCGCGGGCCGCTGTCACTGGCCTTCCAGTGTGGCGCCGCGGACAAGTCAGCGGCGCTGCGGCTGGAGGCCCGGATCAAGAAGTGGCCGCGACGCTGGAAGGAGGAGTTGATCCGCGGCGACCGTTCCCTGCCGGAGATTGAATCCGGCGCGGAGATGACAGAGGAGGACGGTACTGGTGGTTGAGCACCCGGGTTTGACTACCGGGGATAACTTTTTCGGGGATGGACTTTCGGGATAGCGCGTCAGCTGTCTTTGTCCTGCCCCGAATCCCGCCCGGACTTGTTACCGGCACCATCACCACTGGCGCCGCGCGCATAGGCACGGGCGATATGGCGCAGGCTGGTCATCTGGTGGGAGAAGTTGCGGCAGGCGCCGCAGATCATCAGGTGCAACCGCAGGGCCAGGCGCTCGCCCCCGTCAAGCTGCCTCTCCTGTGCTTCCGAAAGTAGCCTGGTGACTTCTCGACAGCTCTTCACGCTTCTCCTCCCCGGTCCTGCCCACGGGCAAACCAGTTATTCTCCAGGCACTCGCGCAGCCGCAGGCGGGCCCGGTGCAGGGTGACATTCAGGTTACTCACGGTGATCTCCACCGCCGCGCAGATTTCATGGCTCTCCAGCTCGATAAACTCCCGCATCATGAAGACCCGCGCCTGGCGTCCCGGCAGGTGATCCAGGCAGGCCTCGAAGATACGCCAGAACTCGCGGTCATCCACGGCGGCTTCCGGGTCCGCCCACTTCGCCGGTCGCTCCTCGGCGCGCCAGTGACCCCGCTTGTTGAACAGCTCGTCCAGGTCGCTCTCCTCGGCATCCGCACGCAGCAGGCTGTCCGCCTCTACATAGCGGCTACGCTGGCGCAGCACATCGGCAATCTTGTTCTTCAGGATCGCGAACACCCAGGTTTTCAGTGCCGCGCGGCCACCGAAGGAACGGGCATTCTTAAGCGCCCCGACCAGGGCTTCCTGCACCGCGTCCTCCGCCAGGTGCGGGTCTCCCAGCTGCAGGGTGGCAAACCGCTGCATCTGGTGGCGCAGCTCCTCCAGGTATCCCGGATCGGTCAGGGGTCCGGTATCTTCCCCCGCTTGTCCCGGAGCGGGACCTCGCGCCGTCTGCTCGCTCAATTGCTCTCTCCCGAATCTGTGGCCCGGTACGCTGATGCGCTGGCGCCCTGCAACCCCGGAGTTACCACTCTGTCGCAGGTGCCGTTGGATTTGTTACAACCCGGTGAAACCTTGCGGCCGCAAACGCCGCCACCGGCACTGGTCACAGTTGCCGGCGTCACCAGGGTATCTCTGTACCATCGTAATTGATGAAGTGACCGCTTTGCTCCGGGCCGGCGCCCAGCATTACCTTTCTCAACCCGGCAACGCTTTCCTCCGCTGAAATCAGGGCATTGGGGCCACCCATATCCGTCTGCACCCAGCCCGGGTGTAGGGCGAGCACAGTGATCCCGCGCTCGCGCAGGTCAACGGAGAGACTCTTGACCACCTGGTTGACTGCGGTTTTGGAGGTCCGATAGATATACCCGCCCCCGGAGCTGTTGTCGGAGATACTGCCCACTTTGCTGGACAGCACCGCAATCACCTTGCGCTCGCCCCGGGCGACATTGTCGCAGAAGGTCTCTGCCAGCATGTAGGGGGCGATGGTGTTGGCCTCCAGTACCTTGCGCCACTCGTCTCGATCGACACGGCCGAACAGGCTCCCCTTGGGCCCGTAGTAGCCGGCATTGCTGACCAGGATATCGATCGGCTGGTCTCCCAGTGTCTCCGCCAGCTGCGCCATCTGCCGGTAATCGGTGACATCCAGGCAGTGGACCTCCAGCTGCGGGTACTGCTGCTCCAGGGCGCGCAGTTCATAGGCACAGGCCTTATCGCGGCAGGTGGCGAAGACCCGCCAGCCATCCTCGGAGAACTGGCGGGTCATCTCCAGGCCAATACCGCGATTGCAGCCAGTGATTAGTACGGTGCCGGGCATAACGACTCCTTCGTGTTATTCTTGCCCGCCAATCATAACAAGCTTGCGGAAATGTATTACTCACTGGGCGATCTACTCTGGGTATTCCTGCTGGTGCTGGTGGGCTGGTACTTCTGGGCCGGGATGGCGGCCAAGGAGCTGGCGCGCCGGGCTGCGGCCTCCCATTGCCGGCAGCTGGGCGTGCAGTTGCTGGACGACACCGTGATGCTGGTACGCACACGGCTGCGGCGCAACCGGCGCGGCCACCTGGCGCTGCAACGGCAGTATGAATTCGAGTTCACCTCCACCGGCGAGCGCCGCTACAGCGGCATCGCCGTGCTGCACGGCAATCGGGTGGAGCAACTGCAACTGTCACCCCACCACCTCGCCTGAGCAGTAACTGGAACGGAATCATGCAACGCGGAATCTATCGCCACTATAAAGGCAATCTCTACGAACTGATGGAAGTGGGCACTCACAGCGAGACCGGCGAGCGGCTCGCAGTATACCGGGCCCTGTACGGTGATTACGGGGTCTGGGTGCGGCCATTGGCCATGTTTGCCGAGACTGTCGACCGGAACGGCGAGTCCCAGCCCCGCTTCGCCCTGGTCAGGGCATTTGACTAGTCGGTTACCGCGCCAGTAATGTTGCGTTCCTCTCGTGGAGTATTGTGACGGCAATCTTGCTGTCAGGTTGCAACGGACCAGCACGCGCCAATGCGCGCAATTCCCGCCCCCGAAGTACCCCGGCACGGATTCCGGGTCAGTAACTGATACGACAACACAACCAGCAAGTGAATAAGGTCACTCGGTGAACGACAAAAAAATAATGATCTATGGTGCCAACGGCTATACGGGGGAACTGATCGCCCGCGCCGCCGTGGCCAAGGGATATCGGCCGATCCTGGCCGGCCGCAACGCGAAGAAACTGCAACCGCTGTCGGAAGAGCTGGGCCTGCCGGCAATTGCTGTCAGCCTGGAGGACAGCGATACCCTGGAGCGCATGCTGCAGGATATCGATGTGGTTATCCACTGCGCCGGGCCCTTTTCCACTACGGCCGAACCCATGATGCGCGCCTGTATTGCCACCGGCACCCACTACCAGGATATTACCGGCGAAATGCAGGTTTACCAGCAGGCCAATGACCTGCACGGCGAGGCCCGGTCCGCCGGTGTGGTTCTCTGCCCCGGCACCGGTTTCGATGTTATCCCCACCGACTGCCTGGCGGCAGCATTGCACCATGCCATCCCCACCGCCACCCACCTCACCCTGGGATTCGACTCGGATTCCGGCCTGAGCCCGGGCACCGCCAAAACCTCCATCGAGAGCCTGGGTGTGGGCAGCGCCGTGCGGCGCCAGGGCAAGGTAGAGATCATCGATCACGCCGAGCTGACACGCAAAATTGATTTTGGCCGCGGCGAGAAATTCGCCGTCGCCATCCCCTGGGGCGACGTGGTAACGGCTTACTACACCACCCAGATACCCAATATCGAAGTCTATATTCCCATGAGCCCGCGCCGGGCCAAGAAGCTCAAGCGCCTGAACAAGCTGCGCTGGCTGCTGCGCATGGAGTGGGTGCAGGACTGGCTCAAGGGCAAGGTGGACAAGTCGGTGCAGGGCCCCGATGAAGAGAAGCGCGCGGAACAGCAGACGTGGGTCTGGGGCGAGGTACGCAACGACCGCCGCGGCGAACGGAAGATCGGCCGGGTGGTTACTGCCAACGGCTACGATGTCACCGTGCACGGTTCCCTGGCGGTGATGGAGCACCTGCTTTCCTATGACGGCCCGGGCGGCTATTACACCCCGTCAAAACTCTGCGGATCAGAACTGGTGGAGAAGCTGCCGGGATCCGGCACCATCAAGATCGGTATCGACTGATTCCACCGGCGGCAACACCTGCCCCGCTGTCGCGCCCGGCTGCGGGGCCCCTCTCCCTGCAGAGGGGCCCACTCACGTCCTGCCACGACATATTTCACAGTCCTGACATCAATCGGTCAATTCCGCGCAATACAGCCTTCGTAACTTGGCTGCATGCGAAGCTTACCTGTCACCCTGAAAACAATCGACGTGTCCCTGGTGCTGCATATGGCAGACCGGGCGACAAGGCCGGCCTCACGCAGGAACTACCTGTGGTTATCCCGCTCGGCAGACGGCTGGCTTTACCTGGTCTCGCCGCTGGTGGTCGCCCTTTTCAACACTACCGCCGCCGCGTTGCAGTTTTTCTACGTCTGCGGCACGGCCTACGCACTCGAGCGGTCGCTGTACTGGACCATCAAGAACACCACGCGCCGGTTGCGACCGCAGCAGGCGATTCCCGGCATGCGCTCGGTGATCGTCGCCCACGACCGTTTCAGCCTGCCCTCCGGGCACACCTCCGGAGCCTTCCTGTTTATCACGGTGCTGTCCCAGGCGGTGAACCCGCTATGGTTACTGGGCTATTTCTGGGCTGCCGGGGTCGGGACTTCCCGCGTGGGTCTGGGCGTGCACTTTCCAACTGATGTCTGCGCCGGTGCCGCCCTCGGCACCAGTGTCGGCCTGTTAGTCTGCGGAGCTGTTCTGTGAAAATCCTCTACGGTGTCCAGGGCACCGGTAACGGCCATATTTCCCGCGCCCGCGCCATGGCCAGGGCCTTCGAAAATCATCCCGAACTGGAAACACAGTGGCTCTTTTCCGGCCGCCCCCCGGAGAAACTCTTCCGCATGGAAGCATTCGGGGAATTCTGGTGGCGCGAGGGACTGACCTTTGTCAACCGCAAGGGCCGCATCGACCAGCTGGCTACGGTGCGCCAGTTGCACCCGCGCCGGCTGTGGAAGGATATCGCCAGCCTGCCCGTGCAGGATTTTGACCTGGTGATCAGCGACTTCGAGCCGGTTACCGCCTGGGCGGCAAAGCGCCACGGCGTACCCAGCCTGGGCATGGGGCACCAGTATGCGTTCAATTTCCCCATTCCCGCGCCCCGCTTCGGCTGGATGGCCCGCGGCATCATGCGTGCCTTTGCACCGGTGCAGCAAAGCCTGGGGATGCACTGGCACCATTTCGGTCACCCGATCCTGCCGCCCATCGCCCGCCCCCACGGCAAGGAAGAAAGCGGTGAGCATATCCTTGTCTACCTGCCGTTTGAGCACCACGAGCCCCTGGTGAAGCAGCTGGGCAGCCTGCCCTACCCGATCATTGCCTACGGCCTGCCCACCGATATGAAAGTGGCGGACAATATCCAGTTAAAAGCACCGGCGATCGAGGAATTCCAGCAGGATGTGGCCAGCGCCCGCGCCGTAATCTGCAACAGCGGGTTTGAGCTGATCGCCGAAACGCTGACCCTGGGCAAGCCGATCCTCACCCGCCCGCTGGCGGGCCAGTTCGAGCAGGAGGCCAACGCCATGGCGCTGGAGCAACTGCAGCTGGCCACCGTGGTTGAGCGGGTCGACGCGGCAACGATCCGCGCCTGGCTGGACAGCAACCCGGCCGGGGCACAGATCCAGTGGCCGGACGTGGCCGCCAGCATTGCACGCTGGCTGGCGGAGGGCCGGCGCGAATCCCGGGAGGCGCTGGTGGGGGAGCTGTGGCGACAGGTTCTGCCCGGCAACGAAACCGAGCGCCTGCCGGTCGGTGACCTGGCAGAATAAGTCTTTACAGTCCCTGCCTGCCCCGCCCCTGGTAAATAAAGGCCGCCGGGATTAGCGCAAAGGTCATTGCAGCGTTTCCCCGGCAACGGTCTACTGACTGGCAAGATCCACAGTCACGGACCAACGGGGTAGTCATGACCGCGCAATTGCTCAACGAACGCGATATCGATTTCCTGCTGTACGAGTTTCTCGACACACTGAAACTGCTCCAGCGCCCCCGCTACAGCGAGCACTCCGAAGACACCTTCCGAGCCACCCTGCAGACCGCGCGCACCGTGGCGGAAAAGTTTTTCGCCAACCACAATGCCCGTGGCGATGCCCACGAACCCACTTTCGACGGCGAGCGGGTGCACCTGGTGGAGGAAACCCAGCAGGCCTGGGATGCCTTTGCCGAGGCGGGTTTCCTGGCCGCCCACCACGATTTCGGGGATGGCGGCATGCAGTTGCCGGAAGTGGTGCTGCGAACCTGCCTGGCCACCATCAGCGCCGCCAATGTGGCCTCGGCCGCCTACCCTTTCCTTACCATTGGCGCCGCGAACCTGGTGCATGCCTTCGCCAGCGACGCGCTGAAAGCGCAGTTCCTGCCGCCGATGCTGGACGGCCGCTGTGCCGGCACCATGGCACTGACGGAACCGGACCAGGGCTCGGCCCTGGCGGATATCCGCACCACCGCCGAGGAGGCCGGTGACGGCACCTACCGTATCCGCGGACAGAAAATGTATATCTCCGGCGGCGACCAGTCCCTGACAGACAATATCGTGCATATGGTGCTGGCCAGGATCAAAGGGGCCCCGGCCGGGGTAAAGGGCATCTCATTGTTTATTGTGCCCAAGGTGCTTCCCGGTCAAGACGGCCGCCCCGCACAGCCCAACGATGTGAAACTGGCGGGCCTGCTGCACAAGATGGGCTACCGCAATACCACCTCCACCGTGCTCAGTTTCGGTGAGGAAGATGGAGCCATGGGCTACCTGGTGGGCGAGCCACACAAGGGGCTGGCCTACATGTTCCAGATGATGAACGAGGCCCGCATCGGTGTGGGTGTCGGCGCGGCAGTGCTGGGTTACCAGGGCTATAACCATTCCCTGCAGTACGCCCGCGAGCGCCCCCAGGGCCGACTGCCCTCCACTCGCGACCCGCAATCGAAACAGGTGCCGATCATCCGCCACGCGGATGTGCGGCGCATGCTGCTGGCCCAGAAGTCCTATGTGGAGGGCGGGCTGGCATTGTGCCTGTACGCCTCCTCCCTGTTCGAGGACCAGCGCACCGCAGAAACCAGCCGGGAGCGCGAGCGGGCGGCGAAACTGCTGGACCTGCTGACCCCGGTGGTAAAAAGCTGGCCGTCCCGCTATGGCCTGAAAGCCAACGAGCTGGCCATTCAGGTACTCGGCGGCGCCGGCTACACGCGGGAATACCCGCTGGAACAACTCTACCGGGACAACCGCCTCAACCCGATCCACGAGGGCACCGAGGGCATCCACGGCCTCGACCTGCTGGGACGCAAGCTGCCCATGGACCAGCTGGAGGGCTATCGCCTGCTGCAGGAGGAGATCCGCCAGACCGTGATGCAGGCGCGCGACCGCGAGGCGCTGGCACCGATGGCCGAAGCACTGGAACAGCACCTGCAGCGCCTGGACGCCACCACACTGGCACTAATGGGCCAGCTGCAGGCCGATGTCGATCGCGGCCTGGCCAACGCCACTGTCTACCTGGATGCCTTCGGGCGTGTGGTGGCGGCCTGGACCTGGCTGCGCCAGGCACTGGCTGCCGACCGGGCGCTGGACACCACCAACCGCGAGGAAGAGCGCAACTTCTACCGCGGTAAGCTGCAGGCGGCGCGCTACTACATGGAGTGGGAGCTGCCGGAAATCGTGCCGCAGCTGGCGCTGCTGGACGCTGGTAACGGGGTGCCGTTCGAGATGCGGGAAGAGTGGTTCTGAATTCGGCGGGAATGGTGCAATTCCCGTTGCTCATTGCACCCTGCGCCTGCTTCACGGTTTATGCCGGAAGCCGGGGTGCAATAAGCGCAGCGCATTACGCCATGAACCGGACCTGGCACCCAGCATAGTGGTTCAGAGATCCACGCGGATTTCCGCCCCGCCCAGGGCCGATTCCCCCACCGAGATCTCGCCCTTGTAGCTCTCGACGATATCGACCACCACCGCGAGGCCGATGCCCTGCCCCTGTTGCTGCTGGTCGGCGCGCACGCCCCGCTCGGTAACCCGTTCCCAGTAATCGGCGCTGATCCCGGGGCCGTTGTCACCCACCGTCAGCTGCAGGCTGCGGTTGTCATCGCCGTTGGCCACCCGCACGGCGATCTTGCCGTCGCCGTATTTGTAGGCGTTGTCCAGCAGGTTGCCCAGCAGTTCCATCAGGTCGCCCTCGTCACCGTAGAAGAGTGCACCGTCCGCGCAATCCACTTCCACCTCGGCCGGCTTGTCCCGGTATACCTTCTCCAGCGCGTCGAGGATCTTGCCCAGCAGCGGCCTGATCTCCACCCCGCGCAGGATCGACTTGGGTGAGCTGGCGACGGCCCGCTGCAGCTGGTAACTGATGATGCTGTCCATGCGCTGCACCTGCTCGATCAGGTTGGAGTAGGCCTCGCGCGGGTCGCGGGAAAAATTCAGGCCCTTCAGCACCGCCAGCGGCGTCTTCAGGCTGTGGGCAAGGTCGGCCAGGGTATGTCGGGTCTTCTCACGCTGGCGCCGCTCGTTCTCGATCAGCAGGTTCAGGTTGTCGGTCAGCGGTTTCAGTTCCCGCGGGAAGTTGCCCTGCAACCGGTCACTGCCACCGCGCTGCATCTCCCGCAACGATTCCGCCACCGCCCTCAGTGGCGCGAGTCCCCAGCGCATGACCAGCCACTGGGTCACCACCAGCAACAGCGCGCCCAAGCCCAGCCAGCGCCAGATGGTGGAGCGGAACTGTTCCACCTGCGCCTGCATGGGAGCGGCATCCTCGAGCACGATAAAGGTGTAGCGCTGCTCGTTGTCCAGGCCCCAGGCAATGCCCTGGCGGAAAGTGCTGTACAGGCCGCTCTTGCCCAGGCTCATCTGCGCAAAGACCTCGCGCCCCTGTGGCAGCGGGTGCGAGGGCAGCTGGTCCATCGCCAGCGCCGATTCGGAGCGCCAGATGATGCGCCCGCGCTGGTCCGCCACCACCCCCACCAGGCCCGAGTCCGGCTGGTTAAAGCGCTGTTCCGGCAGCGCCGGCGGCAGCCGCAGGCTGTCGCCCTCCGGCTCCGCCACCGCCAGCAGGGTATAGACGTGCAACTGCAGCTCGCGCTTCTTGGCCTCGGCCAGGGAGGTGCGGTAAGCGTGCTGGAGTACCGTGGAAATCAATACGAGAAAGGCCACCAGCACGAGCGTGGTGACCAGCGAGAGCCGTCCCTTGAGGGAATTGAGCCAGGAGGAGAGCACGGATTGTCTAACCGGTTACAGCGTTTATTCGGGAGCCACGAAGCGATAACCGCGACCGCGCAGCGTCTGGATGGGGCCGGCAGCCCCGGCGGCATCGAGCTTCTTGCGCAGGCGGCCGATAAACACCTCGATCACGTTGCTGTCGCGGTCGCAGTCCTGCTCGTAAATATGCTCGGTCAGGGTCGTCTTGGAAACCACCTCATCCGGGTGCAGCATCAGGTATTCCAGAACCTTGTACTCAAACGAGGTGAGGTCCAGCTCCGCATCGTCCACCCGCACCCGCTGCGACGAGGTATCCATCACAATGGGCCCGGCCTTGATGCTGGGGGAGGAAAAACCGGCGGAGCGCCGCACCAGCGCATTCAGCCGCGCCAGCAATTCCTCGGTATGGAAAGGCTTGACCAGGTAATCATCGCCACCGGCTTCCAGCCCCTTGACCCGCTCCTGCCAGTGGCCACGGGCGGTCAGGATCAGGATGGGAAAATGCTTGTCCTCGCGGCGCAGGGTCTCGATCACCTGGATACCGTCGACGCCCGGCAGGCCCAGGTCCATCACCGCCACGTCGTAGGGAAATTCGCGGCCGTAGTACAGGGCCTCATTGCCGTCCGGGGCCTCATCCACTGTATAGCCCGCATCGCGCAGGGAATTCGCCAGCTGCTTGCGCAGCAGCTCCTCATCTTCCACCAACAGTGCGCGCATGGCTTCCCCCTCTGCTCAAATTCATTTTACCGGCGGCTCAGCGCATGATGCGGCCGCTCTGCTTATCCACGTAGACCACGTAAACCTGGCTTTTATCCGAGAGTCCCTTTACCCGGTAGGCCGGGCGACCCTTGCGGCTGGTCTCCGATACCGCCAGTATCTTGCCGCCGTAGCGGCGCTTGACCAGCGCTGCCGCCTGCTCGCGGGATATCTCGCGCTTCTGGACCTTGAGGATCCTGACCTGCAGGTGGTCCGCCTGTGCGGCCTGCGGCGCAACCACCGGCGGCACGGACGCCTGCAGGGGCGCGGCGCACAGGGCGATAAAGAGTGCCAATACAACACGCGCCTGACGGCAAAGGGCACAGATGGATTTCACGGTGCAGCTCCTGGTAGCACGTTCGCGGTACTTGCATTCAGTACCGAATTCTCTGGCAGTACTGGTTACTTCTTCGCTGGGCGTCACGGTCTCCCCGCGCACAGGCATCACCAGGCGGGGGCCACGTCGACGCGAACCCTGATTCTATCGCCAGGATGGCGATCCGTGCGAGTCATATATTCCCGCCCATTATAACGATAGCGGACATCGTACCCGACCAGCTCGCGGCGGGTGACATATTCGTCTACAGTCTGGCAGCGCTGCTCGGTCACGTAGCGAGCATTGTTGCGGCTGCTGATGCCGTGGCCGATAGTGGCACCAATGGCGGCACCGGCGAGTGTCCGCGCATTGCGGCCGCGCCGGTGGTGCCCGGCCTTGTTGCCCACGGCCGCGCCAATCAGGCCGCCGATCAGGGTGCCGGCCGCGGAGCCGCGGCCCGGATAGGCAACCTGCTCTTCCCAGCACTGGGTGCGGGGTTCCAGTACCTGGATATCGTTGTAAACGGGAATAGCATCGGTTACGCGGGCAAAGTCGTATTCACCGCGGTCGCCGTAATAGCCACTGCCGCCGGCACTGACAGTGGCACTGAAGCCCACCAGCGCACCTACCACTACCGCAAACAGGAATTTCTTGTTCAGAAGCATGATCGGTCTCCCATTGATCATCGATGGGAGCACTTTAAGCGGGGATCACTGAATCGAACCTGAATCCGGCGGAACCCGGCCCGGGGAAAGTGGTCAGGCGTCCAGCCAGCGCCGGATCTCAAGGGCCAGGGGGCGCGGTTGCTCCAGCGGCAGCATATGGCCTGCGCCGGGCACCTCCCGCAGCGCCACATCGGGCCGCCGCTGCTGCAGGTCATCGAGCCACCCGCGCGTGACCAGTGCGTCATGCTCACCGAAACAGAAAGTCACGGGGATTGGTACATCGGCCAGCTCGCGCGCCAAGTCCGCCCGCTCACTGGTGGCACCCAGCTGTGCCACCAGGGCTTTCTCGCCCAGGCTGGCGTCCATGGCGCGCATGATAGCCGCAATGTCGTCCCGGCCCCGGTTCTCCGGCGCCAGCATGGCGGCTATTTTGCGGTCGCTGATACCACCGTAGCCATTGCGCGACACCCAGTTCAGCAGCTGCCGGCGCTGCTTCAGCTCGGTGTCCGGCAGGGCGCAGGGGGTGTTGGAACAGATAAACAGCCGCGCCACCCGCTCCGGGTGGGCGCAGGCCAGTGCCGCCGCCAGGTAGCCCCCCAGTGAGAAGCCCAGCAGGTTTACCGGCTTGTCCGGTAGCGCCGCGGCCAGCGCCCGAACCAGTGTCGCGACACTGTCACCGCCGGGGATGGCCTGGTGCCGGGGCTGCAGGGGGGCAAGTTGCGGCCACAGCGATCCCCACAGGCGTTCGTCGCACATGGTGCCCGGAATCATTACCAGTGGAGGCTGTGACGTCATGGCATCTTCCCCTAACCCGCTCCCTGCCCTGCTTTCCTGCGGCCACTCTCGGCCATTACCGCGTTGCAGTTTCCCGCACTACCCTGCCGGCTCAGTCCGGCAGGGCCTCTTCTGCCGCAGGCAGGCTGGCGCCCAGCCAGCGCTGGGACAGGGTACCCGCGGTCATGGCACCGTTCACGTTCAGCGCCGTGCGCGCCATGTCGATCAGCGGCTCCACCGAGATCAGCAGCGCGGCAATGGTTACCGGCAACCCCATGGTGGGCAACACCACCAGCGCGGCAAAGGTCGCGCCGCCACCGACACCGGCGATACCGAACGAGCTGATTACCACCACCGCCACCAGGCTGGCCAGCCACAGAGGATCCAGCACATCGATGCCCATGGGCACCGCCACCATCACCGCCAGCATGGCGGGGTAGATACCCGCGCAACCATTCTGGCCGATGGTCGCCCCGAAGGAGGCAGAGAAGTTGGCAATCGCCGGCGAATTCCCCAGTTCATCAATCTGGGTTTCCACATTCAGCGGAATGGTCGCCGCACTGGAGCGGGAGCTGAAGGCGAACACCAGCACCGGCCACACTTTGGCAAAATAGTGCAGCGGACTAATGCCATTGGCCAGCAGCAGCAGGCCATGCACCAGGAACATCAGGCCGATGGCCACGAACGAGGCCACCACAAAACTGAGCAGGTTGACGATATCCGCCCAGCTGGAGCTGGCAATCAGTTCCGCCACCAGGGCCATGATGCCGTAGGGTGTGAATGCCATCACCAGGCGCACCAGTTTCATTACCCAGACCTGGGCCACCGCCACGGCAGATTCAATCTTTGCCCCTTGCTCAGGGTTTTCCCGGCGCACTCCCAGGGCCGCCAGCCCCAGCAACACCGCGAAAACCACCACCGCGATCACCGACGTATCGCGGGTACCGGCCAGGTCCGCAAAAATATTCTCGGGAATAAAGGATACCAGGATTTCCGGGACACCCAGTTCACTGACGCGGCCCATGCGCTCGCCCAGCACCTCGGCCCGGGCCGCCTCACGGGAGCCCTCCACCAGCCCGTCGGCGGACAGGCCGAACAACTGCGCCATGGCAACGCCAACCAGCGCCGCCACCGCGGTGGTCCCCAGTAACACCGCCAGCACCGACACACTGATCTTGCCCAGCGACTGGGTATTGCTCACCCGCACCACCGCCGCCAGGATCGAAACCAGCACCAGGGGCATCACCAGGACGTACAGCAGGTTCACATAACCATCGCCCAGCACCGCGATCCAGGGCAGGACCTCGGCCGGCACCGCGCCCCAGTCCCGCGCCAGCTGCAGCAAGCCGCCAAACAGCAGGCCCAGAACCAGGCCGGCGAACACGGCCGGCGCCAGGCTGTCGTGGCGGCGGTGCCAGAGATGCAGCGGCCACAACAGGACGAAAAACAGCGCGAGGAACAGAAAAGAAGTCAGGTGCATTGCCACCCCGGTAACATCAGCCAATGGAAATCGCGCGGGATGCTAACAACCCGGACGCACCAACATATAGTTACTTTCGTTATAGCCTTAGAAGCAGATCACCTTGGATTGCGCAGGGCGAGGCTTCAGTGCGAGTGCTGTATTACCGGAACCGGGATCAATGCGCGTTATCGTCCGCGGCCAGGTTGTCAACGGCCCGGCCCAGGTCCGCCTCTGTCTGCGGGCCCACCAGGGTAGTCACCCAGCGGCCATCGCTGCCGATCACCAGGGTGCTGGGCAATACCGACGGGCGCTGCTGGCCCCACGTAGCTGCCGGGTCCGTCGCCAGCACCGGGAACTCGATGCCGAGCTTGCCGGCCTGTTCGCGGGCTTGTTCCGCCGGCGGTGCATCGTAATTGACCCCCAGCACCAGGACATTGTCATGGGCGCGGTCGAAACGGTTGAGTTCGGGGATTTCCTCGCGGCAGGGAGCGCACCACTCGGCCCAGTAATTCACCAGCAGCACCTTGCCGCCGGTATCGACAGATTCACCATCGATAGTGGCCAGAGCCTGTTCCCGGTCGTCGCGGTCACACCCGCTTATTGCGGCGGCCAAAAAAAGACAGGCTGCCCATGGTTTCACTGCTGCCGGCTTCCTCTTTACCCGTTTTACCGGCTTTGCCGGCCGCGGACTTACTGCTTTCAGTCGCACTCTTGTCACTCCCGCGCTTGCTCCTGGTTTTTCTGTTTCTCGTAGTGGTGCCGCCGCTTTTGCCACGCGACCCGCCCGCCCCGCCGGACTTGTCGGCGTCGCTGTCGCCGCTGGTACCACGAAACAGCTCGGCGACACTCATCGCCAGCTGTTCACCGGTAAATTCCCGCACGGCGCTGAAACGCTTTTCCACTTCGCCGAACCACGGCTGGTCCTGCAAGGCCGCATGGCTGGCCGAAGTCAGCGGGGCCGGGTTCATCCAGCCGGCCAGCTGCATCAGGGAAATGGAATCCAGGTCGCGCTGCAGGACAAAGTCATTGCGATCGTTCTGGGTAAATACCTTGTGGCGTTGCAGTACCTCGCGAATCCGTCGCCACTGCGCCGGCTTGATACCCGCACGGGAAATATCCTGGTCCCGCAGGGGCAGACCGTGCTGGTACTTGCGGAAGGCTTCCCACAGCAACACCAGGGTCGCCATCACGTCAGAATATTTCCTGCCCTGTGCCGCCGCATCGTATGCCGAGAGCATCCGCACGAGCACACACCCGGCCAGCACGATCATCCACAGCAGGAAAATCCACATCAGGAACAATGGCACGAAAGCGAAGGCCCCGTAGATGGCCTGTACCGAGCTGCGGGCTACCATGATTCCGAACAGGACTTTGGCCAATTCAAAGGCGAAGGCAGTGATGACGCCCCCCGCGATGCCGTGGCGCAGCGGCACACGGCAGTTAGGCACGGCAGTGAACAACAGGGTGAATGCGATCGTGGTAAAAAGGAAAGGCAGCAGGCGCAGTACCATGGGCACCAGTCCCAGGGTGCCCTCTTCCGGCAGGAACAATTTTTGCGAAATCAGGTAGGTGGACATAACCAGCCCGGCACCCAGCAGGATGGGACCCAGGCTGAGGATGGCCCAGTAAAGCAGGAAGCTGGATACGCCGCTACGGCCGCGCGGGATATCCCAGATGGCGTTGAAGGTGGCCTCGATATTGCGCAGCATCAGGCCAGCAGTAACCATCAGGATTGCCACACCGGGCCCTGTAAGCCGCTGCGCCTGGGCCGAGAAGCTGCTGATGTATTCCTGGACTTCACGGCCGCTGGCCGGCACCAGGTGCTCGAAGATCTGCTGCTGCAACCGGTTTTCCAGCCCGGCAAAATCCGGGAACAGGGACAGCATGGCGTAGCTCACGGTCACCAGCGGTACAATGGCGAACAGGGTCATGTAAGTGAGCGCCGCCGCATTCTGGCGGCAGTTCTTCTCGTTGAACAGCGTCCACAGGGAAACCAGGAAGCGACGCCAGCGGTGTACCTGTTCGGTCATGGGGATTTCCATTTCTCGCGTTCTGCGGCGAATACCTCCGCGCCGCCAGTGACAGGGATTGTTTGTCAGGGGCTTTTATCAAGCCATAGAATACGCCAAACCATAACAGGATACCCAAGCCATGTGGACGATTTACCACAACCCACGTTGTTCAAAATCTCGCCAGACCCTGCAGTTATTACAGGAAAAGGGCGTCGAACCGGAGGTAGTGCTCTACCTGGAGACCCCGCCGGACGCGGACACCCTGAATGCGCTGCTGCAGAAGCTGGGCATTGGCGCGCGCCAGTTACTGCGTACCGGAGAGGACGCCTATAAGGAACTTGGCCTGAAGGACAAAGAGCTGCCCGATGAAAAACTGGTTAAGGCGATGGTGGAGCATCCCAAGCTGATCCAGCGCCCGATCGTGGTGAAAGGCGACCGCGCTGTGCTGGGCCGTCCGCCGGAAAACGTACTGGAGCTGCTCTGATGGCGCGGGGTTCCGACGACTACATACTGGTACTCTACTACAGCCGCAGTGGCTCTACCGCGCGCATGGCGGCAGAGATCGCCCGCGGCGTGGAATCCGCCGGTGTCCCGGCACGGCTGCGCACAGTTCCGCCGGTTTCACCGGACACCGAGGCCAGCGCGCCCCCAGTACCCGATGAGGGCGCGCCCTACTGCCGCCCGGAGGAACTGCGCGACTGCGCCGGGCTGCTGATGGGCAGCCCCACCCGCTTTGGCAACATGGCTGCACCGCTGCGCTATTTCCTCGACCAGACCGGGGATATGTGGCTGGACGGCAGCCTGGCGGGCAAGCCCGCCGGTGTGTTCACCTCCACCGGCAGTATCCACGGCGGCCAGGAGACCACCCTGCTGTCAATGATGCTGCCACTGCTGCACCACGGTATGCTGATAGCCGGTATTCCCTACTCCGAGGCGCGGCTGATGCGTACCACCAGTGGCGGCACGCCCTACGGCGCCTCGCACTGGGCTGGTGGCAGCGAAGGCGCGCAACTGACTGAAGACGAAATTGCACTCTGTCGCGCCCAGGGCGCGCGGGTCGCGGAACTGGTGAACAAGCTGGGAGAGCGCGGCCAATGAGCGAATCCGTCGCCCGCAAACTGAAAATGGGGCAGCGCCTGAACTGGGCCTGCTATATCGGCCTGCTGGTCCTGTTCGCAGTCTGGAACCTGTTCCTGGAAGGGGGCTCACTCGCGCTCTGGATCCTGCAGACGGCCCCCCTGCTACTGGTGCTGCCGGGTATGCTCAAGCAGCGGTACCGCAGCTACCTGTGGCTGTGCTTGATCCTGCTGGTCTACATCTGCGCCAGCATTGTCGACGTAATGATGGCCGGGCGCGGCTGGCAGGATGGCGCCCTGCTGGCACTTAGCCTTACCCTGTTCTTCTCTGCCATGATGACCAGTCGCTGGCAGCGTATGGTGTAATTGGCGCACACCGCCCGGTGCCCGCGTGCGGCCCGCTCTCAAGACAAGGAGACAAGAGGTTTGACCGAATCAACCCACCACAAAGGATTCATCCGCCGGTTCTTCGGTGGCATTGGCGGTGCCATCACCTGGCTGCGCCGGGTGTTCACCAACCTGCTGTTCCTGCTGGTCCTGCTGTTCATCGGCATGGTGATTTTCGGCAAGGAAGAGCAGCTCACCATTCCCCAGGGCGCGGCCCTGCGTGTGGCCCCCACCGGTTTCCTGGTGGATGAGATGTCGCCACCGCGCAGCTTCCCGGGCCTGCTCGGCGGACCGCCGGGACCGGTGGAGACCCGGGTGAAGGACGTGGTGGATGCCATTGATTTCGCCGCCAGGGACAAGCGCATCTCCTCGGTGGTACTGGAGCTGGACTACTTGATGGGCGCCAACCTCAGCAAGCTCGAGGAGATCGGCGCGGCCCTGCAGCGCTTCAAGGCCGCCGACAAGCCCGTCTACGCCATCGGTGACAACTACACCCAGGCGCAGTACTTCCTCGCCAGCCATGCCGACAAGATCTACCTGAACCCCATGGGCTCGGTGCTGCTGACCGGGTTCGGCAGCTACCGCAACTACTTCAAGAGCGCGCTGGACAAGCTCAAGGTAAACTTCCATGTCTTCCGCGTGGGCGACTACAAGGACTTTATCGAGCCCTACACCCGGGACGACATGTCGCCGGCCTCGCGGGACAACAACCAGCGCTGGCTGAACGAGCTGTGGACCGAGTACACCGAGCAGGTAACCGGCCTGCGCAACCTGCCGCCAGAGACCCTTGACGGTTTTATCAATGAACTGCCCCAGCGCCTGTCCGCCAATGACGGCAGCTGGGCCGAGGCCGCGCTGGAACAGCAGCTGGTGGATGAGCTGGCCGGTCGCCGGGTGGCCATCGACGCCCTCCGGAAAGCCATCGGCGAAGGCGAGGATGAGATCGGCTACAAGGGTATCGATGCCAACAAGTACCTGCGCAACCAGAAACTCACCCATATCCCCACACCGACCGCGAACAAGGTGGGCCTGATCGCTGCCACCGGCTCCATTGTCGATGGCGAGGCCCCCGCCGGGCAGATCGGCAGCGCCTCCCTGGGCAAACTGATCCGCCAGGCCCGCGAAAAGGAAGTGAAGGCACTGGTATTGCGGGTCGACAGTGGTGGCGGCTCCGCCTTTGCCTCCGAGGCCATCCGCCAGGAGCTCCTCGCCACCCGCGAAGCCGGTATCCCGGTGGTGCTTTCCATGGGCAGCGTGGCCGCTTCCGGCGGCTACTGGATTGCCACCGGCGCCGACCGCATCTGGGCCGCACCGTCCACTATCACCGGCTCGATCGGCGTATTCGGTGCCTTCCCCACTTTCGAGGAATCCCTCGAGTCACTGGGCATATACAACGACGGCGTGGGCACTACCGAGCTGTCGGGCGCCATGCGACTCGACCGCCCCCTGTCGGAATCCGCCGCCAACATCCTCCAGCAGGGGGTGGAAAACACCTATACCCGCTTCCTGCGCATCGTCGCCGAAGCCCGCGGCTCAACCCCCGAGGAGGTCCACAAGATCGCCCAGGGCCAGGTGTGGACCGGTCGCGCTGCCCAGCAGCTGGGCCTGGTGGATGAGCTGGGCTACCTGGACGACGCCATCGCCTCAGCCGCGCAGTTGGCAGAGCTCGAGGACTATGAGGTACTGGAGATCAAGCGCCAGCTGACACCGGGCCAGCGGCTGATGCAGGCACTCTCGGAGAATATCGACGCCAGCGTGGCGGCGAGCCTCCAGGCCAACCTGCCCCTGGGCGCCTGGCTGAGCAGCCTGCAACCAGCCCTGGAGCCCCTCGCCGAGCTGCGCAACTTCCGCGACCCGCGGGCCCTGTATGCCCGCTGCCTGGCCTGTAGCTCTCCCTGATCCCCATCTTCTGCCGGGGTATGCAGCCCCGGCGGACGCACTGCTCTCCCTGACCGGTCATCCAAAAGGGTGACCCCGGTCGCATCCCCTGCCCCCCACCCTCCAATACGATGGAACCAATTGGTAAAATTGGCGACTTACGACCGGCGCCTGAAAACACACCAATACGCCGGCGCCCCGGGTGCCCCAGCACCAGGCACACCGACGACAAACCATTAGATCAAAATTCAAGCAACGAGGGGCCCATGAAAAAGCTCGCGATAATGACTTCCCTGATCCTGTGCGGCAGCCTTTCCGCTGCCGTATTCGCCGAGCCACCGGAGGGCCGCGGTTGGAAGAAGCACCACAAGCACAAGCACAAACACGAGCACTATGTCCGCAAGGAAGAGTACTGGGACGGCAACTGCAAGGTGGAGCGCAAATGGGAGCGCGACGGCGACTACAAGGAAGAGCGCAAGTGCCGCGGCGACCGTTACTACGACGACCACCACCATGACCGCGTCGCCGTGGCCGTATTGCCGCCTTGGTTCGACCAGCGCGCGCCGGAACCGGAGTACCGCCCGGAATGGCGCCCCGCACCGCAGGCCACCGCGACCCGCTGCAACAGCGATAAAGTGGGCAGCGTACTGGGCGGCATAGTCGGCGGCGTGATCGGTAACCAGATCGGTGACGGCCGCGGCAGGACAGCCGCCACCATCGGCGGCGCCATTGCCGGCGTACTGATCGGCGGCAAGATCGGCGAGCGCATGGACCAGCGCAACCAGGCCTGCGTGGCCCAGGCACTGGAATTCGCTCCCGAGGGCGAACGCATCACCTGGGACAGCCAGCAGGGCAATGAACGCTACGCGGTCACCCCGGGCCCGGTCCACCAGCGCGGCGACAGCTACTGCCGCCCCTTCACCGCCGAGGTGATGGGCTCCGGCGAGCCGGTGGTAACCCAGGGCTCCGCCTGCCGCCGCCCGGACGGCACCTGGGTGCAGTCCCTGTAAACCTCCCCGCTGGGAGGGGCCGGCCACAACCGCCGGCCCCTCCTCAGGAAGGGCCCGGCTGCGGTTCCCCGCACCCTGACCTCCCGCCAAGCCACCCGCTCCCCGACACCAACGCGTCCTCGTGCCCGCAGGCCCTACCCGGATAATGCGAACCTGCTCCCACGGCACTCCTGCACCCGCCACCCGGTCATAGCCATCGCCGGCCATTTATGGCTAGATACAATTTATTCGTGGCGAGGACTGCCCCTGAACACGGCCGTAAGCCCGAGTGAAGGGCCCGGGAATAATGACAGGGCCCTCCCTGTATCAAAGAAAAACTTTTTACACTGAAAGGGATTTTTATGTTCAAGGTATTGGTACTTTTGACCCTGACTTTCATGGTGTCAGCAGTTTCCCACGCAGGCACGCCCACCGATGAGGAGAGTATCAGGAGAGCCGTACTGGACTATATCGAGTCACAGCACAAGGTTCAGCCGGGCCTGGCAAAGAGAGGGCTCGACAGGGACCTGGCCAAGAGAACCTACTGGCTGGACGACAAGGGCAAGGAGTTCATCCTAGAGACGGATTACGAGGACATGCTGGAGCTGGCGGCGGCCTACAACAAGGACGGTGACCGGTTTCCCGAGGAACCGAAAGTCGAAATCGAGATTTTTGATATTGACCAGAGGACGGCCTCAGTAAAGCTCACAGTAGATGAGTGGATCGATTACATGCACCTGTACAAGACCAGAGCCGGCGACTGGAAAATCATCAACGTACTGTGGCAGTTTCACGATACCAGCCGGCAGAAGTCCTAGCCCGACACACTGGCTCTAGCGGTTCGCTATATGCGTAGAACCAATAACTCTATTTTCGGGTTGCGGGGGTCCGCTCTCGGTGCGGGAAGCTGGGGGCAAACTTCACTGACACCGGTTGGGCACCCCGAACAACCAGGTTCCAGGCACATGTCCCTCCAGGAAGAGATCATCAGCAAGGAAAAATCTTTACTGAATACTTCCGTACGACGATCTCGCACGAAATTAAGGGAATTGATTTCTGGCGACTTCAGGGAGATCGGCGCCAGCGGTGCCTGCTTTGGGCTCGCAGAGCTTCTCGAGCAACTGCCGCAGGATGCCGATTGGTCTGCACAAACGCAGGACAGGGAGTTTCGTATTCTTGGGGATGGCGTCACACAAACAGTGCACAGGGCTTTTATCAAGAAGGCAGGAAGTGATACCGGGACTTTCTCATACAGAACATCCATATGGAGACTGGAGAACGGATCCTGGAAGATGGTTTACCACCAGGGCACAAAGGTGGCCCCGTTCGAACTCCAGCCCTGACTGGACATTGCATTTGAATAGCTTTTAACCTGTACGAGGCACCTGAATAATCTGCCCCGGTACACGGCGTTTTCAACTTCTCCTGCGGTACCAGAGCGCTCTGGATAGAGGGGTTCGCAAAAGGAGATACCCAATGACCGAACTGATCCTCACCACTTTCGACTGGGTCCCCGATATGCCCAGGGGATACGTGCGTGACATTCGCGTGCGCTGGGCACTGGAAGAAGCCGGCTTGCCATACCGTGTTGAGAGTGTGCCCTTTCGTGCAAGGGATACCGGGCATTTCTCGAACCAGCCTTTCGGGCAGGTGCCCTGGCTGACCATCGGCGAGACCTCAATTTTCGAGAGTGGCGCGATCCTGTTCCATCTGGGAGAGCACAGTGACACGCTAATGCCAACTGAGCCAGGCGCCCGCAGCGAGGTGATTAAATGGCTATTCGCTGCGCTCAACTCGGTTGAGGCGGCCAGCCTGCCGTGGTCAATATTCATTTTTTCCGGTGACAACACTGAAACGCCGGGACGGAAACACCTGGATGGGTTCCTCGATGCGCGGCTCCGGCATATGGAACAGGTGCTGGCAGGGTGCGAATGGCTGGCCGGCACCTTCTCGGTCGCCGATATAGCCATGGCGGATGTACTGCGTCTTGTGGCCAGGTTCGACGGGCTCGCTGGATTCCCTGCCTGCCGTGACTATGTCGCGCGCGCTGTCGACCGGCCCGCGTTTATGAAAGCATATTCGGACCAGACGGCGCATTTCACTGCGGCGGATAAGGATAATCTGTGATTTTCCTTGCCACAGCCTGCACATAGGCGCGACGGCCGGTCACTCGCGGCCAAACACCCGACGCAACTCCTCCTTGGCCTGTTCCAGCACCGCCCGCCTCTCTTCCGGCAGTTTGCTCCCCGCCCGGTTGATATAGAAGGTCAGCATCGACATGGCAGAACGGTAGGGATCGGACTTGCGTCGCTCACTGGCCTCTGCCGAGCGTTTCAGGGAGCGGGCAATCTCGGCCGGGTCATCGAGGGTGAATACACCCTCTTGGAGGTCCAGCGCATCGCTGGTGCGGGTTACCCTGTCCGACCATTTCTCCTTGTCATCGTTTTTTCCCCTGCGCTTACCCGCCATATCACCCTCCACCTGGTCCGGCTGTCGCTATGCACTGAGTCGGTGCAAATAGCGGCATCCAGGCCAAAATGCGCCAATATAAGGCATACCGCTTGATCGTGTGCGGCCGACTTTCACCAAACTGCAGCACCTGATCAGTAAAGATCAGCGACTCTCCAGACACAAAAGGAATCAGGTGCCACAGCGCACCGCGATGGCGCCTGCCGGGCATTTTGTTGGCTCATAATCCCAGACTGGCACTATTTTTGGATTCTATTTACGTACAGGCTGTAACAGAGTGATCCGGATCGACGTGGCAATGGCGCAAGAAAAAACGCACGACAAGCACTGGCTGGTGGTCAGTGACCTGGACGGCACCCTGCTGGACCACTTCACCTATTCCCATGAACCGGTCGACGGGCTGCTGCGCGAGCTGGACCAACGCGAAGTCCCGGTCATCCTCAACAGCAGCAAGACCCGCGACGAGATGATCGAGATCCGGCGGGAGCTGGGCAACCACCACCCGTTTATTGTCGAAAATGGCTCGGCCATCTTTATCCCCGTCGGTTACTTCCCGGAACCCCCGCCCGGGGCCCGCGAAGAGGCCGGCTTCTGGGTGCTGGAACCAGGCAAGCCCCGCCGGGACCTGCTGGATTACCTGGACCGCGATACACGAACGCACGGCTCACCCTACCTGGGCTTTGCCAATGCCACACTGCAGGAGATCGTGGACGCCACCGGCCTGACGCCGCAGCAGGCTGCGGCGGCACAGACACGTCACTACTCCGAGCCGCTGCTATGGCGCGGCACGGATCGGGAAAAACGGGCTTTCTGTGCCCGTGCCCGCGAAGCCGGGCTCGCCACCCTGGAGGGTGGCCGCTTCCTGCACCTGCTGGGTGACACCGACAAGGGGCGCGCAACCCTGCAGCTGCTCGAATGTTATCGCCGGGCACAACCGGGTGACTATGGGCTGGTGGCGGCCGGGGACAGCCCCAACGACCTGGATATGCTCGCGGTGGCGAATATTGCCGTGATTGTGCGCGGCCCCCACCGCCAGCCACCGGAGCTGGAGGAGACAGCATCCCGGCTGGTACTCACCAGTGAGCAGGAGGGCCCGGCGGGCTGGCACGAGTGCATCGCACCACTGCTCGCTCCAACTGATGAACGGAATAAATAGCACCACCACAGCTTTGACCCAGCGCGAGAAAACGAGAATACCCAGGCCACCAGCATGGCCATCTACCAGCCCCTACAGGAGGCGCCCGTGACCGACTTTTTCCAGAACGGCTCCATTACCACCCTGCACAACCTCTCCAACCGAACGCAGGACGAGATGGAACGGGAACTGATGGAGTTCTCCCGCCAGCGTCCCATGTCCCTGCTGCTGCCTTCCCTCTACTCGGAACTGGAAGGCGAGGCCCTGCCGGCCATCCTCGAGCAGCTGAAGCAGGTACCCTACCTGTCCGAGATCGTGATTGGCCTGGACCGTGCCGACGAAGCCCAGTATCGCGACGCACTGCGCCAGTTCAGTGTGCTGCCCCAGCACGTGCGGGTACTGTGGAATGACGGCCCGCGCCTGCGCGAGCTGGACGCCAAGCTGGAGGCCCGCGGCCTGGCGCCCCGGGAGGCGGGCAAGGGGCGCAATGTCTGGTACTGCCTGGGCTATATCCTCGCCTCCAACCGCGGCGAGGCCATCGCCCTGCACGACTGCGATATCGTCACCTACGACAGGCTGCTGCTGGCGCGGCTCTTCTACCCCATCGCCAATCCCAACTTCAACTACGAGTTCTGCAAGGGCTATTACTCGCGCGTGGCGTCGGGAAAGATCAACGGCCGGGTCTGCCGCCTGCTGGTAACGCCGCTGATCCGTACCCTGAAAAAGATCTATGGCCACACCGAGTACCTCGATTATATGGACAGCTTCCGCTATGCCCTGGCCGGCGAGTTCTCATTCCGCCGGGACGTGATCAACGACCTGCGGATTCCCAGTGACTGGGGGCTGGAAATCGGTGTGCTGTCAGAGATGCACCGCAACTATTCCACCAACCGCCTGTGCCAGGTGGATATCGCCCACCGCTACGACCACAAGCACCAGAAGGTTTCCTTTGACGACCAGGAGGCGGGCCTGTCGAAGATGTCCATCGATATATCCAAGTCACTGTTCCGCAAGCTGGCCACCCAGGGCACGGTGTTCTCCACCGAGACTTTTCGCAGTATCAAGGCCACCTACTTCCGCATTGCGCTGGATTTTGTCGAGACCTATCGCAACGATGCCATCATCAACGGGCTCGATTTCGATATCCACCGCGAGGAGCAGACTGTGGAGCTGTTTGCGCGCAACCTGATGAAGGCCGGGCAGACCTTCCTGGAAAACCCGATGGAGACCCCCTTTATCCCCAGCTGGAGCCGCATCACCAGCGCCGCACCGGAGTTCCTGCAGGAACTGAAGTCCGCGGTGGAGATGGACTACGAGGAATACGGAACATAACAGGCCGGGAAGCACCGATGAACGCACTGACTGAAGACATGCCCATCCGCGAAGTATTGCAGAAACGACTCTGCGAACACCTGGCGGTCATCTATCCCGACCAGGACGGGGCCACACTGGCGCAGCGACTGATGAAGGTCATGCGCCTGGACGAGGAATGCCAGACACCGATTGCCCACAAGAACCTGTGGGACCAGACGGATATTGTCGTGATTACTTACGGCAATACGATCCAGCGCAAGGGGCAGCACCCATTAAAGACGCTGCACCACTTTCTCAAGACCCACTTCACCATGCTGATCAACAGCGTGCATATCCTGCCGTTCTTCCCCTACTCCAGTGACGACGGCTTCGCGGTGATCGACTACAAGCAGGTGGAACCGGGCCTGGGGGACTGGAACGATATCCTGCGCATCAGTACCGACTTTCACCTGATGGCCGACCTGGTCATCAACCACTGCTCGGCGGAGCACCAGTGGTTCAAGAATTTCCAGGAAGACATCTCCCCCGGCCGCGAATACTTTTTCTGTGTACACCCGAACGAGAACCTGTCCGGTGTCGTGCGCCCACGCACCACACCGCTGTTGCGGGCAGTGAGTAACGGGGATGAAATGCGCTGTGTCTGGTGTACTTTCGGGCACGACCAGATCGACCTGAATTTTCGCAACCCGGAAGTATTGCTGGAAATGGTTGATGTCATCCGGCTCTACCTGGATATGGGTGTGCGCATTTTCCGGCTGGATGCCGTGGCTTTCCTGTGGAAGAAAATCGGCACCAGCTGTATCAACCTGGAGGAGACCCATGAGATCGTGCGGCTCCTGCGAACCCTGATCGAACACGCGGACCCGAATGCGGTCATCATCACCGAAACCAATATTCCCAACCGCGAGAACCTGTCCTATTTCGGCAATGCCAACGAGGCGCACTGCATCTACAACTTCTCCCTGCCGCCATTGCTGGTCAATACCCTGGTATCAGGCAACAACCATCACCTGAAGAACTGGCTGATGAGTATGCCGCCGGCACAGAACGGCACCACCTACCTGAACTTCATCGCCTCACACGACGGCATTGGCCTGCGACCGGTAGAGGGGCTGCTGAGCGAGGAAGAGCAGGAGGTTCTGATCCAGACCATGGAGAACTTCGGCGGCAAGATTTCCTGGCGTGCACTGGATGACGGTAACCGCAAGCCCTACGAGATCAACATCTCGCTGTTCGACGCCATGCGCGGCACCACCGCCGGTGAGGATGGCCTGCAGCTGGAGCGTTTCGTCTGTGCCCACGCCATCATGCTGGCCCTGGAGGGAATCCCGGCCTTTTACCTGCACAGCCTGGTGGGCAGCACCAACGACTACCAGCGCGTCGAGGAGCATGGCCACAACCGCGCCATCAACCGGCGGCAGTGGCGGGAAGAAGACCTGAACCGGGAACTTGCGGATCCGGAATCCAAGCACCACCAGGTCTTCAACCACCTGCGCCGGCTGATCAAAATCCGACGCGACCAGCCGGCGTTCCACCCCAATGCCACCCAGTTCACCCTGCACCTGGGGGAGCAGCTCTTCGCCTTCTGGCGCCAGAGCATGGACCGCCGCCAGAGCATTTTCTGTATCAACAATATTTCCGACACCGAGCAGACCATTAACCTGTCGAGCATCAACCTGATCGGCACCGATGTCTGGAAAGACCTGATCAGTGACCAGGTGTTTGACAATATGCTGGATACGGTGACCCTGGCGCCCTACCAGACGCTATGGATTACCAACCGCTGGTAGCAACCCCCGGGGCCTTAGCTGCCGCTAGCGCACGGTATCGGCAGATACCCGCAGGCGGCGCAGGGAACCGTTCAGGGCAGCCAGGGCGAAGGCGACAAAACTGAGGATGCCCGCCCACAGCAGCGTGGTCAGTGGCGCCGCATACTCGCTCAGGGTTCCCGCGCCCAGGGCGCCCAGGGCGGCGCTGCCGAACAGGGCCAGCTGGTAGATGGAAATAATCCGGCTGCGCACCTCGGCCGGTGCCAGCAGCTGTACAATGGCCCGCCCCAGGGCGGCCGAGGCGGCCGCCACCGCGCCCCAGCAGAGACATAACAACAGCAGGCCGATGGCCGTGGGGCCGATGCTGATCCCCACGAGCAACACCGCGCTGTAGAGCAGGCACATCAGGATGCCCCGCCCCGGCGCATCACCCTGTCCCCGCCGCAACATCACGATGGTCGCCAGCACCGTGCCGGCCACAAACGCCAGCTGCAGGGTGGCGTAATAGCTGGCACCGCGACCGTAGTCAGCCGCCAGCAGGGGCAGTACCACCAGGAACACACCGATATGGACAAAGCCATTGAAGGCCACCAGTGCGATCAGTTCGCGCAGGGCCGGGCTGCGCCACGCCTCCTCAACGCCCTCGCGGATCAGTGCCAGTGGCAGCACCCGCTCGAAGGGCCGTGCCGAGGTGCGAAAACGCAGGGAATACAGCAGCGCAGCGGCCACCAGCAGCACCCCGATCTGCAGGGACAGCAGGGGGACGACGCCCCACTGGTCAAAACGGCTGGCGAACAGCATTCCCACCGCCTGGCCGCCATACTGGGCCAGCATCATCCAGGTTACCGTGGCCTGCACCCGGTCGTGGGAAACCGGCGCGGTGTCATTGTGGGCGCTGCGCTGCACCAGGTTATCCCGCGCCGGTTGCAGGAAAGCCGTGCACACCCCCAGGCCCACACCGTAGAGCAACAGCACCGCCAGGTCTGGCAGTCGCAGGCTGAAATACCACAGCAGGGCGCCGTGGCAGGCCGCCAGCCCCAGGCAGGCGATGGCCGCCACCGAGGCCGCATCGCGGCGATCCGCCAGTACTCCGCCCAGCAGCAGGAACAGCAGGTTGGGCAGCAGCACCGAGGCCTGTACCCAGCCCAGGTGCAGTGCCGGAAGCTCCACCACCGCCACCGCGATCCAGGGCAACAGGATTACCTGCAGCCCGGTGGCCAGTGACGTACATCCGTACCCTGCCAGGAACGCGTGTAACCTGGCCGGCAAGCTGATCAACGACATTATTTGAATCCGAACATGGTTTACCTCACCCCTGCCCCGGGGCCGGTCCACGACGCAATCGCGGCCAGAAACCGCGTAACAGGCGGCGCAACTGTACCAGCGCGGCCGGGTCGTCAGCATAGGCGGCCCGCTGGTAGGCCGTGGTGATACTCCGCGCCATTGGGCCCAGGTGCGGTAACTCCCGCCCTACCCGGGCGGCGAAGTCCGCCGGTGCCTCCCCCGGGCGGCGCTCCACACCGTAGCGGGCCAGCCGGCGACAGAATCGCCGGTAGAGCCGGGCCGCGGGCGGTGCCCTGCGACCTCGCCCACTGAACCACAACCAGGCCCAGATACCCAGCAGCGCCCCCACCGCGGGCAGCGCCACCAGCAGTGCCAGGCGCGCACTGGTAACCTGGCCCAGCAGCTCGCGCAGCAGGTCCTGCTGGCGCTGGCTGTCAAAGCCCACCACCGTGCGGTACCAGCGGTAATTGATCATATCCCACTGCAACTGCAACCGCTTCAGGACCGGGAAGCGGTGTAAGGGCACCAGCGCATCGCGCATAAACTCATCCGCCGCGGCTGTCTGCAGGCCATTGCGTACCCGCTCCGGCGCCACTGCGGCAGTGGGATCCACCCGCTGCCAGCCGCGCTCACCGGTCCAGATCTCGGCCCAGGCATGGGCGTCGTACTGGCGCACCAGCAGGTACTCTTCCCCCTCGACCCACTCACCGCCCTGGTAGCCGGCCACTACACGCGCCGGAATGCCCGCGGCGCGCATCATGAACACATAGCTGCCGGCAAAGTGCTCACAGAAGCCCCGCTGGGTATCGTAGAGGAATCCATCGACGGTATCCGCACCCAGTGAAGGTGGCGCGAGGGTATAGGTAAATTGCTGATTGAAGAACGACAGCACCGCGTCGGAGGTTTCGCTGGGTGACAGTCCCTGCGCCCGCAGGCGAGCGGCCCACTCCCGGGCACGGGGATTTCCGCCGTCCGGCAGCTGCAGGTTGCGCCGCCGGTCAAAATCACCCATTGGCGTCACTTCATTGATGCTGTCACGTGGCCAGGAACGCACCTCGTAGGCAAGGCGACTGAACACCGGCTCCGACCGCACCAGGCGATCGTCGCGGGTCTCCCCCACCCCGTCGGTAGCGGAGTGCGGGCGCGCCATGGCGAACAACCACTGGCTGCGGGTGGGTTCCTGGATCACCTGGTAGCGGTAACGGGGACCGACCTCGGGTAATGCCACCTCATTATCGCGCCAGAACACCTGGCCGCCCTCGCGGGGGTCCACACCAAAGCCCTGGCTCCAGCGACGTCCATCGAAATCGGCATACACCAGGCCGCGCCAGTAGCGCTGTTCCGGTGGCGGCACCGGCCCGTCAAAGGTAATCCGCAGCGCCGGCTTGTCGGATTTGGACAGGTTGGCGAAGTCCCCCGGCGACATACTGTCCGAAACCCCGGTGGTGGCGGAGGCATCCTCCTGCGGCACCGCCCACAGCGGCCCCAGGCGCGGTATGACCAGGAACAACAGCAGCATCAGGGGTACTGACTGCGCCAGCAGGCGCGCAGACAACCCGAGCGCACGCCGCGGCCCCGCACTGCCCGCCCCCGCCTGCGCCACCAGCGCGGCGGTGACCACCAGGACCGCCAGCACCCCGTATATGGCGTGAGGAATTCCCTGGTCGAAAATAAACAGGGTCGCGGCGACAAAATACGCCAGCAACAGGCTGAGGAACGCATCCCGCCGGGTTACCAGTTCCAGGTTCTTGAGGGTAAACGATACGGCCAGCAGCGCCACCATGGGCTCCAGCGCAAACCAATGCCCGTAGGACAACACCAGGCCGCCGACCACCAAGGCAACTGCCACCAGCTTGATCATTCTGCCCGGCAGCTCTCGGCGCCCGCGGGAAACCTCGGCCCGCCACCAGGCCGCCAGTACCCAGCCAGCGACAATCCACAGTGGCAGGCGCGCGAAGTGCGGCAACAGGACGGCGAACTGTGCCGCAAATATCCACAACAGGCTTTCGCGCGGTAGTCGTCCGGAATAAGCCATCAGACCCCCTGCACCGGAAAGCGCGCCAATGCCGCCAGCAGCTGCCGACGGTGGACATCGCCGCCACCGGGCTCTATCACACGGCCGGGCAGTCGCAGGCCATAAGCCAGCTGCTGGCGGTCTGCCTCCAGCACCCAGTGACACAGGTTACTCAGCCGGGTCTCCACATCCCGGCCCCCGAGCAGGTCCCAGTCCAGCCACAGGCGGCTGTCCACACCGGTCTCATGATCCTTGCTGTGCAGGTCGCGGCCTGCAGCAAACTGCTTCCAGGCCACCTGGCGCAACGAGTGGCCGGGCTGGTAGGGACGCAACCCGGAAAAATCATCGCCACCGCGGCGCTTCTGCTCCGCCTCCCCTTCTGCCAGTGACTCACCCAGCGGCAGGGGGCCGGCCGGTTTCGGCTGGGGGTAGACCAGGAACTCAACATCCAGGTCGACCCAGCTCCAGCAACGGAACAGTCCCAGCGGGAAACGGCTCTCGATTAGCAGGCGGGGTGCGCGCACCAGGCCGCGACGCACCACCGGCAGGGTGATCTCCACCTCGGTTTCCTGTCCCGCTTCCAGTTGCAGGGTTACCGGCTCGGACTCCCGCCAGCCGATGGAAATATGCTCTCCCGGGCGCTGTTTGCCCCGTGCCGCCGCCAGTCGTGCGGTGGCAAAGTCCCCGGCATACGCGGTGCCGGTATCCAGCAGGCGAATCTCCAGGCCGGCCAGGTTGGCAAAGGTATGCAGCGGCAGCACTGCGAACAGGCTGGCGAGCAGGAATGCGAGGGCGAACACCAGGTTGTTCTCGTAGTTGGTGGCCAGCAGCCACAACAGGACGATTACCAGCAGGAACGCCAGCCCGGCGCGGGTGGGCAGGATAAACAGCCGTCGGTGGTCCAGCACTACCTGCGAGGCTGGCGGCGCACGCCGGTCCAGCCAGTCGGACATCAGCAGGCGCCAGCGCCTGCGCCAGGAACCGGTCGTATCGCCCTGCGCGTTGGGGGGAATTGCCATGCCGGTCAGGCCGCGATGACGTCGACCTGGCGAATCAGGCGCTCCACCAGTTGCGCGCCGTCACCACTTTCACTTTGCAGGCGGTGTCCCGCCACTGCCGGCAGCACTGCCTGGATATCCTCAGGCACCACATGCCCACGGGCGTGAATCAGCGCCCAGGCCCGCGCCGCATGCAATAGCGCCAGCGCCCCGCGCGGCGACAGTCCCACCGGGCACTCCTGGCTCTGGCGCGTGTGCAGTACCAGCCGCTCGAGATAATCGAGCAGGCTGGCCGAGGCTTTAACCTGCCCCACCAGTGCCTGCAGCTTCGCCAGCCCGGCCCGGTCCAGCCGCGGCCGCAGCTGCCGCAGCTGCTCGCGGGGATCCACGCCCTGGAACAGGGCCCGTTCCGCCTCGCGGGTCGGGTAGCCCAGGCTGATACGCATCAGGAAACGATCCAGCTGGGACTCCGGCAGGCTAAAAGTACCGGACTGGTGCATGGGGTTCTGGGTGGCGATGACGAAGAACGGCTGTGGCAATGGGCGGGTCTCGCCATCGACACTCACCTGGCGCTCCTCCATGGCCTCCAGCAGGGCGCTCTGGGTCTTGGGCGAGGCGCGGTTGATTTCGTCGGCCAGCAACAGCTGGCTGAATACCGGCCCCTCGTGGAAACGGAAACTGCCGCTGTCGCGCTCAAAGATCGAAACCCCGACAATATCCGCCGGCAGCATGTCGCTGGTGAACTGCACCCGCTTGTAGGACAGGCCCAGTGCCTGCGCCAGGGCATGGGCCAGGGTGGTTTTGCCCATGCCGGGCAGGTCCTCGATCAACAGGTGCCCGCGGGAGAGCAGGCAGGCCAGGGCCAGTTTTACCTGGTGGTCCTTGCCCAGTAACACCTTGCCGATATCGGCGACGACTGCGGAAATGATTTTTTGCACGGCTAATCCATTACAGCTCGGTTTTTCTACATGTGGCGGGCATCCCCGCCGATCCCGCCAGCCGCTTTACAGCGCGGGGCACAGGACTTTCGATGGCAACAACCTGTAATGATAGGTTGATGCCTGCGCGACTCTGCGCGACAACGCACAAATGGCGCCGCCGCCCTCTTGCGGCAGTGCCAGTTACGCCAGCGTCGCCAGGCCGCGGGCCAGGTCGCGCTGCAAGTCGTCGACATTCTCCAGGCCCACCGAGACCCGGATCAGGTTCTCGGTAATCCCGGCGCGGGCCTTGTCCTCTTCACTGAGACGGCCATGGGTGGTGGTGGCCGGGTGCACGATGGTGCTCTTGGCATCACCGAGGTTGGCGGTAACAGAAAAGATCCGGCAGGCATCGATCACCTTCCAGGCCTCTTCCCGACCACCGCGCAGGCGGAAGCTCAGCACACCGCCGAAGGCGCGCTGCTGGCTGGCTGCCAGCAGGTGACCCGGGTGCTTGGGCAGGCCGGTGTAATTTACCTTTTCCACCGCATCCTGCTCGTCCAGCCACCAGGCCAGCGCCAGCGCGTTGTTGGAATGCGCCTGCATGCGCAGACCCAGCGTTTCCAGGCCCTTCAGGAATACCCAGGCATTGAATGGACTCATGCTGGGGCCGGCGGTGCGCAGGAAGATCACCAGTTCGTCCATGACTTCCTTGCTGCCCACGGCGACGCCGCCGACGCAGCGGCCCTGCCCATCCAGGTACTTGGTGGCGGAATGCACCACGATGTCCGCACCCAGCTCCAGGGGGCGCTGCAGTGCCGGGGTACAGAAACAGTTATCCACCACCAGCTGGGCGCCGGCGCTGTGGGCCAGCTCCGCCAGCTCGCGGATGTCCGCCACCTCGCACAGGGGGTTGGACGGCGTCTCCATAAACAACAGCTTCGTATCGCCGTCCAGCGCCTCGCGCCAGGCCTGCATATCGGTGAGATCGACAAATGCCACGCGCACGCCGAATTTTTGCATGTAGCGGGTAAACAGTGCCGTGGTGGTGCCGAATACGCTGCGCGAGCAGATCACCTTGTCACCGCTTTTCAGCAGTGCCATACACAGGCTCAGGATCGCCGCCATGCCACTGGAAGTGGCCACCGCGGCTTCGCCGCCCTCTAGCGCGGCGATTCGTTCCTCGAACATACGCACGGTGGGATTGGTATAGCGCGAATAGACGTTGCCGGGGGATTCACCGGAAAAACGCGCGGCGGCCTCGGCCGCAGAGGGAAAAACATAACTGGAGGTGAGGAACATGGCCTCGGAGTGCTCGCCCTCCGGTGAGCGCACCTGCCCGGCGCGAACCGCCAGGGTCTCCAGGGAGTAATCGTCGTCTTCGAACATAAACCGTCCCGGGTACCGATGAGTCGTGAACAGTCAATGATGAACGATGGCGGCAGAATAATAAACTGCCAATCCCCGGTAAGGGCGGCTTGGGCACGAGGAAGGCGGAAGAGACTGGCCCGGACTGCGCCGGGCCAGGGGAGGAGGAGATACGAAGCTGGCAATTGCCCCGGTGTTTTCGCGGCCAGCGGCCGCTCCTACCAGGTTCCGGCTGCAAGCAGCCGGTTCAGAGTGCGCTCTGGTTGCCCTTCTCGTTCTTCGCCTCGTCGTTGCGGGAAGCGTGCAGCTGCTCCAGGTAATCATCGTCGACATCGCCGGTGATGTAGTCGCCGTTGAACACCGAGCAATCGAACTCGTCGATCTTGTCGTTGCCCTCGGCCGAACACTCCACCAGGTCCTCCAGGTCCTGGTAGATCAGCCAGTCAGCACCGATCTCCTCGCAGATTTCCTCAGTGGTGCGACCGTGGGCCACCAGCTCCTGGGCGGAGGGCATATCGATGCCGTAGACATTCGGGTACTTCACTGCCGGCGCGGCGGAGGCGAAGTAAACCTTGGCGGCGCCCGCCTCACGGGCCATCTGGATAATCTGCTTGCAGGTGGTGCCGCGCACGATGGAGTCGTCCACCAACAACACATTCTTGCCGCGAAATTCCAGCTCGATGGCATTGAGCTTCTGGCGTACGGATTTTTTACGCTGCTTCTGGCCCGGCATGATGAACGTGCGACCGATATAGCGGTTCTTCACCATCCCCTCGCGGAATTTCACCCCCAGGTTATGGGCGACAGTCTGCCCGGCGGTACGGGCGGAGTCCGGGATCGGGATCACCACGTCGATATCGTGGTCGGGGCGCTCGCGCAGGATCTTCTCAGCCAGGTGTTCACCCTGGCGCAGGCGCGCCTTGTGTACGGACACACCATCCATGATGGAATCGGGACGGGCAAAGTACACGTGCTCGAAGATACAGGGATTGAGCGAGGTGTTGTCGGCACAGATCTCCGAGTGCACGGTGCCGTCCAGCTCGATGTAAATGGCCTCTCCCGGTGCCACATCCCGCACCAGGGTGTAGCCGCCCACGTCCAGCGCCACGGATTCGGAGGCCACCATGTACTCGGTGCCCTTGTCGGTCTCGCGCTTGCCGTACACCAGCGGGCGGATACCGTGCGGGTCGCGGAATGCGACGATGCCGTAGCCGACGATCATCGCCACACAGGCGTAGCCGCCACGGACGCGCTTGTTGACCGCGCGCATGGCCGTGAAGATGTCCTCGGCCTTGGGCTGCAGCTTGTGCTGCTTGTGCAGCTCGTGGGCGAACACGTTGAGCAGCACTTCGGAATCGGAATCGGTATTGATGTGGCGCAGGTCCTGCAGGTAGATCTCTTCCACCACGTCGCGGACGTTGGTCAGGTTGCCATTGTGGGCCATGGCAATGCCGTAGGGGGAGTTGACGTAGAACGGCTGGGCCAGGGCCGGCCCGGAGCTGCCGGCGGTGGGGTACCGCACATGGCCGATGCCGAAGTTGCCGGTGAGGCGCTGCATATGCCGCGCGCGGAACACATCCCGCACCAGCCCATTGGCCTTCTGCTGGTTCAGGCGGTCCTTGTCACAGGTCATGATGCCGGCTGCGTCCTGGCCGCGATGCTGCAACAGGGTGAGTGCATCGTACAACTGCAGGTTGACGTCACTCTTACCGACGATACCGACAATACCACACATAGTCTTAGCCCTACTGGTCGTCTTGGGGCAGCTGCGCCGCCCGGTTAAAACAATTCTACAAAAAAGTCCTGGATCGCCTCGGCGGCCCGCCGTGCGTGATCCTCAAACTCGAGGAAATGGGGAATCAGCGTCGACTCCTGCCACCAGGTGTCCCCCTCCACCGGAATCAGCGCCGGTGCCAGTATCAGCAGTGCCAGCACGATGATGGTGCCCCGCAGCAGGCCGAAAACCATTCCCAGGGTGCGGTCGGTCCCCGACAGGCCGGTGGCCTCGACAAAAGCCGACAGCGTCATATTCAGGCCGGCACCGGCCAGCAGCGTGAACAGGAACAGGATGGCAAAGGCTGCTATCGCCCGCAGGGAAGGGGTATCTACCATAGAGAGTAGTGGGGCGAGCTCATCGCGGAACATCATGGCGATCACAAAGGCGGCAACCCAGGTGAGCAGGGAGAGGATTTCGCGTACGAATCCCCGGCTGAGACCAATCAGCGTGGAAATGGCCACGATAGCCAGGATGGTCCAGTCAGCCCAATTCATTCAACCTACCTGCCTCGGCAGCTGCCGCGAGAAGCGCGCATTCTAACTTACCGGACCCGGCGCGTGAAGCTGTTCGCAAAAGCATGGATCATTAGGAGCTGCAGCCCAATGTATATGGCATTTGGCAATGGGATTTCACAATGCTGACCGCGTGGTCCCGCATCATGCCTTGAAGCGCAGCACCAGCGTCTGCACGTCCAGCAGCTGGTCCAGCTCCCGCTTGACCACACCGGCATCGGCCTTGCTGGTTTTGGGACCCACGAACACGCGGGTATAGCGCCCCCTGTCCGTGCTCACTTCGCGGGTAAAAGCCTTGTAACCCTCGTCCATCAGGCGGTTGCGGAGGGATTCGGCCCGGTCACCGCGACTGTAGGAAGCTACCTGCACCACCCAGGCCACTGGCAGGCCGCGGGCATCCAGCACCGGTGCATCGGCCACCTTCCCCGGCTGTGCCTGCTGGTCCGCTTCGGCGGCGGGCTCCGCCGGGGCCGGCTCGGGCTCAGCGGGTTCACTGGCCAGGGCGGGCTGGAATGCGTCATCGGGATGCGGTGCCGGGGCGGCATCGGCCACTGGCTCGGGCTCGGCGATCCGGATCGGCTGGATATCCGGGGCCGGCGGGATCTGGCTGGTGACATCGATATAGCGCGCCCCCTCGCGATCGAAGAGGGACGGCAGGAATATCACCGCGAGCGCAGCCAATACCAGCGCGCCCACGATACGCTGCTTGAAGCCATCGTCCAGGCGCCCCCGCTTACCCGGGGCGCGATCACGACTCGCCATCGATGTCATCTCGTACGTGTTGTAAAACTTCTGCAACGGTAAAGAAAGAACCGAAAACAAGCAACCTGTCATCGCTCCCGGTATCGGCGACCAGGCGGTCCATTGCCGCCGCCACGGCGGGGCAGTCGGCACTGACCCGCGCGGAAGGCACCCCGGCCGCTTCCAGCCCCGCCAGCAGCGCCTCGCAGCCGGCGGCCCGGTCATTGCCCGGCAGCAGGGACGGGCACCAGGCGTCCACCACCTGCGCCAGCGGCGCAAACAGGCCCACCAGGTCCTTGTCGGCCATTGCCGCCACCAGCGCCCGGGTCTGGCCCGCCACCGGGTGCTCCGCCAGCCATCGGGCCAGGTAGGCCGCGGCTGCCGGGTTGTGGCCCACGTCCAGCAACAGTTCCCGGCCCCGCCACCGCAGGCGCTGGCAGCGGCCGGGCAGCTGCAGGCCGGCCAGGATACCGGTCACTTCCTCATCCGCCACCGCCGGCATGGCGTCCAGCACCAGTAGCGCCGCCAGCGCGGCAGCAATACTGGGGCGCGGCAGCGCAATATCCGCAGGTATGCGAATCTCCCGCTCACCGAAGCGGAAGCAGTCATCGTCGAGGTGGTATTCGGAGCCCAGGAAGTAGCCTTCGGCCCCCATGCTGGCACCCGCGGAAACTACCGACAGCGGCGGCTCCGGGTCGGCACAGACAAAGGGGCTGCCGGGGCGCAGGATACCGGCCTTCTCGCGGCCAATTACCTCCCGGTCGCTGCCCAGCCAGGCCTCGTGGTCCACTGCCACGCTGGTGATGACGGCCAGGTCTGCATCCACCAGGTTCACCGCATCCAGGCGGCCACCCAGCCCTACTTCGAGCAGGGCGACGTCGACCCCGGCGCGCTGGAACAGCCACAGGGCCGCCAGTGTGGTGAATTCGAAATAGGTCAGGCTGGTGTCCCCGCGGGCGGCCTCCACCTGCTCAAAAGCCTCGACCAGCTCCGCGTCGGTCGCCTCGCGGCCGTCGATGCGCACCCGCTCATTGAATCGCAGCAGGTGCGGTGAGCTGTAGGCCCCGGTGCGCCGGTTGCCGGCCAGCAACAGCGCCTCGAGGGTCGCCACGCAGGAACCCTTGCCGTTGGTACCGGCTACAGAGATCACCCGCGGCGCCGGCTTCTCCACACCCAGTTCCCGGGCCACAGCGGCGACCCGGGTGAGGCCCAGTTCAATTTCGGTCGGGTGCAGCCGTTCCAGCCGCTCGAGCCAGGATTGCAGTTCACTCATGGGAAACCCCGTAACGATATTGCCGGGCCCAGTATGCCGCGAGAGCGGCGACGGTAACAGGGAAAGGGCCAGGGAGGGAGAACGCGGGTGCGACCGGACGCACCCGCGGGATCAGGATCAGGCGCCGGACAGCTTGCCCAGCAGGCGCGCGAGGGTGGTCCGCATGTCGTTGCGGGGAATGATCATGTCGATCGCGCCGTGATCGAGCAGGAACTCGGCACGCTGGAAGCCCTTGGGCAGCTTCTGGCGGATGGTCTGCTCAATGATATTGGGCCCGGCAAAACCCGCCCGCGCGCCAGGCTCGGCGGCATTGATATCGCCCAGCAGGGCCAGGGAGGCGGACACACCACCATATACCGGATCTGTCATCACCGAGATATAGGGCACGCCGGCCATTTTCATTTTTTCCAGCACGGCGGAGGTCTTGGCCATCTGCATCAGCGAGATCAGGGCCTCCTGCATCCGGGCACCGCCGGTAGCCGAGAAACACACCAGCGGGATGCGCTCTTCCAACGCCAGCTGGGCAGCACGGGTGAAGCGCTCACCCACCACGTAGCCCATGGAGCCACCGTGGAAGGCGAACTCAAAGGCCACCGCCACCACAGGCTTGCCCTCCAGGGTACCGCGCATGGCGATCAGGGCATCCTTTTCGCCGGTATTCTTCTGCGCCTGGGTCAGGCGGTCCTTGTATTTCTTTACATCCTTGAACTTGAGGCGATCCACGGGCACCACGTCGGTAGCCAGCTCCTCGCGCCCCTCCTCATCCAGGAAGATGTCCAGCCGGCGCCTTGCGCCGATACGCATATGGTGGTCGCACTTCGGACATACATCCAGGTTGCGCTCGAGCTCCGGCCGGTAGAGCATGGCGTCGCACTTGACGCACTTTTTCCACACTCCCTCCGGGACCTTGCTGGCGCCGGGACGGCGCTCGGTGCGAATGACCGCAGGAACGATTTTTTCTAACCAGCTCATTTTGTTTCCAAATCCCGATGCTTCTGAGGGCCAAAGTCATGTCCTTGGCCGGTGGCTTTGAGGACGAGAATTAAAACACTAACACCATTTCCGGGTGCAGCCAGTTCAGCCGCCCACAGGGGCTTTCTGGCCAGCCGGTCACAACTGCCGGGCGATGTGCAAACCTCTGTCACAGTTCGCCTCGCCCACCCGGGGGTCAGGCGTCCAGCGCCCGGCGAATCCCTCCCACCAGCTGTGCCACGGCATCCCGAGCTGCCGTACCGTCGGCTGCCTCGCCGATGGCCGACACGAGCACACTGCCCACCACGGCACCGTCGCCGGCCTCGCTGACCGCACGGGCAGAGGCGCCGTCGCGGATACCGAAACCCACACACAGCGGCAGGTCGGTGAAGCCGCGGATATGCTCGAGGTTCTCACGCACCGCTTCCGGGTCCAGGTTGCCCGCCCCGGTGACGCCCTTCAGCGATACATAGTAAATAAACCCGCTGGCCAGGCCGGTGATCGCACGAATACGCTCCTCGCTGGTGGTGGGGGTCAGCAGGAAGATATTGCGCAGGTTGCGCGCGCTCAGCATTTCGCTCAGGGGGCCCGCCTCTTCCGCCGGCAGGTCCACCGTCAGGGCGCCGTCGACACCGGCATCCAGCGCCGCGTCGGCAAACGGCTCCGCGCCCATTTTCTCGATCGGGTTGGCATAACCCATCAGGATCACGGGTGTGTCGCTGTCTTCCCGGCGGAATTCCCGCACCATCTCCAGGCACTTGCGCAGGGAGGTCTTGTACTCAAGGGCGCGCTCGTGCCCGCGCTGGATTACCGGGCCCTCGGCCATGGGATCCGAGAAAGGCACCCCCAGCTCGATCAGGTCGGCGCCCGAGGCCACCAGCTGGTGCATCAGCGGCACGGTGTTTTCCGGGCCGCCGTCACCCGCCACCAGGTAGGTCACCAGGGCCTTGCGGCCCTCTTCCCGCAGGCGGGCAAAACGGCGGTCGATTCGGTTGTCTTGTGTCACTCGCTCAATTCCTGTTGATCCGCGCCATCGCGGCGCCACTTCTGCAATTCTTTTCGCGGCCCGCGCCGCACAGGTCCCTAGACCTCGATGCCGTCGATAGCGGCCACGGTGAAAATATCCTTGTCGCCGCGCCCGGACAGGTTCACGACAATGTTCTGCTCCGGCGACATACCGGCGGCCAGCTTGAGGGCATAGGCCACCGCGTGGCTGGACTCCAGCGCCGGCAGGATACCCTCCTTGCGGGTCAGCATGCGGAAGGCATTGAGCGCCTCCTGGTCATCCGCCACCACATAGTCCACGCGGCCGATATCTTTCAGCCAGGCGTGCTCGGGCCCTACCCCCGGGTAATCGAGGCCGGCGGAAACCGAGTGCGTCTCGATAATCTGGCCGTCGTCATCCTCCATCAGGTAGGTGCGGTTGCCGTGCAGGATCCCCGGCACACCATCGTTCAGCGGGGCCGCATGGCGACCACTGGCCAGGCCTTCGCCACCGGCCTCGACACCATACATTTTCACGTCACTGTCGTTCAGGAACGGGTGGAACAGGCCGATGGCGTTGGAGCCACCGCCCACACAGGCCACCAGCGCGTCCGGCAACTGGCCGAACTCCTCCAGGCTCTGGGCGCGCGCCTCGCGGCCGATCACCGAATTGAAATCACGCACCAGCTGCGGGTACGGGTGCGGGCCGGCCACGGTGCCGATGATATAGAAGGTGTCATCGACGTTGGTGACCCAGTCCCGCATGGCCTCGTTCATCGCATCCTTCAGGGTCTTGGAGCCCGATTCCACCGGGATCACCTCGGCACCCAGCAGCTTCATGCGGTAGACATTGGGGGACTGGCGTTTCACATCCTCCGCACCCATATACACCGCACACTCCAGACCCAGCCGCGCCGCTACCGTGGCGGTGGCCACGCCGTGCTGGCCGGCGCCGGTCTCGGCGATCACGCGGCGCTTGCCGCTGTGCTTGGCCAGCAGCGCCTGGCCCACGGTGTTGTTCACCTTGTGGGCGCCGGTGTGGTTCAGGTCCTCGCGCTTGAGCCAGATTCGCGCGCCGCCCGCCTCGGCGGTCAGGCGCTCGGCCAGGTACAGCGGCGAAGGCCGGCCCACATAGTGCGCCAGGTCGTAGTCGAAGGCCGCCCGGAATTCCGGGTCATCCTTCAGGCTGTTGTACATCTCCCGCAGTTCATCCAGGGCACCGATCAGTGTCTCGGACACGAAACGGCCACCAAAGGGACCGAAATGCCCCTGCGCATCCGGAAAGGCTGAATAATCCACCGACTTCTTATCGCTCACTCTCACTGCTCCTGTTACCGCTGGTCCCGCAAATGGCTTTGCCGGAAGGACCGCTCAATCGTTTAACGCCTGCCGCGCCGCGGTGATAAAGGTGTAAACCCTGTCGGCATCCTTGATGCCCGGCGCCGACTCGACGCCGCCGCTCACGTCCACGCCCTGGGGGCGCGCAGTGCGGATGGCCGTGGCCACATTATCCGGTGTCAGTCCACCGGCGAGGACAATCTGCTGGCCACTGTCCTGTGGCACCCGCTGCCAGTCGAAGGACTCGCCCGTGCCACCGGGCACCCCGGGACGGTAGGCGTCCAGCAGGAATCCCCGCGCACCGGGATGCCCGGCCATGGCGGCCACAACATCCAGGTCGTCTTTCATACGCAGGGCCTTGATATACGGACGACCGAATTGCTCACAGTAGTCTGCGGTCTCATCGCCGTGGAACTGCAGCAGGTTGAGGGGCACCCTGGCCAGCACCTGGTTCACTTCATCGGCACTGGCGTTGACGAACAGGCCCACCAGGGTAAGGAACGGCGGTACCACCGCCGCAATGGAGACCGCCTGCGGCGCGGTAACATGGCGCGGGCTGCGCTCGTAAAAGACCAGCCCCAGGGCATCCGCACCCGCCCGGGCAACCATCTCCGCATCGTCCGCGCGGGTAATCCCGCACACTTTCACTTGCATCGCGTTACGCAACCGACCGGTGGTTCAAAAAATAGGGAGGAAGCGATGTTAGCAGATCGGCACCGGCCGCGAAACGCGGCCCCGGCGGCCACTAGCCGGAAACCAGGCCGCCCAGGGGCAGCGGCACCAGCATTGGACCGGGTTCGCTGGCCGGCAGGCCGAACTCCGCCGGGTACTGCACGTCCACCAGGTAGAGTCCAAACGGCGGCGCGGTAACGCCGCCGGCGGTGCGGTCCCGCGCCGCCAGCACTTCGCCCACCCATTCCGGCGGCCGCTCGCCCCGCCCCACCGCCATCAGCACGCCGGTGATATTGCGCACCATATGGTGCAGGAAGGCGTTGGCGCTGATTTCAATGACGATCAGCTGCCCCACCCTGGCCAGGTCCAGCCGGGTGACTTCCCGTACCGGGCTCTTGGCCTGGCACTGGCTGGCGCGAAAACTGTTGAAATCGTGCCGCCCCAGCAGGTACCGGGCGCCGGTGCGCATGGCTTCGAGGTCCAGCGGGTGCTGGGTCCAGGTGACCTCGGCCGCGGCCTGGGCCGAGCGTGTCGGCGCACTGTGGATCAGGTAGCGATAGCTGCGCGCGCGCGCGGAGAAACGCGCATGGAACTGCGGCGGCACTTCCTGCGCCCAGCGTACCCGCACCGCATCCGGCAACTTGGTGTTCACGCCCTGGACCCAGGCGCGCGCGGGCCGGATCGCCGCGGTATCGAAGTGAATCACCTGGTTGGTGGCGTGAACGCCGGCATCGGTGCGCCCGGCGCAGACCAGCGTCACCGGTTCGGCCGCGATCGCCGACAGGGCTTTTTCCAGGTAGGCCTGCACGGTGGCAGCGGCGGATTTCTGCTTCTGGAATCCGTGCAGGTGGGCGCCGCAGTATTCCACGCCCACGGCGATACGCCGCAGGCCCGCGGGCAGCTGCTCGCCGGGGGGCACTTCGCCATTGGGCTTGTACTGGTACTCGGAAGGCATTGGCTCTGGCCTGCAATCGGTAAAAAAATGCCATAAAAAAACCCCGCAGCCAGTGCGGGGTTTTGCCTCGCTGGCAGCGGCTTAAGAGAGGCGCTCCAGCATCTCGCGGGCCCGCGACTTGTACTCGTCACCGCCCTCCTCGGCCACCTCTGCGAGGATATCCCTGGCACCATCCTTGTCGCCCATGTCGACATACGCCTGGGCCAGCTCCAGCTTGGTGCTCAGCTCGTCACTGCCTTCCAGCAGGTTGAGTTCCGAGTCCAGGTCGCCTTCCAGGTCGAAATTCAGGTCGCCGAATCCGGCACTGCCGCTTTCAGCACCCGCCGCGGACGCAGCTGCACCACTGCCGGCCGTCTCGACTTCCGGCTCCAATGCGAGTGTAGAGGCTTCCCCAGTGCTTGCAGCTTCACTGCCCGCACTCGCCGCGTTGTCGGCGCCGGCGGAGAGCTCGCCATCGAACTCGTCCAGGTCGATGGAGTCCAGGTCCAGGCCGGAACCCATGTCGTCACCGAACCCCTCCAGGTCGTCCAGGGACAGGTCGTCGGCAGCAGCGGATTCGGTGGACAGGTCAGCACCTGTGTCCGCACTTGCAGTGTCGGTGGAGGGGCTCTCGAACTCCAGGGTTCCGAAATCGTCACCCGCAGTATCGCCTGCCGCAGGTGCGCCAGAGGAGGTGGAGCCAAACTCCAGGTCACCTGAACCGGCTTCCTCGCTCTCCTCCATCGGGGACAGGTCGAGGTCGAAATCCAGGCCACCGTCTTCCTGGCCCGCGTCCTGCCCGGCGATTTCGGCGCTGCCAAATTCATCGCTGCCGGCAGTGGTATCGGCACTGCTGAAATCATCGTCCAGGTCGAGCGACAGGGAATCCAGGGATTCCTGTTCAGCCGCTGCATCCTGCCCGGCATCGCCGGAACCCAGGTCCGCCGACATCAGGTCGTCGAAATCAAAGCTATCGTCGCTCTCACCTGCACCACTGCCAGCCTTGTCACTGCTGAAGTCGTCGCCCAGGTCCAGGTCGAGGGAGAAGTCCTCGTCGCCGCCGGCATCGGGCCCGCTGGCGAAATCACTGTCATCGCCCAGATCCATGGTCAGGTCGTCCAGCAGGTCGCTGCCGCCAGACTCCTGGCCGCCGGAGCTTTCGGCGCTGCCAAAATCACTGTTGAAGTCGCCGTCGAATGAGGAGCTCATATCGTCGAGCTGCATCGCTTCCAGGGACTCACTGGTAAAGCCATCCTCGGGCCCCTCGAAGGGGCCGGCGCCGTCGATGCTCTCACGCAGGCGCGCGGCACGGTCGGCGGCGGGGCCATCGCTGACGCTCAACAGCTGGCGGTAGTGATCGTCAAATTTGCCGATATCCTGCTGGTGCGCGTAGACCTCCAGCAGCATCAGGCGGGCATCGACATTGTTCGGGTCCTGCTGCAGGCCCGCCACCAGCTTGCCCTCGGCATCGCCGTACTGGCCCAGTGACAGGTGGATCTCGGCCTCGGACACGGGATCACCGGTATCGACATCGTCGAACTGGTCCATGTCGAAGTTATCCTGGGTCTCGAAGGACTCCACCGCGGCCAGGCTTTCATCTTTCTCGTCGATTTCCGGTGCGTCGGCGAGGGAGCGCTCGGCCGCCATCTCCGCCTCCACCTGGCGCATGGCCTCCTCTTCTTCCTTGCGGCGACGCCAGCTGACGAAACCGACGATACCCAGCAGGAGAACGCCGGCACCGATACCGATCAGCTGGATGTTTTCCATCAGGCGCTCAACCAGGGTCGGCTCCGGCTTGGTCTGCACGCTGACCACGCGATTGCGGGCATCCTCCGGTTGCGCGGCCTCCTCCGGCTCGGCTTCGGTTTCCCCGGCCTCGCTGGCGGCAACGTCACCTGTGGTTTCCCCGGCTGCCAGCTCCTCACCGGTAGCCTCTACACCATCAGACTCCGTCGCCGCAGTAGCGTCCCCAGCGGACTCCCCGGCGGCGGCCTGCACCGCAGCCATCTCCTCGTTGGAGACCTCCACCAGGCGTTCCATGGTGTCGATCTGCTCGTCGAGCTCGGAGATGCGCTCTTTCAGTTCTTCATTTTCGAGCTGGGACTTGTCCAGCTCTTCCTCGCTGACCGCGAGTTCACCCTGCAGTGCCGCACTGTCTTCGGCGCCGCTGCCGGAACCGGACTGCACAGACTCGTTGTCACCCGGCGCGGCCAGGCTCACGCGACCCTCGACGGTGTCGCTGCTACCGGCATCATCGCTCGCCGCACGCGCGTCCAGCGGTGCGCCGGTGGCCTCTTCGGCAGCACCGATACGCTGGCGCCAGGCATCGTTCTGCGATGCCACCTGCGACACTGCGTCACCGCGGGAGACCGCGCGCACTTCAGCCACTTCCGGCAACCGCAGGACCGCGCCTTTTTTCAGCAGGTTGATATTGCCATCGATAAACGCTTCTGGATTGAGGCGCTGGATTGCCAGCATGGTCTGCTGCACCGAGACATCGCCATGGGTGCGGGAATCACGGGCGATTTCCCACAGGGTCTGGTTGGCGGCCACCGGGCCGTAGACCTGGCTGCCGCCGGTCTCAGCTCCGCTCGACTGCCGCTCGAGCTCCATCGGCTCCTCGGCCGCAGGCTGCTGGGGCTGGGACTGGGGCTCAGGCTCGGGACGGGGCTCCGCTGGGGCCTCGCGGGTCGGCCGCGGGGCCTGCTCCTCAACCCGGGGACGCTGCTGTGGTGCGGGCGCGGGTTGCGGGGCTGCGGGCTGGCGACGCACCTGCTGGCGCTCGCGCTCGGCGGCGCGCACGGGTTGTTGTGCGGCGCTGCTGGAGAAAGCCGGCAGGTCCATCAGCAGTGTGTACTCCCGCAGCAGCCTGCCGCTGGGCCAGCGGGTTTCCACCAGGAAGTTCAGGAAGGGTTCGCGAATCGGGCGGTTACTGGAAACCCGGATTACCGGTTGGCCACCGGAGTGATCGACTTCGAACTTGAGATCGGTAAGCAGGTAAGTGCGGTCGACGCCGGCCCGCTCGAAATCATCGGGGTTGGCCAGGCGTACCTTGATCTCGCCATCGGCGAGACCGCGAGTCTGCAGTAGTGCAATCTGCGCTTCGAGAGGCTCATTGAGCGTCGAATTCAGTTTGATTTCACCCAGGCCGAGCGCCAGAGCCGCGTTGCCACTCAGTGCGCTGACCATACCCACAGCAAGCGCCAGCTTTCGCACACGCATATCCGATTCCCTTTATTGTTAGAATCACCGGCCCGCCAGCGGGTAAATTCCGCTCGACGCCGGTTTACTGTACAGTAAATATCCAATGAAGCGGCTGCCGCTTCGACTGCCTCTCACCGCTGGCGATTAAATCGCCACCCCCAAGCAAAGCAATGTTGAGAATACACCTTCACTATAACGGCTAAGTATTAAATATCAGTGGTTTTTTAGCAACAACTGGACAATCTGTACACAATTGATTGCCAGGTCTTTGCGCAAATTGTCGGATGCTGCACAAAAATTAATCTGCCGCCGGCTGAGCAGGCTCTGCCGCAGCCGTCCCACCAGGGTGATATCACCGCCGACGGAATCCTGTGCCGAAGGCCGCTCCTCCAGTTTCAGGCCGGTGCCGTTGCGCAGCAGTGCACGCAGCTGGTCCAGGTCCGCCTCTTCCTTCAGCACCACCCGCAGGTTGGCCAGCTGCCCGTGGAAAACCGATGCGGTATTGATACAGGCATCCACCGCAATATCCTCACCCAGCAGGCGCCGCAGGTCGTGTACCAGCGCCAGCTCCCGCAGGCTGTGGCCACTTTCCAGCAGGGCATCGCTGGAACTCAGCTGGTTGAACGCCAGCCGCTGGCCGACTTCCGGATCAATCTCCACATCCTGCGCGTTGAACATGCGAGCGGTCTGCGCCGCCATGGAATCGACCGCCGCCTTGCCCAGCGCGGACACCGGCTGGTTGAGCTGTACTTCCACCGCCTGTACACGATCCCGCAGTGGCAGCAGTGCCTCGGCCACCATGGCCGCGCCGGCGGCCGGCAGCGCCAGTACATGGCGTTCCGCGCCGGCAATGGCATTGGCATTGAGCAGCGGGTGCACCACCGCCACACTCTCGTCGCCGCGGGTATTGTCGGAGGCATCCAGCACCCAGGCCCCGGCGTCTTCTGCCGCAGCCAGCGCCGCCTGCCCGGCGGCACCGCCCTTGAGCAGCAGCACCACCTGCTGCGGGCCGAAGGCAAACTGCTCCAGCGACTGTACGGTGATGTTGCGGTTGGCGAAAACCTGCGGATCCACCTCGCTGTCCTCCTCGTCGAGCAGGCGCAGCTGCTCGGGCAGCACCGTCTTGCGTTCCTCGAGGATTTCCAGCAGTGGAGAGAAGGCGGCGTTATCCACCCCGACGATTACCAGTTCGCGGTCGGTTTCTGCGGCTTGCTCGGACATTGGATTTACTTCCAGAAATGGATTGCACTGAGAGAGGCCGCGATTATACCGATTGGCTTTTCTGTGACCAGTGAAGCAGGTCCGGCGATGCAATCCCTGGCGGCCCGCGGATACAGGATGACTCAGATAGGAAAGCGGAACCGGCCCCGGTCTCCCCCTGCCAGGCCAACGAACTCCACCGCTCCCCCGGCCTCGGTCAATGCGGCACCGGTGTAGGGGTCACGCAGCCCCGGTACCCGGACAGCATTGCCATCACGCAGGTAGGTCGCCCGGAGTACCGCACGCCGCGCACCCTCCAGATCCGCGACGCGAACCCGGTAATCGGTGTAGTTGGGGTAGCCCCAGTCATGCTCGAGCAGCCAGCCCGTCAGGTTATAGGCCCGGAGGCCATCGTCCCCCGCCAATTCCAGCGGCCCTGCCGCCACCCGCCCCGGTAACTGGGACAGGGGGACATCCAGGTAATCGATCCAGGCCACCACCTTCCGCGCATGGCGATTCATCGAGTCCTGCACCTGGAACAGTGGGCGGGCAAGTAACTTCAGGGGATCCGCCAGGTCCCGCTCACTGAGCATCAATGTGATCAAGTTTGATCCATACCGCCACTCGCCAGCCATCACCCGCGACATGGAAAGTTCACTGTCGCCGAACGGGTCACGCCAGCTTTCGGGAACCCCCTCACCGCCAGCCCCACCGGCCCGGGCCAGGCGTGCCAGCACCACGTTCCCGGACTCAAAATGCCGGCGGATCGCAGCGGCGGCGATCATCTTGGTAATCAGCAGGTCCGATTCGCCCAACAGCAAACGCCAGAAACGAAGGTCCTGCTGCAGCATGGCCCGTACCCGCGCGGCATCGCCCCGGCCGGCAGCCAAGCGGGCCTCCGACATCAGCATTTTCTGTCCGTCCATTATCGACTGGAACGGCACGAACGGGATCGATGCATTCTCGGGCACCACCCCCCGCCATGCAGGTAATGCCACCAGCAACCGGTAGCGTTCCAGGAGCCAGCGCTCCGAGTCTATCCAGCTGGCGAGCTCGCTATCCGGCGATGTCATCGCCGCCATATGGCTCTGGGCGATCTCGGCGTGGGCCGCAGCGCGATCACGGGACCGGGAATAATACTCCCCGGGTGGGTGGTCCGGACCCGCGGCACCTCTTTCGCCCGCGGCGGCAATCCAGTTGAGCCGCTTGCGCCCCCATTCTACCGGTGAGTAACCGCGGGCTATCTCGAAACCACTGGCAAACACAAACGCATTGTCTGCATCGGCGATCTCCGGCCGCTCATCCAACAGCGCACGCAGTCGCTCAGCCTCTGGCCCCGGCGGCACATCGCGTAAATTGACGACGATCAATGCGCCATAAATCGCACAGATGACTGCGAGGGAGTAAGCGACAAGCCTGGCAACGCGTTTCATTGGGGATTCTCCTGGTAGCAAGCGCCATTGCCAGCGCGCTCCCCCTAAAACTACGAAGGGCCGCAGCGGCAGTCAAATGCCACGGCGACCCTTCGGGATCACTGGCCACCCGGGCGGGCGGCGCAGTGGTTGTTTACAGCTTACCCAACAGGATCAGCAGCACGCGGCGCAGCGGCTCGGCGGCGCCCCACAGCAGCTGGTCACCCACGGTAAAGGCGTTCAGGTACTCGGGGCCCATGCTCAGCTTGCGCAGGCGGCCCACCGGGATATCCAGCTTGCCGGTCACTGCGGTCGGGGTCAGCTGCTCCAGGGTAGCCTCGCGCTCATTGGGTACCACATTGACCCAGTCATTGGCGCCGCCGATCAGCTGCTCGATGTCGCCCATGGGAACATCTTTCTTCAGCTTCACGGTGAAGGCCTGGCTGTGGCAGCGCATGGAACCGATACGCACGCAGGTACCGTCCACCGGCACGGGGCTGTCGGTACCGAGGATCTTGTTGGCCTCGACCTGGGCTTTCCACTCCTCGCGGCTCTGGCCGCTCTCCATCTGCGTATCGATCCACGGCAGCAGGCTGCCCGCCAGCGGCGCGCCGAACTCGGCGGTGGGGAATGCGCTGGAACGCATGCTCTCGGCCACCTTGCGGTCAATTTCCAGGATGGCGCTGGCCGGGTCCGCCAGCTCGCTGGCAACGCCGTCGCGGATGGCCCCCATCTGGGAGATCAGCTCGCGCATGTGCTTCGCGCCGGAGCCACTGGCAGCCTGGTAGGTCTGGGCGGAAACCCACTCCACCAGGCCTTCCCTGAACAGGCCGCCGAGGCCCATCAGCATCAGGCTGACAGTGCAGTTGCCGCCGATATAATTCTTTACACCTGCGTCGATACCGCGGTCGATAACGCCGCGGTTAACCGGGTCCAGTACGATCAGGGCGTCGTCGTCCATGCGCAGGCTGGAGGCGGCGTCGATCCAGTAACCGTCCCAGCCCTTGTCACGCAGCTGCGGGTAGACCTTCTTGGTGTAGTCACCGCCCTGGCAGCTGACGATTGCATCCAGCTCCGCCAGCGCGTCGATATCAAAGGCGTCACCCAGAGGGGCCACTTCGCGACCGATGTTTGGCGCCTTGCCGCCGGCATTGGAGGTGGAGAAAAATACCGGCTCGGCGATATGGGTGAAATCGTTCTCTTCCAGCATACGGCCCATAAGGACGGAGCCGACCATACCGCGCCAGCCAATAAAACCTACTTTTTTCATTTCAATAATCCTGTAATTCCTGTGTGTCCGGTTCGCCTGCGACCAGGCTCCTGTAAAGATGGATTGACCTTGTTATTGAAATTAGAAAGCGGCCACCACTGCTGCGCCCATTTCCGCGGTGGATACCTTCCTGCTTCCCTCAGTGTAGATATCAGCGGTGCGCAGTCCGTCGTCGAGTACCTTGCTCACGGCCTGTTCGATCGCGTCTGCGGCCTCGCCCATTCCGAGCGAGTAACGCAGCATCATTGCCGCTGACAGGATAGTCGCCAGCGGGTTGGCAATGCCCTGGCCGGCAATATCCGGTGCCGAGCCGTGGCAGGGTTCGTAGAGACCGAAGCCGGTCTCGTTCAGGGACGCCGACGGCAGCATGCCGATGGAGCCGGTAAGCATGGCCGCCGCATCCGAGAGGATGTCACCGAACATATTGCCGGTCACCATCACGTCGAACTGCTTGGGCGCACGCACCAGCTGCATGGCCGCATTGTCGACATACATATGGGTCAGTTCCACGTCCGGGTACTCCGGCGCCAGCCGGTCCATAACCTCGCGCCACAGCACGGTCACTTCCAGCACATTGGCCTTGTCCACTGAACAGAGCTTGCCGCCGCGCTTCTGAGCCGCCTCGAAGGCAGTGCGGCCGATGCGCTCGATTTCCGACTCGCTGTAGACGTAGGTGTTATAGCCCTGCTGCTCGCCGTTCGCGAGCAGGCGAATACCCCGCGGCTCACCGAAATAGATACCCCCGGTCAGTTCGCGCACGATCAGGATATCCAGCCCGGACACCACTTCCGGCTTCAGCGACGAGGCCTCGGCCAGCTGCGGGTACAGGATGGCCGGGCGCAGGTTGGCGTACAGGCCCAGGCGGCTGCGGATCTTCAGCAGGCCTTTTTCCGGGCGGATCTCGCGGTCCAGGGTATCCCACTTGGGTCCACCCACTGCACCCAGCAGCACAGCGTCGCACGCGCCGGCCTCGTCCAGGGTGGCGTCGGTGAGCGGCTCACCGGATTCATCGATGGCGGCACCGCCGATCTTGCCCCGCTTGAAGTTCAGGCCCAGGCCGAATTTCTTGTCTGCGGCTTCCAGCACCGCCACCGCCTGTTCGGTGATTTCCGGGCCGATACCGTCGCCCGGGAGGATCATGATGTTCTTGCTCACGAATCTGCCTTTTCTTGTGTGGGATACCATCGGCGGCATCCCTTTTCCCTCGCCATTCCGACCGCGGCCGGTCCGGCGGTTTAAGATTTTACTTCACTGCGTCAAACAGCCACGGCGCCTGCTCGCGGCGCTTCTCCTCGTAGGCGCGGATTGCATCCGCATCTTCCAGCGTCAGGCCGATATCGTCGAGGCCGTTCAGCAGGCAGTGCTTGCGAAACTCATCCACCTCGAACGGGATGGCGCTGCCGTCGGGCTTTACCACCTGCTGCTTTTCCAGGTCGATGGTCAGCGCGTAGCCTTCCTGCGCGTACATTTCCTCGAACAGCTGCTCCACCACCGCTTCATCCAGCACGATCGGCAACAGGCCGTTCTTGAAGCAGTTGTTGAAAAAGATATCGGCAAAGCTCGGCGCAATCACCGCGCGGAAACCGTAATCATCCAGTGCCCAGGGGGCGTGTTCGCGGCTGGAACCACAGCCGAAATTCTTGCGCGCCAGCAGCACCGAGGCGCCCTGGTAGCGCTCGAAGTTGAGCGGGAATTCCGGGTTCAGCGGCCGCTTCGAGCAGTCCTGTCCCGGCGCGCCCTCGTCCAGGTAACGCAGTTCGTCAAACAGGTTGGGGCCGAAGCCGGTGCGCTTGATCGACTTGAGAAACTGCTTGGGAATGATCAGGTCGGTGTCCACGTTGGCGCGGTCCATGGGGGCGACCAGGCCCTGGTGTTGGGTAAAGGCTTTCATCAGGCAGTCTCCCCTGCAGCTACAAACTCACGCACATCGACAAAGTGGCCGGCAATCGCCGCCGCCGCGGCCATGCCCGGGCTCACCAGGTGGGTGCGGCCACCGTAACCCTGGCGCCCCTCGAAATTGCGGTTGGAGGTGGAGGCGCAGTGCTCACCCGCGCCCAGCTTGTCGGCATTCATCGCCAGGCACATGGAACAGGAGGGCTCGCGCCATTCAAAACCTGCTGCGGTAAACACTTCGTGCAGCCCCTCTTTCTCTGCCTGCGCCTTGACCGCCTGGGATCCCGGGACAATCAGCACCTGCTTGACGCTGTCGGCTTTGCGACGGCCCTTCGCCACCGCCGCCGCCGCCCGCAGGTCCTCGATACGGGAGTTGGTGCAGGAGCCGATAAACACGCGGTCGAGCTGGATATCGCCAATCGCCTGGCCGGCACTGAGGCCCATGTATTCCAGCGCACGCTCGATACCCGCGCGGCGAGTCTGGTCCGCCTCGACAGCCGGGTCCGGGACCCGCGCATTCACCGAAGCCACCATTTCCGGCGAGGTACCCCAGCTTACCTGCGGCTCGATCTCTTCCGCCGCCAGCTCCACCACGGCATCGAAAACGGCATCGTCATCGGAATGCAGGCGGCTCCAGTTTTCCACCGCCCGATCCCACTGCTCGCCTTTCGGTGCGTAGGGCTTGTCCTTTACATAGTCCAGGGTGACCTGGTCCACCGCCACCATGCCGGCGCGGGCACCGGCCTCGATGGCCATGTTGCAGATGGTCATACGACCTTCCATCGACAGGCCCCGGATCGCCGAGCCGCCAAACTCGATGGCATAGCCGGTGCCACCGGCAGTGCCGATCTTGCCGATAATGGCCAGCACCACGTCTTTCGCAGTGACACCCGGGCCCAGCTCGCCGTCCACGCACACCAGCATGTTCTTCATTTTCTTCTGGATCAGGCACTGGGTGGCCATCACATGCTCCACCTCGGAGGTGCCGATACCATGGGCCAGCGCGCCCAGGGCACCGTGGGTGGAGGTATGGGAGTCACCGCAGACCACGGTCATGCCCGGCAGGGTGGCACCGGTCTCGGGCCCGATCACATGGACGATGCCCTGCCCCGGCTCGTTGATGCCGAACTGGACCACCTCGAAGTCGTTGCAGTTCTCGTCGAGGGTCTGCACCTGGATGCGCGACACTTCATCGCGAATACCGGCAACACCCCCGGCGCGCTCACCCGCGTGGGAGGGCACATTGTGGTCCGGTGTCGCCACCAGGGAGTCCTTGCGCCAGAGACCGCGACCGGCGAGCCGCAGGCCTTCAAATGCCTGCGGGGACGTCACCTCGTGGATCAGGTGGCGGTCGATATAGATCAGTGCGGTGCCGTCTTCGCGGCTCTTGACCAGGTGGTCCTGCCAGAGTTTGTCGTAAAGCGTCTGCCCGGCCATGGCCGTCTCTCCTCTTCTTGTGATTGGCGCAGTCTAGGCGGGGCGTTACATAACATCAATTTATATTTATTATAAGAACAAGTCGCATATGGAATGATTCTGGGGAACGCCATTGCGGCCCGGGATATCGATATTCACAACGAGTGGAGCAAGCAATTTGGAAATCCAGTGGCTGAAAGCCTTCCTGAGCATCGCCGAGCAGGGCTCGGTGTCCGAGGCCGCCGCAGAGCTGCACCTGACCCAACCCGCCGTTTCCAAGCGCCTGGCGGCCCTGGAGCAGCAACTGGGCACCCCCCTGTTCGACCGCATCGGGCGGCGACTGCAGCTGACCGATGCCGGCCGCGCGCTGCTGCCGCGGGCACGGCATATCCTCAACGAGGTCAGTGATGCCGAACGCGAACTCCGGGCCCTGGGTGGCGAGGTGGCCGGCAGCCTGCGTATCGCCACCAGCCACCACGTGGGGCTGCACCACCTGCCACCGGTTCTGAAGGCATTCAGTACCCGCTACCCGGACGTGGCGCTGGATATCGACTTTGTCGATTCCGAGCAGGCCTACGAGGCACTGATGGCGGGCGAGTACGAGCTGGCGGTGGTCACCCTGGCACTGAAGGAATACCCGAACCTGGAAGCCCGTGTCATCTGGCCCGACCCCTGCGTGGTGGTGGCGGCGCCCGAGCATCCACTGGCGCAACTGCCCTCCCTGGACCTGGCCGACCTGGCCCGCTACCCGGCCATCCTGCCGGACCTGAACACCTACACTGGCCGCCTGATCAAGCGCGAGTTCGACGCCCAGGGCCTGAAACTGACCGCCAAGCTGGCCACCAATTTCCTCGAGACCATCAAGATGATGGCCGGTGTCGGCCTGGGCTGGAGCGTGCTGCCGCAGACCCTGGTGGACGACAGCCTGGCGGTGTTACCCGTCGACAAACTGAATATCCTCCGCAACCTGGGCGTTATCAGCCATCGCGCACGCACCCTCAGCAATGCCGCCAGCGCGCTACAGCAACTGTTGCTGCAGGCCGCCGCGACGAACAAGCAGGAATAACCGGCGCAAAAATTGAGCAAGGTCACAGATTGGCCCAGAAATGTGCCCTTGACACGTTTGCAAGGGGAAAAAAATAGTAAACTGCGCGCCAATTCCAATAAGGAGGCAGCAATGAAAAAAACCAGCCTGGCCATCTGCATGGCCCTAGCCAGTGGCGCCGCCAGCGCCGACACCATCCTCGGCTTTGACGCCACTGCCGGCGTGTGGATGCCGTCCTACAGCGGCGACGTTGGCCAGGACAACTTCGATATCGAGGAATTCAGCCCGGCCGAGGACAATGTCACCTTCCTGCAGGCGGCGCTGGAGCACCCGATTCCCCTGGTGCCCAACATCATGCTGTCCCACAGCGGCATCGAGACCGATGGCGTAACCCGGTTGAGCGACTTCGTCGAGTTTGGCGATGAAACCTTCATCGCCGGTACCGAGGTTTCCTCCAATCTCGACCTGACCCATACCGATGCCACCCTTTACTATGAAATCCTCGACAACTGGGTGAACCTGGACATCGGCTTCACTGCTCGCCAGTACAGCGGCGAGCTGCAGCTGGACAGCGCCTTCCAGTCCGAGAACATCGAGCTGTCCGGCGTACTGCCGATGGCCTACGGCATGGCCCGCTTCGACCTGCCGTTCAGCGGCTGGTCCGTGATTGCCCAGGGCAATGCCACTGGCTACAACGGTGACTCCCACACGGACATCACTGCCAAGGTGCGCTGGGATTTCGCGCCGGCCCTGGACTTTGCCGTCGAAGGCGGTTACCGCAGCATGACCCTGGACCTGCAGGAGCTGGACGAACTGGAGAGCAACCTGGATATCAGCGGGCCTTATATCGGCCTGAACCTGCACCTGTAACCGGGCAGCGGGCAAACGAAAAAAGGCGGCCAACTGGCCGCCTTTTTTGTGCCCGATGGTCTGTGCTCTCGGGCCCGGTTACGCCTGGCTGCCCACCGTTACCACGCCGGGGTTCACATCCCCGTTCTGGGCCCGCTGGCGCAGTACGTGGTCGATCAGCACCAGTGCCGTCATGGCCTCGGCGATCGGTGTCGCGCGGATACCCACGCAGGGATCGTGGCGGCCCTTGGTCACCACCTCGATCGGGTTGCCGTGCGTATCGATACTCTTGCCCGGAATCCGCAGGCTGGAGGTAGGCTTGAGGGCGATATGGGCCACCAGGTCCTGGCCGCTGGTTATGCCACCCAGCACGCCGCCGGCGTTGTTGGACAGGAAACCCTCCGGGGTGATCTCGTCGCGGTGTTCGGTGCCCTTCTGCTCCACGCTGTCGAAGCCGGCCCCGATCTCCACCCCCTTGACCGCATTGATGCTCATCAGGGCATGGGCCAGGTCCGCGTCCAGGCGATCAAAGATCGGCTCCCCCAGCCCGGCGGGCACGCCGCTGGCGTGCACCGAGATGCGCGCACCGATGGAATTGCCCTCCTTGATCAGCGCCTGCATGTACTCCTCCATTTCCGGCACCTTGTCGGCGTCCGGGCAGAAGAAGGGATTCTGTCCCACCTGTTCCCAGTCCAGCTTCTCCACCCGGATCGGGCCCAGCTGGGACAGGTAGCCCCGCACCTCGATACCGTACTGCTGGCGCAGCCATTTCTTGGCGATGGCACCGGCGGCCACCCGCATGGCGGTTTCCCGGGCAGAGGAACGCCCGCCACCACGATAGTCGCGGATGCCGTATTTCTGCCAGTAGGTGTAATCCGCGTGGGCGGGACGCACCTGTTCGGAGATATTGGAGTAGTCCTTGGAACGCTGGTCGGTATTCTCGATCAGCAGGCCGATGGGCGTGCCGGTGGTCTTGCCCTCGAACACGCCGGACAGGATCTTCACCGCATCCGCCTCGCGGCGCTGGGTGGTATAGCGGGAAGTGCCCGGCTTGCGGCGGTCCAGCTCCAGCTGGATCTCCTCGGCACTGATCTCCAGCCCCGGCGGGCAGCCGTCGACGATACAGCCCAGCGCCGGGCCGTGGCTCTCGCCAAAGGAGGTGACACAAAACAGCTTGCCAAAGGTATTGCCGGACATAGATTCGCTTCCGTGACTTCCGCTCAGTCTTCAGTGATTTGTTCGGTGCCCGGGCATTCCACGTGCATTTATCGGGCAAAGGCGGGGCATTATAGAGGATTGCGCCGACTTGTGCCGGTGCGCAATCCCCTGCGGCTCAGCTGGCCTCGAACTGAGGGCGGTAGGCCAGCAGGTCCTCGCGGCTGATGACGAACACGCCATGGCCGCCATCGGCGAACTCCGGCCACATAAACGGCACCCCGGGGAAGGCCCGCTCCAGCGCCTCCCAGCTGTTGCCCACCTCGCACACCAGCAACCCGTCCGGCTGCAGGTGGTCGGCCGCCTCCAGCAACAGGCGACGGGTGAAATCCAGCCCGTCGTCGCCGGAGCCCAGGGCAATCTCCGGTTCAGCGCGGTATTCCGCCGGCATCTCCGCCAGGTCGCGGGCATCCACATACGGCGGGTTGCACACGATCAGCTCATAACTGCAGCCCTCCAGCCCGTCGAACAGGTCAGACTGCACGGCGCGCACGCGCTCGTTCAGCTGGTGGCGGTTGATATTGACCTGCGCCACTTCCACCGCGCCGGAAGAGATATCGCTGAGGTCGACCCGCGCCTCCGGGAAGGCATCGGCGCAGGCAATACCAATACAGCCACTGCCGCAGCACAGGTCGAGGATCGCCAGCGGCTCGACCTGCAGCCAGGGCTCGAAGCCACTGCGGATCAGCTCGCCGATGGGCGAGCGCGGCACCAGTACGCGGCTGTCCACATAGAAGGTCATACCGCAGAAATGCGCTTCATGGGTCAGGTAGGGGGCCGGCAGGCGCTCCTGCACGCGCCGCTCGAGAATCGCCATCACCTCACGGCGCTCCTCCATGGCCAACCGCGCCTGCAGCACCTCGGGCTTGCTGTCCATGGGCAGGTGCAGCGTATGCATCACCAGCAGCAGGGCCTCGTCCCAGGCATTGTCGGTGCCGTGGCCGAACCAGAGACCGGCTTCCCCGAATCGGCTGGCGCCCCAACGCACAAAGTCCAGCAGGGTCTGCAGCTCGTGCAGGGAGGCCTCACGCTTCTCGATCATTCACTCTATCCTTTTTACTGACTGGGCCGGGGCGGAATTACGCCCCGGCAATGATCCACTGGCCCTGGCGCAGAGTAAAACATCCCTGGCCGCCCGGCGGTTCTTTACTCAAACATGACAAAAGCTTAGGGTAGCGCACCCGCCCCTCGGGCTGAGATATTGGAACTGGACCAGATGAACGAACACTACGCGCGAATTATTGAGGCAATCGGCGAAGATCCGCAACGCCCGGGCCTGAAGGACACCCCCAAGCGCGCCGCCAAGGCGATGCAATACCTGACCCAGGGCTACCAGCAATCGCTGGACGATATCGTCAACGAGGCCATCTTCCCCTCCGACTGCAGTGAGATGGTACTGGTCAAGGATATCGAGCTCTACTCCCTGTGCGAGCACCACCTGCTGCCGTTTATCGGCAAGGCACACGTGGCCTATATCCCCAACGGCAAGGTGCTGGGCCTGTCCAAGGTGGCGCGCATCGTCGATATGTTCGCCCGGCGCCTGCAGATCCAGGAACAGCTCACCGTGGAGATCGCCGAGACCATCCAGGATGTCACCGGCGCGGCCGGCGTCGGCGTGATCATCGAGGCCAAGCATATGTGCATGATGATGCGCGGCGTGGAGAAACAGAATTCGGTAATGAAGACCTCCGCCATGCTGGGTTCCTTCCGCAGCCAGCAGGCCACCCGGACCGAATTCCTGTCCCTGATTCGCTAAAATGCGTTAACGCGGCGCAGGGAAGCGCGGCGATGGAGCTGCCGCGCTCACCGCTGCGCAGTGAACCTGTAAAGAGTGCCACGGGGGCCGCACAGAGATATCGCGCGGCCCCAGTATTCACGGAGAGAAACCATGCCCCACCTGGTGATCGAGTACGCTGAGAAGCTGGAAGACCATATTTCCATCCCGGCACTGGTCAGCACCGCGCAGGAGGCCATGAACCGCTCCGGCCTGTTCGCCCCCCACACCATCAAGACCCGGGCGCTGCCCTACCGGCACTTTATCGCCGGGGAGAAGGGAGGCAGCTTTATCCACGCGGAAGTGCGCCTGCTGGATGGGCGCAGCGAGCGCGAGCGGGAAGAGCTCAGCTCCGCGGTCTTCAACGCCCTGTGCCAGTTCGCCGACGGTGTGCCGGCGGTCACGGTGGAGGTGCGGGAGATGGACCAGGGCTGCTATTCCAAGCGCCTGCCGTTCTGAGCCGGGACGCCTGCTAGCCATCCAACCCTGTGGTCTCGCGGCCAGGGGCCGCTCCTACGGGTACCTGCCCGAACCAGGCCCGTAGGGGCGCACCTTGTATGCGCCCGGGTGGCCCCCCATCCCCTCGCCCAACCCCGGCCACCTCGAGAACCCGAAACCGGATCGGACAACGCAAAAGCATCCTGACGAGCCCTGGGCGCACACAAGGTGCGCCCCTACACAGTTCGTGGCAATGACGACAGGAAAAAATTTAAGGGCGGCCCCTGAATGCGCCCGGGCGCCACGACACCCACGGTGTAAACATCATCCCCTATCCCCCTTGCCGGCATCCGGGATGACAAAAATGGTGACACCGGACGAACGGCCGGGACCGTAGGGGCGCACCTTGTGTGCGCCCGGGACGGCAGGAAGGAATCCCCTTGCTTGAGAGGGCGAACACAAGGTTCGCCCCTACGGACTATCTCGCTGCAGCCTCAGCAAACCTACCGAATCGCAAAACCGGACGGACCGCAGGGGCAGAACAGGCGCGGGATCATTCGCCGCGCAGGAAGGGGCCGAACCACTCGGCGATTTCTTCCGCGCCCTCTTCCATATGCAGGTGGTGGCCGCCGTGCATCTCGCGCACGGTAATATTGGGAAACTGCTGTAGCAGTGGCCGCATCCTCTCGGGCATCCCCTCGATACCATCCATTGCCAGCACCAGCCGCACGGGAATCTCCGCTTGCTGGATACTCTCCAGGAAAGCGCGCACCTGGTCACTGGTGAGCTTGCCGGTGGAAGTGGCCTTGAGGCGCGGGTCACTGCTCCAGGTGAAACCGTCAGCACTGGCGCGCGTGCCACGCTCGACGATGGCGCGGGCAGCTTCCCGGCTCAACTTGAACATACCGTTGCGGCGCGCCTCGGTGGCCTCGGCCAGGCTGGTGAACTGCCGCGGTCGCACGGCGCCATAACGGGCGCGCTGGGCGATGGCACGGGCAAGATTCTCCGGTGCCTCCTCCGCCCTGGCCGGCGGCGGCACCAGCCCATCCACAAGGGCCAGCCGCTCCACGCGGTTGGGGAAAGTGCCGGCGGTGAGCATGGAAGATACCGCCCCGCGCGAATGGCCGAGCAGGGAGAACCGGCGCCAGCCGAGTGCCTCACTCACCCCGATCACGTCTTCCACTTCCTCCCAGATGTTGTAATTGGCATCCCGGGAGCGATGGTAGCTCTGCCCGTGGCCGGCCATATCGATCGCCACCAGGTCGATCCCGCCCAGCAGCGGCGCCAGCCGGTCAAAGCTTGCACAGTTGTCGAGCCAGCCATGCAGGGCCAGCACCGGCACGCCATCGGGATCGCCCCAGCGTCGGGCGGCAATGGTCTTGTGATCGAATTCCAGGGTGATTTCGCGCGGGGATTCAGTCATGGGGCAACATCGTTAGAAACCAGCACCAGATAGTGCCGGGCCCGACCGGGACCGGCAATGACCTCCGTGGCCAGCATGGGTGTCGAGAGTGGACGCGGGGACAGGACGAATGGTGCGGCGTCCCGGCTAGACCTGCGGGTGCTGCAGCCAGGACAGGTCGGCGCAGCCGTTGGCCCAGACCTCGGCTTCCAGGCAGGCCAGGCTGGAGGTGCCCATGGGATGTGCCCCGGGACTGCCGCAGAGGCCGTTGACCAGGGAGCCCACCAGCGGCTGGTGGCTCACCAGCAGCAGCGGGAAGAGTGCCGCGCGGCCCAGGGCTTCCAGCACCTCCCGCGGATCGGTATCGCCCACCAGCAGGGGCTGGGTGTCCACAGGCTGCCGCAGGCGGCCGGCGACAATCTGCGCGGTCTGCTGGGTACGCACAAACGGGCTGGCCCAGATGGCGCGCACCTGCGCCAGCTCTTCGGCGCGTCGGTCGCAGATCCAGGCCACCTGTGCCCGGCCGCGATCGGTAAGCTGGCGCTCACTGTCCTCGCCCACCATCGGCTCGGCCTCGCCGTGGCGCAATATCAGTAGCTGCACGCTGAACCTCCCTGTTTCGCCACTGGCGGGGGGGTGAGCCCCGCCGGATGGCTACGGACTACTTGTCGCTGTCGTCGTCCTTCCCGGTCTCCTTCTCCGGCTCCTTGCCCTTGTCGGCGCCGGCCTTGTCGCTGCTTTTGGTGGAACTGCCGGATCCACTGGACTTGGTCGAGCTGGACTTCGAAGAGCTGGACTTCGACGAACTGCTTTTGCTGGAGCTGCCCTTGCCGGTGCCGCCGGAGGCGCTCTTTTTGGCCGCCCCCTTGCTGGTGGATGCGGCGGGTTTGTCTTCGCCCTCGTCCTTCCCGGCACCCAGGGAGATGGGATCGTACACGCTCTGCCCCTGGGGCTCTTCATCGTCTTCGGAGACCACTTCGCCGTTTACTTCCTCGGCACTTTCATAGCCGGACAGGTCCTCGATGTCGGACTCGGGCCACTCGGCAAACGGGAAAGGTTTCTCTTCGGTGTTGTACACCAGGAATTGCAGGGTCTGGTACACGAAAGACGCGATCTGGTCCCCCAGGCGGCGCAGGTTGTCATTGGGGCCGCCGGAAAGAATCGAGAACAGGAACTGCAGTATCACCACCGCCAGCATGACGAAGCCGGCGATTTCCAGCAGCACTACGAACAGCACCATGTACAACAGGCGCATCCAGTGGTTGCCGGAGGTGATGTTTTTTTTCAGTTCTTCATTATCCATATTGTCTTTGCCCCTAGGGTTTAGCCGAATAGGCTACATCGAACGTTTGCGCGCCCGACATCAAATCGCGTATTACCTCCGGGATCGGGCGCTCTTCAAATAATATGGCGTGAATAGCGGAAACCAAGGGCATGTAGACGCCCAATTCATCCGCTTTGTGCTTAATCAGCCGAACCGTGTTCACGCCCTCGGCGACCTGACCGATTTCTGCGACAGCCTCCTCCAGGGCCCGGCCCCGTCCCACCAGGTAACCCACCCGGTAGTTGCGGCTCAGGTCCGAGGAACAGGTGAGGATCAGGTCCCCTACCCCGGCTAGCCCGATAAAGGTCATGGGATCGGCTCCCATCGCCTCGGCAAAGCGCATCATTTCCGCCAGCGCGCGGGTGATCAGCAGGCTGATGGTGTTCTGCCCGCGATCCAGCGCCACTGCCATGCCGGTGACGATGGCATAAATATTCTTCAGTGCCCCCGCCAGCTCCACGCCGAACACGTCGTTGCTGGAGTAGACCCGGAACGTCTCGGAATGAAGCACTTTCTGGATAGTGCTGCAAAGTTCCTCGTCCTCACTCGCGATCACGGTGGCGGTGTAGTGATCCGCGACAATCTCTTTCGCAAAATTCGGGCCGCTCAGCACCCCCACACGCATATCCGTGGTTTCCTCGCGCAGGATATCGCTCATCAGGTGGAAGCTGTCATGCTCGATACCCTTGGTAGTGGAAATCAGCATGGTGCCGGTGTCCAGCATGGGGGCAACGCGCTGCACCACCTCACGGAAAGACTTGCTGGGAATCGCCACGAATACAATCTGGCAACCGGCCAGTGCTTCCTCCAGGTCGCTGGTGACTTTCAGCTCCGGGTGCAGGGTGACACCGGGCAGGTAATAACGGTTCTCCCGCAGGTTGCGGCAGCTCTCCGCACGCTCTGGGTCGCGCATCCACTGGCGGGTATCGTGGCCGTTGCCGGCGACAATATTGGCAATCGCGGTACCGAAACTGCCGCCGCCCAGTACGGCAATGGAAAAGGGCTTAGAAGTTTCCGTCTGTGTCATACCTGTCCGATGGAATTGAGTAAGGGAATGGTAGTTGTTGTCGTCGAGCGGATTATAGAGGTCGAGCTGGCCCAGCCCAACGCGGGCGGGAAAAAAAAGTGATTATCGGTCAGTTTCCGCGCAGGCGGTGTGACCTGGGGGGCAAATCGAGCAAAAATCAAACAGGGCGGGGGTACATGGAGCGCGGCGCCAGGCCGGCGCGGGTGCGGGAAAATAAAAACCGCCGGCCCTTTCAGTCGGGACCGGCGGTCGCAAGCGGCGAAGCGGCTGCCTTAAGTGTTCAGCTCCAGCAGCAGCGCGTTCAGGCGGCGCACATAATCGGCCGGGTCCGTCAGCTGGTTGCCCGCTGCCAGGTTGGCCTGGTCCAGCAGGATATTGGTGAGGTCGGCGAAGCGGTCCTCATCCTGTTCCTGGTCCAGCCGCTGCACCAGCGGATGTGAGGGGTTCAGCTCGAAGATCGGCTTGGCTTCCGGCAGGGACTGGCCGGCCTGCTCGAGGATGCGGCGCATCTGCGGCCCCAGGTCCTGCTCGCTCACCACCAGGCACGCCGGTGAATCCACCAGGCGGGTGGTTGCGCGCACGTCCTCAACGCGGTTTTCCAGCACTTCCTTGACCCGCTCCACCAGCGCACCGGCGTCTTTCTCCACCTTCTCACGCTCGGCCTTGTCCTCGTCGGTCTCCGCCTCGCCCAGGTCCAGTGCGCCCTTGGCCACGTCCTGGAACGGCTTGCCATCGAACTCGGTCATATGGCCCACGAACCACTCATCCACCTGGTCGGTGAGCAGCAGCACCTCGATGCCCTTCTTGCGGAATACTTCCAGGTAGGGGCTGGACTTGGCAGTGGCAAAGTTGTCGGCGGCCACGTAGTAGATGTACTTCTGGCCATCCTGCATGCGGCCGGTGTAATCCTCCAGGGACTGGTCCTGCTTCGGCTCGTCGGTGTGGGTGGTGGAGAAACGCAGCAGCTTGGCGATTTTCTCCTTGTTGGCGAAGTCTTCCGCCGGACCCTCTTTCAGTACATTGCCGAACAGGTTCCAGAATTTCTGGTATTCATCCGCGTCCTTCTTCGCCAGCTTGGACAGCATGTCCAGCACGCGCTTGGTCAGTGCGCTCTTGATGGCATCGGTGTTGCGGTCCTTCTGCAGGATCTCGCGGGACACGTTCAGCGGCAGGTCGTTGGAATCCAGCACGCCCTTGACGAAACGCAGGTACAGCGGCAGGAACTGCTCGGCGTCATCCATGATAAAGGTGCGCTGCACATAGAGTTTCAGGCCGCGGGAGGCATCGCGCTGGTACAGGTCGAACGGTGCGCGACCGGGGATATACAGCAGGCTGGTGTAATCCAGCGTACCCTCGACACGGTTGTGGCTCCAGGTCAGGGGGTCGTCGAAGTCATGCGCGATATGCTTGTAAAACTCGCGGTACTCCTCGGCCTTGATATCGCTGCGCGGACGGGTCCACAGGGCCTGGGCGGCGTTGACAGCCTCGAACTCCGGCGCCTTGTCTTCCGGTTTCTCTTCCTCGTCCCCGGCCGCAGGCGCTTCCTCCTTCAGCATCTCCACCGGGATGGCGATGTGGTCGGAGTATTTCTTGATGATGGAGCGCAGGCGCCAGCCATCGGCAAATTCGCTGGCGTCATCTTTCAGGTGCAGCACCACGCGGGTTCCGCGCTGCGGCCACTCCACGTTCTCGACGGTGTACTCGGCCTCGCCGTGGCACTCCCAGTGCACGCCCTGGGCGGTATCGGCGCCGGCGCGACGGGTGAACACCTCCACCTTGTCGGCGACGATAAAGGCGGAGTAGAAACCCACCCCGAACTGGCCGATCAGGTGGGCGTCCTTCTGCTGGTCGCCGGTGAGGTTCTGCAGGAAGCTGGCCGTGCCGGAACGGGCGATGGTACCCAGGTTCTCGATCACCTCGTCGCGGCTCATGCCGATGCCGTTATCGGAAATGGTGAGGGTACCGGCGTCCTTGTCGAACTCGATGCGAATATGCAGGTCGGGATCTTCTTCCAGCAGCTCCGGCTTCGCCAGCGCCTCAAAGCGCAACTTGTCGGCGGCGTCGGAAGCATTGGATACCAGCTCGCGCAGGAAAATCTCCTTGTTGGAGTACAGCGAGTGGATCATCAGGTGCAGTAGCTGCTTGGCTTCCGTCTGGAAACCGTGGCTCTCTTTCTGGGCCTCGACGGTCATGGATAGGTCTCCCCTGTCACTTCATTCTGAACAGGGGGCTATATTGGGCCGCGGCCCGCGGTTTCAAGGGCCGTGGGGCCGGGGAAGAGAGGGGAATAGCAGACCGGGAAGTCGCTACTCGCCGGCCAGGGCGGTGGCCAGGTTGCCGTTACCGGTGATATCCACCACGAAATTGGCGGTCAGGTCGGAGATGACGCGCGACTCGGCGTTCATCAGGATAACAATGCCGATCTTGAGCTTCTCCGAATAGGCCACGGCGGCGCGGAATCCGGCCACCCAGCCACCGTGGTAGATGATGCGGTCGTCGCCGATGGTATACAGGCGCCAGCCCAGACCGTAACCGGCATGGGACAGGTAGTCACGCCAGATGCGGTGGCGCATGTGGCGGCGGGTCTCCACCCGCTCGGTGGTGATGTCGGCGATCACCTCCGGCGACAGCACCTTGGGGTAGTAGCCCATCTGTGCCTTCAGCCACTGGGCCATATCGGAGATGCTGGCGTTCACGCCCGCCGCCGGCCCGGCGTAGTAGTACTCCTTCTCGACTTTTACCGGGCGCCAGCCGCGGCCGGTCTGCACATGGGGCGCGGCGCGGTTGTCCGACGCCATAAAGCGCTCCCAGCCCAGGGAGGCATTGTCCATCTTCAGCGGGGAGAAGAAACGGTTGTCCAGCTGGCGCTCGTAGGACACCCCGGTGGCCTTCTGGATCACATCCTCGATCAGGCTGAAGAGGACATTCTGGTAGCCGTAACACTTGCCCGGGGTGCAGCGCGGGTCGATATTGGCGAACTTGGGCAGGATCTTGCTGAGCGGCTGGTCATCTTCCAGGTAGTTGTCATAGGCATTCGGGGTCAGGCCCGAGGAGTGGCTCAGCAGGTGCTCCACCTGCAACTGCTTGGACAGGGACGGGGTCTTGAAGCGCAGCTCCGGCACATAGCGCACCACCTTGTCGCCCCAGTCGAATTTCTGCTCGTGCTCCAGCACCGCGGCCATGCTGGAGGCGAAGGTCTTGGAGACCGAGGCCAGGCGGAACACGGTGTTGTTATCCACCTTCGCCCGCTTGCCCTTGACCCGCACGCCATGGGTATCCATGGCCACCACCTCGTTGCCGCTGACGATCACGTAGGCGGCACCGGGGATCCCGTTCTTTTTCATCAGGCTATGGAAATAGCGATCGAATTGCCGGGCACTGGCATCGATATCCGCCGCCGTGGCGGGCAGCCAGAGACCGGCCAGCATCAGGAGCAGGCACCAGCGGACCGCACCCGGTCGACGCCAGCAGAGACAGATTGTGGTATGGATCAAGGATTTCATTGCCGTACTTCAGGCCGCCGCGGCAGGTCACAGTGTTTAAGTGTAAGACTAGCAGCGAACGGAAAAATTCTCCGGCTGTGCTGCCTGTCACGAAAACAGCGACATTGTAATCACAAATCGCGTGCGACGCATCGCTGCTGAAGTGTGCCCCAGGCACAAAAAAACCGCCCGGGGGCGGTTTCTGGCCTTCAGCAGCGTCCCCGGGATGCCCCGGGGCGCCAGGACGCATCAGGCTTACAGCTTCTCAGCGTTCTCGCTCAGGTAAGCGGCAACGCCTTCCGGAGAGGCGTTCATGCCCTTGTCGCCTTCCTGCCAGCCCGCCGGGCAGACTTCGCCGTGCTCCTGGTGGAACGCCAGGGCGTCGACCATACGCAGCATTTCGTCCACGTTACGGCCCAGCGGCAGGTCGTTGACTACCTGGTGACGTACCACACCTTCCTCGTCGATCAGGAAGGAGCCGCGGAAGGCTACACCGCCCTCGGACTCTACGTCGTAGGCCTGGCAGATCTCGTGCTTCACGTCGGCAACCAGGGAGTACTTGACCGGGCCGATGCCGCCATCGTTGACGGAGGTGTTGCGCCACGCGTTGTGGGAGAACTGGGAGTCGATGGAAACACCGATCACCTCGACGCCACGCTTCTTGAACTCCTCGAAACGGTGATCGAAAGCGATCAGCTCGGACGGGCATACGAAGGTGAAGTCCAGCGGGTAGAAGAAGATCACAGCCTTCTTGCCCTTGATGGTCTCGGCCAGGTTGAAGTCTTCAACGATCTCGCCGTTACCCAGTACCGCGGCAGCGGTGAAGTCCGGAGCAGGTTTGCCTACCAGAACTGCCATAAGAGCCTCCTCATTCCAGTGTTGGATTGGTAATTAAAATGTCGAAACGGTCAATTTATATACAGGAGTAATAAATTGCCATGGAATTGATAGTGGGCCGCAATGATACACAGCCACCCCGGCCAGTCCCATAGAAAATTTATATGGTGTCGATAGCAATGGATTCAATGCCCGGGGCCTGAATTCATGCCGGTGTGCCGACGGACTCCCCGGCGGGGCCCGACCCATCGGTCAGGGTTTCGCGACAATTGCCCTGTGGGTCATGTTTTAGCCAACTAGAATAAAAACCATGCATTCATGGAACCTTATTGACACTCATTCTCAATTGCAATACGATCCACACATCGTTCTTATTTGGGCATTGTGCGCCACAGGGTAGAAGCAGCCATGTACGTATGTATCTGTAAAGGCATTACCGACCGCCAGATCAAGGAAGCCGTGTATGACGGCTCTACCTCGGTCAAGGCCCTGCGTCGCCAGCTGGGCGTATCCTCGCAGTGCGGCCGCTGTGCCGAGCTCACCCAGGAGATCATCGAAGAAACCATGAGTGGCGGTGTTATCGCCAACGCCAACAGCGGCCTGTTCTATTCCGCCAGCTGATGTAATCCGGCGGCCACCCCCCGTGGTCGCCCGCTCCCTCCCCCGCTCCCAGGCCTTCCCCTCTCGCTCCCCCGGCCCTGATCCTTTACTGCATACAAGCCATCACACCAGGTTGCCGCCGCCGATAATGGCCCCGACAACAGTCACTGCCGGTGCACTAAGCTAAGGAAACCTGCACGGCCACCAGTGGGACAGCATGCGGCATTCCCTCCAGCACCTGGGTGAACAACTGCGCACCAGTTTCCTGACGGTGCCGGCCAGCATGATTGTGCTGGCGATACTTCTCGCCATCGGCCTGCGGCTACTGGACAGCGCCGTCGATGTCGCCGGCGCTACCGGGATTGACTGGCTCAGCATCAGCGACGCCAACAGCGCCCGCGCCCTGCTCTCCACTATTGCCTCTTCCACCATTACCGTGGCCGGTACCGTCTTTTCCATTACGGTGGTGGCACTGACACTGGCCTCTAACCAATTCGGCCCGCGCGTGGTGCGCAATTTTGTCCGCGACCGCAGCACCCAGGTGGCACTGGGGATCTTTCTCGCCTCCTTTGTCTATGCGCTGGTCACCATCCGCAGCATCGATACGCTGGAAGACAACGTCAGCAACTATGACCTGGCCGTGCATGTGGCCATGCTGCTGGCCCTGGCCAGCATCCTGTTCCTGGTGTACTTCATCCATAACGTGGCGCTCACCATCCAGGTGGACAACATCACCCACCAGATCAACCAGGAGTTCCATCGCGCGATCGACCGCGAATACCCGCAGTCCCCGAAAGATATGGAAGGGCAGAAATTCGACGAGGACCGCCTGGAACTGGGCCAGGGCTGGATCAATATCCCCAGCGGCAGCGGCGGCTATGTGCAACTGGTCAACCGCCCGGCCCTGCAGGCCCTGGCGGAGAAATACGATTGCTGCCTGCAGATCACCTGCCACGCGGGAGCCTACGTCAATCACTGGGGTGTCATCGGGCGCATCTTCGACTCACCCGCCGATATGGATTCGCTGCTCACCGGCATTCACTCGGCGGTGGAAATCGGCTCCCAGCCAACCGCCGAACAGGATATTGTCTTTTCCATCCGGCAGCTGTCGCAGATTGCCGTGCGCGCGCTGTCGCCGGGCGTCAATGATCCGTTCACCGCCTATACCTGTGTCGATCGACTGGTGGAGGGACTGGGCACGGTGCTGCAACGACCGGAACCGGGAAACTGCTTTACCGATGAGCTCGGCCGCCTGCGCCTGGTAACGCGGGAGCTGACCTTCGCCGACCTGCTGGATGCCTCACTCGATGAAATCTGTGAGCACGGCCGCGCCAATGGTGTATTCATGCGGCACCTGTTGAATTCCCTGTTGCGCCTGAGCCGTGCCTGCGGCCGCGGGCAGGACCGCCGCGCCATGCTCGCCTATGTGCGGCAGCTGGAAGAGGACTGCGAAACCTTTATCGAGAGCAGCAACGATTTGCAGGCGATCAAATCCCGCGTGGAGGAAATCGCCGCGCAGCTCACCAACTAGCAGCTGACCAAATAAAAGTCCCGCTGCCTGCCCCGCCAACCTGCGCCCGGCATTTTTCCGCGCACAGTAAATAAAAATGACTATCGACAAGGTTTTCGAAGGGCATCTAAAGAGGAATCATTTTCGTTCCGCTTTTCGGCCAAATTTGTGTTTCACCCTTTATATACAGTGTCTGCGTGAATTTTCGCTTCCCTTGACTTGCCGCTGACAGCACCGCAAACTCCACCGCATATGCGCTACCGACCCTACAATAAAATTACTGATAACTGACTGGCGGCGCGGAAGCACACAACTCACAACAGGATATTCCCGCGGGTGCACACCCGGCATCGCGGGCACAGGAGCAAAAGCTATGAAAGGCGATCCCAAGGTCATCGAACACCTCAACAAAGCACTGGGCAACGAGCTGGTGGCCATCAACCAGTATTTCCTGCATGCCCGCATGTATGACAACTGGGGCCTGAAAGAGCTGGGCAAAAAGGAATACGAAGAATCCATCGATGAAATGAAACATGCCGACTGGCTCATCGAGCGGATCCTGTTCCTGGAGGGCATCCCCAACCTGCAACACCTGGGCAAGCTGCTGATCGGCGAAGACCCGCAGGAAATGCTCAAGTGCGACCTGAAGCTGGAATCCAAGGCCATCCCCGACCTGCGCGACGGTATCGCCTACTGTGAATCCGTGCGCGACTACGGCAGCCGCGAGTTGCTGGAGAAAATCCTCGAGTCCGAGGAAGAGCACGTGGACTGGCTGGAAAAGCAGCTGGAGCTGGTCGACATGGTAGGCCTGCAAAACTACCTGCAGACCCAGATGGAAAAAGCCTCCGACGAATAAGGGCTGTTTCCCGGGCGCACACAAGGTGCGCCCCTACGATCCCTCTCCCGGGTTACCCGGGTCCATTGCCAACACCAGAGACAGTCCCTCTCCGTCATCCCGCCGGGCCGGCATGGTACCGGGCCTCGTGGACACTGGCACTCGGGCGCACACAAGGTGCGCCCCTATATCATTCCCCGGATCGGTTCGTTCCCCCCGTAGGGGCGCACCTTGTGTGCGCCCTGCCCCGCCTACATGGCACCGGCCCGGTTTGCGGGCATAAAAAAACCGCGGCACTGGCCGCGGTTTTTTCGTCCCGGGGACCGGCAAGGTTTACTCGCCGTCCTCGCTCTCGGCCGAGGCCTCTTCCACCAGGGTCTTCAGCTCGCCGCTCTCGTACATCTCCATGATGATGTCACAGCCGCCGACCAGCTCGCCCTTCACCCACAGCTGCGGGAAGGTGGGCCAGTTGGCGTACTTGGGCAGTTCAGAGCGGATATCCGGGTTGGACAGCACATCCACATAGGCAAAACGCTTGCCACAGGCCATCAGCGCCTGGGAGGCGCGCATGGAAAAGCCGCACTGGGGCGCGTTGGGGCTGCCTTTCATGTAGAGCAGGATGGCGTTGTCGGCGATCTGCTGCTTGATGTTCTCCATTGTGTCCATAGGGATAACTAACCTCGGGTAGTGGTACCGGTCGATAAATTGGGCGCTGCGCCGGCCGGGGGCAGTGGCGCGCTGGCCGGCATTGTACCCTAGTGTGTAGCCGCATACGAAAAACGCCAATTCCCGGCCTCCGCGACTATCCCGCCACTATCCTTGTGGTAGTATTGCCGGCCAACCCGGGGAAACTGCGGATTGAAGGCAACAATGCCGAATTTCCTGCGGCAACCGGCTCGACAGGCCTACAGGCAGATCAACAGGAGGAGACAGCAAAGTGGCCACCCCCGCACTGATGCAGAATTACGGCGAAAGGACCCTGACCCTGGTCAGGGGCGAAGGCAACTACGTGTGGGACGACAGCGGCCGACGCTACCTGGACGCCATCTCCGGTATCGCCGTTTGCGGCCTGGGGCACTGCCACCCGGCGGTCACCGCGGCGCTGCAGGACCAGGCCCACACCCTGCTGCACGTGTCCAACCTCTACAATATTCCCGCCCAGGAACAGCTGGCGGAAAAGCTGGTGGCCCTGTCGGGCATGGACAATGTGTTCTTCTCCAACTCCGGTGCCGAGGCCAACGAGGCCGCCATCAAGCTGGCGCGCAAGCTGGGCAACGCGCGCGGGCTGGCCTGCCCGCGCATCGTGGTAATGGAGCACGCCTTCCACGGCCGCACCCTGGCCACCCTCACCGCCACCGGCAACCCCGCCGCCCAGCAGGGCTTCGCCCCGCTGCCGGAGGGCTTCCTGCGGGTCCCCTTCAACGATGTCGCCGCCATCGAGGCACTGGCGGCGCAGCACGACGATATCGTCGCGGTGCTGGTGGAGCCGGTGCAGGGCGAGGGCGGCATCCGCGTCCCCGACAGCGACTACCTGCTGCGCCTGCGCCACCTGTGCAACGACCGCCACTGGCTGCTGATGCTGGACGAGATCCAGACCGGCAACGGCCGCACCGGCGAGTTGTTCGCCTACCAGCACGCCGGCATACTCCCTGATGTGGTCACCACGGCCAAGGGACTGGGCAATGGCGTACCCATCGGTGCCTGCCTGGCCAGCGGTGTGGCGGCGCAGCTGTTCGGCGCCGGCAGCCACGGCTCCACCTTCGGCGGCAACCCGCTGGCCTGCCGCGCCGCCCTGGCGGTGCTGGAAACCCTGGAGAACGAGGCGCTGGTAGAGCGCGCCGCTTCACTGGGGGCCAGCCTGCTGCAACAGCTGCGGGTGCAGCTGGGTGGCTGTGAGGCCGTGCACGATATCCGCGGGCTGGGCCTGATGGTGGGTATCGAGCTGGACCGCCCCTGCGGCGAACTGGTACAGCAGGCCCGCGCCCACGACCTGTTGATCAATGTCACCGCCGGCAACGTGCTGCGCCTGTTGCCGCCGCTGACACTCACGGACAGCGAGTGCCGCCACGTGGCCGATACTGTCAGCACACTGGTCCTGCAATTCGCCCGCCAGGCGGCCTGAGGGACGCAACCGGCACAGACATAACAAACCGCCTGTATTAAAGAAGGGAGACAAGACCCATGGCGACCAGACATTTTCTCAGCCTGATGGACCTGAACAGGGAAGAACTCGACACGGTGATCGAGCGCGCCATTGAACTGAAGGCGCTGCGCGCCCAGGGCATCACCACCGAGCCGTTCCGCGACAAGGTACTGGGGATGATCTTCGAGAAGTCCTCCACCCGTACCCGCGTCTCCTTCGAGGCGGGCATGGCGCAGATGGGCGGCAGCGCCCTGTTCCTGTCCCCCCGCGACACCCAGCTGGGCCGCGGCGAGCCGATCGAGGACAGCGCCCGGGTGATCTCGCGCATGGTGGACATGGTGATGATCCGCACCTTCGGCCACAACGTGCTGGAGCGCTTTGCCGCCCACTCGCGGGTGCCGGTGATCAACGCCCTGTCGGACAGCTTCCACCCCTGCCAGCTGCTGGCGGATATCCAGACCTATGTAGAACATCGCGGCAGCCCCAGCGGCCGCGTGGTGGCCTGGGTCGGGGACGGCAATAATATGTGCCACTCCTATATCAACGCCGCGCGCCAGTACGATTTCGAGCTGCGCATCGCCTGCCCCGAGGGCTACGACCCGGATCAGTCCATCGTCGCCAGCGCCGGCGACCGGGTCACTATCGTGCGCAAGCCGGAAGATGCCGTGCGCGGCGCCGACTGGGTGGCAACCGATGTGTGGGCCTCCATGGGCCAGGAGACCGAACAGCACCAGCGCCTCAAGGCATTCGAGGGCTACCTGGTGGACCACGAGCTGATGAGCCACGCCAACAGCGAGGCGATCTTCATGCACTGCCTGCCCGCCCACCGCGGCGAGGAAGTGAGCGCCGAACTGCTGGAAGACGAAAACATTTCCGTGGTGTGGGACGAGGCGGAAAACCGCCTGCACGCCCAGAAGGCGCTGATGGAATTCCTGCAGGAAAACAGCAACTGATTTTCCCGCGTCACATTCCTTTGCGGTAACCCTTCACAGTAGTGAACCCAGGGCGCCCGCGCCGGTTGCACCGGCCGGGCGCTTTTTTTATGTTGGCGCCAGAAATGGTTTGAAAGCGTGAACCGCCCCGTGTAACTTGCCGCGCCCCGGCGGCGGGCAGGCATTCCCGGGTGTTCGTTTTTTGTGCACGGCGGGCCGAAGCTGGCCGGTTATTTTTCCACCGCCTTGGCCAACGCGCCCCGGCGCTCAAAAAACAACCGGCATAGATGATCAACAGTGCGAAACAGCTGGTGATTTTTACGCCACTGGCGCGCCCTTCATCGGCGCATAATGCCACGCAAAAATGGACGCCGTAGTACCACTTTGCTCACTGACTACACAGGTCAAAACAGTTATTGCCCAGGTTAATTTAGGGGCCCAAAACTATTAAAAAAAATTCTTAAAAACACCGGCTTTTCTTCACAGCTGGTCACCTTTTAGACACCACCAGCAACGGCGGGCGCTGGCGGCAGAGTAGCTACTGACCTTCACCGCCTACCCACAATTTATCCACAGATAACCCCCGAGTTATCCGCCTTGAAAATCGGCCTCTACCGCATTATCTTGTTGCGCAGTCGAGGGGCAACCCCAACATATAGGGTTTTACTCCCAACACAGCCCCAAGCTGACAGGGGCCGGTCAAGACTCTGCGCCAACCGGTTTGGCGCCACTCAGTCAGTCAGAAGTTTTCCAGATGAATCCAGAGGTACCCGGGCGGCATTGTTCCGCCACCGGCACCCGGATGTGTCGCGCCCAGAGGTAACAGGTCGGTGACCGGGAGCCACAGGTAATACGACACAGACGGGGGCACGGCCTGTTCGCCCTCCCCGCCCGCACCCACCGGTGACGGACGGGCAACCGGGGCGACGGGGACCCCGCGACAGGCCGCGCAGGTGACGCGGATAACAAGCGGAAATAACTCAGTAAATACTTGCGGAGATCTACATGCACACAGAGACAGGGCGCTCTCAGGCCGTTCCTTCCGAAAACGGCACTTCCAGGGATCAGGCCGGTAGCGACACCACCCTCGCCGCCACCGCGCCGGGACAGGTTCGCGTCATCAAGCGCAACGGCACCGTGGTGCCCTATGACGACAGCAAGATCTCCGTCGCTGTCACCAAGGCGTTTCTCGCCGTAGAGGGCGGCACCGCCGCCGCCTCCAGCCGCATCCACGAGAAAGTGCAGGAGCTGGTGGGCCAGATCAGCGCCACCTTCAAGCGCCGCATGCCCTCCGGTGGCACCATCCACATCGAGGAAATCCAGGACCAGGTGGAACTGGCCCTGATGCGCGCCGGCGAGCACAAGATCGCCCGCGACTACGTCCTCTACCGCGAGGAGCACGCCCGCCTGCGCGCCGAGAAGGGCCAGCAGGCAGAAGCCCCCGCCCAGGCCGCTGAGACCCACCCCAGCATCCGCGTGAAGCAGGAAGACGGCAGCATGCTGCCGCTGGACCTGGACCGCCTGCGCACCATCGTCGCCGAGGCCTGCGAGGGCCTGAAGGACGTGGACGGCGAGGCCATCCTGAGCGAGGCGCTGCGCAACCTGTACGACGGCGTCTCCCAGGAAGACATCAATACCGCGCTGGTGATCACCGCCCGCACCATGGTCGAGCAGGAACCCAACTACACCTACGCCACCGCCTGCCTGCTGCTGGACAAGCTGCGCGCCGAGGCCCTGCGTTTCCTGGGTGTGGCCAACGACGCCACCGCCCACGAGATGGAAGACCTGTACAGCCAGACCCTGGCCGCCTACGTGGAAAAAGGCATCGAGCTGGAGCTGCTGGACCCGGCCCTGGCCACCTTCGACCTGGAGAAACTGGGCTTCGCCATCAAGGGCGAGCGCGATCACCAGTTCACCTACCTGGGCCTGCAGACCCTGTACGACCGCTACTTCCTGCACAGCGACGACATCCGTTTCGAGCTGCCGCAGATCTTCTTCATGCGCGTCGCCATGGGCCTGGCCATCAATGAAGAAAACCCGAACGAGCGCGCGATCGAGTTCTACGACCTGCTGAGCTCCTTCGACTACATGAGCTCCACGCCCACCCTGTTCAACGCCGGCACCCTGCGCCCGCAGCTGTCCTCCTGCTACCTGACCACGGTGCCGGACGACCTGCACGGCATCTACGGCGCCATCCAGGACAACGCCATGCTGTCCAAGTGGGCCGGTGGCCTGGGTAACGACTGGACGCCGGTGCGTTCCCTGGGGTCCTACATCAAGGGCACCAACGGCAAGTCCCAGGGCGTGGTGCCGTTCCTGAAAGTGGCCAACGACACCGCCGTGGCGGTGAACCAGGGCGGCAAGCGCAAGGGCGCCGTGTGTGCCTACCTGGAAACCTGGCACCTGGATATCGAGGAATTCCTGGAGCTGCGCAAGAACACCGGTGACGACCGTCGCCGCACCCACGACATGAACACCGCCAACTGGGTACCGGACCTGTTCATGAAGCGCGTGTTCGAAGACGAGGAGTGGACCCTGTTCTCCCCGGCCACCTGCCCCGACCTGCACGACCTGGTGGGCACCGCCTTCGAGGAGCGCTACAAGCACTACGAGCAGCTGGCCGCCGAGGGCAAGCTGAAGCTGCACAAGAAAGTGCGTGCACTGGACCTGTGGCGCAAGATGCTGGGCATGCTGTTCGAGACCGGCCACCCGTGGATCACCTTCAAGGACAGCTGCAACCTGCGCAGCCCGCAGCAGCACGCCGGTGTGGTACACAGCTCCAACCTGTGCACCGAGATCACCCTGAACACCAAGGCGAACGACGAGATCGCCGTGTGCAACCTGGGCTCCGTGAACCTGGCCCAGCACATTGGTGAAGACGGCCAGCTGGACCGCGCCAAGCTGTCAAAGACCGTCAACACCGCCGTGCGCATGCTCGATAACGTCATCGACATCAACTACTACTCCGTGGACACCGCGCGCCAGTCCAACTTCCGTCACCGCCCGGTGGGCCTGGGCCTGATGGGCTTCCAGGACGCGCTGTACCGCGCCGGCATCTCCTACGCCAGCGACGAGGCGGTGCAGTTCGCGGACATCACCATGGAAGCCATCAGCTACGAGGCCATCTCCGCCTCCAGCGACCTGGCGGCCGAGCGCGGCAAGTACCAGAGCTACGACGGCTCCCTGTGGAGCCAGGGCATCCTGCCGCTGGACTCCATCAAGGTACTGGCGGAGCAACGCGGTGAGAAATACATCGAGCAGGACACCAACAGCACCCTCGACTGGGACAGCCTGCGCAGCAAGGTGAAAACCCAGGGCATGCGCAACTCCAACGTGATGGCGATCGCCCCCACCGCGACCATCGCCAACATCACCGGGGTTTCCCAGTCCATCGAGCCCACGTACCAGAACCTGTACGTGAAATCGAACCTGTCCGGCGAGTTCACCGTGGTGAACCCGTACCTGGTGCACGACCTGAAAGACCGCGGCCTGTGGGACCAGGTAATGGTCAACGACCTGAAATACTACGAGGGCTCGGTACAGAAGATCGAGCGCGTGCCGGCGGACCTGAAAGCCAAGTACGCCACCGCCTTCGAGGTGGAGCCGCGCTGGATCGTGGACGCCGCCAGCCGTCGCCAGAAGTGGATCGACCAGGCCCAGTCCCTGAACCTGTACATCGCCGGCGCCGACGGCCGCAAGCTGGACCTGACCTATCGCATGGCCTGGTACCGTGGCCTGAAGACCACTTACTACCTGCGCGCCCTGGCCGCCACCAGCACGGAAAAATCCACCGTGAACGGTGGCAACCTGAACGCGGTAAGCGCCGGCGCCACCAACGGCGCGGCAGCGGCAGCACCAGCCGCCGCCCCGGCCGCCGAACCGCAGGCAGCCCCGGTACCCCAGGCCTGTTCCCTGGACGACCCGGACTGCGAGGCCTGCCAGTAAGAAGTAGTAGTTTCCCCGCAAGGGGAAACCTGAAAGGCACCTTTAAAGGCACTTTCAGAAATCGTAGCGAGCGGGTGGCTGGTGGTGGCCGCCGGAGCGGAGGCAGCGGAGTGTATAGGTAATACATGAGCATGCCGACCGGGCTGGCGCACCAGCACCGCCGGACGCCGCCAGGCGCACGCGCAGTAGATTTATGAAGGTGCCGTAAAGTCTCTCGGGGGAGAGCGTCTAACCGCACTGCGGCTAAGACCATAAGCTGCGCCCCCGGTCCCCTGCCCTTCTATGGGGGAAGCGCGGGAAGTAACGGACCGGGGAGTGGCAGCACTCGAAACCCGAATGGTGGGAACCCGATTCCACCGCAAACTTGATCTGGCGCAGGAAGCCCTGCACCAGCCCGGGTTAAAAATAACCCGGACACAAATACTGCCCTGGTGCCTGGACCACCCCTGTGGCGTCAGCGCACCGGGGACGGGATTTCGGAAACGCAGACATACATCCCTGTAGCTCCGGCCGCGCCTTCCCTGGCGCGGACGGTTCCGAAACCCCGCCCCCGGCGCACTGACTTAACCCGCAGAACGGTGGCCACACCGGGGCAACAAGAATCGAACACACGCAGCAATTCACGCAGCAGAAAAGACGGAAAGGCCAATATGCTTAGCTGGGACGATCTCGAAACACCGTCACAAGAAAAGAAAAGCACTGAACCGCGACCGGCGCCGGAAACACTGCAACAGCAGGTGTCCGAACCGGCTGTCTCCTATGAGAGCCACGCCGCACCGGCGTCGCCCGCGGCCCAATCCACCGTTACCACCGCGCCGGCCTCCGACGCCGTGGCAGCGGCACGGGCCGCCGTAGCCGACATGGACCCGGCACCGGGCCTGGAAGAGCTGGAAATGGGCGCCGCCCGTATCGAGGTGGACGAGAAGCGCATCATCAACTGCCGCGCCGACCTCAACCAGCTGGTGCCCTTCAAGTACGACTGGGCCTGGCAGAAATACCTGGACGGCTGCGCCAACCACTGGATGCCGCAGGAAGTGAACATGAACAAGGACGTGTCCATGTGGAAAGACCCCGAGGGTCTGACCGAGGACGAGCGCCGCATCGTGGAATACTCCCTGGGCTACTTCTCCACCGCCGACAGCCTGGTGGCGAATAACCTGGTGCTGGCCATCTACCGCCATATCACCAACCCGGAGTGCCGCCAGTACCTGCTGCGCCAGTCCTTCGAGGAAGCCATCCACACCCACGCCTACCAGTACTGCGTGGAGTCCCTGGGCATGGACGAGGGCGAGGTATTCAACATGTACCGCGAGGTTCCTTCAGTAGCCAAGAAAGCCGCCTGGAGCCTCAAGCACACCCAGTCCATCGGCGACCCCAACTTCAGGACCGGCACCGTGGAAACCGACCAGGAGCTGCTGCGCAACCTGATCGCCTTCTACGCCGTGACCGAGGGCATCTTCTTCTACTGCGGTTTTACCCAGATCCTGTCCATGGGCCGCCGCAACAAGATGACCGGCGTTGCCGAGCAGTTCCAGTACATCCTGCGCGACGAGTCCATGCACCTGAACTTCGGCATCGACGTCATCAACCAGATCAAGCTGGAAAACCCGCACCTGTGGACCCCGGAGTTCCAGCAGGAAGTGGCGCAGATGATCCTGGAAGGCATGGAACTGGAAGTGGCCTACGCCCGCGACACCATGCCCCGCGGCGTACTGGGCATGAATGCCAACATGATGGAGGAATACCTCCACTTCATCGCCAACCGCCGCCTGAGCCAGCTGGGCCTGAAGGAACAGTTCCCGGGCGCCCAGAACCCCTTCCCGTGGATGTCCGAGATCATGGACCTGCGGAAAGAGAAGAACTTCTTCGAGACGCGGGTTATCGAATACCAGACCGGCGGTGCGCTTCAGTGGTAGTAGGAACAACCAAGAAGCAATAAACAGGGACAACTACAACAAGTAGTCGCTCACAGGAAGAGAGGTATTGAAAGCGGGCGAAAGCCCGCTTTTTTTGTATCCCACAATAGCGAGCCGAGCCCAAAATTAGTCAGGAACGTCAGGAAAAAGACCCAGATCACGAGACGCGTCGTGTATCTGCCCGAGGAGCCCCTCTAATCTATTGATTTTAAAGCGCATTCTCGGAGAAGAAAGGGTTAGTGGCTCAGCTGGATAGCAAGACGCATCACGTTTTTGCCTGAGCTGCCATCCTCGAAAAGGCTCTAATGTATTGAAAAATATGAGTTATCTGATAACACTCACGCATCACTATTTGTAGATAGACGACGAATGGATATATAGATGCGTCTTTTGAATAAACTGTTAGATTTTGTCGGCCTCGGAGTGATTGGCTTTTGGACTTTACCAGAATCTAACACCTGTATAGAAATACAG